>NZ_JBITTJ010000010.1:0-305335 GCF_044541845.1 Streptomyces sp. NPDC085481
ACGAACGCGACCGATGCCGACACGGACTGGCTCAGTCGCAGCGTCACGATCCCCGAGGCCACCGAGCTGGCCAAGCGCAACCGCGACGACGGCCTCGACCCGCTGAAGGCCTGGCGCGTCACGGAGCCCGAGGAGATCGCGTACACGAAGTCCTCCGGTACCAACTCGGACGACCCGCGCACCGTGCGCGAGGTCCGTACGAAGACGACCTACGAGTCGACCTACGGTCTGCCGACGCTGGTCGAGTCCCTCGGTGACGTGGACAAGCCGAATGACGAGTCCTGCACCAAGTCGGAGTACCTGCACCACACAGGCAAGAACATCATCGGTCTGACCAAGCAGGTTCTCACCTCGCCGACCACCTGTGCGGGCGCGAACTGGACCGACCTCACCACGCTGACCGGCGCTGCCCGTACCGCGTACGACAGCGCGGCCTACGGCGCGACCCTCGCCGACACCACGCGTGCTCTCGCCACGGAGACCTGGCAGCTGAAGGGCGACGGCACCGGCTTCCAGAGCAACGGCACGACCGGCTTCGACGCCGTCGGCCGTGTGATCCGTGCGACGGACCAGAACGGCAAGACCGGCACGATCACCTTCGACCCGCCGAGCGGTCAGGTGTTCAAGGTCACCCAGGTCAACCAGCTTGGTCACACACAGGTCCAGGAGCTGGAGCCGGGCCGCGCGGTCACGCTGAAGACGACCGACGCCAACGGGAACGTAAGCGAGGCGAAGTTCGACCCGCTGGGCCGTCTGGCCGAGGCTTGGGCCGCAGGCCGCACGCCTGCGGCGGGTGCCGTGCCGGACTTCCGCGCCGAGTACACGATCCCGAAGCCGGAGCAGGACCCGAACGACGCGTCGCTCGAGGTCCGCAAGCCTCCTTACGTCACGAGCTACTCCCGTGGCTACGAGGACCGGATCGAGACCTCCGTCACGCTGTACGACGGCCTCGGCCGTGAGCGTCAGTCGCTGGAGGAGGCCGACAACGACGCCGGCTACCTGGTCACGGACACGCTGTACAACTCCTCCGGTGAGGTGTGGCAGACCAACAACGCCTACCTGACCAAGGAGGCGAAGCCGGGCGAGCTGTTCACCCCGCTCGCCGACACCGCGATCCCGAACATCACGCGCTTCACGTACGACGGTCTGGGCCGTGTGGTCCAGGAGACCCCGTACATGAAGTACGTGGACCCGGTCACCAAGGAGACCTCGTCCAAGGCGTACCCGGAGCGGGCCACCCGCTACGAGTACGGCCAGGACTGGTCCAAGGTCATCAACCCGCAGGGTGACTCGTCCTACCGCGTCTTCACCGACGCGATGGGTCGCACGACGCGCACGGACACCTTCAACCCTGCCGCGCCCGACGGGTACACGTCGACTCGCTACGAGTACACCCCGCACGGAGACGTCAAGAAGGCGACCGCCTCGGCCGATCCGACGCACCCGTGGACGTGGACCTACGACCACAACGGTCGGATGCTGTCTTCCACCGACCCGGATACCGGCACGACCTACACCGAGTACGACGCTCTCGGTCGTGTCCAAACCACGACCAACGCCCGCGGCGTCAAGATCTGGAACGACTACGACGAGCTGTCGCGGCCCAAGCAGCAGCGCCTGAACGACGCCAACGGCACGCTCCTGTCGGACTTCACGTACGACACCGTTCCGGGCGGCAAGGGCATGGCCGCCAGCGCCACCCGCTACACGGACGGTCTGGCGTACACCCAGAAGGTCAACGGCTACACCAAGGACTACGCGCCGACCTCGACCACGCTGTCCCTGCCTCAGTCGATCGCTGACACGTGGGGTCTGCAGAAGGACTACAACTACAGCTACTCCTACTCGGACACGGGAGCGCTGGAAGACACCACGCTTCCGGAGGTCGGCAAGTTCGGCGCCGAGAAGCTGGTCGTCCGCTACAACAAGGACGGTAAGCCGCTCTCCATCTCCGGCAAGGACTGGTACGGCTCCGAGACCGTCTACTCCCCGTACGGTCAGGTTCTTCGCTCCACCCTGGGCGCTCAGCCCTACCGTGTGTGGGCGCAGAGCTCGTACGACGAGGGCAGCGGTGAGCTGAAGGAGCAGTCGGTCTACCGGGAGCAGAACACTGCCTCCCTGGTGAACGGCAACCTTGTGTCGAACCGGGCGTACACCTATGACCCGGCCGGCAACGTCACCTCGATCCAGGAGAAGTCCGTCGGGATCGAGGAGCGCCAGTGCTTCGCCTATGACCCGATGGGTCAGCTCAAGTCCGCCTGGACCTCGAAGGACCAGACGAACTGCACCACCCCGAAGAACACCGACGGCACCCTGAACGTCGCCGCCGGCACCGACAACTCCGGCTATTGGCAGGAGTACGAGTACGACCTCCTCGGCAACCGCACCAAGCTGACCGAGAAGGACCTCACCGGCGACGCTTCGAAGGACGCCACCAGCACGTACGCGTACGGCAAGGGTGCTGCCAAGGACCAGCCGCACACGCTGACCAAGGTTTCGAAGACCTACAAGACGCCCGCGGGTGCGCAGGTCACGGCCGAGGCCACGCGTCTGTACGAGCTGACCGGTGAGACCAAGTCGATCACCTCAGTCCAGAACGGCGACAAGCAGGAGCTGACCTGGACTCCTGACGGTCAGGTCGACCGGATCACCGGTCAGGGCACGGGTGGCAAGACCCCGTACGTGGGTCTGGGCCAGAAGTGCCTCGACCTGAAGTCCGGTCTCGCGACCGCGGGCAACGCCATCCAGCTCTACCAGTGCAACGGCACCGTGGCGCAGGCGTGGCACTTCGACCCGGCCCCCGGCCAGGCGGACGCCAATCTCGGTACGCTCGAGGTCTACGACACCTGGTGTGTCCAGCCGGCGGCGAACACCGCTGGTTCGGCTGCGCAGCTGCAGAAGTGCAACGGTTCCGCCGCGCAGCAGCTCAAGCGCAATGCGTCGGGTCAGCTGACCCACGTCGCCTCCGGTCTGTGCCTCGCGGTGCAGGGCGCGGCGAACGTGAACGGGACCGCGATCGTTCTGGCTACCTGTGACGCGGCGCAGGCCGCTCAGCAGTGGCTGCCGCAGAACGACACCCGTCACATCTACGGCCCCGACGGCGGGCGCCTGCTGACCATCCAGGGCAAGCAGGCCACGCTGAACGTGGGCGACGCCACGGTCACCGTCCAGCAGGGCGGCGTCCTGGTCCGCACCGAGCGCACGTACACCACCCCGGGCGGCGCGATCCTGCGCTACGCCAACGGCACCGGCGGTGACGCACTGGTCGCCCAGACCACAGACCACCAGGACAGCGCGTACACCGAGGTCGGCCTCTACACCAACATGCCGGTCCGGGTGCGCAAGCAGGACCCGTTCGGCAACCAGCGTGGCGCCGACACCGCGGGTCAGAACCTCCAGACCCACAAGGGGTTCACGGGACAGACCCGAGACGACGCCTCCGGCTTCCAGCCGCTGGGCGCCCGTCTCTACGACCCCGTCGTCGGACGCTTCCTGTCCGCCGATCCGCTGGTCGACCTGAACGACCCGCTGCAGTCCAACGGGTACGCGTACGCGCACAACAACCCGGTGACGTACGCCGACCCGACCGGTCTGGCGATCAGCCTCACCGCTTCCGAGCGGGCCGCGGCCCTCGCGGGCGCGGGTCTGTCGGCGGCGCAGGTCGCGCAGGCCGAGGCGATGCAGGGCAAGTCCCTCACCTCCGTCATCCTCGCGGTCGCGTGGGAGACGCTGAAGGACTTCATCGGCATCAACGACGCCATGGCCTGCTTCGGCGGTGACATGTGGTCCTGCGGCAGCATCATCCTGGACGCCATTCCGTGGACGAAGCTCGGCAAGATCCCGTCTGTCCTGAAGGCGATCAACCGCACCATCGACGCCATCCAGGCGTTCAAGGCAGCCAAGAAGGCCGCCGAGGCCGTCCTCAAGGCCGCCAAGGCCGCCGAAGAGGCAGCCTTGAGAGCCAAGAAGCTGGCAATCGAGAAGGCCAAGAAGGAGGCCGCGCAAAGGGCCAAGAAGAAGGCTGCGGAAGAAGCCAAGAGAAAGGCCGACGCAGCAGCCGCCGCCAAGCGGAAGACCGGTAACCCCGTCCAGAAGAAGGCCCAGGCGAAGGCGGCCCCGAAGGCCTCGTCCCACGCCGGCAAGGGTGGCGGCAAGGGCGGCGGAGGCGGCAAGGGCGGCGGCAAGGTCAATACGACCAAGCCGGGCGGCTCCTCCGGCGGTTCCTCCCGTGGTAAGGGCGGAACCAGTGGAAGCGGCGGCTCCGGCAAGGCCGAGAGCGGCGGCTCCTGCCCGATCAACAACAGCTTCGTGCCCGGCACGAAGGTGTTGATGGCGGATGGCTCAACCAAGTCGATCGAGAAGGTCAAGGCGGGCGACAAGGTCGTCGCGACCGACCCGAAGACGGGCGAGACCCTGATCGAGACGGTCACGGCCGCGATCAAGGGCCAGGGCCTCAAGCACCTCGTCACCGTCACCATCGACATCGACGGCAAGGCAGGGACGAAGACCGCGAAGATCACGGCGACCGACGGGCACCCCTTCTGGGTCCCCGAGGTCGGCAAGTGGATCGAGGCCACCGACCTCACCGCCGGTGAGTGGCTGCGGACCAGTGCGGGCAGCTACGTCCAGATCGGTTCGGTCGAGCGCTGGACCGCGCAGGGCGCCACGGTCCACAACCTGACCGTCTCCGACGTCCACACGTACTACGTCGTGGCGGCGGGGTCCTCGGCACTCGTCCACAACTGTGGCCCCAGCCGGCCCAACGAGGGTGATGGACTGACGCCGGAGAACCCGGCGTTCACCAATGACCCGTATGGTGAGGCCGCACAGCGGCAGCGCACTGCGGACTGGGCAGCGCACTTCGCGAACTACGAAGACCTGACGAGGCAGCTCGACAGGCTGGCCCGCTACGTCGCCCAGAACCCGGGTGCTGTGCAGCGTGTGAACGCAAATGGTCTCGACCACTTCGGGAACTACGGCAACGTGCGCGACTGGGGCAGCTGGGTGGGTTCGCCCATCTTCGACGGCGAGAACATCGGTCTGCCGGCGAACAACCAGCTCCGCGTCATGCTGAATCGGTCGACTGGTGAAGTCGCATGGTTCCCGCTCAAAAACGGGGTCCACGACTACAACAGGCCGACGCTCTATCACTACGCGCGCCGTAGGTAAATTCCGGCCGTGAGATGCTGAACGGGCGGGCCGTCCGAAAGGACGGCCCGCCCGCTCGTTTTTTCGCAAGGAAGAAAAGGAAGCAGTGACATGGATGTCGCACAGGAGGCCCTGGAGAAGCTCTCCGCCGCCGGGTTCGTCTTCCACGAGGTCCTGGAAACACGCGACGACCTGCCTCCCGTCAACGTCGCCAGTTACATGGGACACGTCGGCGCGGAGAGCGGCCGGCACGGATTCCTCCTCGCGCACGACGAGAAGGACCTGGGGAGCCGCTTCAACGGGGAGTGGGAGCGGCTGGCCCGTGACAGCGGCCTGTTCTCGACGGGCGCAGACGGACAACCCGAATTCCTGATCGGCGTCGATGTCGTGCAGGACACCTCTGCTGACGGGGAGTCCCAGTCCTGGCGGTGGGTCCGGGTGGCGCTCGCCGACCACTGGGACATTGCGGGGGCCGGCTGCACGAACGGGATCCTCGGGGCGGGAGCGAACAACCCGGCCTTCATCATGATGTCCCTCGACGGAGATGTCCTCGTACATGGTGGCTACTGGCAGGACGGCATCGGGGCGAACACTGTCTCTCATCCCGCTCGTCTTCGGGAACTACGTGAGCACGCCGGCCGCATCGCCTCCGACTTCGACTGGCTGGAGCTCGAGACGCGCCAGTGGGCCGAGCGCTGGCTCGCGCACGTGACGGGTAAGCAGGCTTAGGGACGCTCGGGTTCCTACCCCCGCCCCTCCCTCTCCAGCCGGAGCCCCTCCTCCATCACCGCCCGGGCGATCGGGGCCGCGTCGCCGCCCCCGCTGATGTCGGTGCGGTTCGCCTCCGCGTCCTCCACCACGACGGCGACGGCGACGGCCGGCTGGGCCGAGTCAGGGGCCTGGGCCCAGGCGATGAACCAGGCGTAGGGGGTGCCGGTGTTGCCCAGGCCGTGTTGGGCGGTGCCGGTCTTGCCGCCGACGCGGGCGCCGGGGATGGCGGCGTTGGTGCCGGTGCCGTCTTCGACCGCGCGGACCATCAGGTCCTGGAGCCGGGTGGCGGTGGAGGGGCGCATGGCCTGGTGGTAGGTGCGGCGGCCGGTGGTGGTCACGGTGGTGCCGCCCGCTGTCGTGGTGCGGTCGACCAGGTAGGGGTGGGCGATCTCGCCGTTGTTGGCCACGGCTGCCGCCACCATCGCCATCTGGAGCGGGGTGGCCGCCGTGTCGAACTGGCCGATCGACGACAGGGCCAGTTGGTCCGCCGACATCGACGTGTCGAAGTTCGACTTCGCCACCCAGGACGGGATGCGCAGGCCCGTGTCGTTGAAGCCGAAGTTCTCGACCGTGTCCAGCATTCCCTCCAGGCCCACCTTCACCCCCAGGCCCGCCATCACCGTGTTGCACGACCACTGGATCGCGTACGCGAGGGACGCGTTCGCGCAGCCCGTGGCCTCGTTGGGGAGGACCTGGCGGGTGCCCGGGAGGACGAAGGGGTCGGGGGTCCGGGTCGGGGCGTCCGGGTCCGTGACCACGCCCGCGTCCAGGGCCGCCGCCGCCGTCACGATCTTGAAGGTGGAGCCGGGCGGGTAGGTCTGGCGGAACGCGCGGGCCAGCATCGGCTGGTGCGGGGAGGTGTTGAGGAGCCGCCAGGACTCCTTCACCGTCGGGCCCGTGCCCGACAGGGCGCCGGGGTCGTACGAGGGGGAGGAGACCAGGGCCAGGATGCGGCCGCTCGCCGGTTCGATCGCCGCCACCGCGCCGCGCTTGCCGTCCAGGCCGCGGTAGGCGGCCTCCTGCATCCGGGCCCGGATGGTCGTCACCACCTTCCCGCCGGGTCGTGGGGCACGGCTGAGGTCGTTCCAGAGGGGGAGCGGGGCGAGCATCGGGTCGGTGCCGGAGAGTACCGGGTCCTCGGCGTTCTCGATCAGGGTCGTGCCGTACGTCTGGGAGGCGTAGCCGGTCACCGGCGCGTACAACGGGCCCTGGGTGTACGTGCGTTCGTAGCGCAGCTGCTGGCCGCTGTCGCGCGCGCCGGTGACCGGTCGGCCGTCGACGAGGATCTCGCCGCGCGGCTGGCCCCAGCGGGTGATCGCGATGCGGCGGTTGGCCGGGTTGTCGTCCAGCTGATCCGCCTGGATCACCATGACTCTGGCCGCGTTGACGAGCAGTGCTGCCAGGAGGATCAGGCAGAGGGCGGCCGCCCGGCGGATGTAGCGGATCATTTCGGGGCCTCCACGGTCACTTCGGGGCATCCACGGTCACCTCGCGTCCTCCGCGGTCACTTCGCGTCCTCCGCGGTCACTTCGCGTCCTCCACGATCGGTGCGATGACGCCCGCGTCGGCCATGTCCGGGCGTGGCGCGCGGGCCGAGTCCGATACGCGGACGAGGAGGGCCACGATGACCCAGTTGGTGACGACCGACGAGCCGCCCTGGGCGAGGAACGGCATCGCCATTCCGGTCAGCGGGATCAGGCCCATCACCCCGCCCGCGATGACGAAGACCTGCAGCGCGAGGATCGAGGCGAGGCCGATCGCGAGGAGCCGGCCGAAGGGGTCGCGCAGGGCGAGGCCGGCGCGGTAGCCGCGGGCGACCAGCAGGGCGTAGAGGAGGAAGAGGGCGGTGAGGCCGACCAGGCCCAGTTCCTCCCCGGCGGTGGCCAGGATGAAGTCGGACTTGGCGGCGAAGCCGATCAGGACGGAGTGGCCGAGGCCGAGTCCCGCGCCGAGCATCCCGCCCGCGGCGAAGGCGAAGAGCGACTGGGCGAGCTGGCCCGGGCCGTCGCCCGCCCGGATCGAGGCGAACGGGTCGAGCCAGTCCTGGACCCTGCTGTGTACGTGGGGTTCGAGCGAGCCGACGAGGAAGGCGCCGGCCGCCGCGAGGACGAGCCCGACGGCGATCCAGCCGGTGCGTCCGGTCGCCACGTACAGCATGATCACGAACAGTCCGAAGAACAGCAGCGAGGTGCCCAGATCCCGTTCGAGGACCAGGACGCCGACGCTCAGCAGCCAGATCGCGACGATCGGGCCGAGGACGCGGCCTGTGGGAAGCTGGATCCGCCACAGTGTGCGGCCGGTGTACGCGAGGGCGTTGCGGTTGGCGGCGAGGTACGCCGCGAAGAAGACAGCGAGCAGGATCTTGGCGAACTCGCCCGGCTGGAAGGAGAGTCCGCCGATCCTGATCCAGATCTTGGCGCCGTTCACGGCGGGGAAGAAGATCGGCAGGAGCATCAGGGCGAGCGCCGTCGCCACTGACAGATACGCGTATCTCTGCAGCACCCGGTGGTCGCGGAGCAGCAGCACCACCACGATGAACAGGCCCACCCCGAGCGTCGACCAGACCAGCTGGGTCGGGGCGGCCCGGTCGCCGGGCGTCTCCAGGTCGAGGCGGTAGATCAGCACCAGGCCGAGTCCGTTGAGCAGTACGGCGATCGGCAGGAGCAGCGGGTCGGCGTAGGGGGCGCGCAGCCGGACGGCGGCGTGGGCGACGAGCGCGAGCAGTCCGAGGCCCGCGCCGTAACGGGCGGCGTCCGGTGGTACGGCGCCGCTGCGGGCCAGGCCGACCTCGGCGTAGCCGTAGACGGAGATCAGGACGGCGCAGACGAGCAGGGAGAGTTCCACGCCGCGGCGCTTGGGGACGCGCAGGCCGGGCGGGGGTGAGTCCTGCGCGTCCTTCGCGTCCGTGGGCGGCGGTGCGGTCATGGTCCGCAACGTAGCAAGCAGTAAGCCTTATGTCCCTTTTGTGTGACGGTGTGCCGCCCCCGGCTCGACGTCGCCACCCCCGGCCGGGCCGGGGCCGCTACACCTCCGCCGCGTCCTCCGGCTCCGACAGCCTCACGTACTCCGGCAGCGTCAGCCGCGCCACCGCGCCCCCGTCCGGCGCGTTCGCGAACACCAGGTCCGCGCCGATCACCTCGGCCTGGCCCACCGCGATCGTCAGGCCGAGACCGTGGCCCTTGCCGCCGCTCTCCGTACGGAACCGCTGCGGGCCGGCCGCCAGCAGGTACTCCGGATATCCGGCGCCATGGTCCCGCACCGTCACCACCGGGCCGTCCACCGTGAGGACCACCGGCGGCGCCCCGTGCTTGTGCGCGTTGACGACCAGGTTGCCGAGGACCCGCTCCAGGCGCCGCTTGTCGGTCTCCACCGTCGCGTCGCGCGCGACCCGCACCTCGGTCCCGCTGCCGGACGCGCGCACCACCCGCTCGGCGAGCGGGCCGAGACCGTACACCGCCAGGTCCACCCGCTCGGTGCCCGCGTCGAGGCGGGAGATCTCCAGCAGGTCCTCGGTGAGGCTACGCATCGCCTTCACCCGGTCCCGCACGAGCTCCGACGGCCGCCCCTCGGGCAGCAGTTCGGCGGCGGCGGACAGTCCGGTCAGCGGGGTGCGCAGTTCGTGCGCCACGTCGGCGGTGAAGCGCTGCTCGGTCTGCAGCTTTCGCTGGAGCGAGGAGGCCATGGTGTCCAGGGCCCCGGACACCGTGGCCACCTCGTCCTGGGGGCGCGAAGGGTCCTTCGTGCGGGGGTCGTTGACGCGCGCGTCGAGGTCGCCCGCGCTGATCCGCCGGGCCACCGTCGCGGTCAGGTGCAGCCGCCGGGTGATCCGGGTGACGGCGAACGCGCCGACGAGCAGGGTCGCCCCGATGGCGAGGACCGAGGAGCCGAGGATCGAGCGGTCGAGGCCGTCGATGGTGGCCGCGCTCGTGGTGTAGTCGACCCGTACGGCCAGGGCGCGGCCGTCGGCCGGGCCCGCCGCCCACATCGTCGGCCGGCCCTGGTACCGGGTGACCATGGTGCCGCGCTCACCCCGGGCCGCGAGCGCCCGCAGCGAGGCGGGCAGCCCTTCCGGGTCCACTCCGGAGAAGCGGGGGAGCGGCTCGCCCGACTCGTACAGCCTGCTGACCTCGCCGAGCCGGGTCAGCGCCTTGTCGCGGGAGTCCTTCACCGTCTGGCCGGCCACCGACACGTGGACGAGGACGCCGAGCAGCGCGGCGAGCGCGCAGCACATCACGGTGATGAAGACCGCGGCCTTCCAGGTGAGGGTCGCGGTCCAGGCCGGCAGCCGCAGCCGCTTCGGCACTCGCTTCGGCATTCGCTTCGGGATTCGCTCCGGCATTCGCTTCCGTGCTCGCTTCAGCCCTTGCTTCACCGGATCACCCGCTTCGGCACTCGCTTCACCGGGTCACCTCGGCGGGCCGGGTGTCGGACCGGACGGGGTCCCCGGGGCCGGGCGCGACCGGGGCCGGTGCCGGGGTGCGCGTGGCGCTGGGGCCGGGGCTGGGGCTGACGAAGTCGGGCGCGGGTACGAGCGAGGCCCCGGGGCCCGGCGGCTTGACCCGGACGATCTCGTCCCGCGCGGGGAGCATCGAGCGCTGCTGCTCGTCCCACGACCACGCCGTGCGGTACTCGTACCCGGGGATCCCGGCCGAGCTGACCCGCATGATCAGGTCCCGCCCGGCCAGCTCGACGCTGATCGCCTGGTCGACGGTGGACATGATGCGGGTCAGGCCGTCGTTCTCGGCGAGGTAGACCCGTACGCCGAGCTGCTGGTCGGGCATGCGGATGCCGACGATCAGCTCGTCGCGGCCGTTGCCGGTGAGATCGCGGTAGTACGGGGTGAGGACGGGGCAGTCCTTGCGGTCGGAGGTGCACGCCTCGATGGCCCGTGCGGTCTCCTCGTACAGAGCGTCCTCCCCGCTGCGCGCGTCGCCGTGGGCGCGCACCTCGGCCTGCATCACCGCGACCGGGTCGACGCCGTGGACGTCGTTGTCGGGGACCTGGATGCCGGGTACGCGTTCGGTGTCGGTCTCGCCGTAGTCGATGGGCGGATTGGTGGCGGGCGGCAGGTCGGGCCAGAGCCGGACCGGGCCGACGGCGGTCGGGGTGGGGCCCGCGCTCTCCAGCTCGCCGTGGCCGCCGCAGCCGGTCAGGGTGAGGACGAGCACGCCGAACGCCGCGGCCGGCACGGCCACGGCGGCGAGCTGCACTCCGCGCGAACTCAATCTGGTCCCTCGTACTCCTGCGCCCTCACTTCACCAGGTCGGCGAAGAGGATGATGTTGTCGGTCCGGTGGCCGTCCCGGACGGGGCCCCCGCAGGTGATGAGGCGGAGCTCGGGACGGTCGGTCTTCCCGTAGACCTTATTCGTAGGGAAGTCCTTTTTGTCTACTTGCTGGATCTCGCGGACCGCGAACCGGGCCGTCGAGCCGTCCGCCCGCCCCACCTCCATCAGGTCCCCGGCCTTGATCTCCGCCACGTTCCGCAGGAGGGCCGGGCCGCGGGCCGTGTCGTAGTGCGCGACCAGGACCGCCGCCCCGCGCTCGCCCGGCGTCACGCTCCCGGTGTACCAGCCCGGCTGCCCGGCCTGCTCGACGGAGGGCACCTGGAGCTCCTGGCCCGCGTCCAGGCCGAGCCGCAGGACCGGCCCGGCGTCCACGCCCGCGGAGGGGATGGTCAGGCGGGTCGGCTCGGAAGCGGGCATCGGCCGGGCGGCCCGGTCGGCGGCGGGGGCGGCCGAGACGTGCCGGACCTGCACGTCGGGCGCCATGGCGGCGCTTCCGGTCCCCGCGCATCCGACGACGCCGCCTCCGACGGCGAGGGCGAGCGCGCCGCCGGCGAGGAGGCCGCGGTGACGGGCGAGGCCGCGATGGCGTGGGAGGGGGCGGTGGCGGGGGAGGGTGTGCTGGCGGGGAGTGGTGGACGGGCGGCTCATGCGGGGGTTCCGATCCGGCGACGACTGCTGACCGGATACGAAGGTAAATGTCCCGCTTTGCGGTTCTGTAACGGTCAGCCGGAGGCCGGGCATCACCCTCGCTGCGCAGCCGCCCCCGTCACCACGCCCGGTGCTCCAGCTGCGACAGCGCCGCCCGGCACAGCGTGAGCAGCTTCTCGTCGTCGTGTACGTCGTGGGAGCCGGCGCCGTCCTCCCGCGCGTTGTGCCGTCGTCTTCGGGCGAGCTCCGTACGGATCGCGAGTTCCGCCTCCGCGGCCGCGGGCCCCATCTCCGCCAGGCACTCGGCGACCGCGACCCGGGCGTGCCGGTTCTCGTCCCAGGCCGAGAGCAGCACCGGCAGCACGGCGGGCGCGTCCCCGGCGACCCGCCACAGGGCCGCCGCCGAGCGCACCCGGACCCACAGGTCCCGCGCCCCGAGGCCCGCCTCGAGCGCCGGGGCCGATGCGGCCGCGGCCGGGCCGATCGCGCCGAGGGACCGGGCCGCCGCACACCACTCGGCCCCCGAAGTGCCCGGCCGCAGCCACCGCTCCAGGGCGCCGAGCGCCTCCGCGAGCGAACCGTCGAGCGACCACACCGCCTGCGCCGCCATCGACGACACCGTCGCCGACTCCGAGCACAGCAGCGCCCGCACGTCCGGCAGCGCCTCACGGGCCACCGGACCGAACGACGCGAGGGTCCGCAGGCAGGCCTCCCGTACCCAGTCCCGCCGGTTGGGCGGCGCCCCGCGCAGCACCCGCAGCACCTCCGGCAGCGCCTGGGCGCCCCGGACCGCCGTCAGCGCGAACAGCAACGGCGCCACCCGGTCGTACAGCAGGTCGTCGAGCTCCACCTCCGCAAGCCGGCGGCGCAGCAGCGGGGCGAGCGGCAGCGCGGCCGGGCCGAGCGCGTCCACCGCGTACAGCAGCTCGCGCCGCACCTCCCGCTCCTCAAGGGCCCGGGCGAGCAGCGGGATGGCCCGTGCGTCCCCGCAGCGGGCGAGCGCGAGCAGCGCCCCGCCCTTGCCGGCCCGCGCCCCCGGCCCCGGCAGGCCGAGCGGCCCCTGCGGGGCGGTGGCGAGCCGGGTGGCCAGCGCGTCGGCGGCGGGGCCGGCCAGTTCGAAGAGCCGCTCGAGGAACGAGGTGGCCGCCTCGCGCAGCCGCGGCTCGGGATCGCTCAGCTGGGCGCCGACGAGCCGGACCACCTCGTCGTACCGCCCGCGCCACACCCGTATCAGACCGCCACACAGCCAGATCGCGTCCGAGCGCTGCCCCCAGTCGGGGCTGCGCAGCTGGGCCAGGATCAGCTCGATGCGGTCGTCGACCCGGTCGTCGAGGGCGGTGTGCAGGGTGCGGAGCAGCTCCTCGGTCCACGGCGTGGGGCGGCCCGCGGAGTGCTCCTCCAGGAGCTCGCGGACCTGGCCGATCAGGGTCGGGGTGGCCGCGCGCGGGGTCTCGGCGGCCGGTTCGGCGGGGGCGGTGCGCACCTCGTCGAGCAGTGTGGTGACCCGCTCCACCACGTCGTCGGGGATCTGCGCGGGCGCGCACCTGGCCAGCTGGGCGAGGGCGGCGAGCCGGAGGCCGGGGGCCTGGGCGGCGCAGGACAGCCAGCCCAGCCAGTCGACCGTCTCGGCGCGCAGCGACTCGTGCCGCAGTGCGATCCGGCCGACGGCGGCGACCAGGGCGAGCCGCACCTCCGTGTCCCGCTCGACGGTCAGCCGCTCCCGCAGCAGGTCGAGCACGCGGGCGGGGTCGGGGTGCAGGGAGGCGAGCGCGCAGGGCGCGGCGAGCCGCACCTCGGGGTCGGGGTCGCCGACCAGGCCGAGGAACACGTCGGCGCCGGCGGCGATCGCGGCGGCGGCCATCGCGTAGTTCGCCGCGGGGATGAACTCCTCGTCGTCCGCGTCGAGTTCGTCGAGCTCTTCGTCGTCGCCGAGGTCGATGCCTCCGATGCTGGTGAGCAGCTCCACGATGCTGCCGCGGTCCTGGACCTCGGGGTCGGCGACGAGTTCCAGCAGGAACGGGATGCAGGCGAGGGTCGAGTCGTACACGTCGCCCTGGTGGTGCACCGCCCCGTACATGCCGTCGAGGGCGGTCTCGCGCTCCGCGGGATCGGCGGAGGCCAGTCCCCGCAGCAGCTCCGGCACGTCGTCGGCCGGGCCGTACGCATGCCCCAGCGAGGCCCAGTCGACCTCCTCGATCCCCGTCAGCATGGCCGACCGCCTTCCCCGTGAGCGCTGTACCAGGCAGCAAGTGTGCACCAACGTGCGGACAACAAGGGCCTGCCTGCAACACGCCGTCGGCGAACCCCCTCGCGGCCGCTCGCTTTGCGCCACCCGCGGGTCCGTCCACCGCCCTGCCGGACCCCCGCAGGACCCCTGCCGGACCCCCGCGAGACCCCCACGAAGCCCTCCCGCCGGGTCCGCACCCGGCCCCGCGGACGCGGGACCGGCGACGTTCCGCGCCCGGTCGGCCGCGGGACGGCCGTGCGGCGGCCGAGGCGGCGTTGCGTGAGTTTGTCCTGAACGAAGCGCAGGGGGAGGGGAGATGGGGCTGGAGGGGAATTCAGCCAGTGGGCTCGTTCGTGCCCGGGCGGGCTTCGGGCGGCGTGTCGGCGCCTGGGCCGGCGTGTTCCTCCGGGTCCCCCTCCGCCTCTCCCTCCCCCTCCCCCTCTCCCTCACCTTCCTCATCCGCCGCCCCTCCCCCCTCCCGTACGCGGACGAAGCGCGCCGTGTCCCCCCGGCCGGCGGGCTGCCGGAGCTCGACCGGCAGGTACGCGGTGAGCGGCCGTACGGTCCCGTGCTCCGGGTCGGTCATCGGCCCCGCGAGGAGCCCCGCGGTCAGTTCCGCGACCTCGCGGGCCTGCGCCCCGGTGAGCCGCGGGCTGGTGCGCAGGGTGCGACCGTCGGGGAGGCGGACGAGCGCGGCGTGCGGCCGGTCGGGCGGCCCGAAGACGCCGATCAGCTGGGCGTCCCGGGTGTCCGCGTACCGGATCTTCCGCCACGACCAGGTGCCGCCGGGCCGGTACGCCGAGCTCCAGGCCTTCGCCACGATCCCCTCCACGCCCGCCTCCCGCAGCGCGCCGAACCAGTCGCGCGCGGTGGCCTCGTCGTCGGTGGCCAGCACCCGCTGGAGCGGTGGCCCGGTCCCTTCGAGCGCCGCGCCGAGCAGTTCCCACCGCTCCCGCAGCGGCCGGGCCCGCAGGTCGCGGCCGGGGAGCGCGAGCAGGTCGAAGGCGATGTACGAGACGGGGACGCCGGTGCGTTCGCGGTCGCGGTGCGAGCGGAGCAGGTCGGTGAAGCTCAGCCGTCCCTCGCGGTACGCGCAGAGCTCGCCGTCCAGCACGGTGCCGGCGGGCAGCCGTTCGCCCAGGTACGCGGCGATGCCGGGGAACTCGGGGGCCAGATCGCGCCGGGCCCGGGACTGGAGGAAGACCTGGCCGTCGTCGAGGACGAAGGCGAGGGCGCGGAAGCCGTCGAGCTTGAGGGAGTACTGGAGTCCGCCGGGCACGCTGCCCTGCCGGGGGATCTCGTCGACCGAGCGCGGGCGCATCACGTCGACGGGCGGGCGAAGCACGACGCCCGGCGCCGCGGCGTCGGGCCCGGCCGGCTCGGGCCCGGTCGGCTCGGGCCCGGTCGGCTCGGGCCCGGTCGGCTCGGGCCCGTTCCGCTCCGGCCGCCCGGCGGGCTCCGGTGCCGCCGTCATGGCAGCGCTCCCGCGACGGCCGGGTCGAAGAGCGGGGCGAGCAGCTCGCCGTACCGCTCCAGGCGGGGCGGGATGTCGTCCATGAGCAGGACGAGCCGGTCGGGCGAGGTGCAGTTCTCGACCTCCTCCCAGGTCACCGGCGCGGACACGGCCGGCAGCGGGCGGGCGCGCAGGGTGTAGGGGGTGGCGGTGGTCTTGGCGGCCGCGTTCTGGCTGTGGTCGACGAAGACCTTGCCCGGGCGCAGCGCCTTGGCCATCCGGTGCACGACGAGGCGGGGGAGGTCCGCCTCCGCTTCGACGGCGAGCCCGCGGGCGTAGGCGGAGACCTCGTCGGACGGGGTCGGTTCCAGGGGGACGAGGAGGTGCAGGCCCTTGGCGCCGGAGGTCTTCGCGTACGCCGTGAGGCCGTCGGCCGCGAGCCGTTCCCGCAGGTGGCGGGCGACCACGCAGCACTCGACGACGGTCGCGGGCGCTCCCGGGTCGAGGTCGAGGACGAGCCGGTCGGCGATGGCGGGGGCCTCCTCCCGCCACTGGGGGGTGTGGAACTCGACCACCAGGTTGGCCGCCCACATCAGCGAGGGCAGGTCCTGGATCATCACCTGCCGGGCGCGGGGGTCCTCGGAGCGGGGTACGGGGGTGGTGTTCACCCAGGCGGGGGTGCCGGGCGGCGGGTTCTTGGTGAAGAAGAGCTGGCCGTCCGGGCCGTCCGGATAGCGCAGGAAGGAGACCGGGCGATCGCGCAGATGCGGCAGGATCGCGGCCCCGACGGTGGCGTAGTAGTGCAGCAGCTCGCCCTTGGTGGTGCCGGTGGCGGGGTGCAGGACCTTGTCCAGGTTGCTGAGGGCAAGCCGCCGCCCCTCCACCTCGGTGATGGGCGTCATACGATGAGAATCCCATGATTCCCGACCTCCCGGTCACTCGGCGCGAAAGGGAACGAACCGTGCGATCAATCTGGAACGGTGCCATATCCTTCGGGCTGGTCAGCATCCCGATCAAGCTGGTCAACGCCACCGAGAGCCGGTCGGTCTCCTTCCGCCAGATCCACACCGAGGACGGCGGCCGCATCCGCTACCGCAAGGTGTGCGAGCTGGACGGCGAGGAGGTCTCGCAGGCGGAGATCGGCAAGGCGTACGAGGACGCCGACGGGACCATGATCCCGATCACCGACGAGGACCTGGCCGCCCTGCCGCTGCCGACGGCGAAGACGATCGAGATCGTGTCCTTCGTGCCGGCCGGGGAGATCGACCCGCTCCAGATGGACGCGGCCTACTACCTCTCCGCCAACGGGGTGCCCGCCGCCAAGCCGTACACCCTGCTGCGCGAGGCGCTGAAGCGCAGCGACCGGGTGGCCGTGGCGAAGTACGCGCTGCGCGGGCGCGAGCGGCTCGGCATGCTGCGGGTGGTGGACGACGTGATCGCCATGCACGGACTGCTCTGGCCGGACGAGATCCGCGCCCCGGAAGGCGTGGCGCCCGAGACCCAGGTGACCGTACGGGACGCCGAACTCGACCTGGCGGACGCCCTGATGGCCACGCTCGGCGAGGTCGACATCGGCACCCTGCACGACGACTACCGCGAGGCCGTGGAGGAGATGATCGCCGCGAAGGCGGAGGGCGGCGAGGGGGTCGCGCCCCCGGAGCCCGAGACGGGCGGCGGCGGTCAGGTGATCGACCTGATGGCGGCCCTGGAGAGCAGCGTGCGCGCGGCGAAGGAGGCCCGTGGCGAGCCGGCGGCCGGGGCCGGGGCCGCCGAGGAGGTCGCCGGGGTGACCGAGCTCAAGCCGCGGAAGAAGGCGGCGCGGGCGCCGGCCGCTCCCAAGGAGACGGGGGCGAAGAAGTCCACGGCGAAGACGGCCGCGAAGACGACGGCGGAGCCGGCCCGCAAGTCGACCGCGAAGACGGCGAAGTCGACCGCGAAGACGGCGAAGACCGCCAAGACGGCCAAGAGCACGGCGACGGCGAAGGGTGCCGGCAGTGCGTCGGCGTCGAAGAGCACAGCGAAGGGCACCGCGAAGACCGCCGCCAAGAAGCAGCCCGCGAAGAAGGCGGCCACGCGCAGGCGCACCGCCTGACGCCGACCGGCCAACCCCGATGTGGCCGGAAGTGATCCTGGACACACCGCGAATCCGGCGGTGAGGAGAGAAATCGCCATGCGTACACGCCTGTGGGCAGCGCACACGTATGTGCCTGTCGGTTTTCGGTCGCGCACCGGTGTGTCCGAAAGGTGACCCGTCCTGTTGGCGCCATGCGAGGGGTGTGGCGGGGGTGTCCGGAATGCTTCGTCCGCCATGGGCCGGACATGCCGCCGGTGTATCCTCGGAGATCAAAAAAGTTCCGGAATATAGAACCGGAATTCAATGTTCCCCTTTACTTCGCGGACACAGCCTGTTTACGACGGCGATCTTTGACAAAGCGAAGCGGTGGTTTTTAGACTCGCTGGAGACAGGTCTAGGGGGAGACGATGAGTCAGCGTACACAGGAAAAACCCACACCTCTGATACCCGACGTGCCCGACGTCTATTTCGGGCGGGATTCCATGAGTTCCGACACCTGGCGGATCCTCGTGGTGGAGAGCGATCTCCGGTACGCGGAAACGCTCGTGACGGGTCTGCGCCGGCACGGCCACCGGGTGACGACCGTCGAGACGGGCGGCGCCGCACTCCAGCGCTACACCACGAGCGACCTGGTTCTGATCGACCTCGAACTGCCCGATCTGGACGGCCTCGAGGTCTGCCGGGCGATCCGCACCGCGGGCGACACCCCGATCATCGCGCTCACCGCGCGGGGGTCCGAACTCGACCGGGTGCTCGGCCTCCAGGCGGGCGCCGACGACTACATGGTCAAACCGTACGGATTCCGCGAGCTGATGGCCCGCATGCAGGCCGTCATGCGCCGGTCGAGGCCCAGGCCGCGCTCCGTCCACGTCATCGACCAGGGGCCGCTGCGTATTGACGCGGGCGCCCGCCAGGTCAGTATCGACGGAAAGCGTATCGACGTCACCAGAAAAGAATTCGACGTCCTCTATCTACTCGCCTCGAATCCCGGAAACGTCATTCCCCGTAAAAGACTCATGCAGCAGGTCTGGGGGGATTCCTGGTCCCGCAGGACCGTCGACACCCATGTGAGCAGCCTCCGCCACAAGCTCGGCTGCCGGGACTGGATCGTCACCATTCGCGGAGTGGGATTCAAACTCGGCAATGTGTGAGCATTCGTCCTTTCGCAACGGCTTCGGACCAAAGACGGAGAACGGAACAATGGCTCACCCGGCGACGCACCTGCCCTCGCGGGCCATGTGCGTGGGCGAGGACTGCAGGCGAAGCGCCGTCGACGGCGGCGGCAGACGACGGGCACGGCCGGGCCTCCGGCTCTGTCCCCCCTGTCTGGGCCGGCTCGTGGCCGCCCTGGACGAGCTCCCCCGGCTCTACGAGGAGTGCGAGCGGGTGCTCGGCGGAGCCGGCCCGGCGCGCCGCACCGGCGAACGGCGCGGCTCCGGCGGCCGGCCCGCCGGGATCCCGCTGAACGGCGCCGCGGCCGAGGTGCGTTCGGCGATCGTCGCCACCCTCGGCTCCTGGAGCGGCCTCGTCGCCGACGAGCGCGGCTGCCCGCCGCCGCGACGGTCGCCCGCGCACCTGGCCGCCTTCCTGCTGCGCAGCGCCGAATGGCTCGCGGCCCACGCGGCCGTCGGCGACGCCACCCGCGAGCTGGAACGACTGGTCGCGGCGGCCCGGCGGGTGGCCCGCAGCGAGCCCGTACGGCACCTTCCGGTCGGCCCCTGTGTGGAACCGGGCTGTACGGGACGGCTGGCGGTCCCGGCCGGCACCCGGCGCATCCAGTGCGACGCGGACCCTGCCCACCAGTGGGACGGCCACGAGTGGACCCGGCTGCGCCGCGCCATGCCGGGCCAGCGGGCGACGCCCGCCGCCACCCGCACCCCGGCCCACGCCCCGGCCGCCCAGGCCCCGGCCCACGCCCCCGCGGCGCACGCCCCGGCCCCCGCCGCCGAGCCCGTCGAACGCTGGCTCACCGCACGGGACATCGCCGACCTGTGGGGCGCACCGACCGGGACCGTCTACCGGCTCGCCAGCGAGCAGCGGTGGCGCCGCCGCAACCGCTACGGCCGCACGTACTACGCCGAGAGCGACGTCCACGGCAGCTTCAGCCGCAGACGCCCGCGTACGCACGCGATGAAGTGACGCGCCGCGCCCCCGGCGCCGCACACGCCCCGCCCGCCCGGCTCCGGCCCGGCCGGCGGGGCGTCGTCGTGTCCGGAGCCGGGCGAACCCACGACCGTGCACCGTCACCGACCGCCCTCACCGACTCGCCGTCGCCGACCGCCCTCACCGACTCGCCGTCGCCGACCGCCCTCACCGACTCGCCGTCGCCGACCGCCGTCGACCGACCGCCCTGTGAGACAGCACCCCGACCCCGACCGGGATTTGAGAAAACCGACAGAGCTCTGACACAGCACCCATTGAACGCCGCCGCCCGTCCGAAGAAGCTTGACGTCAAGGTCCGGTGCGCTGTCTCCGCAATGTGACCCCGCCAGGCCGGAGCACCCCTCCCCGGCCGTCCCCCCACACGACTCCGACCGCCGTCGCGCTGCCCATCCCGCAGCCGGCGGCGGTCGTGTGTCCGGCACCCGTCACGCGCCCCCACACGGAACGCCGCACCCCCACACCGCACACCCAAGAGAGGACATCGCCATGACCGTGGCCATCCCATCGACCCGGACCGTCGCGGACCTGCTGCTCCAGGCGGCGGAGGAACACCCCGGCTCCGGCGTCCTCTACCACGAGGGCGACGCCGCCACCGGAGACGCGCACCTCCAGCCGTACCCGGAGCTCGTGCACGAGGCCCGCCGGGTCCTCACCGGCCTGCGCGAGCGCGGCCTCGCCCCCCAGGACAAGGTCGTCCTGCTCCTGGAGCGCCCGGCCGAGTTCCTGACCGCATTCTGGGCCTGCCTCCTCGGCGGTTACGTGCCCGTGCCCATGGCCCCGCTCGGCGGCGACCCGGAGCGCTGGGCCGCCCAGCTCGGCCATGTCGACACCCTCCTCGACGGCCCGCTGCTCGTCACCAACGAGACCCTGGCCGCCGAACTGCCCCGCGTCGAAGGCCTGGCCGTCACGCCGCTCTCGACCCTGTACGCGGCCGAACCGGCCGCCGAGCTGCACCGCGCGGCCCCCGAGGACACCGCCCTCCTGGTGCTCACCTCCGGCTCCACCGGCAACTCCAAGGCCGTCCGCCTCACCCACGCCAACCTCGTCGCCTCCATGGCCGGCAAGAACGGCGCCCACCGCATCGGCGCCGAGGACATCTCGCTGAACTGGGTCTCCTTCGACCACGTCGCCGCGCTCCTGGAGTGCCACCTGCTGCCGCTTTCCGTCGGCGCCACCCAGCTGCACGTCGAGGCCGCCGTCGTCCTCGGCGAACCGCTCGACTTCCTGCGGCTCGTCTCCCGCTACGGCGTCACCATGACGTTCACGCCGAACTTCCTCCTGGGCCTCCTGAACGCCTCCGCCGACCGCCTCACCGCCGACGGCCCCGTCGACCTCTCCCGCCTGCGCCACATCATCAGCGGCGGCGAGGCCGTGGTCCGCACCACCGGCGAGGCCTTCCTGGAGCGCTTCGCGCCGTACGGCCTCAAGGGCGACACCCTCTGGCCCGCCTTCGGCATGACCGAGACCTGCGCCGGCTCCATCTACTCCCGCGAGTTCCCCGCCTCCGACCGGGGGCAGGAGTTCGCCAACCTCGGCCGCCCCGTCGACGGCCTGCGGATCCGCATCGCCGACGAGCAGGACCGGCCGCTCGGCGAGGGCGCGACCGGCGAGCTCCAGCTCATCGGCCCGATGATCACCCCCGGCTACCACAACAACGAGCAGGCCACGAAGGACGCCTTCACCGCCGACGGCTGGTTCCGCAGCGGCGACCTCGGCCGCATCGACGAGGGCCGGCTCACCCTGGTGGGGCGCAGCAAGGACAGCATCATCGTCAACGGCGTCAACTACTTCAGCCACGACATCGAGACCCTGCTCCAGGAGCTCGACGACGTCGCCCGCTCCTACGTCGCCGCCTTCCCCACCCGCGCCCCCGGCTCGGACACCGAACAGCTCGTCGTCGCCTTCCACCCCGAGGTGCCCGAGGGCGACGAACTCGCCCTCTACCGCGTCCTTTCCGCGGTCCGCGCCAGCGTGGTCATGCACTGGGGCTTCCGCCCCTCGCTGATCCTGCCGCTGCCGAAGGAGGCCTTCCCGAAGACCAGCCTCGGCAAGATCCAGCGCCCGCTGATGCGCAAGCGCCTGGAGGCCGGTGCGTACGCGGAGACCGTCGACGCCGTCGCCGACCTCGTGCTGCGCCGCCTCGGCGGCTACACCGCCCCCGCCGGCGAGACCGAGGAGGTCCTCGCCGGGATCTACGCCGAGATGTTCGACACCGACCCGGCGAAGCTGAGCGCCACCGCCAACTTCTTCGACCTCGGCGGCACCTCGCTCGACATCCTGCGGCTGCGCAGCCTGGTCGCCCAGCGCCTCGGCGCCCACGACCTGCAGATCATCACCGTCCTGATGGCCCCGACGGTCCGGGCCCTGGCCGCCCGGCTCGCCGAGGACGCCGGCGCCGGGGGCGCGCTGGAGCGCCCGTACGACCCGATCGTCCCGATGCAGGTCGTCGGCGACAAGACGCCGCTGTTCTGTGTCCACCCCGGCGTCGGCGAGGTCCTCGTCTTCGTCAACCTCGCCAAGTACTTCGTCGGCGACCGGCCCTTCTACGCGCTGCGCGCCCGCGGCTTCAACCCCGGCGAGAAGCCCTTCGCGAGCTTCGAGGAGATGGTCGGCACCTACGTGGCGGCCATCCGCGAGAAGCAGCCGCACGGCCCGTACGCCGTCGCGGGCTACTCGTACGGCGGCGCCGTCGCCTTCGAGATCGCCAAGGTCCTGGAGGCGGAGGGCGAGCGGGTCGACTTCGTGGGCAGCTTCAACCTGCCCCCGCACATCAAGTACCGCATGGACGAGCTCGACTTCGTCGAGACCGCCGCCAACCTGGCCTTCTTCCTCGCCCTCATCGACAAGAAGCAGTCCCTCGACCTCCCGGGGCAGCTGCGCCACCTGTCGCGGCAGGAGCAGCTCGCGTACTTCATCGACCAGGCCCCCAAGGGACGGCTCGCCGAACTGGACCTGGATCTCGCCAAGTTCACCGCGTGGGCGGAGCTCGCCGACGGCCTCACCGACCTCGGCCGCAGCTACTCCCCGTCGGGCCGGGTCCGCGGGATGTCCGTCTTCTACGCCATACCGCTGCGCGGCACCAAGGAGGACTGGCTGAACAACGAGCTCAGCCGCTGGAAGGAGCACGCCGACGACGTGACCTTCATCGACGTGCCCGGCGAGCACTACACGCTCATGGGACCGCAGCACGTGGCGAGCTTCCAGTCGATCCTCCGCAAGGAGCTCGACCGGGCACTCGGCGACGCCAACTAAGCACCAGAAGAAGGGGACTGCACACATGCACGGCAAGAAGATCCTGGTCACCGGCGGTACCGGGCAGGTGGCCGGACCGGTCGCCAAGGAGCTCGCCAAGAACAACGAGGTGTGGGCGCTCGGCCGATTCGGCACCCCCGGCTCGGAGGAGGCCCTGCGCGAGCACGGCATCACCACCTTCCGCTGGGACATGAACGACCTCGGCGAGGACGCCCTCAAGGGCCTGCCCGAGGACTTCACCCACGTCATCCACTCGGCCGTCAACCGCGGCGAGGACGGTGACTTCAACACGGCCATCGAGGTCAACGTCGTCTCCACCGGCCGCCTGATGACCCACTGCCGGACCGCCGAGGCGTTTCTGTACGTCTCCACCGGCGCCCTCTACAAGCGCCAGACGCTCGACCACGCGTACCAGGAGAACGACCCGGTCGACGGCGTCGCCGACTGGCTGCCCGTCTACCCGGTCGTCAAGATCGCCACCGAGGGCGCGGTCCGCGCGTATGCCGCGACGCTCGGCCTGCCCACCATCATCGCCCGCCTCAACATCGCGTACGGGCCCGGCGGCTACGGCGGCGTGCCGATGCTCTACTTCAAGCGGATGCTCGCCGGCGAGCCCATCCCGGTCCCCGTCGAGGGTCAGAACTGGTGCTCCCTGCTCTACACCGACGACCTCGTCGAGCAGGTCCCGCACCTGTGGGACGCGGCGACCGTGCCCGCCACCCTCACCAACTGGGGCGGCGACGAGTCCGTCGGCATCACCGACTGCGTCCGCTACCTGGAGGAGCTCACCGGCGTCGAGGCCAGGCTCGTGCCGAGCGAGGTCACCCGCGAGACCTACCAGTTCGACCCGACCCTGCGGAAGCGGCTCACCGGCCCGTGCAAGGTCGACTGGCGCGAGGGCATCCGCCGCACCGTCGAGTCGATGTATCCCGAGTACGCGAAGAAGGCCTGAGGAGCACCCCGGACCATGACCACACAGACCTCCACGACCAGCAACCTGGACCTCGTCCACGCCGCCTACCAGGCCTTCCGCGAGCGGGACGTCGACGCCCTGCTCGCGACCATGGCCGAGGACATGGAGTGGATCCACCCCGAGGGCATGCACGCCTACGGCCTCGGCGGCACCAAGCACGGCCACGCCGGCGTACGGGCCTTCCTGGCCCATGTCCCCACCGTCCTGGGCGGGATGAAGCTCCAGCCCCTGGAGTTCCTGGACCACGGCGACCGGGTCGTCGTCTTCGGCGTCCGTGACGTCACCTCACGGACCGGCCACACCGAGACGCTGCAGTTCGTCCACTCCTGGACGTTCCGCGACGGCAAGGCGGTCCGGATGGAGGACGTCTTCGACACGGTCGCGTTCCACCGGGTGATCGAGAGCTGAGGGGCGGCCCCGGCCATGACCTACGCCGACCCGACCGCCTACGCGTATCTGGGTCCCGAGGGCACCTTCACCGAGGCGGCGCTGCGCCGCCTGCCCGCCTACGGTGAGGGGCTGCCCCGGCGGCCGTACGAAAGCGTGCCCGCGGCGCTCGACGCGGTCCGCCGCGGGCACTGCGCGACGGCAGTCGTGCCGCTGGAGAACTCGGTCAAGGGCGTGGTGCCCGCCACCATGGACCAGCTGGCCGAGGCGGAGCTCCACATCACGGGCGAGGTCGAACTCGCGGTGACCTTCGCCCTGATGGCACCGGCCGGCACGGACCTGGGCGACGTACGGGAGGTGTTCAGCCACCCGCACGCGCTGGCCCAGTGCGGCGGCTGGCTGGCCGAACACCTCCCGGGCGCCCGGGCCGTACCCGCCGACTCCACGGCGGCCGCGGCACGCGAGGTTGCCCAGCACGCAGGCGGCGGGGCGGCGGCGATCGCCGCCCCGCCGGCCGCCGAGCGGTACGGGCTGCGGATCCTGGCGGGCGGGCTCGGGCGCCGCGGCGGTGCGGTCACCCGCTTCGTCGCGGTGTCCCGGGCCTGGTTCCCGCCGGCGCGCACGGCGCGGGACCGGACCTCGCTGGTGGTCACCACCGCCGACGGCGGGCCGGGGGCGCTCGCCGAGGTGCTCGGTCTGTTCGCCGAGCGCGGCATCGAGGTGAGCCGCGTGCACGCCTGGCCGACCGGCGAACGGCTCGGCAGCTACCGGTACTTCGTGGACGTGGACGGCCATGTGGAGAACCCGGCCGTGCGGGGGGTCCTGTCGGCCCTCGGCGGCCTGGGTGCGAGCGCGCGCTTTCTGGGGAGTTACCCGCGGTGGTCCGGCGATGGGGGCGGACCTGCTGGTGACCCGGGGGCCGTACCCACCGGAGCCGTCGGGGCCGCCGAGCCCGCCGGAGCCGTCGGGTCCGCCGAGCCGGCCGGAGCCACCGGAGCAGTCGGAGCCACCGGAGCTGCCGGGTCCGCCGTGCCCGCCGTACGCGCCGGAGCTTCCGGGTCCGCCGTGCCCGCCGGGTGCGCCATCTCCGTACAGCCCGCGATGTGACCTCCGGATCCGCCGACGCAGCCGGATCCGCCACCACGAGAGGACCCCCATGCCCACCCTGCTCCACATCGACACCAGCGCCCGGCCAGGCTCCACCACCCGTCGCGTCACCGCCGAGTTCGCCGCCTCCTGGCGGGCCGCCAACGAGGGCGGCACCCACCTCTACCGCGACCTCGGCGCCGCGCCCGTTCCGCACATCGACGGCGATCAGATCGCCGTCATGCAGCGGATCGAGGCGGCCGGCGTCCGCGACCTCGACGAGGCGCGCGGCGCGGCCCTGACCGTGGGGGAGAAGGAGAGCTGGAACACCACCTGGGAGCTGGTCGACGAGGTGCTCGCCGCCGACACGGTCGTCCTCGGGCTTCCCATGCACAACTTCTCGCTGCCCTCCACCTTCAAGGCCTGGCTCGACCGGGTCGTGATCCCGCCGCTGGTCGTCGACCCCGAGACCGGCACCGGCCCGCTCGCCGGCAGACGGGTCGTCGTGGTCACCGCGCGCGGCGGCGCCTACGGCCCGGGCACGCCCCGGCACGCCTACGACTTCCAGGAGCCCTACCTGAAGGCGGCGTTCGGCATGGTCGCCCTCGCCGACGACCTGACGTTCCTGCACGCCGAGATGACCAAGTCCGGGCACGTGTCGCGGCTGGCCGGCTTCCGGCAGATGGCGGCCGAGTCGCTGAAGGGGGCGCTGGAGGGCGCTCGTGAGCACGCCCGGCGGGTCCACACCTGACGCCGTACAGAGCCAGAGCCAGAGCACGAGCCAGAGCCAGAGCCCGAGCCCGTACCCCCACTGCCTTCCTCCCCGAGAGGTACCTGTGATGGAGACCCTGAAGCCCGAGCCCCTCGCAATCGAACTGGTGAACACCTGGGACGGGCTGCCCGCCGCCCAGCAGCCCGAGTACCCCGACCCCGCCGCCGTCCACCGCGTCACCCGCGAGCTCGCCGCCGCGCCGCCGCTCGTCTTCGCCGGCGAGTGCGAACGCCTCAAGGACCGGCTCGCCGCCGTCGCCAGAGGTGAGGCCCTGCTGCTCCAGGGCGGCGACTGCGCCGAGACCTTCGACAGGGTCTCCGCCGAGACCGTGCACAGCAAGCTCAACACCCTCATGCAGATGTCCGCCGTGCTCACGTACGCGGCGGCGATGCCCGTCGTGAAGGTCGGCCGCATCGCCGGCCAGTACGCCAAGCCGCGCTCCAAGCCCACCGAGACCCGCGACGGCCTCACCCTCCCCACCTACCGCGGCGACGCCGTCAACGGCCTCGCCTTCACCGCCGAGGCCCGCGTCCCCGACCCGGAGCGGCTGCTGCGGATGTACCAGGCCTCCTCCAACACCCTCAACCTCGTACGGGCGTTCACGGCGGGCGGCTACGCGGCGCTCAGCCAGGTCCACGAGTGGAACCGCGACTTCATCGCCGGCTCCCCGCTGGGCGAGCAGTACGAGGCCATCGCGGCCGGCATCGACCGGGCGCTGAAGTTCATGCGGGCCACCGGGGCCAGCCCGCGCGCCTTCGACGACTCCGAGGTCTACGTTTCCCACGAGGGCCTGCTCCTCGACTACGAGGTCCCGCTCACCCGCCACGACGCAGACGCCCGTGCCGACGGGGGCGGCCGCCTCTACGCCACCTCCGCGCACATGCTCTGGATCGGCGAGCGCACCCGCGACCTGGACGGCGCCCACGTCGAGTACTTCTCCCGGATCGCCAACCCCATCGGCGTCAAGCTCGGCCCGACCACCACCCCCGACACCGCGCTCCGCCTCATCGACCGCCTCGACCCCGAGCGCGAGCCCGGCCGGCTCACCTTCGTCGTACGGCTCGGCGTGGAGCAGGTGCACGACGTGCTGCCCACCCTGGTCGAGAAGGTCACCGCTTCCGGCGCCACGGTCGCCTGGGTCTGCGACCCGATGCACGGCAACACCGTCGAGGCCCCGTCAGGCCACAAGACCCGGCACTTCGACGACATCCTGGGCGAGGTACGTGCCTTCTTCGAGGTGCACGGCTCCCTCGGCACCCACGCGGGCGGCATCCACGTCGAGCTCACCGGCGACGACGTCACCGAGTGTGTCGGCGGCGGGCACGACCTGGGCTTCCCCGACCTCTTCGACCGCTACGAGTCGGCCTGCGACCCGCGGCTGAACCGCAGCCAGTCACTCGATCTGGCCTTCCTGGTCGCGGAGTTCCTGCACGGAGAGGACGGGTCGTGACCGCAGTGGCACGACCGCGCCGGCTGACTGCGGGCGAGTCCCACGGACCCGCGCTGGTCGAGGCGACGGCCGGGGGACTGCGCCGGACCTCGGGCCGTGCCGGCGGCACCGAGGGCGGCCTGAGCACCGGCGAACCGCTGCGCGTCCGGGTGGCGACGAAGCCGATCGCGACGGTCCCGCGCGCCCTGGCCACGGTCGACATGGCCACGGGCGGGGCGGCGGCCGCGCACCACCAGCGCTCGGACGTCTGCGCCGTTCCGGCGGCCGGCATCGTCGCCGAGGCGATGGTCGCGCCCGTCCTGGCGGACGCCGTCGTCGAGGAGTTCGGCGACAGCGGGCCCGAGACGCGCCGCAACGTCAGGTCGTACCTCGACCACCTCTCCGTACGGTGAAGGAGGAAGCATGACCCTGCGCACGACCGAACGCCCGGCCGCATCCGCGCCCGTCCCCGCCGAGCTCGGCCGGCTCCGGGAAAGCATCGACAACATCGACGCGGCGGTGATCCACCTGCTCGCCGAGCGTTTCACCCACACCCGACGGGTCGGGGAGCTGAAGGCCGAACACGGGTTGCCGCCGGCCGATCCGGCGCGCGAGGCCCGCCAGATCGCCCGGCTGCGGGAGATCGCCGAATCGGCCCGGCTGGACCCGGAGTTCGCCGAGAAGTTCCTCGGCTTCGTGGTGGCGGAGGTGATCCGCCACCACGAGTCGATCGCGAGGTCGATCGCGAGGTCGACCGCGCGGTCGACCTCGCGGTGACGCCTACCGGTGGCGGGGGTACGCCGCCCCTGCCACCCGCGCCGTCGCCGTGGCCCACCCGCGCCGTCGCCCGGGCCGCGCCGGAATCAGCCCGCGTCGAAGGTCCGGCGCGACATGCTGATGTACTCGCGGTGCTCCTCGGACCACCTGATCAGCGAGGCGACCTCCGTCGAGAGCGTCTGGCCGACCGGCGTCAGCTCGTAGTCGACGCGCGGCGGCGTACTGGGTGTCACGGTCCTGATCACCAGGCCGTCCCGCTCCAGGCTGCGCAGCGTGAGCGTGAGCATGCGCTGCGAGATCCCGTCGATGGAACGGCGGAGCTCCGAATAGCGCAGGGGGCCGTCCCCCAGAATCGCCATGATCAGGACGCTCCATTTGTCGCCGACCCGGTCGAGCACCTCGCGGAGCCGGCAGGTCACCAGACCCGCGCTGACCTGGTCGGGAACATCCATGTGCGTAGCGATCTTTGAAGTGCCGTCTTCTGCCACACCTGCAGGATCGCCCACAATTCTTGTGGAAACAAGAAGTAACCAGCGCACTGTTTGTGCGCGGCTTTGCCGCACCCGTACCGGAGGAAAAAGCCCATGGCCGTCGATCTGAGCGTTCTGCCCCCGCGAAAGGGGCCCCGTCCCGAGACGACCGGCCGGGAGATTCCGCACGACCAGCTGGAGGACTTCTCGCCGCCGGAGATCCGCGAGGCCCTGGTGGCGCGCGCCCAGCGGCTGCCCGGCGTGTTCACCAGCCCCAGCCTGGTCTCCGAGCCGGGCTCCCTCGCCCTGCGGCTCCAGCGCCGCAACCGCCCCTTCGAGGCGTTCCTGCACCCGTCCGTCGACGAGTTCGGGCACATCCACCGGTCCGGGTTCATGCACCTGACGGTGCCGCTCGCGGACCTGGCGGCGCTGACCGAGCTGGGCTGGACCGAGCCGCACCCCATCACCCGGCGCGCGGAGTTCCCGGACAGCATCGTGATGCTCTACGCGCCGCGCGACGAGGACGAGCTGGAGGTGGCCGCCATGGTGCTGCAGGCCTCGTACGAGCAGGCGGTCTCCTGAGCCCGCCCCCGCCTCCCCTCATGCACTTCACACACCTCGTGCATATCCACCGACTCACCCCGCTCTTATCTGCTGCACCGGAAAGAGGAAATCAGCCATGCGCGCAGTGACCATCGAGGAATTCGGCGCGATCCCGACCGTCACCGAGGTGACCAAGCCGGTCCCCGGTCCCGGCGAGATCCTGGTCAAGGTCAGCCACTCCTCCCTCAACGGCTTCGACGGCGCCGTCATCTACGGATTCCTCAAGGACGTCCTTGAGCACAAGTTCCCGGTGACCCTCGGCAAGGACTTCGCCGGCACGGTCGAGGCCGTCGGCGAGGGCGTCGGGCGCGCCGCCGGCGAGCGGGTCTTCGGCGTCGTGATGAAGCCGGTCGTCCAGGACGGCGCCCTCGCCGAGTACGTGGTGGTGGGCGAGGGCTACGGCATCGCCGCCGCCCCCGAAGGCCTGGACGCGGCCCACGCCGGGGCGCTCGGCCTGGCCGGTTCGGCCGCCGTCGGCGTGGTCGACGCGCTGGCCCCGCAGCAGGGCGAGACCGTCCTGGTCGTCGGCGCGACCGGCGGTGTGGGCGCGTACGCGGTGCAGCTCGCCGCCAGGACCGGCGCCACGGTCATCGCGACGGCGAGGCCGGGCGCGGAGACCGAGTTCGTGAAGGGCCTCGGCGCCGCGCACGTCGTCGACCACACCGCCGACCTGGCCGCGCAGGTCCGCGCCATCGCCCCGGGCGGCGTGCACGCGGCGGCCCACCTGGCCGGCGACCCGGCCGCCGTCGCCACCCTGGTCGCCGCCGGCGGCCGGCTCGCCTCCACGCTCGGCTTCGGCCCCGAGGCCGCCGCCGGACTCGACCTCACCGCCACCTCGGTGATGGCCAACCCCGACCCGGCCACCCTCCAGCGCCTGGCCGACGCCGTCGTCTCGGGCGCCCTGACGGTGCCGATCGCCGAGACCTTCGCCCTGGACGCGGTCGCCCAGGGATTCGCCGCCTTCGGCGCGGGCACGGTCGGCAAGATCGCCGTCTCCGTCGCCTGACGCTCCGCCTTGCGTACGGGGTGACCGGGGCCGACCGGCCCGGGCCGCCCCGTACGTTCGTGCACCCCCCCACGCACGTACGACGTCCGTCAGCCAGACCTCGGAGACTTTCGGAGGCTTCCATGGATGCACGTACCAGCGCCGCCACCGCACCTGAGCAGGAGCAGGACCAAGAGAACACGCCGCAACAGCCCGACTTCGCCGGGATGTTCGACCTGGTCACCGGCTTCTGGGTGGCCCGGACGGTGCACGCCGGCACCGCGCTCGGCCTGCCCGACCACGTCGCCGGCCGGCCCGGGACCGCGGCCGAGCTCGCCGCCCTCACCGGCACCGACCCCCGCTCCCTGCACCGGCTCCTGCGCGCCCTCGCGGCCGTCGGCGTCCTGCGGGTCGACGGCGAGGGCCGCTACACCACCACCGCCCTCGGCGACACGCTGCGCACCGACGTACCCGGCTCGCTCGCCTCGTTCGTGCAGCTGGAGCTCGGCGCCGCGCACCACGGCGCCTGGGGCCTGCTGACGGACGCCGTCCGCAGCGGGGAGCCGGTCTTCGAGGCGGCGTCGGGCCACCCGATCTGGGAGTACTTCGCGCGTACGCCGGAGCTGGCCGACCACCTCGGCAAGGCGATGACCGGCCTGACCGCCATGGTCGCGGACGCGGTCCTGGACGTCTTCGACTTCGGCCCGTACCGCCGGATCGTGGACGTCGGCGGCGGTGAGGGCGGCTTCCTCGCCGCGATCCTCGGCGCCCATCCCGGCGTGTCCGGCACCGTGTTCGACCTGCCGCACGTGGTCGCCAACGGCCGCACCCGGATCGCGGAGGCGGGCCTCGCGGACCGCTGCGCACTGATCGGTGGCAGCTTCTTCGAGAAGGTCCCCCAGGGCGGCGACCTCTACACGATGAAGTGGGTCCTGCACGACTGGAGCGACGACTCGAGCATCGAGATCCTCACCTCCGTACGGCGCGCGATGCCGGCCGACGGACGGCTGCTGGTCGTGGACACGGTCGTGCCGGACGGCGGCGACTTCTCGCCGAGCAAGATCATCGACCTCAACATGATGGTGCTGAGCGGTGGCCAGGAGCGCACGGCGGACGAGTTCCGCGCCCTGTTCGAGGCGGCGGGCTTCACGCTGACGAGGATCCTGCCGACGGCGTCGCCGAGCAGCGTGGTCGAGGCGATCCCGAACCCGTGACGCGCCCCCTTCCCGGCCTTCCGAACATCCCCCTTCCCGGCCTTCCGAACACCCACCTTCCCCACCCTCCGACTCGTTCAACTCCCCTCCCGTTCAAGGAGCATCCGTGTTCATCGCATACGTCGTCGTGGCGGTTCTGGTCTCGCTGATCCTGGTCGGATCGGCGCGCGGCAAGCTCGTGCGCGACGAGAAGATCGTCAGCGGCATGCAGAAGGTCAACGTGCCGGACAACTGGCTGCCGCGCCTCGCCACGCTGGAGATCCTGGGCGCGGTCGGCCTGATCGCGGGCATCTGGTTCCGCCCGCTGGGCGTCGCGGCCGGCGTGGGCGTGGTCCTGTACTTCCTGGGCGCGATCGTCACGCACCTGCGCGCCAAGGACGGCAAGGGCGCCCCGGTGCCGGCGGTCCTGGCGCTGCTCGCCGCCGTACCCGTCGTCCTCGGCCTCGCCACCAACTGAGCCTCGCCACCGACTGAACGGCACCCGCCGCACCGCAGGGAGGGAACATCGCATGACCACGCCCGAGATCCCGACGGTCGACCTCTGGTTCGACCCGCTGTGCCCGTGGACCTGGCTCACCTCGCGCTGGCTGGTGGAGGTCGAGCGCCAGGGCCTGGCGAAGATCCGCTGGAACGTGCTGAGCCTGGCGATCCTGAACGAGGACCGGATCGATCAGATCCCGGAGCAGTACCGGGAGTTGCTGGGCCCGAAGGGCTGGCGCCCGGTGCGCGTGGTGACCGCCGCCAAGGACAAGTGCGGCAACGAGGCGGCCGGCCGGCTGTACACGGAGCTGGGCACCCGCTTCCACCCCGGCGGGCAGGGCCCCGAGCCGGACGTGATCCGGGAGGCGTTGGAGGCGGCCGGGCTGCCGGCCGGCGAGCTCATGCCGTACGCGGAGAACGACACGTACGACGGCGAGGTGCGCAGCTCGCACGAGGCGAGTCAGGCGGCGGTGGGCGAGGAGTCGGGCAGCCCGGTCCTCGCGGTGCCGGGACCGGAGGGGGAGCGGCTGGGCTACTTCGGCCCGATCCTCTCGCGGACGCCGAAGGGGGAGGAAGCCGCCCGGCTGTGGCAGGCGGTGCTGCTGGCGGCTTCGGTGGGGGGATTCGCGGAGTTCAAGCGGGTTCGGGCGTCCGGACCGGCCTTCGGCTGACTCCCCGGCGAGACCCTGGACCACCCCGGTACGACCCCTCTGCCACCCCCGTACCACCCCTGTATCGCCCCTACGTGACCCTCAGGGCGGTCAGCTCCCCGCATAACGGACGGAGTTGGCCGCCCTTCGGACAACTACTGGTCAAATCCTTGTTGCATACCTGTCATTCGGGTTCCTTCGCTGGCACGCTCACAGCCGCACCACCCCCCCACACCCCCCACGCTTCACAGCGAAGGAGCCCGCGTGACCCGCCAGCAGTCCTCGCACCGTCGTACCACCGCCCGAGCCGCCGCCCTCATCGCATCGGCCGCCATGGTCGTCGTCGGAGTCCAGACCGGATCCGCCAGCGCCGATGCCCAGCGCGAGGCCGGAGCGACCGCGCTCGTGCTCTCCGGCACCCAGCGCGCCGCCGCCATCCAGGGCGCCCAGGCGGAAGCGGCGGCCACCGCCAAGGCCATCGGCCTCACCGGCCAGGAGAAGCTGGTCGCCCGTGACGTCGTCAAGGACGCGGACGGCACCGTCCACACCCGCTACGAGCGCACCTACGAGGGCCTGCCGGTCCTCGGCGGCGACCTCGTGGTGCACGAGAAGAAGAACGGCGCCCGTTCGACCACCAAGGCGACCGAGGCCCGGATATCCGTGCCGACCACGGCCACGACCGCGGCCCAGGCCCCGGCCGCCGCGGCGCGCGCCGACTCCTCGGCCCGCAAGGTGATCTGGGCGGCGACGGGCAAGCCGGCCCTCGCGTGGGAGAGCGTCGTCCGGGGCACGCAGCCCGACGGCACCCCGAGCGAGCGTCACGTCATCACCGACGCGGCGAGCGGCAAGCAGCTCTACGCCTACGAGGCCATCGAGACCGGCGTCGGCAACACCCAGTACAGCGGCCAGGTCACGCTCGGCACGGCCCCCTCGTACACGCTGACCGACACGGCCCGCGGCGGCCACAAGACCTACGACCTGGCCGGCGGCACCAGTGGCAAGGGCACGCTGTTCACCAACAGCACCGACAGCTGGGGCAACGGCCTGGCGAGCAACCGCGAGACCGCCGCCGCGGACGCGCACTACGGCGCGGCCGTCACCTGGGACTTCTACAAGAACGAGCTCGGCCGCAACGGCATCCGCGGCGACGGCGTCGCGGCCTACTCGCGCGTCCACTACGGCAACGCGTACGTCAACGCGTTCTGGGACGACTCCTGCTTCTGCATGACGTACGGCGACGGCACGAACAACTCCAAGCCGCTGACGTCCCTGGACGTGGCGGGCCACGAGATGTCCCACGGCCTGACCGCCTCCACGGCCGGCCTGCGCTACAGCGGCGAGTCCGGCGGCCTGAACGAGGCGACGTCCGACATCTTCGGCACGTCGGTCGAGTTCTACGCGGCCAACTCCTCGGACGTCGGCGACTACCTCATCGGCGAGAAGATCGACATCCGCGGCAACGGCACCCCGCTCCGCTACATGGACAAGCCCAGCAAGGACGGCAACTCCGCCGACTACTGGTCCAAGAGCGTCGGCCGCCTCGACGTGCACTACTCCTCGGGCCCGGCCAACCACTTCTTCTACCTGCTCTCCGAAGGCAGCGGCACCAAGACCGTCAACGGCGTCACGTACAACTCCCCGACGTCCGACGGCTCCACGCTGACGGGCATCGGCCGGACCAAGGCCTACAAGATCTGGTACAAGGCCCTGACCACCTACATGACCTCCTCCACCAGCTACGCCGGCGCCCGCACCGCCACCCTCTCGGCGGCCCGCGACCTCTACGGCGCAGGCAGCACGGAGTACAACGCGGTCGCGGCGACCTGGACCGCCATCAACGTCAAGTAGCCATACCCGCAGGAGGGTCGCGCGGCGAGAGGGAGGCCGCGCGGCCCTTCGGCGTCTCACCGTCCGGTGAGGGCGGCCGGCGCCGACCACCGGGTGCGTTCAGAGCGCGTACCCCGGGGGAGTGAACAGCGCACCCTTCCAAGAGGTCTGACCGCAGGAGTTGTGCGACCCGGCGGCCGTTAGGGTGAGGGCTGTCGAGCGGAGCCCGAGCCGGATCGGAGCACGGAGAGTCGTGGGCGGTATCACGGAAGCGAAGCTGAGGGCGCTGGCCGGGGAGATTTCGTTCGAGCGTGGGCTCGGTTACGTCGACGCGGTGTCCGGTGTGGACGTCGGTGACGGCTGGATCAGGGCGTCCGTGCGCGGCTCGGAGCGGTACGAGTCGGAGCTGGTCCTGGACGGGCCCAAGGGGCCGGCGGGCACGTGCGACTGTCCGTACGGTCAGGAGGGCAACTTCTGCAAGCACCTGGTAGCTCTCGGCCTGACCGTGATCGCCCAGGAGGCGGACCTCCCCCGTCGGCGTGAGTCGGCCCGGGACCGGGCGCGCGGCGTCGACGCCTGGCTGTCCGGCCTGTCGCGCGAGGACCTGCTCGCTCTCGTGCGGGAGGAGATCGCCGGGGACCGGCAGCTGCGGCGCCGCCTGGAACTGCGGGCGGCGAGCGCTCGCGGAGACCTGGCCGGGATCCGGTCCCACATCCGTGAGCTGCTCGACATCGGCCCGTTCGCCCGGTACGGCTACGTCGAGTACGCCGACGCCCGCGCCTACGCCGAGCAGGCCGGGCAGGCGGTGTCCGCGATCCGGTCGCTGACCGCCTCGGGCCGGGCGGCTGACGCGATGGCGCTGGCGCGGGAGGCGATCGGGTTCCTGGCAGAGGTGGTCGAGAGCGTCGACGACTCCGACGGATGTCTTGGCGAGATCGGTACCGATCTCGCCGACGCCCACCACGACGCCTGCCGTGAAGCCGGCCCGGACCCGGAAGAACTCGCGCACTGGCTGGTGACTCACGAGCTCGGTGACTCCGCGGACCTGACGGACATCGACCCGCTCGACTACGAGGACCTGCTCGGCGAGCAGGGTCTGATCGCCCTGCGTCGGTACGCCACGGAAGCATGGACCGCGAACCGCACCGGTTGGGCCGAGAAGCACCTGATGCAGCGCCTGGCGAAGTCGGGCCGGGACGTCGACACGCTGATCGCCGTACACGCCGCCGACCTCGCGCCGAACGGCCACACCCACCTCCTCATCACCCGCGAACTCGAGGCTGCCGGCCGCCCCGCCGAAGCCCTGGAATGGGCCGAGCGCGGCATCCGCGAGACCGAGGACCTCGCCACCGTCGACACCGCCCTCGTCGACCACCTGACCGACCGCTACACCCAGACGGGCCGGCTCGCCGACGCCGTCACCCTGCGCCGCGACCACTTCACCGCCCGCCGCACCCTGCTCACCTACCAACAGTTGCGTGCCGCCGCCCGGGCCGCCGCGTGCTGGACGGTCGAGCGAGAGAAGGCCCTGGACTTCCTGCACGCCGACGCCAAACGGGAAGGCGATCACGCCGGCCGCGTCCTCGTCGACGCGCTCCTCGACGACAAGGACACCGACGCCGCCTGGCAGGCGGCCAGGGAGCACGGCGCCCACGACGGCCAGTGGCTCACCCTCGCCGACCACTCCCGCCCCACCCGCCCCGCCGACGCCCTCGCGGTCTACCACCGCCTGGCCACCCCGCTCACCCGCCAGACCGGCAACCACGCCTACGAGCAGCTCGTCAGCCTCCTCCTGAGCATCCGCGACTGCCACCGCCGCCTCGGCACACCGGACGACTTCGCCGCCTACGTCACCGACCTGCGCACCACCCAGAAGCGCAAGCGGAACCTGATCCGGCTCATGGACGACCACGGCCTGTCAGGCTCGTGACTCCGGCGCTGACTGGGCGCTGCTTCGCTGCGGATGTGGACAATCAGCCGCACACCTTCAGCGCGATGTCCCCCGTCTATTGGACTCGGGATCGGGCTCGAGGGCCACCTGGAAGAGCAGAACTCCCGCTCGTCGTTCTGGTACGGCTACGAGAGGGAGACCAGCTGGTGTCAGATGGAGATCGAGCCGATCGACGGGCCGGACGTCTTGCTGAACGGGGTCGTCGACCCGACGCGCCTCGACGAGTTGGGCCGCCTCCTCAGCTACCTCGGTCTCCCGTACGTGCTGGAACTCACCGACGAGAACAACACCCTGGTTCGCGAGATCAGAGGGTGACCCACCACCGCTCCCCAAGGTCCCTGAACACCGACGGATTCGAGGGGCCTTCCACCCAGGCGTAGCGACCTCAAGGACCCTCGTCTCGCAAGGTCTTCCTTTTCCAGGATGACACCGGTGGGCCGCTGTCGCATTCCCTTGCCACGGATGCGACTGCGGCAGCCACAGGCCAGGCTCAGGCACGCAGGATGCGGCCGCTCCCCGGCCCTGCACGGGGTTCGCCACCGGGTCCAACCCGATGTAGCCCCGGCAGAAGATGGCGATCCCACCGGCAAGTTCTGGAAGGCCGAGGACCGGTGCAATCGGCCGGTTGGCGTCGTCCATCCATGTGGTGGTCCAGCACAGCTTGAAGCCGAGTTGGAGCAGGACGCGCTCGTCGGCTGCCTCATCTCGGCGGGATGTAAGGGGCGGTTGCGTAACAGTTGCACCCATCTGCGTTCGGCGCACACTGGAAATTGAGCCCGCGTCACAGGGTTGCCGATGCGCTCGCCCTCATGCAGAGCAGGCAGAAGAAGGGAGCCTGTCATGCCCGAAGAAGCTGAGATTCGCGGTACCGTCAGCAAAGCGGGAGAGGAAAAGGTTGAGGTCTACAAGATGTCCCTCGACCTCGATGAAGCATCACGAGAGAAGCTGAAGGCGGACCCTGACGGGGTCATGAAGCGATTCCTGGAATCTCAGGGGTACACGGTCAACGCCCTGGAAATGCCAGATCTGCTGGCCCACGCGGATGTGTGGCCCTCGGGGTGGTACCACATTTCCAGCGGCCCACAGAAGTCCCGCTGGCATCCGATTTACATGTAGGCGGTACAGAAGATCAGGCATCAACTGCGTCGGCATCCATACAGTGCTGCGCTGATGGCAGGGAGATGAGGGAGGAGGCAGAGCCTCATGTTGTCCGACGGTAGGACGTGGACCGAAGAGCAGCAGAAGGCCATCGAAGACGCCTCGAACCACGTCAAGCGCGCCTTGATGGAGGCGGGGTCACGTCTCGCTGAAGTGGGCGTCAGGTTCGAATCGGGTTCACCGTGCCTCATCTGCGCGTGTGAGAATTTCGACGCAGGGACCGAGATGTGGTGCACCTGCTCTCATTCCCTCCCGGACCATTACATCTACTGACGTAAGGGCTGTTCTGTAACCGGTGGGCGGGCTCGGGGCAGGGTGTACCGCACGCGGCGGTGCGGCGCAGGGCGGAGGCTGCCGAGCTCAGGCCGGCTCTACCCAGACGTCGAAGTCGAGGCGAACGCCCTCAAGATGCGTTTGGGGGAGCCAACTGCGGCACTCCGCACGTGCCTCGACGGCCGTCAGGACGTGGCGAATCGGCGCATCGAGGACCTGGCTCCGCGAGCGCGAGCGAGCGGCGAGTGAAGTGCTCTGAGAGGCCCTGGGACCCAACCCGGGGCCTTCACCGCTCTTATGTGGTTCAGCCGGGGGCATACGGAGCACCAAGACCCTCAAGACGACTCGGCACTCGCTACCTCGTCGATGTAGCGCGTGAGGTATCCCGCGTCGAAGAGGAGCATGTCGTCCTGATGCTCCGGGAGCGGCACGCCATTGATCTCCATGGTCGGCTTGTCGGCGGAGACGGATACTGGGACTGGCTCTCTGGCAGCATCCACGAAGCTCTGATACTTCATCGTTTTGACGGCCGCATCGAAGCGCTCGCCGCGCAGACCCTCGACATGAGATGCCAGCGTCAGGAGATAGGTGTCAGTAATGCCTGCGGCCTGCTCCTTGGTGTGATCGCTGTAGAGGGCTTCGTAGTACTCAACGAACTTCCCCTCTTCCAAGGCTGCACGCAGGGCGTTCACGACCTTCTGTGAGGCGATGCCGCTGGAGGCCATGAACGTGTACTGAACCGTTCCCTCCCCTCTCTGCGCCATGCCGCGCAGCTCCGGCCAGGCACCGGTGGTCGCAAACTCTGCGCAGGAAGAGCATCGTGGGTCCACGTAGAGCCGCACCTTGGTCTTTGCGGCAGGATTTCCGAGGACGATGCTCGACCCGTCAGAGCTGAGCGACTCTGGTATGTCTGCGGGCTTGGCGTAGCCCGTGCGTTCTCCGCAGCCCGTCGCTGCAAGTCCGAAGGCGGCGATAGCGATCGCGCTCAGAACGCGATGTCTCAGCAGCAAGAGTGACTCCCCTAGTGGCAACTGGTGTTGCTGGCCATGACGTTGGTGACGCTCGCGTGGAGGCGTGAGACTGGAGGACGGAGCGCACGAAGACTGCGGCGCGGTAGTTTGCGCCGTTGTCGGTGACCACGTGGACGACCCGATGGATGCCGTGGGCGAGCGAAGAACGCGCGGGCGCGGCTGAGGAACGCCACGGTCGTGGTGGCCTTCTCGTTGGGAAGGGGCTCAGTGTAGGCCAAGCGGGAGAATCCGTCGACGGCGGAGTGCAGGTCGACGTATCCGCCCTTGGCGCCACTGGTCTTCGCGCGCTGTGCGGCCCTGGCCTGCTCGGAGCCGCGTCCGTGGGCCCGCCAGCCGTCGCCGTCGGGGATCCGTCCGACCTTCTTGACGTCCAGGTGGACCATGTGGCCCGGGTAGCGGGCCACGATCCGTTTCGACGGGCGCCTGTCGACCGAGCCGTCGGGGTCGAGGAACCGGCGATGGTCAATGCCCAGGCGCGCCAGCCACCGGCCTGCCGTGCGCTCGCTGATCTGCACTCCCTGGCTTGCGAGTTCGAGGGTGATCCGGCGGGCGGACCACTTCTTGTCCCGCCGTAACCGCTCGATCCGTTCGACGACATTGGGGTGGGGTCCGGGTCGGTGAGGATCGCGGGACGCTTGGGCGATCCTGCAGTCCGTCTTCGCCGTGCGTGTCGTACCGGTTCTTCCGCTTGGACAGGCAGGCGCGGGAGACACCGGCCTCGGCGGCGACGTGCGCGATCGGACGGGTACGGCGGCGTTCCACGAGCCTTTGGCGGCCCTCGATGTTCAAGGGGGCGTTCGCATGCGTCACCGGACCACCTCGGTGCTCCGGCCGGCCGTGACCACAGTGCGGAACGGGAGTGCGATGAGCAGTGCGATCGCGACGAGCAGGCTGCTTGCCCACAGCGGCCCGAGGTCCCCGAGCCCGGCACTGAAGGTGGTCGCGGCGACGAGGGGGCCGATGGCGGCGCCGACGTTGAGTGCTGCGGTCGCATACGAGCCGGCCATGGTGGGGGCTCCCGCAGCCTCGTAGAGGACCTGCGTAATCAGCGTGCTGCCCAGCGCGAACGACAAAGCGCCCTGCACGAACACGAGGGTGAACAGGGCAACCGGCTCGTTGGCCAGCACCGCCAGGGCCGACCAGCCGAGGAGCAGCAGCGGACCTCCGACTGCGATGACCAGACCGGGACGCTGGTCGGACAGCCGTCCGGCGACGATGACGCCGACGAAGGAACCGGCACCGAAGAGCACCAGAACGACAGAGATCCACAACTCGCCCAGCCCGGCGGTGCCGGTGACCACCGGGGCGAGGAAGGTGAAGCTTGCGAACGTTGCCGCGTTCACCAGCGCACCGAGCAGCATCGCCAGAATCAACCGCCGCCTTGTGAACCGGGCGAGCTCCGCTCGCAAGGTGGGCATGCCAGTTGCCTCTTCCTTCACACGTCCCGCCTGGATCCCCTTCAGGATGCCGAGAGCAGCGGGCAGGCAGAGAGCGGCGACCGCCCAGAATGTGGCCCGCCAGCCGAGCAACGTGCCGAGTACCGATCCACCAGGGACACCGGCGATCGTGGCCACCGTCGTGCCTGACAGCAGCACAGCCAGCGCACGTCCCTTCTTGTCGGGCGAGACCAGCGTGACGGCAGCTGTCAGAGCGACGGCAAGGAACCCGGCGTTCGCGAGCGCGGCGACGGCCCGGGTGGCGAACATGACCGCGAAGCTTGTGGTGACGGCGCCCACAGCGTGAGCTGCCGCGAATACGAGGATGAACCCGAGGAGGCTGGAGCGTCTGGGCCAGTTGCGAGCAAGCGCGGCCACAAGGGGGGCGCCGACCATCATGCCGACCGCAAAGGCCGAGGTGAGAACGCCTGCTGTCGCGACTGTGACGTCGAGATCTGAGGCGATGTCCGGCAAGAGGCCGGCGAGCATGAACTCCGAGGTGCTCATGGCGAAAACCGCCATGGCAAGTAGGTACAGCGGGAGAGGCATCGGGTGGCTCCGAGGTGAGGAGAAGCACGAGAAGGTCATCTCGTCACCGCGGCCAGCCCCTAGGACACACTCGTCCCACCACAGAATGCGGCGCGACGACAGTGCTACGAGCTCAGTGGTTCAGGGGGCTGACGGCGTGACCGAAAGCCCCCACCTTGTCTGACTCAGGACTCGACATGACCCGCACGCTACCCGACCGACTCCCGTCGAGGCACCGCGGTTTACCGGCATTGATCTGTGTCACCAACGCCCGGGCGTGCTTGAGCTTGTTGATGGCTCGTTCGACGGTGTTGCGCTTCTTGTAGCTTCGTCGCAGCCTGGTGGCCGTCCGCCTTGCGAGCCTTTGCGTAGGCGGGATGGTGTGTCGGATGCCGCGGCGTCGCAGGTAGTCGCGGCAGGGCCCGTTGCTGTAGGCCTTGCCCGCGGCGAGACTGTCAGGCTTCTTGCGGGGCCTGCCTGTCCCGAGTCGGGGAACGATGTGTGGCCGGAGCAGTCACGTGATCGACCCGGACTGGCTGGAACCGATCAGGAGATCACTCCTGGGGTGGGCCGATGACGGACTGTCCGATCTGCTCTGCCAGCCAGGACGCGTGCCGTTCCTCGGACCCGTCGCGATTCCTGCGGCGCACGTGGACGAGCACGGTGTGCTCACCGGAGCGCTGGTCGAGGTCTTGGGTTCGGCAGTTGAACAGCAAAGAGACCAGGGCGTTGTTGGCTTCGCCACGGATGTCACGGTCCGGTACATCAGGCCAGATCAGGCTGGACCACCAGATCTCGCCGATGTTCGGGCCTACCAAGGCAGCGAACTCCTCCTCGACGCTGCCCACGGGCCGGTATTCCATCGACGCCCAGAGCGGCAGGTGCGAGGAGAGGAAGTCCGGATCATGGGAAAGCTCGGGCGCGTGGACTCCGCCGTGCAAACCCGTCGGGTCGGAAGGATCCCGCGCCCAGTCCTCGACATCCTCTTTCCGGAACCAGGCATCCGGCAGCGCCTCACGTATCCGCAATACTTCCGGGACGGTGCACAGCTCGACGTCCACTGACACCTCCGCGTACTGCCGGTCGCCCATTGCCACGAGCTGACGCGCCACGCGCAGAGCGAGTACCGGGTCGGTGGTGCGGAAGACCGGGTACGCGATGGGGTTGGACATGCGAGCACCTTGCCACAGCCGACAGCGGACGAAGATCCATTTCCTGTAGAGGCGTCCCTGGCGTCTGGACGGCCACTGGGAGGGAGCCGGCGAGGCCCTGGGATTGGTCCCGGGCCCTTCGTCGTTTCCCGGTGCTGACCTGGCGATGCCGCCACGTTCCAAGCCGCGAACAGGCCGCGGCGCCTGTCACACGGCGACTCTGAGCGGCACACGCCCGCACATACAACAAGACCCCGTCCTCAGCGTTTCCGCTGACGGCGGGGTCTTTAGGCACTTCCTGCGAAGTGCCCCCGGCAGGATTCGAACCTGCGCACACGGCTCCGGAGGCCGTTGCTCTATCCCCTGAGCTACGGGGGCGTCCGCCGCGTTCGGCGGCGACGGGTAGAACCCTACCAGCTCGCTGAGGGTGGCTGTGAACAGGTATTTCCGCCGCGTCACCAGGGGGGTGTTCGCTCGCGCGGGTCAGAAGTGGGTAAAACCCGGACGCAGCCCTTCGCGGAGACCTACTCTCGACGTGTGTCAGGCGTGTCCGGGCGGGTGTTGGTTGTCGATGACAACAGGGTGATCCGCCAGCTGATCAGGGTCAATCTCGAACTCGAGGGGTTCGAGGTGGTGACCGCTGCCGATGGTGCCGAGTGTCTGGATGTCGTGCATCAGGTCTGTCCTGATGTCGTCACCCTCGATGTCGTCATGCCCCGTCTGGACGGGCTGAAGACCGCCGCGCGGTTGCGTGAGGATCCGCGGACGAGTCATCTGCCCGTGGCGATCATCAGCGCCTGCACCGAGTACGAGGTGGAGGGCGGAGCCGCAGCCATGTCCGCGGCGGACGTGTTCCTCGCGAAGCCCTTCGAGCCGGCCGAGCTCGTACGGGTCGTGCGGCAGCTCATGCACCGCGAGCGGCGTGGGCGTCGGGATGGCGATGCCGGTCAGGAGGGCGGCGAGGAGCCGCCACCCGCAGTGGACGGGCGGCAGGGGGCCGGCACCACGCGCCGCGGCGGGCGGTAGCGATCGGCGTCACGCGCGCCCCACGTGTAGTAGCGATCGGCATCACGCGCGCCCCACGTGTAGTAGCGGTCGGCATCACGTGCCGCGCGGGTAGTAGGGGTCGGGACTACGTGCTGCGGCGGGTAGGAACGGTCGGGACCATGTGCTGCCGCAGGTAGTAGACGTCGGGACCACGCCGCCGCCGGCGTAGTAGTCGGGACCGCGCCGCCGTCGGCGTAGTGGTCGGGACCATGCCGCCGCCAGCCGTTGCGGTCGGGACCCGCGGGGCCGCGATGGGTCGTACGGGACCGCACCGCCTTGCGGCGAGGGCGGTAAGGGGCGTGGTCGCTGCGGACTGGGACGCGCTTCCTGCCGGCCGTCCCTGGCCTGCGGCCCCCACCCCACCGCCCACATGCCGAAACCCGTTCGCGTTCGGACCCCCCTCCTCCCCTAGGCTTGTCCCGTGACCCCCGCGGACCTCTCCCTCACCGTGCTGCACGCCGTGCGCCGTGCGGTCGACGAGGGTGCGCTTCGGGTCGACGTGCCTTCGCGGGTCAAGGTCGAGCGGCCTCGGCCCGGCGGTACCGGTGACTACGCCAGCAGCATCGCGCTCAGCCTCGCCCGGCCTGCCGGGCGGCAGCCGCTCGACGTCGCCTCGATCCTCAGGGAGCGGCTGCACGGCAGCCCCGGGATCCTCGCCGTCGACATCACCGGGCCCGGGTTCCTCAACTTCACCCTCGACAAGGGGCAGAGCGCGCGGCTTGTCCGCGAGATCGCCATGGCCGGCGTCGGTTACGGGCACTCCGCCTCCCTCGCCGGCACCACCGTCCGGCTGCTTCCCGCCACCGAGCCCCGGGCCCGTCTCCTCACCGAGACCGTTCTCCGGCTGCTCCGTGCCCAAGGGGCCGACGCCGACCTCGCCGACCTCGCCGACCTCGCCGACCTCGTCGGCCGGAGCGAGGGTGACGGTGACGGTGACAGCTGCGGCTACGAGCGGATTCGGGCTCTTCCCGCTCCCTTCCGGCCCGACCTCCTCGGGTCCGACGCCGCCCGCTGGGCGCTCCTCCGGCCCGCCGCTCACGATCACGCGCTGCCCGGCGAGCCCCTCCTCGTCCAGCACGAGCGCAATCCCCTCTTCCGCGTCCGGTACGCCCACGCCCGCACGCAGCGCCTGCTCCACAACGGCGCCCAGCTGCACATCACCCCCGCGTACGACACCCCCTCGTACGACAGCTCCACCGACGACACCCCCGCGTACGACACCCCCACTCACGACACCCCCCCGTCCGAGTACGACGGCCTCGCCGCCGCCCCCCGCCTCCTCGCCCTCCTCGCCGATCACCCCGCCACCCTCCTCGCCGCCGCCCGTCTCCGCGCCCCCGACCGGGTCGCGCGCCACCTCGAGGCCGTGGCCGACGCGGTGCTCGCGTTTCAGCACACCGTTCTGCCGCTCGGCGACGAGAAACCCTCGGCCGCCCACCGTTCCCGGCTCGCGCTTGCCGAAGCTGCCGGGGTGGTGCTTGCCGGTGGCCTGTCCCTGCTCGGCATCAGCGCACCCGACCAGATGTGAAAGATGCAGACATGAGCCGTTCCGCCCACCCCGCCGGGCCCCGTCACGCCGATGTCCTTCCCGAGGGGCACTACTCCGCTCCGCCCGCCGACCTCAACCGCCTCGACCCCAAGGTCTGGGCGCGGACCGTCGGGCGTAACGAGGAGGGGCAGGTCACCGTCGGCGGCCTCAGTGTCGCCGCCCTCGCCGAGGAGTTCGGGACTCCCGCCTACTTCCTCGACGAGGCCGACTTCCGTGCCCGCTGCCGTGCCTGGGCCGACGCCTTCGGCAAGGACGCGGACGTGTTCTACGCGGGGAAGGCGTTCCTTTCGCGGGCCATCGTCCGGTGGCTCAAGGAAGAGGGGCTCAACCTCGACGTCTGCTCCGGTGGCGAGCTCAGCACCGCCCTGTCCGCCGGTATGCCGGCCGAGCGCATCGCCTTCCACGGCAACAACAAGAGCACCGAGGAGATCGAGCGCGCCGTGAGCGCCGGTGTCGGGCGGATCGTGCTCGACTCCTTCCAGGAGATCGTCCGGGTCGCGCACGTCGCCCAGTCGCTCGGGAAGCGGCAGCGGGTGCAGATCCGCGTCACCGTCGGCGTCGAGGCGCACACGCACGAGTTCATCGCCACCGCCCACGAGGATCAGAAGTTCGGCATCGCCCTGGCCGGCGGGCAGGCCGCCGAGGCCGTGCGGCGGGCGCTGAGGCTGGACGGGCTCGAGCTCATCGGGATCCACTCGCACATCGGGTCCCAGATCTTCGACATGGCGGGCTTCGAGGTCTCCGCCCGCAGGGTCGTCCAGCTGCTGGCAGCCGTGCGGGACGAGCACGGGGTCGAGCTGCCCGAGATCGACCTCGGTGGCGGTCTCGGCATCGCGTACACCTCCGACGACGACCCCCGCGAGCCGCACGACATCGCCAAGGCGCTGACCGAGATCGTCAGCCGCGAGTGCGAGGCCGCCGGGCTGCGGACGCCGCGCATCTCCGTCGAGCCGGGGCGCGCCATCGTCGGGCCGACCGCCTTCACCCTGTACGAGGTGGGCACGGTCAAGCCGCTGGAGGGGCTGCGGACGTACGTCTCCGTCGACGGCGGCATGTCGGACAACATCCGCACCGCCCTGTACGACGCCGAGTACAGCGTCGCCCTGGTCTCCCGTACGAGTGACGCCGAGCCCATGCTCGCCCGTGTCGTCGGCAAGCACTGCGAGAGCGGCGACATCGTCGTACGCGACGCCTTCCTGCCCGCCGACGTGGCGCCCGGCGACCTCATCGCCGTGCCGGCCACGGGTGCGTACTGCCGCTCCATGGCGAGCAACTACAACCACGCGCTCCGCCCGCCCGTCGTCGCCGTCCGAGACGGCGAGGCGCGCGTGATCGTACGGCGCGAGACGGAGGAAGATCTCCTGCGTCTGGACGTCGGATGATGAAATAGTCGGGTGGTGGAATCCATGTCTCACCATCCGGACTGAGGGCGGAAACGCCCGTCCGGTGAGTGAGACTGGTTCCCACCGTCGGGAAACCGTAGAGAACCGTAGAAACACGACCGTAGACATACGAGTCGAAGTCGTTCGAGAGACGAGGTCGGATGATGCGTACGCGTCCGCTGAAGGTGGCGCTGCTGGGCTGTGGAGTGGTCGGCTCAGAGGTGGCGCGCATCATGACGACGCACGCCGACGACCTCGCCGCGCGCATCGGCGCGCCGGTCGAGCTCGCCGGTGTGGCGGTCCGCCGCCCGGACAAGGTCCGCGGGGGCGTGCCCGCCGAGCTGATCACCACCGACGCGACCGCCCTCGTCAAACGCGGGGACATCGACGTCGTCGTCGAGGTCATCGGCGGGATCGAGCCGGCCCGCTCCCTCATCACCACCGCCTTCGAGCACGGCGCCTCCGTCGTCTCCGCCAACAAGGCGCTGCTCGCCCAGGACGGCGCGAACCTCTACGCCGCCGCCGAGCAGCACGGGCAGGATCTCTACTACGAGGCCGCCGTGGCCGGGGCCATCCCGCTCATCCGGCCGCTGCGCGAGTCGCTCGCCGGGGACAAGATCAATCGTGTGATGGGGATCGTCAACGGGACGACCAACTTCATCCTCGACAAGATGGACACCTCCGGGGCCGGCTACAGCGAGGCGCTCGACGAGGCCACCGCGCTCGGGTACGCCGAGGCCGACCCGACCGCCGACGTCGAGGGCTTCGACGCCGCAGCCAAGGCCGCCATCCTCGCCGGGATCGCCTTCCACACCCGCGTCCGCCTCGACGACGTCTACCGCGAGGGCATGACCGAGGTCACCGCCGCCGACTTCGCCTCCGCCAAGCAGATGGGCTGCACCATCAAGCTGCTCGCCATCTGCGAGCGGGCCGCCGACGGCGGGTCCGTCACCGCGCGCGTGCACCCCGCGATGATCCCGCTCAGCCACCCGCTCGCCTCGGTCCGCGAGGCGTACAACGCGGTCTTCGTCGAGGCGGACGCCGCCGGGCGGCTCATGTTCTACGGCCCCGGCGCCGGCGGCGCGCCGACCGCCTCGGCCGTGCTCGGCGACCTCGTCGCCGTATGCCGCAACAAGCTCAACGAGGCCAACGGCCCCGGTGAGTCCGCGTACACCCAGCTGCCCGTGAGCCCCATGGGCGACGTGGTGACGCGGTACCACATCAGCCTCGACGTGGCCGACAAGCCTGGCGTCCTCGCCCAGGTCGCGACGGTCTTCGCCGAGCACGGCGTGTCGATCGACACCGTCCGCCAGACGGGCAAGGACGGCGAGGCCTCCCTCGTCGTCGTCACCCACCGCGCGCCCGACGCCGCCCTTTCGGGGACCGTCGAGGCGCTGCGCAAGCTCGACACCGTGCGCGGTGTCGCCAGCATCATGCGTGTTGAAGGGGAGTAAGGACCCATGACCAGCAAGGGCACCCACCAGTGGCGCGGCATCATCGAGGAGTACCGGGACCGCCTTCCGGTCACGGACACGACCCCGGTCGTCACGCTCCGTGAGGGCGGCACGCCGCTCGTACCCGCTCAGGTCCTCTCCGAGCGCACGGGCTGCGAGGTGCACCTCAAGGTCGAGGGCGCCAACCCCACCGGCTCCTTCAAGGACCGGGGCATGACCATGGCCATCTCCAAGGCCAAGGAGGAGGGCGCGCAGGCCGTCATCTGCGCCTCCACCGGCAACACCTCGGCCTCCGCCGCGGCCTACGCGGTGCGGGCCGGGATGGTCTCCGCCGTCCTCGTGCCGCAGGGCAAGATCGCGCTCGGCAAGATGGGCCAGGCCCTCGTGCACGGTGCGAAGATCCTCCAGGTCGACGGCAACTTCGACGACTGCCTCACCCTGGCCCGCAGCCTCTCCGAGAACTACCCGGTGGCGCTGGTCAATTCGGTGAACCCGGTGCGTATCGAGGGCCAGAAGACCGCCGCCTTCGAGATCGTGGACATGCTGGGCAACGCCCCCGACATCCACGTCCTGCCGGTCGGCAACGCCGGAAACATCACGGCGTACTGGAAGGGGTACCGGGAGTACGCGGCCGACGGCATCGCCGCCCGCACCCCGCGCATGTGGGGCTTCCAGGCCTCCGGTTCCGCCCCGCTGGTACGCGGTGAGGTCGTCAAGGACCCGTCGACCATCGCCACCGCCATCCGGATCGGCAACCCGGCCTCCTGGGACTACGCGATCGCCGCGCGCGACGAGTCGGGCGGCTTCATCGACGAGGTGACGGACCGTGAGATCCTGCAGGCCTACCGCCTGTTGGCCTCCCAGGAGGGCGTCTTCGTGGAGCCCGCCTCGGCCGCCTCGGTGGCCGGTCTGCTGAAGGCCGCCGCCCAGGGCAAGGTCGACCCGGGCCAGACCATCGTCTGCACGGTCACCGGCAACGGCCTCAAGGACCCCGACTGGGCCGTCGCGGGCGCTCCGCAGCCGGTCACCGTCCCGGTCGACGCCGCGGCCGCCGCCGAGCGGCTCGGACTGGCCTGAACCAACGCGTCGAACGGTTCCTGATCGAGGGTCAAACCCGATCAGGAACCTACATAGGCGCACAGGTTGGCGCGCGACACGCATCGTGCGCCTCCTGTGCGCCCTATGTCGCCACAGAACCTTCCTTCGATAGGCTGTACCGAACCCGCCCCGTTGCATATGCGCGGTGTCGTTGCCGTCGTCGCCCGTGAGGCGCGAGCGGCCCCCGGGTTCCTCGTACTTCCCCATTCGTTTCCCCCGCACAATCCCCGCAAGTCAAGGAGAGTCATCGAGCGATGGCCGGTCCCGCGTTCCGCGCCGCCGCCGTACGGGTGCGCGTTCCCGCCACCAGCGCCAACCTCGGCCCGGGCTTCGACGCCTTCGGCCTGTCGCTGGGGCTCTACGACGACGTCGTCGTCCGGGTCGCCGACTCCGGGCTGCACGTCGACATCGCCGGAGAGGGCGCCGACACCCTTCCGCGCGACGAGAGCCACCTGCTCGTACGCTCGATGCGCACGGCCTTCGACCTGCTCGGCGGGCAGCCGCGCGGCCTCGAGGTGGTCTGCGCCAACCGCATCCCGCACGGCCGTGGCCTCGGCTCCTCCTCCGCCGCCATCTGCGCCGGCATCGTCGCCGCCCGCGCCGTGACCATAGGCGGCGACGCCAGGCTCGACGAGGCCGCCCTCCTCGAACTGGCCACCGAGATCGAGGGTCACCCCGACAACGTCGCCGCCTGTCTGCTCGGCGGATTCACGCTCGCCTGGACCGAGTCCGGTGCCGCGCGGGCCATCAGGATGGATCCCTCGGATTCCATCGTTCCGGTGGTTTTCGTCCCCGGAAAGCCCGTACTGACCGAGACCGCCCGCGGACTGCTCCCGCGCACCGTCCCGCACGTGGACGCCGCGGCCAACGCCGGTCGTGCCGCCCTCCTCGTCGAGGCCCTGACCCGCCGCCCCGAGCTGCTGCTCGCGGCCACCGAGGACCGGCTGCACCAGGAGTACCGGGCGCCCGCGATGCCCGAGAGCATCGCGCTCGTGAACCGGCTGCGGGCGGACGGCGTGCCCGCGGTCATCTCCGGCGCGGGCCCGACGGTGCTCGCGCTGGCGGAACACGCAACGGCCGACAAGGTCGCTCTGCTCGCGGGCGACGGGTGGGCCGCGAACCGGCTCGACCTCGACGCCCTCGGCGCGAGCGTCCTGCCGCTCGCGCCCTGACGGGCATCCGTGCGGTTCCTGAGCCGGGGACCGCACGGACACGGGATTGCCGGTGACGGAGAGGGGGAATGTTTGTTGGAGCCGGTAGTGTTAACCTCATGTCTGCACCCGACGTCTTCGAGGCGCGGTGCTGAGTGTCCCCATCCGGGACCGCCAATTCTTCCGGGAGCCTCCTCCACTGCCTGAGCAGCCTGCCTGAGCAGTTTCGAGCACGCTCCGGAACCGGCACGACACCCCTCGCTCTTCTTCAGTGAGGGCCGAGCAGGGGGCCTCGGGCCGGACCCACAGCACGTTTTCTCTCTTCCGCCGCACCCGGCGGGACCACCGCCCCGACACGGTCCACAAAGCAGGACCGCTGCCGGACAGCACAACCGGTCGCCGAGCCAGATGGCCGACGTCCGCTCCAGGGAAGGACCCTTCGTGAGCGACACCACCGATCTGATGGGCGTGACTGCCGACAACAGTGTCGACACCGCCGCGCCCGCCGCAGGTGCTGCCACTGGCACCACCGCACGGCGCCGCCGCTCCGGCACCGGCCTCGAGGGCATGGTCCTGGCCGAGCTGCAGCAGGTCGCGTCCGGCCTCGGCATCAGGGGCACCGCGCGGATGCGCAAGAGCCAGCTGATCGAGGTCATCAAGGAGGCGCAGGCCGGCGGCTCCGCCGCGCCCGCCAAGACCGCGGACGCCGCCGAGACCAAGCCGAAGCGCCGCGCCACCTCCAAGGCCCGTACGGGCGAGACCGCTGCCGAGGCCGCGCCGAAGGCCGAGAAGGCCGAGCAGGTCGCCCAGCAGCAGATCGAGATCCCGGGCCAGCCGTCCCCCAAGGTCTCGGCTTCGCTCGACCAGGGAGGCGTCCCCACCGACGACGCCCCCGCCGGCGAGCGCCGTCGTCGTCGTGCCACCGCGCCCGCCGGTTCGCCGGAGGGCGAGGCCAAGGCGGAGGCCGCGCAGGCCGTGAAGACCGAGGCCCGTGCCGAGGCCAAGACCGACACGCAGGCCGACGCCGCCGTCGACACCGCCGAGGGCCGCGGTCGCCGCGACCGCGGTGAGCGGGGCGAGCGCGGTGACCGCCGCGACCGTCGCGACCGCCAGGACCGCCAGCGCGGCAAGGGCGACGAGCAGCAGGGCGGTGGCCAGGGCGGCCAGCGCCAGCAGCGCCAGGGCGGCCAGCAGGGCCAGCCGGCCGGTCCCCAGGACGAGGACGACTTCGAGGGCGGTCGCCGTGGCCGTCGCGGCCGCTACCGCGACCGTCGTGGCCGTCGTGGCCGTGACGACTTCGCGACCGGCGAGCCGCAGGTCTCCGACGACGACGTCCTGATCCCCGTCGCGGGCATCCTCGACATCCTCGACAACTACGCGTTCATCCGGACCTCCGGCTACCTGCCCGGCCCGAACGACGTGTACGTCTCCCTCGCCCAGGTCCGCAAGAGCGGCCTGCGCAAGGGCGACCACGTCACCGGTGCCGTGCGCCAGCCGAAGGAGGGCGAGCGCCGCGAGAAGTTCAACGCGCTGGTGCGCCTCGACTCGGTCAACGGCATGGCGCCGGAGTCCGGCCGCGGCCGCCCCGAGTTCAACAAGCTCACCCCGCTGTACCCGCAGGACCGCCTCCGTCTGGAGACCGACCCGGGCGTGCTGACCACGCGGATCATCGACCTCGTGTCGCCGATCGGCAAGGGCCAGCGCGGTCTGATCGTGGCGCCGCCGAAGACCGGCAAGACCATGATCATGCAGGCGATCGCCAACGCGATCACCCACAACAACCCCGAGTGCCACCTGATGGTCGTCCTGGTCGACGAGCGTCCGGAAGAGGTCACCGACATGCAGCGGTCGGTCAAGGGCGAGGTCATCTCCTCGACCTTCGACCGCCCGGCCGAGGACCACACCACCGTCGCCGAGCTGGCCATCGAGCGCGCCAAGCGCCTCGTGGAGCTGGGTCACGACGTGGTCGTCCTGCTGGACTCCATCACCCGCCTGGGCCGCGCGTACAACCTCGCGGCGCCCGCCTCCGGCCGCATCCTGTCCGGTGGTGTCGACTCGACCGCGCTCTACCCGCCGAAGCGCTTCTTCGGTGCCGCGCGCAACATCGAGGACGGCGGCTCGCTGACCATCCTGGCCACCGCGCTGGTCGACACCGGCTCGCGCATGGACGAGGTGATCTTCGAGGAGTTCAAGGGCACCGGCAACATGGAGCTCAAGCTCGACCGGAAGCTCGCCGACAAGCGCATCTTCCCGGCCGTCGACGTCGACGCCTCGGGCACGCGCAAGGAGGAGATCCTGCTCGGCAACGAGGAGCTCTCCATCGTGTGGAAGCTGCGCCGGGTGCTGCACGCGCTCGACCAGCAGCAGGCGATCGAGCTGCTGCTCGACAAGATGAAGCAGACGAAGTCGAACGCCGAGTTCCTGCTCCAGATCCAGAAGACGACTCCGTCGGCCGGCAACAACGACTGACGCGAGAAATCCAGCACAGCGCCCGCCGTGTCACACGGTGGGCGCTGTGCTTTTGTGCGTCGTCCGCTCAAACCTCACCGGTTCGAAGGGAACCCTTTCGGGTGTTTCGTCGTCACACAAGGTGAACCGAGGGCCTGGGGAAGACGATGACCGAGCAGAACAGCGACGGCCGAATACGCGGCGCCGGCCGCCGCCGCAAGCCGCCCGCCAAGGGCCGCCGCGCGGTGACCGTGGCCGCCTGGAGCGCGGCCGCGCTCGTCGTGCTCGGCGGCAGCGGACTCGGCTACGTCTACTTCAGGCTCAACGGCAACCTGCAGAGCGTCGACATCAACGCCCAGCTGGGCAAGGACCGCCCCGAGAACGTCGACAACGGCTCGATGGACATCCTCGTCCTCGGCTCCGACTCCCGCTCCGGCGCCAACGGCGCGTACGGCAGGGACGAGGGCGGCGCCCGCTCCGACACCGCGATGGTCGTCCACGTCTACGAGGGCCACAAGAAGGCCTCCGTGGTCTCCATACCGCGCGACACCCTGATCGAGCGGCCCCAGTGCACCGACACCAAGGGCGGCAAGGTCCCCGCCGCGCACCGGGCCATGTTCAACACGGCGTACGAGGTCGGCGGCCCGGCCTGCGCCGTGAAGACCGTCGAGTCGATGTCCGGCATCCGCATGGACCACTACATCGAGGTCGACTTCACCGGCTTCACCAAGCTCATCGACCAGCTCGGCGGCGTCCGGGTCACCACCACCCAGGCCATCAAGGACCCCAAGAGCCACCTCGACCTCGCCCCGGGCACGCACACCCTCGACGGCGAGCAGTCCCTCGGCCTGGTCCGCACCCGCAAGAGCGTCGGCGACGGCAGCGACCTCGGGCGCATCCAGCTCCAGCAGGCCTTCATGAAGGCCTTCATCGACCAGGTCAAGAGCGTCGGCGTGTTCTCCGACCCCAAGACGCTGCTCGACCTCGCCGACACCGCCACCAAGGCCATCACGCCGGACTCGGAGCTCGACTCCGTCAACGAGCTGATGGGCTTCGCCAAGGGCCTGTCCGGCATCGGCGCCGGCGACCTCCACATGATCACGCTGCCGGTCGAGTACGACCCGCTGGACCCCAACCGGGTCATCCCGCTCGAAGCCCAGGGCCGGCAGGTCTGGAAGGCCCTCAAGGCCGACCGCCCGATCCCGGCCTCGGCCACCAGGGACACGGCCACCGGCCAGGCCGACGGCCTCGTGAAGTAGCCGCGACGCACGGTCGCAGTCACGGCCAGGAATAGTTCCGGCCCGACCCCGGTTTTGGGAGATGCGGCCGGTCCTGGCAGACTGGTACGTCGGCCCCGGTTCACGCATGTGCATCCCGCACGGCGACCCGGTGCCCTCCCGGAACTAGGAGACACCTTGAAGCGCGAGATCCACCCCGAGTACGTCGAGACCCAGGTCAGCTGCACCTGTGGCGCGTCGTTCACCACCCGTAGCACCCTGACCGAGGGCACCATCCGTGCCGAGGTCTGCTCCGAGTGCCACCCGTTCTACACGGGCAAGCAGAAGATCCTCGACACCGGCGGCCGCGTCGCCCGCTTCGAGGCCCGCTTCGGCAAGGCTGCGGCCAAGAAGTAGCACGTCACTGCGCCGGTCCTTGGTCGCTCCCGCAGGGGGGACCGGACCGGCGCTTTGCCGTCCCCGCAGTCCGTTCGTACGAAAACCAGGAGCCCCCGATGTTCGAGGCGGTCGAGGAACTGATCGGCGAGCACGCCGATCTCGAGAAGAAGCTCGCTGACCCTTCGGTCCACGCGGACCAGGCCAACGCGCGCAAGCTGAACAAGCGTTACGCCGAGCTGACCCCGATCGTCGCCGCCTACCGTTCCTGGAAGCAGAACGGTGACGACATCGAGACCGCCCGCGAGCTGATGCACGACGACCCCGACTTCGCCGCCGAGGTCAAGGAGCTGGAGAAGGCGCGCGAGGAGCTGACGGACCGGCTCCGGCTGCTGCTCGTCCCGCGCGACCCCAGCGACGACAAGGACGTCATCCTGGAGATCAAGGCCGGCGCCGGTGGCGACGAGTCCGCGCTCTTCGCCGGCGACCTGCTGCGGATGTACCTGCGCTACGCCGAGCGCGTCGGCTGGAAGACCGAGATCATCGACGCCACCGAGTCCGAGCTGGGCGGCTACAAGGACGTCCAGGTCGCCGTGAAGACCAAGGGCGGCAACGGGGCCACCGAGCCCGGCCAGGGCGTGTGGGCGCGACTGAAGTACGAGGGCGGGGTGCACCGCGTGCAGCGCGTGCCCGCCACCGAGTCGCAGGGCCGTATCCACACCTCGGCGGCCGGCGTGCTGGTCACGCCGGAGGCCGAGGAGGTCGACGTCGAGATCCACGCCAACGACCTGCGCATCGACGTCTACCGCTCGTCCGGTCCCGGCGGCCAGTCCGTCAACACCACCGACTCCGCGGTCCGCATCACCCACCTGCCGACCGGCATCGTCGCCTCCTGCCAGAACGAGAAGAGCCAGCTCCAGAACAAGGAGCAGGCCATGCGCATCCTCCGTTCCCGGCTGCTCGCGGCGGCGCAGGAGAAGGCCGAGGCCGAGGCCGCGGACGCGCGCCGCAGCCAGGTCCGCACCGTGGACCGCTCCGAGAAGATCCGTACGTACAACTTCCCGGAGAACCGGCTCTCGGACCACCGCGTCGGATTCAAGGCGTACAACCTGGACCAGGTGCTCGACGGCGAACTGGATGCGGTCATCCAGGCGTGCGTCGACGCGGACTCAGCTGCCAAACTCGCTGCGGCGTAACCCCCGTCAAGCCCCACCCGCACCACGGAGGACCAGCGTGAACCTGCTGCTTGCCGAGGTGGCCCAGGCCACCCAGCGGCTGGCCGACGCCGGCGTTCCCTCACCGCGTTTCGACGCCGAGGAGCTCGCCGCGTTCGTGCACGGCGTCAAGCGGGGGGAGCTGCACAACGTCAAGGACGCGGACTTCGACGCCCGCTACTGGGAGGCCATCGCGCGCCGCGAGGCGCGCGAGCCGCTCCAGCACATCACCGGGCGGGCGTTCTTCCGCTTCCTGGAGCTCCAGGTGGGCCCCGGCGTCTTCGTGCCGCGCCCGGAGACCGAGTCGGTCGTCGGCTGGGCCATAGACGCCGTACGCGCCATGGACGTCGTCGAGCCGCTCATCGTCGACCTGTGCACCGGCTCGGGCGCCATCGCGCTCGCCATGGCGCAGGAGGTGCCGCGCTCGCGCGTGCACGCGGTGGAGCTCTCCGACGACGCGCTGGTGTGGACCCGGAAGAACGCCGAGGGCTCGCGGGTCACCGTGCACCAGGGCGACGCGCTGTCCGCGCTGCCGGAGCTGGACGGCCAGGTCGACCTGGTCATCTCCAACCCGCCGTACATCCCGCTGACCGAGTGGGAGTACGTGGCGCCCGAGGCCCGCGACCACGACCCGGAGATGGCCCTGTTCTCCGGCGAGGACGGCCTCGACACCATCAGGGGCATCGAACGCACCGCGCACCGGCTGCTGCGTCCCGGCGGGCTCGTCGTCATCGAGCACGCGGACACCCAGGGCGGCCAGGTGCCGTGGATCTTCAACGAGGAGGCCGGCTGGGCGGACGCCGCCGACCACCCCGACCTGAACAACCGGCCGCGCTTCGCGACGGCTCGCAAGGCAACCCCATGACCACGCAGACCACGCAGACCACGCATCACGCGTACGAGGAGGACCGGGACTGATGGCTCGGCGATACGACTGCAACGAGGCGACGGACCGTGCGACGGGTCTGCGTGAGGCCGCGTCCGCCGTACGCCGCGGCGAGCTGGTCGTGCTGCCCACCGACACCGTGTACGGGATCGGGGCGGACGCCTTCAGCTCGGAGGCCGTCGCGGATCTGCTCGCGGCCAAGGGGCGCGGCCGGAACATGCCGACGCCGGTCCTGATCGGCTCGCCGAACACGCTGCACGGCCTGGTCACGGACTTCTCCGAGCAGGCCTGGGAGCTCGTCGACGCGTACTGGCCGGGCGCGCTGACCCTGGTGGCCAAGCACCAGCCGTCGCTGCAGTGGGACCTGGGTGACACCCGGGGCACCGTCGCGATCCGGATGCCGCTGCACCCGGTCGCGATCGAGCTGCTCACGGAAGTCGGTCCGATGGCGGTGTCCTCGGCGAACCTGACCGGCCACCCGTCGCCGGAGGACTGTGACGCGGCGCAGGGCATGCTCGGCGACGCCGTGTCCGTCTACCTGGACGGCGGCCCCACCCCCGGCATCGTGCCGTCCTCCATCGTCGACGTGACGGGCAAGGTGCCGTTGCTGCTGCGCGAGGGCGCGCTGTCGGCGGAGGAGCTCCGGAAGGTGGTACCCGACCTCGAGGTGGCGAATTGACCGCCCCTGAGGGGCGTGGCATAGCGGGGCACGAGTTCGACGGCAGTACCTTCCGCATCCTCCACGTCAGCACCGGCAACGTCTGCCGCTCGCCGATCACCGAGCGGCTGACCCGGCATGCCCTGAGCGACCGCCTCGGCGACCCGCGGGGCGGTGGCCTGATCGTGGAGAGCGCGGGCACCTGGGGCCACGAGGGCGCCCCGATGGAGGCCAACGCGGAGCTGGTCCTCGCCGACTTCGGCGCGGACCCGACCGGCTTCGTGGGCCGCGAGCTCCTCGACGAGCACGTCATCCGCGCCGACCTGGTCCTCACCGCGACCCGCGACCACCGCGCGCAGGTCATCTCGATGGGCCACTCGGCGGGCCTGCGCACCTTCACCCTGAAGGAGTTCACCCGCCTCGTCCGGGCCATAGACCCGGCGACCCTGCCCGACCCGCTGGGCGCCAACGGAACGGTCGACCGCGCCCGCGCCCTGGTCCGCGCGGCCGCCGCTCTACGCGGGTGGCTCCTGGCCCCGTCGGCGGAGGCGGACGAGGTCAACGACCCGTACGGCGCCCCGATCACGTTCTTCCGCTCGATCGGCGACGAGATCAACCAGGCGCTGGACCCGGTCGTCACGGCCCTGACGGGCGTGCCGACGCGCCGTTGACGGCCCTCACGGGCGTCCCCACCCGTCGGCAGGGGCCGACGGGACCAGGTGGCCCAGTGGGGGAGCGGGAGGCGGTGGGTGGGCCTACTGTGGGTTTCTAGCCCGCTCACCGCACGGAGTCCCTCATGCCGGTCACCGCGCCCCCCGAAGACGAGAACCAGCTCGACGTCCTCCTCGACGTACTGCGCCGGCAGGACCCCGAGATCGCCGACGTGCTGCTCGGGGAGGTGCGCCGGCAGGGCGACAGCCTGCAGCTGATCGCCGCGGAGAACTTCACCTCGCCGGCCGTCCTCGCCGCCCTCGGCTCGCAGCTCGCCAACAAGTACGCCGAGGGCTATCCCGGCGCCCGTCACCACGGCGGCTGCGAGTACGCCGACGCCGTGGAGCGCATCGCCGTCGACCGGGCCACCTCGCTGTTCGGGGCCGAGCACGCGAACGTGCAGGCCCACTCGGGGTCCTCCGCCGTGCTCGCCGCGTACGCCGCGCTGCTGCGGCCCGGTGACACCGTGTTGGCCATGGGCCTCGCGTACGGCGGGCACCTCACGCACGGCTCGCCCGCGAACTTCTCCGGCCGCTGGTTCGACTTCGTCCCGTACGGCGTCGACGCCGAGACCGGGCTCGTCGACTACGAGCAGGTCGCCGCGCTCGCCCGGCACCACCGGCCGAAGGCGATCGTCTGCGGGTCCATCTCCTATCCCCGGCACCTCGACTACGGGATCTTCCGGGCCATCGCCGACGAGGTCGGCGCCTATCTCATCGCCGACGCCGCCCACCCCCTCGGCCTGGTCGCCGGCGGTGCGGCCCCGAACCCCGTCCCGTACGCCGACATCGTCTGCGCCACCACGCACAAGGTGCTGCGCGGCCCTCGCGGCGGGCTGATCCTGTGCGGGTCGGAGCTCGCCGAGCGGGTCGACCGGGCCGTGTTCCCGTTCACCCAGGGCGGTGCGCAGATGCACACCATCGCCGCCAAGGCCGTCGCCTTCGGGGAGGCGTCCACGCCGGCCTTCGCCACGTACGCCCATCAGGTGGTCGAGCACGCCCGGGTGCTCGCCGCGGCACTCGCCGCCGAGGGCTTCGCGCTGACCACCGGCGGCACCGACACCCACCTCATCACCGCCGACCCCGCGCCCCTCGGCGTCGACGGACGCGCCGCCCGCGCCCGGCTCGCGGCCGCCGGCCTGGTCCTCGACACCTGCGCGCTGCCGTACGGGGACGGGCGCGGCATCCGGCTCGGCACCGCCGCCGTCACCACGCAGGGGATGGGGTCGCCGGAGATGGCGAGAATTGCCGGACTGTTCACCGCCGCGCTGCGTGACGACGCGCGGGAGACGGCGAGGGTACGCGCCGAAGTACGCGAGCTTGCCGGGCGATTTCCCCCGTATGGCCGGTAAAGAGCGCCTTCCTGGAACCGTTCGGGGCCGACTTGTGTCCTCGACCATGGGGACGGCCCGGCTAGGGTGTGGGGCTGAGATGGCCAGCGATTCCTGTGGGGCAGCCCGTGCGTGATTACCTGCTGACGCTCTGTGTCACGGCCGCGGTGACCTATCTGCTGACCGGTCCGGTGCGGAAGTTCGCCATCGCGACCGGGGCGATGCCGGAGATCCGCGCCCGCGACGTACACCGAGAACCGACTCCGCGGCTCGGTGGCATCGCCATGTTCTTCGGGCTGTGCGCGGGACTGCTCGTCGCCGACCACCTGCAGAACCTCAACAGCGTCTTCGAGCTGTCCAACGAGCCCCGCGCGCTGCTCTCCGGCGCCGCCCTGATCTGGCTGATCGGTGTCCTCGACGACAAGTTCGAGCTGGACGCGCTGATCAAGCTCGGCGCGCAGATGATCTCCGCGGGCGTGATGGTCATGCAGGGTCTGACGATCCTGTGGCTGCCCATCCCCGGTGTCGGCACGGTCGCGCTCACCCAGTGGCAGGGCACCCTGCTCACGGTCGCCCTGGTCGTCCTCACCATCAACGCGGTGAACTTCGTCGACGGTCTCGACGGTCTCGCCGCCGGCATGGTCTGCATCGCCGCCGCGGCCTTCTTCCTCTACGCGTACCGGATCTGGTTCGGCTACACGATCGAGGCGGCAGCCCCCGCGACCCTGTTCGCCGCCATCCTGATGGGCATGTGCCTGGGCTTCCTGCCGCACAACATGCACCCGGCGCGGATCTTCATGGGCGACTCGGGCTCGATGCTGATCGGCCTGATCCTGGCCGCATCGGCCATCTCCATCACGGGCCAGGTCGACCCGGACGCGCTGAAGATCTTCGCGGGCTCCACCAAGGCGGCCACGCACGCGGCCCTGCCGGTCTTCATCCCGCTGGTGCTTCCGCTGACCATCATCGCGATCCCGATGGCGGACCTGGTCCTCGCGATCGTGCGCCGCACCTGGAAGGGGCAGTCGCCGTTCGCCGCGGACCGCGGGCACCTGCACCACCGGCTCCTGGAGATCGGGCACTCGCACAGCCGCGCGGTGCTGATCATGTACTTCTGGTCGGCGCTCATCGCCTTCGGCACCCTGGCCTACTCGGTGCACTCGACCTCGATGTGGATCGTGCTCGTCGTGGTCGCGCTGAGCGCGGTCGGCCTGGTGCTGCTCCTGCTGCCCCGGTTCACGCCGCGCGCCCCGCGCTGGGCCGAGGCGGTCGTGCCGCCGCGCTACCGGCGCCGCAAGGTCGCGCCCGTGCCGGCCGCCGAGCCGGCCGAGGCGGGCGCCCCGGACGAGCCGGCCGGGCCGGGCGAGTCGGTGGGCGAGGAGCCCGTCGCCGTGCCCGCGGGTGTCAACGGATCGACCGCCATCGGTCACCGTTCGCGCTTCTCCGACCGGAGTAAGGCCGGGGCGCGCGGTTGACGAATGCCGCATGCGGGGCCAATACCAGACAAGCCGCCTCGCTGTCGTGCACACACGCGCGCAGTAACTCTCAGGTGTGACAGTTGGCACACTCTCCGAGTAAAGACCTATTCAAATAGTTTGTGATACGGTTCACGAGACCCGGCGACAGTGCCGAAAGACCGTAGTGCGACGGTCTGTTGGCCCCGAGACCCACCTCGGACCGGGCTTACGCTCGTCCATGACGACACCATCGCCCCCTCCAGCAAGCGGAGACACCGCCATGCCGTCCAACGACGCACGCACCCTGCTGCACACCGCCGTACCCACCGCTGCCGCCGGCGCCATCGCCACCGTGGTCAGCGCTGTGGTCGTCGGTGGCAAGGGCGCTCTCGGCGCCGTTGTCGGAACCCTGGTCGTGATCCTCTTCATGGGCATCGGGCTGGTGGTTCTGCAGCGGACGGCGAAGAAGCTGCCACAGCTGTTCCAGGCCATGGGGCTGATGCTCTACACGGCCCAGCTGCTGGTGCTCTTCATCTTCCTGGCCTTGCTGAAGGACACCTCGGCGTTCGACTTCAAGGCCTTCGCCTTCACGCTGCTCGGCACGACCGTGGTCTGGGTCGCCGCCCAGGCACGCGCCTACATGAAGGCCAAGATCATGTACGTCGATCCCGGAAACTCGGGGCCGAAGCCGTGAAGGGTAGGGCCGGGATAAAGAGCCGTTCGGCTTCCTGCTATCGTCCGGTGCCAACTGCGGCACTGCGGGCGCGGGCATCCGAAGCGGCGCCTGTCCCAGCGCGAGGCTCGATGCCGAACCGCCGCCCCCTTATCCGTAAGACCAGTCCAGTGCCGACCCGCGGCTGCGTGCCGCGCCGACACAACGAGGTTGCCGTACCTATGCGCCACGCTGAAGGAGCCCGCGGTGAGTGCTGACCAGACGCTTGCCTTCGACCCGGATTGCCACATCTTCACCGGATGCGGCTTCCCGGCGCCGGGCCTGCACACGTTCATGTACGAGCCCGTCGCCACCTGGGGCAGCTTCGAACTCACGAAGCCGATGCTCCTCGCGATCCTCGGCTCGATCGTGGTCGTCGGCTTCTTCTGGGCCGCCTTCAACAAGCCGAAGCTGATCCCCGGCAAGATGCAGATGGTCGGCGAGGCCGGCTACGACTTCGTGCGCCGCGGCATCGTCTACGAGATCATCGGCAAGAAGGACGGCGAGAAGTACGTCCCGCTGATGGTGTCGCTGTTCTTCTTCGTCTGGATGCTCAACCTCTGGTCGATCATCCCGCTCGCCCAGTTCCCGGTCACCTCGCTGATCGCCTTCCCGGCGGCCCTCGCGCTGATCGTCTACGTCCTCTGGGTCTCGCTGACCTTCAAGAAGCACGGCTTCGTGGGCGGCTGGAAGAACATCGTCGGCTACGACAAGTCGCTCGGCCCGATCCTTCCCCTGGTCGTCGTCCTCGAGTTCTTCTCGAACCTGCTCATCAGGCCCTTCACGCACGCGGTCCGACTGTTCGCGAACATGTTCGCCGGTCACCTGCTGATCGTGATGTTCTCGCTGGCGACCTACTACCTCATGCACGGCCTCGGCTTCGTCTACGCCGGCGCCTCGTTCGTGATGGTCCTCGTGATGACCGCCTTCGAGCTCTTCATCCAGGCCGTCCAGGCGTACGTCTTCGTGCTCCTGGCTTGCAGCTACGTCCAGGGCGCGCTCTCCGAGCACCACTGAGCCGGCCCGGCAGCAGCACACACCCCCAAACCAACAGTCGTCCGGTGGCCAACCCCCACCGGGTCCTTGAAAGAGAAGGAAGAACCGGCATGTCCGCTCTCGAGACTCTCGCCGCCGTCAACGGAAACGTCGCCTCCATCGGCTACGGCCTCGCTGCCATCGGCCCCGGCGTCGGCGTCGGCATCATCTTCGGTAACGGCACCCAGGCCCTCGCCCGTCAGCCCGAGGCGGCCGGCCTGATCCGTACCAACCAGATCATGGGTTTCGCCTTCTGTGAGGCGCTTGCCCTCATCGGCATCGTCATGGGCTTCGTCTACAAGTAAGCCGGACCGACAGCCCGACCCTTTTTACGGAAGGCACTGATGTGAACGCTCTGCTTCTTGCGGAAGCGGCGGAGGAGCAGCCTCCGCTCATCCCGCATCTCGACGAGCTCGTCATCGGCCTGATCGCCTTCGTCATCGTCTTCGGCTTCCTCGCCAAGAAGCTCCTCCCGAACATCAACAAGGTTCTGGAGCAGCGCCGCGAGGCCATCGAGGGTGGCATCGAGAAGGCCGAGTCGGCCCAGATCGAGGCTCAGAGTGTGCTGGAGCAGTACAAGGCTCAGCTCGCCGAGGCCCGCCACGAAGCCGCGCGTCTCCGCCAGGAGGCGACGGAGCAGGGCACCGCGATCATCCAGGAGATGAAGGCGGAAGGCCAGCGGCAGCGCGAGGAGATCATCGCGGCCGGCCACACGCAGATCGCGGCCGACCGCAAGGCCGCGGCCACCTCGCTGCGTCAGGACGTGGGCAAGCTCGCCACCGACCTGGCCGGCAAGCTGGTCGGCGAGTCCCTCGAGGACACCGCCCGCCAGAGCCGCACGATCGACCGCTTCCTCGACGAGCTCGAGGAGAAGGCCGAGGCCGTCCGATGAACGGAGCGAGCCGCGAGGCACTGGGCGCCGCACGCGATGCCCTCGACGCGCTGACCGACAACACGTCGGTGGACGCGGCCAAGCTCGCGGGCGAGCTGGCGGCTGTCACCGCGCTGCTCCACCGCGAGGTGTCGCTGCGTCGGGTCCTGACCGATCCGGCGCAGGCCGGCGAGGCCAAGGCCGAGCTCGCCCAGCGACTCCTGACCGGTCAGGTGGGCGGCGAGACCGTCGACCTGGTCGCCGGAATGGTCCGCTCCCGCTGGTCGCAGTCCCGTGACCTGGTCGACGCGGTCGAGGAGCTGGCGGACATCGCCGACCTCACCGCAGCCCAGAAGGCGGGCGCCCTCGACAACGTCGAGGACGAGCTGTTCCGGTTCGGCCGGATCGTCTCCTCCAGCACCGAGCTCCGCTCGGCGCTGACGGACAAGACCGCCAAGGCCTCCGCCAAGGGCGAGCTGCTCGGCAGCCTGCTCGGCGGCAAGGCCAACCCCGCCACCGAGCGACTGGTCGTCCGTCTGGTGACCCAGCCCCGGGGACGTAGCCTGGAAGCGGGACTCGAGTCCCTGTCCAAGCTCGCCGCGGCGCGCCGGGACCGGATGGTCGCCGTCGTCACGTCGGCGGTGCCGCTGAACGATCAGCAGAAGCAGCGCCTCGGCGCCGTACTCGCCAAGCTGTACGGCCGCCCGATGCACCTGAACCTGGACGTGGACCCCTCGGTCCTCGGCGGGATCTCGGTGCGGGTCGGCGACGAGGTCATCGACGGGACCATCGCGGAGCGCCTCGACGAGGCGACCCGGCGACTGGCCGGCTGACGTCAGCCACAACTCAAGAAGCATGAACAGCGGCCCGGTTGGGCCGTGCAGAGATTGCAGAAGATTCCTGGGGGTCGGCCCCCAGACCCCCTAAGAAACTTCGGGCCCAACAAGGAGAGCAGGGAACCCAGATGGCGGAGCTCACGATCCGGCCGGAGGAGATCCGGGACGCGCTGGAGACCTTCGTCCAGTCGTACCAGCCGGACGCGGCCTCGCGCGAGGAGGTCGGCACGGTCAGCCTGGCCGGCGACGGCATCGCGAAGGTCGAGGGTCTTCCCTCGGCCATGGCGAACGAGCTGCTGAAGTTCGAGGACGGCACCCTCGGTCTCGCCCTCAACCTCGAGGAGCGCGAGATCGGCGCGATCGTCCTCGGCGAGTTCAGCGGTATCGAGGAGGGACAGTCGGTGCAGCGCACCGGCGAGGTCCTCTCCGTCGGTGTCGGCGAGGGATACCTGGGTCGCGTCGTCGACCCGCTCGGCAACCCGATCGACGGTCTCGGCGAGATCGAGACCGAGGGCCGCCGCGCCCTCGAGCTGCAGGCCCCGGGCGTTATGGCCCGTAAGTCGGTGCACGAGCCGATGGAGACCGGCTACAAGGCCGTCGACGCCATGACGCCGGTCGGCCGTGGTCAGCGTCAGCTGATCATCGGTGACCGTCAGACCGGCAAGACCGCTCTGTGCGTCGACACGATCATCAACCAGCGCGACAACTGGCGCTCGGGCGACGTGAACAAGCAGGTCCGCTGCATCTACGTCGCCGTCGGCCAGAAGGGCTCGACCATCGCGTCCGTGCGCGGCGCCCTGGAAGAGGCCGGTGCGCTCGAGTACACGACGATCGTCGCCGCCCCGGCGTCCGACCCGGCCGGCTTCAAGTACCTGGCGCCGTACACCGGCTCCGCCATCGGTCAGCACTGGATGTACCAGGGCAAGCACGTCCTGATCGTCTTCGACGACCTGTCGAAGCAGGCCGACGCCTACCGCGCCGTGTCGCTGCTGCTGCGCCGCCCGCCGGGCCGTGAGGCCTACCCGGGTGACGTCTTCTACCTGCACTCGCGTCTGCTCGAGCGCTGCGCGAAGCTCTCGGACGAGCTCGGTGCCGGTTCGATGACCGGTCTGCCGATCGTCGAGACCAAGGCGAACGACGTGTCGGCGTTCATCCCGACCAACGTCATCTCCATCACCGACGGCCAGTGCTTCCTGGAGTCCGACCTGTTCAACGCCGGCCAGCGTCCGGCCCTGAACGTCGGTATCTCGGTCTCGCGTGTCGGTGGCTCCGCCCAGCACAAGGCGATGAAGCAGATCTCCGGCCGTCTCCGCGTGGACCTGGCCCAGTTCCGTGAGCTCGAGGCGTTCGCCGCCTTCGGTTCCGACCTGGACGCCGCGTCGAAGGCGCAGCTGGAGCGTGGTCAGCGCATGGTCGAGCTGCTGAAGCAGGCTCAGTACCAGCCGATGCCCACCGAGAACCAGGTCGTCTCCGTCTGGGCCGGCACCACCGGCAAGATGGACGACGTCCCGGTGGTCGACATCCGCCGCTTCGAGGCCGAGATGCTGGCGTTCCTGCGCCAGAACCACTCGGGCCTCATGACCTCCATCCGTGAGGGCGGCAAGATGTCGGACGACACGCTGCAGTCCGTCGCCGACGCGATCGCGGAGTTCAAGAAGCAGTTCGAGACCTCTGACGGCAAGCTGCTCGGCGAGGACGCTTCTGCCGCCGTCAACGTCTCGAAGTGACGACGGAAGGGACCTGACTCATGGGAGCGCAGCTCCGGGTCTACAAGCGTCGCATCAAATCCGTCACCGCGACGAAGAAGATCACCAAGGCGATGGAGATGATCGCCGCCTCGCGTGTCGTCAAGGCACAGCGCAAGGTGCAGGCGTCGACCCCGTACGCGACCGAGCTCACCCGCGCGGTGACCGCGGTGGCCACGGGTGCGAACGACAAGCACCCGCTGACCACCGAGGCGGAGAACCCGGCCCGCGCCGCGGTTCTGCTCCTCTCCAGCGACCGCGGTCTGGCCGGCGCCTTCAACTCCAACGCCATCAAGGCGGCGGAGAAGCTCATCAAGGAGCTGGAGGGCAAGGGCCACGAGGTCGACGTCTACGTCGTCGGTCGTCGCGGTGTCGCGCACTTCAACTTCCGTGAGCGGAAGCTGAGCGACACGTGGACCGGCTTCACGGACGAGCCCACGTACGCGGACGCCAAGACCATCGCGGCGCCGCTGATCGAGGCGATCGAGAAGGACACGGCAGAGGGCGGTGTGGACGAGCTCCACATCATCTACACCGAGTTCGTCTCGATGATGACGCAGACGGCGGTCGAGGCCCGGCTGCTGCCCCTCAGCCTCGACGAGGTGGCGAAGGAGGCCGGCGAGCCGGACACGCTCCGCCCGCTGTACGACTTCGAGCCGTCGGCGGAGGACGTCCTCGACGCCCTGCTGCCGCGGTACGTCGAGAGCCGGATCTACAACGCGCTGCTGCAGTCGGCCGCTTCCAAGCACGCCGCCACGCGACGTGCGATGAAGTCGGCGACCGACAACGCGGGAGACTTGATCAACAACCTCTCCCGACTTGCCAACGCGGCCCGACAGGCCGAAATCACCCAGGAAATCAGCGAGATCGTCGGTGGCACCGCAGCCCTGGCCGACGCGACCGCGGGGAGTGACAAGTAATGACGACCACTGTTGAGACGGCCGCCGCCACGGGCCGCGTCGCCCGGGTCATCGGCCCGGTCGTCGACGTGGAGTTCCCCGTCGACGCGATGCCGGAGATCTACAACGCGCTGAACGTCGAGGTGCCGGACCCGTCCGGCGAGGGCACCAAGACGCTGACCCTCGAGGTCGCGCAGCACCTCGGTGACGGCATCGTCCGCACCATCTCCATGCAGCCCACCGACGGTCTGGTCCGCCAGGCCCCGGTGACCGACACGGGCGACGGCATCACGGTGCCGGTCGGCGACGTCACCAAGGGCAAGGTGTTCAACACCCTGGGCGAGGTCCTGAACGACGACCCGGCCACGGTCGCCGACGCCGACCGCTGGGCGATCCACCGCAAGGCCCCGGCCTTCGACCAGCTCGAGTCCAAGACCGAGATGTTCGAGACCGGCCTGAAGGTCGTCGACCTTCTCACCCCGTACGTCAAGGGTGGAAAGATCGGTCTGTTCGGTGGTGCCGGTGTCGGCAAGACCGTTCTGATCCAGGAAATGATCATGCGTGTGGCGAAGCTGCACGAGGGTGTGTCGGTCTTCGCGGGCGTCGGCGAGCGCACCCGTGAGGGCAACGACCTCATGGTCGAGATGGAGGAGGCCGGCGTTCTCGACAAGACCGCGCTGGTCTTCGGCCAGATGGACGAGCCCCCGGGCACCCGTCTGCGCGTCGCCCTGGCCGGTCTGACCATGGCGGAGTACTTCCGCGATGTGCAGAAGCAGGACGTGCTGTTCTTCATCGACAACATCTTCCGCTTCACCCAGGCCGGTTCCGAGGTGTCGACCCTGCTCGGCCGTATGCCCTCCGCGGTGGGCTACCAGCCGAACCTGGCCGACGAGATGGGTCTCCTCCAGGAGCGCATCACCTCGACCCGTGGTCACTCGATCACCTCGATGCAGGCGATCTACGTCCCCGCCGACGACCTCACCGACCCGGCGCCGGCGACCACCTTCGCCCACCTCGACGCGACGACGGTTCTCTCCCGTCCGATCTCCGAGAAGGGCATCTACCCGGCCGTGGACCCGCTGGACTCCACGTCCCGGATCCTGGACCCGCGTTACATCGCGCAGGACCACTACGACGCCGCCACGCGCGTCAAGGGCATCCTGCAGAAGTACAAGGACCTCCAGGACATCATCGCGATCCTCGGTATCGACGAGCTGAGCGAGGAGGACAAGCTCGTTGTCCACCGCGCCCGCCGTGTCGAGCGCTTCCTGTCCCAGAACACCCACGCGGCGAAGCAGTTCACCGGTGTGGACGGTTCGGACGTTCCGCTCGACGAGTCGATCGCCGCGTTCAACGCGATCTGCGACGGAGAGTACGACCACTTCCCGGAGCAGGCCTTCTTCATGTGTGGTGGTCTCGAGGACCTCAAGAAGAACGCCAAGGAGCTCGGCGTCTCCTGAGCCCCGTGCTCGCCTGAGGGGGGCGGGACCGTTCCCGCCCCCCTCTTCACGCCCTCTAGAATTGATCCCAACACCCGGCAGCACCGCCGGGTGGTGACCCGAGGAGCCACCCTTGGCTGCTGAGCTGCACGTCGAGCTGGTCGCAGCGGACCGGAGTGTCTGGTCCGGCGAGGCCACCCTGGTCATCGCGCGTACGACCTCCGGCGACATCGGCGTCATGCCCGGTCACCAGCCGCTGCTCGGTGTGCTGGAGTCGGGCCCCGTGACGATCCGTACGAGCGAGGGCGGCACTGTCGTGGCCGCCGTCCACGGCGGTTTCATCTCCTTCGCCGACGACAAGCTTTCTCTGCTCGCGGAGATCGCCGAGCTGGCGGACGAGATCGACGCCCAGCGCGCCGAGCGTGCGCTGGAGCGCGCGAAGACGGAGTCGGACGCCGCCGCCGAGCGGCGCGCCGAGGTCCGGCTGCGCGCGGTATCGGTCCGCTAGCGGACCGCGCCGAGAGCCAGCCCTCAGCCGCGGTACGGCTGGAATTTTCCAGACCGTGCCGCGGCTGAGGCGATGCAGATGCAAGTTGTATTCGGTCAGGCCGGTTCCACCGGTTACGGGACGCAGCGAGGAGGTCGGTGAAGATGTTCCTCGCTCTGCTCGTGTGCGGCCTGGTCGTCGCACTGGTGGTGATCGGGCTCTTCGTCTTCGGCTTGCGCCGCAGGCTGATCCAGCGGGCCGGCGGCACCTTCGACTGCTCCCTGCGCTGGAACATCCCCGAGACGCCGGACTCCACCGGCAAGGGCTGGGTGTACGGGGTGGCCCGCTACAGCGGTGACGAGATCGCCTGGTTCCGGGTCTTCTCGTACGCGCCCCGCCCCCGCCGCGTCCTGGAGCGCTCGGCCATCGAGGTCCTCGAGCGCCGGATGCCGGAGGGCGAGGAGGAGCTCGCGCTGCTCTCCGACTCGGTCATCCAGGGCTGTCTGCACCGGGGCACCCGGCTGGAGCTGGCGATGAGCGAGGACGCCCTGACCGGCTTCCTGGCCTGGCTGGAGGCGGCGCCGCCGGGCCAGAGAGTGAACGTGGCGTGACCGAACGCGAAACGTGACGGCGGGGACGGTGTGCTGCACCGTCCCCGCCGCGTTTTCCGTGGGGCTAGTTCAGCCCGCTGTTGATGGCTCCCACCAGCTCGCCGTTGCCGGTGTCGCCGCTGAACTCCCAGAAGAAGGCGCCGCCCAGGCCCTGGTTCTTGGCCCAGCTCATCTTCGAGGTGACGGTGGCCGGGGTGTCGTAGCTCCACCAGTTGGTGCCGCAGTGGGCGTACGCGGTGCCGGCGACGGTGCCGTTGGCCGGGCAGGAGTTCTTCAGGACCTTGTAGTCCTCGATGCCCTGCTCGTAGGTGCCGGCGGCGGGTCCGGTGGCGGTGCCGCCGGGGGCGGACTGGGTGACGCCGGTCCAGCCGCGGCCGTAGAAGCCGATGCCGAGCAGCAGCTTGGCGGCCGGGACGCCCTTGGCCTTGTACTTGGCGATCGCCTCGGCGGAGTTGAAGCCCGCCTGCGGGATGCCGGCGTACGAGGTGAGCGGGGAGTGCGGGGCCGTCGGGCCCTGCGCCGCCCAGGCGCCGAAGAAGTCGTACGTCATCACGTTGAACCAGTTCATGTACTGCGCCGCGCCCGCGTAGTCGGTGGCGTCGATCTTGCCGCCGGAGGAGGCGTCGGCCGTGACGGCCGCGGTGACGAGCGCGCTGCTGCCGAACTTGGCGCGCATGGCCTGCATCATGTTCTTGAAGGCGGCCGGGCCACTGGTGTCACAGGACAGACCGCAGGCGTTCGGGTACTCCCAGTCGAGGTCGATGCCGTCGAAGACGTCGGCCCAGCGCGGGTCCTCCACCAGGTCGTAGCAGGACTGCGCGAACGCGGTCGGGTTCTGCACGGCCTGGCCGAAGCCGCCTGACCAGGTCCAGCCGCCGAAGGACCAGATGACCTTGATGTTGGGGTAGGCCTTCTTCAGCTTGCGCAGCTGGTTGAAGTTGCCGCGCAGCGGCTGGTCCCAGGTGTCGGCGACGCCGTCGACGGACTGGTCGGCGGTGTAGGCCTTGTCGTAGTCGGCGTAGGAGTCGCCGATGGTGCACTTGCCGCCGGTGACGTTGCCGAAGGCGTAGTTGATGTGGGTGATCTTCGCCGCGGAGCCCGAGGTCACGATGTTCTTGACGTGGTAGTTGCGGCCGTAGACGCCCCAGTTGGTGAAGTAGCCCATCTTCACGGTGGCGCCGGGGTTGGGGTTGCCCCCGCCGCCGCCCGTGGTGCGGACGCTCACGGCGCCGCTGGCGGGGCCGGTCTGGTCGATGGTGTCGCGGGCGACGACCGTGTAGCTGTAGTCGGTGCCGGCGGTGAGCCCGCTGTTGGTGTACGTGAGTCCGGTGACCGTGGCGATCGTCGCGCCGTCCCGCTTGACGTCGTAGTTCTTGATGCCCTTGTCGTCAGTGGCGGCGGTCCAGGTCAGCTTGACCGAGGTGTCGGTGACGGCGGAGGCGACGGGGGTGCCGGGCGCCGAGGGCGCACTGTCACCGGGCTGGGTGGAGCCGTCGCAGGAGCCGCCGTTGACCTTGCAGCCGCTCGGGGCGCCGGATCCGGTGCCGTTGAAGCCGAAGGAGACGGTGGCGCCGGGGGCGAGGGTGCCGTTCCAGCCGACGTTCTTGGCGGTCCAGTGGGTTCCGGAGCTGGTGACGGTGGCGTCCCAGGCGGAGGTGACCGCGGTGCCGGAGGGGTAGTCCCACTCGACGGTCCAGGAGGAGAGGGGGGTGGTTCCGGTGTTCTTCACCGTCCACTTGCCCTCGAAGCCGGTGCCCCAGTCGGAGACCTTGGTGTACGTGGCGGTGGCGGAGGCGGCGGCCTCGGCGGGTGCGGCGAGGCCGATCATCGCGGCCAGGGGCAGGACGAGGGCGGTCAGACCGGCGGCGGCCCGGTGTCTGAACCCTGCTCTGCGCGTCGGTGCTTGAGTGCTCAACGGTGCTCCTCAAGTTGCGGACGACATGGGGTGGGGGTGGTCCGAAGGTGCGCGCGCCCCGCGAGCGTAGAAAGGTCTGGACCAGCCGTCAAGAGGTCCAGACCAACGTTGGAACCCGGCCCGTCAGATTCCCAACTCCTGTGCCAGCACAGCCGCTTGGACCCGGCTGCGCAGCTCCAGCTTCCCCAGCACCTTGCTGACGTGCGTCTTCACCGTCGCCTCCGCCATGTCGAGCCGTGCCGCGATCTCCGCGTTCGACAGGCCCGAACCCAGCGCCGACAGCACCTCGCGCTCCCGGGGCGTCAGCCGGTCGACGACCGAGGGATCGGCACCGCCCGGCGCCCGCACCGGACGGCGCGGCGCCGCGAACTCCGCGATCAGCCGGCGGGTCACCGCGGGGGCGATCAGACCCTCGCCGCGCGCCACCGTCCGCACCCCCTCGATCAGCTCCTTCGCCTCCGTGTTCTTCAGCAGGAAGCCCGCCGCCCCCGCCCGCAGCGCCCCGAACACGTACTCGTCGAGGTCGAAGGTGGTCAGGACGAGCACATCGGCCAGACCCTCGGACACCACGTGCCGGGTCGCCGTCACCCCGTCCATCCGCGGCATCTGCACATCCATCAGGACCAGGTCGGGCCGCAGTTCGCGGGCCAGCTCGACGGCCCGCTCACCGTCCGCGGCCTCGCCCACCACCTCGATGTCCGGCGCACTGCCGAGAATCAGCACGAGCCCGGCGCGTACCGCGCTCTGGTCCTCGGCGACCACGATCCGGATCGTCATGCCTCCGGTGTCCTCTCCTCGGCGGGCAGCTCGGCCCGCACCCGCCAGATCTTCGTCCCGTCCCGGTCCGGGACGGGCCCTGCCTCGAACTCCCCGCCGAGCAGTGCCACCCGCTCGCGCATCCCGACCAGGCCGGCCCCCGAGCCGGGCGCACGCGGTCCCGGCCGGTCACCGAACGGGCTGGTCACCCGTACCGTCAGCGCCCGAGCGTTCCTGGCCAGGAACACCCTGACCGCACCGGCCGGGGCATGCTTGAGCGCGTTCGTCAGCGACTCCTGCACGATCCGGTACGCGGCGAGCTCGACGGGCGCAGGAAGCGGCTCGCCGCTCTCCCGGCGGGTGTCGTCGAGCGTGAACGTGAGCCCGCTGGACGCCCCGTTGGCCCCTGCCTGGGCGACCAGTGCGTCCAGCCCGGCCAGCGTGGGTGCGGCCGCCGGCTCGGCGTCGCCGCTGCTGTCCCGCAGCAGGCCGATCAGCCGCCGCATCTCGGCCAGGCCCTCCACGCTGTTCTCCCGGATCACCGTCAGCGCCTGCCGGGTGGTCGCCTCGTCGTCGAGCGAGAGCGCCGCCGTGGAGTGGATCGCGATCGCCGAGAGGTGGTTGGCGACCATGTCGTGCAGCTCGCGGGCCATCCGGGCGCGCTCGGCGACCACCGCCTGCGCCCGGTCCATCTCGGCGAGCAGCGCCGTCTGCTCGGCGCGCAGCCGCGCCGCCTCCGCGGCCTCCCGGTGGTTGCGCACGACGGCGCCGGTCACGGCGGGAAGGAACGAGACCATGCCGCTGACCACGCCGACGAGCAGCGCGATCGCGTCCTGCCACCACAGCAGCAGCCCGATCGTGCCGCCGACGGTGATCAGACCGGTCGTGTACGGGATGCGCCGGGCGGAGGAGGGCGATCCGTACACCACGGCCGCGTAGACCACGTCCGTGAACATCAGCACGGTGACGAGATTGCCGTGGGTGAACTGGTCCCCGACGATCGCGAGGGTGCCGACGGTCAGCGCGAACTGGGGCCTGGTGCGGCGCAGCGCCTCCATCGACGCCATCACGAAGAGCGGGACCAGCGTCGCCCAGCGCTGCGGGAGGACGGCGTCCGTCTTGGTGAACAGTCCGAACGACCACAGGAGCAGGCCGCAGGCCAGTCCGGCGGCGGCGATGAACAGGTCGTCGCGATGGGGTCGGGGGAGTCGCACGTCCTCATCCAACACGCTGCCCGGGGAGCGGACGTCCCCGCCGGGGCCGAGGTGTGCCTCCGTCGAAGGATGTAGACGTGGTTCCTCACCGGCGACGACGTTTCCGGCCGCCGCCCACGGAAGCCTGGAAGGGAACCGAAAGGGGACTGCCGTGATCGTCACGCTGATCGTGATCTGCGAGGTCGGCTTCTGGGTCCTGCTGGCCGCGGGACTCGCCACGCGCTACCTGCTCAGGATGCCGCGCACCGGCCTCGCCCTGCTGCTCTGCGAGCCGCTGCTGGAAGTCGTGCTCCTCGTCGTCACCGCGATCGACCTGAAGAACGGGGCCGACCCCAGCTGGAAGCACGGGCTGGCCGCGCTCTACATCGGCTACACCGTCGGCCATGGCCACCGCACCGTGAAGTGGCTCGACGGGCACGCCGCGCACCGCTTCGGCGGCGCGCCGCCGCCCGCGAGGCCCCCGCGCTACGGCATGGCCCGCGCCCGGCACGAGGGCAGGATCTGGCTGGGCTCGGTGACCGCGGCGGCCGTCGCGTCCGTACTGCTGCTCCTCGCCATCGGGTACGTCGGCGACGACGGGAACACCGACTCGCTGAGCGGCTGGATCCTCGTCGCCTGGCGGACGGCCGGCATCCACGGCCTGATCGCGCTCAGCTACGCGATCCGGCCGAAGAAGGCCCCGGCGGGCGAGCCGGAGTCAGCGGTCCCCGCCCGGGACCCACAGGACGTCCCCGACCTCCTTGTTCGCCGTCCTGGCAAGGATGAAGAGCAGGTCTGACAGCCGGTTCAGGTACGTGGCGGTCAGCGGGTTCATCGTCTCCCCGTGCACCTCCATGGCCGCCCACGTCGACCGCTCCGCGCGCCGGACCACCGTGCACGCCTGGTGCAGCAGCGCAGCGCCGGGCGTGCCGCCGGGCAGGATGAAGGAGCGGAGCTTGTCGAGCTGCTCCAGGAAGCCGTCGCAGTCCGCCTCCAGCTTGTCGATGTACGACTGCTCGACGCGCAGCGGCGGGTACTTCGGGTCCTCGACCACCGGGGTGGACAGGTCCGCGCCCACGTCGAACAGGTCGTTCTGGACGCGGACGAGGACCTTCACCACGTCCTCGCCGAGCTGCCCGAGCGCGATGGCCGTGCCGATGACGGCGTTGGCCTCGTTGGCGTCGGCGTAGGCCGAGATCCGCAGATCGGTCTTGGCGGTCCGGCTCATGTCGCCGAGGGCGGTGGTGCCCTTGTCGCCGGTACGGGTGTAGATGCGCGTCAGATTGACCATGGCACCAGCGTAGTTACGCCCCGGCCTTCCGGAAGGTCCGTGTGCCCACCGTCACGGCGAGCGCCGTGAGCCCGAGGGCGACCACGACCCCGTACAGCATCGTCGTGGTCGCGTACCGCCCGACGTACGCGTCCCGGACGGCGTCCACCAGGTAGCGGAAGGGCATCAGGTGCGAGAGCACGTCGAGCCAGCCGGGGGCGAGGGCCATCGGCAGCATCAGCCCGGACAGCAGCATCGAGGGCATCGCGAGCGTGTTGATCGCGGGGCCGAACTCCTGCGGGCTGCGCAGCTTCAGCGCCAGTGAGTACGAGAGGGAGGCGAGCGCGAAGGTCAGCAGGGCGACGAAGGCGAAGCCGGTCAGGATGCCGCCGAGCGGCGCCCTGAGTCCCATGAGCAGGGCGGCGAGCACCACCAGGACGGCCTGGAAGACGAAGAGCGCGGCGTCGCGCAGGACCCGGCCGAGCAGCAGCGCGAGCCGGCTGACCGGGGTCACGCGCATCCGTTCGAGGACGCCCCAGTTCTTCTCCATGATGACGGCGAAGCCGGCGAAGGAGGCGCCGAACAGCCCGAGCTGGAGGAGCAGTCCGGGGACGAGGACCTGCCAGGAGTCGCCCGGTTGGCCGAGCGGCAGGCCGGTGAGCAGCGGGCCGAAGAAGAGCAGGTAGAGCAGCGGCATCAGGGCGCCGAAGAAGATCTGGAAGGGCGAGCGCAGGGTCTGCCGGGCGTAGCGCCCGAAGAGGACGGCGGTCTCGTGCCACAGCATGGCGGGGGCTCCTCTGAGTCTGTCGTCAGACGGCGACGGGGGTCCGGTCGGCGGGCGCGGGGCCGCGTCCGGTGATGGCGAGGAAGGCGTCCTGGAGGGTGCTCGCGCCGTGCGCGGCCTTGAGCGCGGCCGGGGTGCCCTCGGCGACGACGACGCCCTCGTCCACGATCACCAGGCGGTCGGCGAGGGCGTCGGCCTCGTCGAGGTAGTGGGTGGTGAGCACGACGGTGGTGCCGTACTCGTCGCGCAGCCGCCGCACCAGCGCCCACAGGTCGGCGCGGCTGCCGGGGTCGAGGCCGGTCGTCGGCTCGTCGAGGAAGAGCAGCTCGGGGCGGTGGGTCAGGCCGAGCGCGAGGTCGAGCCTGCGCCGCTGGCCGCCGGAGAGTGCGGTGGTCCTGCGGTCGAGGAGACCGGTGAGCCCGAGGTCCTCGGCGAGCTCGCCGGCGCGGGCGGCCGCGCGCGGGCGGGAGAGCCCGTAGAGCCGTCCCTGGAGGACGAGTTCGGAGCGCACGGTCTCCTGCGGGTCGACGCCGCCGGCCTGGGCGACGTACCCGATCCGGCGCCGTACGCCGACGGGGTCGCGGAGCAGGTCGTGGCCGGCGACGGTGGCGGCGCCGCCGGTGGGCGGCAGCAGGGTGCTCAGCATGCGCAGCGTGGTGGTCTTGCCGGCGCCGTTGGGGCCGAGGAAGCCGAGGATCTCGCCCGGGCGCACGGTGAGGTCGATCCCGCGGACCGCCTCGACCTCGCCTTTGGGCGTGCGGAAGGTCCGGGCGAGCCCGGAGGTGCTGATGATTGGCATAGCGACTACAAAAACAGAGACTCTGAAATTGTGCAACGTCCCCAAAAATCCACGCCCCCTAGAATCAGGGCATGGCTGAGGGGCTCAGGGAGCGCAAGAAGCGTCAGACGAAACAGCGGATCTCGGACATCGCGACCGGGCTCTTCCTCGAACGCGGCTTCGCGGCCGTGACGGTGGCGGAGATCGCCGAGGCCGCCGACGTCTCCGTCAACACCGTCTACAACTACTTCCCGGCCAAGGAGGACCTCTTCCTCGACCGGATGGAGGGCATCACCCACCGCCTCGCCCGCATGATCCGCGGCCGCGACGCCGGGGAGTCCGCCACCCGGGCCGTCCTGCGCGAGATCCGCGGCCACGTCACCGCCGTCTCGCCCGCGTACGGCCTGATGGACGGCTTCGACGCCTTCATGCGGGTGATCGAGGACGCCCCCACCCTCAAGGCCCGGCTCTTCTACCTCCAGACCGAGGTCCGCGAGGCCACCGTCACGGCCCTGCGCGAGGACACCGGCGCCCCCGCCGGCGACCCGATGCCGCTGCTCGTCGGCGGCCAGATCACCTGGATCCAGGACACCGTCGTCGCCTTCATCACCAGCCGGATGACCACCGGCGGCAAGGCCGCCGAGGTCTCCCGCGAAGCCCTCGACCTGCTCGACGACATCGAGGACCTGCTCGGCGAGAAGGTCCTCGACTACGCCGTACGGACGGACTGAGCCGTCCGGCGCCACCGTGTCGGCCACCTGGCGGGTGTCGCGAGTGTGACGTCCGTCAAACCGGGCGTGACGCGCATTACTTCACGGTCACATGGCGCCCCGCGCCCGCTAATCTCCGCCGAAGAGCCAGAAGTCAACGTCAGTTAAAGGCATCGAGGGGTGGAACACGTGGCCAGGAAGCTCGCCGTCATCGGGGCCGGACTCATGGGGTCCGGCATCGCGCAGGTCTCGGCCCAGGCAGGCTGGGACGTCGTCCTGCGTGACGTCACCGACGCCGCGCTGACCCGGGGCACCGACGCCATCAAGACCTCCTACGACCGCTTCGTCGCCAAGGGCAAGCTCGACGCCGCCGACGCCGAGGCCGCGCTCGGCCGGATCACCGCCACCACCGAGCTGGACGCGGTCGCCGACGCCGACATCGTCGTCGAGGCGGTCTTCGAGAAGCTCGAGGTCAAGCACGAGATCTTCCGCTCCCTCGACAAGGTCGCCAAGGACGGCGCCGTCCTCGCCTCCAACACCTCCGCCATCCCGATCACCAAGATCGCCGCGGTGACGGAGCGCCCGGAGGCCGTGGTCGGCACCCACTTCTTCTCGCCGGTCCCGATGATGCAGCTCTGCGAGCTCGTCCGCGGCTACAAGACCAGCGACGAAACCCTCGCCACCGCACGCGAGTTCGCCGAGTCCGTCGGCAAGACCTGCATCGTCGTCAACCGCGACGTGGCCGGCTTCGTCACCACCCGCCTCATCTCGGCGCTCGTCGTCGAGGCCGCCAAGCTGTACGGGTCGGGCGTGGCCACCGCCGAGGACATCGACATCGCCTGCAAGCTCGGATTCGGGCACGCCATGGGCCCGCTCACCACCACCGACCTCACCGGCGTCGACATCCTCGTCAACGCCACGAGCAACATCTACACCGAGACCCAGGACGAGAAGTTCGCCCCGCCGGAGCTGATGCGCCGGATGGTGGACGCGGGTGACATCGGGCGCAAGAGCGGGCAGGGCTTCTACACGTACTGATTCCGCACGGGGGTCCGACCACCCCCTGCGTCCGCACCCCATGGGGTGAATTTCGATATCGGTTCGCTTACAAGGCGCAACGCTTCTGCCGATGCGGCAGTCAGTCGTTGCGAAGACGGGCATACGACGGAGCACTCCCGGGGAGCGCATATGCACATCAGGGGCGACCACACCGAGCTGGTCGTCGGGGGCCGCCTCGACGTCCGCAGCGCGGCGGACGCCCGAACGGTCCTGCACTCGGCCGTCGACGACGGAGTCGGCGACCTGGTGCTCGACCTGACCGGCCTCGACTCCTGGGACGCCACCGGGCTCGGGGTCATCATGGGCGCCCACCGCAGGGCAGGCCGTTGCGGCCGCCGTCTGGTGCTGCGCGGGGTGCCGCCCCAGATGCAGCGCCTCCTCGTGGCCACCCGGCTGCACCGGATCCTCGCCATCGAGGGCGGCCTCGCCGCCGAATCGTTGCCTCGCGTGTGAGACGGCGCGCGAGACCACGCGCCGGAGACGAGACGGGAGGCACACGAGTGACCCCGGAACCCTCCCGCCACCTGTGAAGCCGCTGTGAGAGCCAGGCGTCACACGCAATCCTCACAAGACCGTGACGTCTTGGTCTCCACCGCACCCCGCCTGTTCCCGGACACCGGACAACCGTCTAGGGTCGGCTCGCCTGCACATCGCCCGCCGCTTGGGAGCTTGGACCATGGACCCGATCAACCGGGGACCGGAGGAGTACGGTCACGACACCGAGGGCGACGACGCACGCCCCGGACACGCCGTACCCGCACCCGCGTCCACCACCCCCGCCCGGGTCCGCACGGCCCGCCTCGTCTCCGGCGGCCTGCTGCTCACCGTCAACCCCGTCGACGGCAGCGAGATCGAGGTCTGCCCGCCCGGCGAGCAGCCCCCGGCCCCCAGACGCCGCACCGCCCAGGAACGCGTCGAGGCCGCCCGCGCCGCCACCCCGCCCGTACCGCCGGGCCCGCCGGCCCCCGCCCTCCCGCTGCTCGAACGCCAGGAACAGCGCGAACAACTGGTCCAGCACCTCACCCGCGGCCGCTCCGCCCGGCTCACCGGCCCCGCCGGCTCCGGCCGCAGCACCCTCCTCGACGCCGTCGCCACCGACTGCGCCGACATCGCCCCCGACGGCGTCGTCCGGCTCTCCGGCCACCACCGCACCCCCACCGAGCTGCTGTACGAGCTCTTCCACACCGTCCAGTACGCCCCCGGGTTCCGGCCCGACCGCGAGGAACTCCTCATCGAGGTCCGCCGCATCGGCGCCATCGTCCTCGTCGACGACCTGGAGTTCGGTGGTGCAGCCCTCGACGAGCTGCTGGCCGCCACCCCCGACTGCGCGTTCCTCTTCGCCGTCACCCCCGCCGCCCCCGCCGCCTCGCCCGAGGCCGCCCTCGAAGAGGTCGCCCTCACCGGCCTCGGCCGCGCCGCCGCCGTCGAACTCCTGGAGAACGCCGTCGGCCGCGACCTCACCGAGGACGAGGCCAACTGGGCGGGCGACCTCTGGTTCGAGTCCGAGGGACTGCCGCTCCGCTTCGTCCAGGCCGGCGCCCTGCTCCGGCAGCGCGACCGGATGCGGGTCGGCCCCGCCGAGTTCGACGCCTTCGGCGCCCTGGAGGAGGCCTTCGGCCCGAGCGGCGCCCCCGCACCCGCGCCCGACGCCCCGCGCGACGCGGTGCCCACCGCCGACGACCCCGACGTCGAGGTCCGCGACATACCGCTGCCCAGCCTCGGCGAGGGCGCCGCCCCGGCCTCCCTGCTCGCCTCCCGGCTCAGCCGCGCCGCCCAGGACACCCTCCGCTTCGCCGTCGCCCTCGGCGGCGAGGTGCCCCACCAAGCCCACCTGCCCGCCCTCGTCGGCGACACCCACGCCGACGCGGCCCTCGGCGAACTCATGGCCTGCGGACTGCTCTCCCCGGTCGGCACCCGCTACCGCCTCGCCGCCGGCGTCCTCACCCAGCTGCTCGCCCAGGGGTACGAGGCGGACGCCACCGGCCGCGCCCTCGGCGTCGCCCAGCACTACGCCTGGTGGGCCGGACACCCCTCCGTCACCCCCGAACGGGCCACCGCCGAGGCCGACGCCCTGCTCGCCGCCCTCGCCGCGGTCATCCCCGGCGCCACGGCCGAGCACCACGAGGCCGCCGTGCTCCTCGCCCGCGCCGCCGCGCCCGCCTTCGCCGCGGGCCTGCACTGGGGCGCCTGGGAGCGGGCCCTGCGCGGCGGCCAGGAGGCCGCCCGGCTGGCCGGCGAGGTCGCCGACGAGGCCTACTTCCACCACGAGTTGGGCATCCTCGCGCTCTGCGCCGGCAGCCCGCAGCGGGCCCGCGCCGAGCTGGAGGCCTCCATCGGCCTGCGCGGCGCCCTCGCCGACAAGCGCGGCACCGTCGCCGGCCGCCGGGCCCTCGCGCTCGTCGCCGACCTCACCGGCGCGGCCACCCCGGCCGAGCCGGCCGCCCTGGCACCCGCGCCCGGGCCGGCCGCCCGCCGCGAAGGGCCCGCCTCGCCGGCCCGCGGCATCCCGGTGACCACGCCGCTCGCCGCCAAGCCCGCCTTCCCGGCGCTCGCCAAGCCCACCGCTCCCGGCGCGCCCACCCCGCCCACCGCGTTCACCCCGGCCTCGCTCGCCGCCTTCGCCGACGACGACCCCACCGTGGTCGTCACCCCCGAAGCGGACCGGCCCGGACTGCGCAGGGGCATCCTCACCGGGGCCCGCCGCAACCTGGCCGCCGTCGGCGCGGGCGCGCTGCTCGTCGCCGTCCTCGGCACCGTGGTGACCCTCGGCGCCGGCTCCGGCAACGACGAGAACCCCGGCACCGACCGGGTGACCTCCGACAGCACCGCCGACCAGGGCGGCATCGAGGACGGCACCGGCGGCGAGGACGAGCCGGCCGAGGACGAGACCGGCAAGCCCTCGGACCCGGCCTCCCCGCAGCCCACCGGCACGGCGACCCCGGCCGCCACCGGCTCCGCTGGCGGCCCCGCCCACCCGTCCGGCTCCCCGTCCGCGACGGGCACCGCGACCCCGGGCAGGCCGACGGCCACGACGCCACCGCCGCGCCCGACGACGACGCCGACGAAGACCAAGCCGCCGACGGAGCCGCCGACCCCGTCGACGACGACCCCGTCGACGACGCCCTCCACCACCCCTCCGACGACGCCCCCCACCACGGCGCCGACCGGCACGGACAGCCCCAGCAACTCCGCCTCCGCCTCCCGCTCCGAGTCGGCGCCCGCCACCACGGACGAGACCCCGGCCTGACCCGCGTACGACAAAGGCCCGGGCGCGCGTCTCGCGCACCCGGGCCTGCTGCGTACCGCTCCTCAGAACAAGCGCAGCTTGTCGTCCTCGATCCCGCGCAGGGCGTCGTAGTCGAGCACCACGCAGTCGATCCCGCGGTCGGTGGCGAGCACCCGCGCCTGCGGCTTGATCTCCTGGGCCGCGAAGATGCCCTTCACCGGCGCGAGGTGCGGGTCGCGGTTGAGCAGCTCCAGGTATCGGGTCAGCTGCTCGACGCCGTCGATCTCGCCGCGCCGCTTGATCTCCACCGCGACCGTCGCCCCGTCGGAGTCCCGGCACAGGATGTCCACCGGGCCGATCGCCGTCGGGTACTCGCGGCGGACCAGCGTCCAGCCCTCGCCCAGCGTCTCGATGCGATCGGCGAGCAGCTCCTGCAGATGCGCCTCGACGCCGTCCTTGATCAGACCCGGGTCGACACCCAGTTCGTGCGAGGAGTCGTGGAGGATCTCCTCCATCGTGATGATCAGTTTCTCGCCCGCTTTGTTGATCACGGTCCAGATGCCCGCCTCACCGTCCGTTCCGTCGGCGCCTTCCTTCAGTGTGCACGGCGGCGACATCCAATTGAGCGGTTTGTACGCCCGGTCGTCCGCGTGGATGGAGACGCTGCCGTCGGCCTTGACCAGGATCAGACGGGGTGCGGAGGGCAGGTGGGCGGTGAGCCGGCCCGCGTAGTCCACGGAACAACGGGCAATGACGAGACGCATGGTCCGCAACGCTACAAGACGGACGCTCTTCCGCGCGATTCGGGCCGTAACGCCCGCCGGGCGCACTCCCAACACCCGTCACTTATTGGCCGGTTGTGTGCCCAATCTCCTGGTGCGGGCAGGACCGCGCGCTTAACGTGGAAGACAGGAGGTCGTCGCCCGTGCACGCTGCGTGCGCGTCGCTCCGGCCTCTGACCCTGCCCGCAAGACCCCGCCCGTCGGGGTCGCGAGAGGAGAACCCATGTCGCTCGACGTCTCACCGGCGCTGTTGGAACAGGCCGAGCGAGGCGAGGTCGACGAAGCCGACTTCGTCGACTGCGTCCGGACCTCCCTGCCCTACGCATGGGAGATGATCAGTTCTCTGGTGGCACAGCTGAAGGTCGACGGCGGCGAGTTCGCCGACAACCAGACGCCGCCGCCGAACGAGCAGGCACGCGGTCAGCTGCTGCGTGCACTCGCGAGCGATGCCATCCGCGGTGCGCTGCAGCGGCACTTCGGGGTGCGTCTCGCCTTCCAGAACTGCCACCGGGTGGCGGTCTTCCCGCTCGACCCGTCGGTGGACGAGCGGCTCGCCCGCTTCACGTCCATCCGGGGGCAGCTTCTCAACCAGTCGCCCGAACTGCGCGACTGCTGACAAGGCCTGGTGCTGCCGCTCCGCATCGCGGGAGAGCGAAAGATGCCGGGCGGCAGCACGGTCCCCCTACCGTGACCCCTCACACCAACAGCGGCAGCACCTCGGTGCCGAGCCGCCGTACGTTCTCCTCGGTGGCGGCCAGGTCGCCCGAGCCCTCCGAGAGGAGCGCGAAGCGGGTGATGCCCGTGCGCTCGGCGGTCGCCGCGAGCCGGTCCGCCGCGAGCCGCGGGGTGCCCACCGGGTGCAGCCCGCACAGCAGCTCCGTGTACGCCACCGGGTCGCGCATCGAGCGGTGCCGGCCGTCCACCGTGACGTGGGCGTCGAGCCCCTGCTTCAGCCAGCCGGGCATCGCCTTCAGCAGGGCCTCCGCCGCGTGCGCCGTACGGTCCGCGAGCTGGACCACGCCCGCCGAGACATGGCCGGTGCCGATCCGGGCGATCTCGTCCGGGGTGCGCCCGGCCTCCCGCGCGCACCGCTCCCAGGCGGACACCATCTCGGCCTTCTCCTCGTCCCCGCAGTGCATGCCGAGCAGCATCGGCAGCCCCCGCTCGGCCGCGAGCCGCACGCTCTTCGGCGAGGTGCAGGCGACCACCACCTCCGGGGCGGCCGGCCCGCCGATCAGCTCGCCGGGGCCCGGCACGACCGCCACCTCGCGGAAAGCGAATCGTTCCCCCTGGGCCCCCACCCGGGGTTCGGTCAGCCAGCGCAGCAGCAGATCGAGCGACTCCGGGAAGCCCTTCTCGTACGCCGGGAGTCCCGAGCCGAACACCTCCAGGTCGATCCACGGCCCGCCGCGGCCCACCCCAAGGGTGAATCTTCCGCCGGAGGTCACATGGAGCAGGGCCGCCTGCTCGCCCAGCGCGACCGGGTGCGCGCTCGGCAGCACGCTGACCGCCGTGCCGACCCGGATCCGGCGGGTGCGCCCGAGGAGCAGCGCGGCCAGGGTGACGGCCGACGGGCAGACCCCGTACGGCACGAAGTGGTGCTCGGCCAGCCAGACGGAGTCCAGCCCCGCCTCCTCGGCGACCTCGGCGGTCCGGACCGCCCGGTGCAGTGCCTCCCCTTGGCCCTGCCCAGGGAACTGGGCGGCCAGGACGAACGTACCCACGCGCATCGCCTTCTGCCTCCTTGCGGCCGACGCGTTCTCCCCGTACGACTTCCCCTCGTACCGGCAACAACGTCTGACACGTGCCAAAGGCAACGGGCGTTCATGAAGTTCTTGCGATTTTCGGCTGATCCCCCGCAGGCGGGTTCGGAGCGACCCGGTCGCGGCCCGTACGCTTGACGGAACCGTCCGTGGCCCCGTCCCCCCTGTGAGGTGTCGAAGTGTCCCCGCGCCACAACCGCCCCCGTGGCGGCGCGAAGCCCGATGACCAGGGCGACTCGGGAGAGCGGTACGGCGGTGCGCAGCGCACCGAGAGCTGGCAGGGGGAGGAGTGGTGCGTCCGCCATGTCGCCGGCGCGAGCTCGCCCGGCAAGCGCTACCGCTGTCCCGGCTGCGACCAGGAGATCCCCTCCGGCGCCCCGCACGTGGTGGCCTGGCCGGAGTACGGCGGAGTGGAGGACCGGCGCCACTGGCACAAGGCCTGCTGGAACGCCAAGGACCGCCGCACCAGTCGGGTGCAGCGGTCCCGTAACGCGCCTCGGTACTGAGCGGCCCTACGGCCGCTGCGGCCCGGTCCGCCCAGACCGGCTCTAGACGTCCCGGCTGTTCAGCAGCGCGAAGGCGCCGCCGAGTGCCGCGGCCGCCAGGACGCCCATGATCCACACCGGGTCCCAGCCCGACGGGCCGTCCATGGTCACCGCCGACCTGCCCGCGTACAACGAGATCAGCTGGCTCGGGATCGCGTAGTCGAGCAGCCACTCGCGCACCTTGGTGAGCGACTCCGAGAACATGAACATGGCCGCCACCAGCGGCAGCAGCAGCACGCCGATCATGATGGTGATCGCGCCGGCCGAGTGCCGGATGACCGCGCCGATGCCCAGCGAGAGCAGCCCGAGCAGCGCGAGGTAGAGGCCCACGCCGACCGTGGCCCGCAGCCACTCCCCGCCCGTCGGCTCGGCGGCGTCGACCATCCCCACCTGTGTCAGCGCGACGACGGTCGCGGTCACCGTGGTGACGACGAAGACCAGCAGGAAGAACACGATCGCCTTCGCCGCGAGGACGCGGCCACGGCTCGGGCAGGCGGTCAGCGTGGTGCGGATCATGCCCGTGCCGTACTCGGACGCGATCGTCAGCACGCCGAGCGTGATCACACAGATCGAGCCGAGCAGCACGCCGAAGAAGCCCAGGCCGAGCGCGGTCTCGCCCTCGGTGGACACCTCCGAGGTCGACACGATCGCGGCGACGCCCAGACCGATGCCGAGCATCAGCAGCACCATGACCCCCAGCGTCCACATCGTGGAGCGCAGCGAGCGGATCTTGGTCCACTCCGAGGCGAGCGCGTCACCGAGGTGCGCCTTGCGGACCTCGATGGGGGAGACGTACGAGTACGGGGTCGTCATCGGGCGTCCTCGGGGTTCCGGCCCTGCTGGGGGTTCTGCGGGTGCTGCGGGTCGTGCTGGGCGGCGTACGGGTTCTGTCCGGGCGGCGGCGGGGCGTACCAGCCCTGCTGCGGCACCTCGGGCACCGCGTACCCGGCCGGCTGCTGCGGCATGTGGTGCGGGTGGTGCTGCGGCGCCTGGAGGTGGGCGAGCTGGTCGTCGGTGGAGCGGTAGTCCACGGCGCCCTGCGTCATCCGCATGTACGCCTCCTCCAGGGAGGCCTGGTGCGGGGAGAGCTCCCACAGGCGGACGTCCGCCTCGTGGGCCAGGTCGCTGATCCGGGGCAGCGCGAGCCCCGTCACGCGCAGCGCGCCGTCCGGCTCGGACAGGACGCCGGCGCCGGCCTCGGTGAGCACCGCGGTCAGCTTCTCGCGCTGCTGCGGCTCGGTGTGCGGGGTGCGCACCCGGGCGAAGTCCGCGGAGTTCGCCGAGATGAAGTCCTTCACGCTCATGTCCGCGAGCAGCTGCCCGCGGCCGATCACGATCAGGTGGTCCGCCGTCAGCGCCATCTCGCTCATGAGGTGGCTGGAGACGAACACGGTCCGGCCCTCGGAGGCCAGCTTCTTCATCAGGTTGCGCACCCAGAGGATGCCCTCGGGGTCGAGCCCGTTGACCGGCTCGTCGAAGAGCAGCACCTGCGGGTCGCCGAGCAGCGCCGCCGCGATGCCGAGCCGCTGGCCCATGCCGAGCGAGAAGCCCTTGGAGCGCCGCTTGGCGACCTCCTGGAGGCCCACCACGCCGAGCACCTCGTCGACCCGCTGCGCCGGGATGCCGGCGAGCTGGGCGAGCGACAGGAGGTGGTTGCGGGCGCTGCGTCCGCCGTGCACCGCCTTCGCGTCGAGCAGCGCGCCGACCTGGCGGGGCGCGTTGGGGAGCTGCCGGAAGGGGTGCCCGCCGATCGTCACGTGCCCGGACGTCGGCCGGTCGAGGCCGAGGATCATGCGCATGGTCGTCGACTTGCCCGAACCGTTGGGCCCCAGGAAGCCCGTGACATGCCCGGGCCTCACCTGGAAGGAAAGGTTGTACACGGCCGTCTTGGCGCCGTAGCGCTTCGTCAGGCCGACTGCCTCGATCATTCTCCAGCCCCATCGACAGGTCGGGTCGTCCTCGGGGCGTGGCGGCCGCAGGCCGGAGCCCCCCGTATGAGCTAGGAGCTTATCCAGCCGTTGACGGTTCCGCCGAAGCGGAATCGTGATCGTCGATTGGATCCAGTATCCGATCAGGGTCGGATCAGCGCGGGATCAGGATCGGATACCGGATCCGATCACGCGTCGCGCTTCTTCATCACCAGGTAGCCGCCGGCCAGCGCGGCCAGCACCCAGAGCACCATGATGCCGAGCCCGCCCCACGGGCCGTACGGCGCCTTCTCCGAGCCCAGGGCGTCCGGCACGACCTGCATGATCTTGGAGCCCGCCTGGTCGGGGAAGTAGCGGGCGACCTCCTTGGCCTTCGGCACGGCCGACAGGATCTGCGAGATCAGGAAGAAGAACGGCACCAGGATGCCGAGCGACAGCATCGACGAGCGCAGCATCGTCGCCACACCCATGGAGAAGATCGCGATCAGGCCCATGTAGAGGCCGCCGCCGACCACCGCCCGCAGCACGTTGTCCGCACCGATCGTGGTCCGGTGCTCACCGAGCAGCGCCTGGCCGAGGAAGAAGGACAGGAAGCTCGTCACCAGACCGACCAGCAGGGCCAGCCCGCCGGCCACCGCGATCTTCGAGAACAGGAAGGTGGCCCTTTGCGGCACGGCGGCCAGCGAGGTGCGGATCATGCCCGAGGAGTACTCGGTGCCGACCACCAGGACGCCGAAGACCACCATCGCCAGCTGGCCGAGAACCATCCCCGAGAAACTGACGAACGTCGGGTCGAAGGTGGCCCGCTCCACCTCGGAGAGGTCGTCGAAGGTCGACTTGAGCAGCGCGGACAGGGCCGCGCCCATCGCCACCGTCACGACGAGCGCGCTCGCCAGCGTCCACACGGTCGACGAGACCGTCCGGATCTTGGTCCACTCCGACTGCAGGACCGCGGATGCCGCTGCCATCGATCAGGCTCCCTCGAAGCTCTCGCCCCAGCGGGGCCCGGGGGCGTCGTCGCCGGCGCCGTGTACGTCCGTCCCGTGCGCGTGGTACTCCACGACACCCGCCGTCATCTGCATGAACGCTTCTTCGAGCGAGGCCCGCTGGGAGCTCAGCTCGTGCAGCACGATCTGGTTGGCCGCGGCCAGCTCGCCCAGCTTCTCCGTCGTCGCCCCGTCCACCTCGAGCGTCCCGCCGCCCGCCTCGACGGCGACGAATCCGTTCGCGTGGAGCAGGTCCCGCAGCCGTTCCTGCTGCGGCGAGCGCAGTCGTACGTAACTCCGGGAATTCTGCTGGATGAAATCCGCCATCGACGTGTCCGCCAGCAGCTTTCCCTGTCCGATGACGATGAGGTGATCAGCCGTCAGAGCCATTTCACTCATCAGATGGCTGGAAACGAAGATCGTCCGGCCCTCCGCCGCAAGGGCCTTCATCAGATTGCGGATCCAGTGAATTCCCTCGGGGTCCAGACCATTGACGGGTTCGTCGAACATCAGGATCTCGGGATCACCGAGCAGCGCGGAGGCGATTCCGAGCCGCTGCCCCATACCGAGCGAGAAGCCCTTCGACTTCTTCTTCGCGACGGGCGTCAGACCCACCAGATCGAGCACCTCGCCGACCCGGCGCTCCGGAATGCGGTTGGACTGCGCGAGGCACAGCAGGTTGTTGTACGCGGAGCGGCCGCCGTGCATCGCCTTCGCGTCGAGCAGCGCCCCGATGTACTTCAGCGGCTCCTGTAGCTCGCGGTAGTGCTTGCCGTCGATCCGGACCGTCCCGCTGGTCGGGTTGTCCAGGTCCAGCATCATCCGCATCGTCGTCGACTTGCCCGCCCCGTTGGGCCCCAGGAAGCCGGTGATCACCCCCGGCCGCACGCTGAAGCTGAGATGGTCGACCGCGGTCTTCGTCCCGAAGCGCTTGGTGAGGCCCTCAAGCTCGATCATGCGTCCCAACCTAAGGGCACGAAAAACCCCCCGCCACCGGAATGACGGAGGGTTTTGCGGAGCGCGACGTACCTGTTACCGGGACTGCTGCGCCGGGACTCCGGCGGTCCGCTCGTCGTCGATCGGCGAGCCGGCCGCGGCCACCGCGGCACCGGTCAGCGTGGCCAGCATCTCGCGGACGTTGGTCAGCTGCGCGTTGATGGAGTCGCGGCGGTTCGTCAGCGCCGCCAGCTCGCGCTCCGATTCCGAGCGGATCCGGTCGGCCTTGGCGTTCGCGTCGGCCACGATGTCCTCGGCCTGGCGCTGCGCGGTCTCCACCGTCTGGCGGGCCCGGCGCTCCGCGTCCGTACGCAGCTTCTCGGCCTCCAGGCGCAGCTGCTCGGCGCGGTGCTCGATCTCGGCCAGGCGCTTCTCCGCCTTCGCCTGACGCGAGGCCAGGTCGCGCTCCGACTGCTCGCGGCGCTTGGCCAGGTTGGTCTCGAAGTCCGCGGCGGCCTGAGCGGCCTTGGCGCGGGTCTCCTCGAAGAGGGCGTCCGCCTCCTCGCGCTTCGACTGCGCGTCCTTCTGGGCCTCCGCACGCAGCGAGTTGGCCTCGCCCTGTGCCTTCTCGACGATCCGGACGCCCTCGTCCTCGGCCTTCGCCTTGCGCTCGGCCGCGAACGACTCGGCGTCGTTGCGCACCTGCTGGGCGGCCGACTCGGCCAGCTCGCGGTGCTGCTCGGCGGCGCGACGGGCCTCCTCGCGCAGGTCCTTCGCCTCCTCCTCGGCGAGCCGGAGGATCTTCTCGACCCGGGCACCGAGACCGGCGTACGACGGTTCGGCGTCGGTGACCTGGGCCTGGGCGTTCTGAGTCTCGAGGTGAAGTTCCTCGATGCGCTTTTCCAGAGAGGTGATTCGGGCCAGAGCACTGTCACGGTCGGCGACGAGCTTGGTAATGCGGTCGTCCACCTGACCGCGGTCGTAACCACGCCGCACGAGCTCGAAGCCGAAGGGGGAGGAAGTGTCGCTCATGGGGTTCCTGTCGAATGAGACCGGTGAGGTGTTAGGGGGAATCCTAGGGGTCGAAGCGGCGTGTCATCGAGCGTATGCCCGTTTGATCTGGAGAATGTCCAGCCTTTTGAGTGGCTAGCTCTCGGAAGACTTGCCACTCGAACGGGTGGCTCCGGCGGAAGCGCCCGCCTTGACGCCATCCGCACCGGCGGACTTCGCCCCTCCGCCTGGAGTCTCGAAAGACTCCAACGCTTCGAGGACGTCCTGGACACGGGAGATCTCGGCATTGATGTCCTCGCGCCTGCGCACCAGGACATCGAGTTCGCGCTTGCCCTCCGAGACGGTCTCCTCGGCCTCCTGCTCGGCCTCCGCCTTGATCTTCTGAGCCTCCGCGACGAGCGACGCCTTCTTCTGCTCGGCCTCCTTCAGGAGCGCCTCCGCCCTCTTCACCGCGGCGATACGGACCTTGCTCGCCTCCGAACTCGCCTCCGCGACCAGCTCCTTGGCCTTCTCCTCGGCCTCCGCACGCTGCTCGGTCGCCGCCTTCACCAGCTTGTCCACGCGCTCGCCGGCCGTCTTCATCTGCTCGGCCGTCTCGCGCCGCGCCCGCTCGTGCAGCTCCTCGATCTCGCCCTCGATCCGGCCCCGCAGCTCCTCCGCCCGCTCCCTTATGGCAGTGGCGTCGCTGCGCGCACCGACCAGGAGCTCGTCCGCGTCCGTACGGGCCTTCTCGACCAGCGAGTTGCCCTCGATGGTCGCCTCGGCGACGATCCGGTCGGCCTCCTTGCGGGCGGCGCCGACCATCGTGTCCGCCTGCGTCTCCGCCTCGGTGGTGGCGCGCAGCGCCTCCTCCTGGGCCTTGGCCATGAGCTGGTCGGCCTGCTCGGCCGCGTCCGCGCGCCGCTTCGCCCCGGCCTCCCGGGCCTCGTCGAGCGTACGGTCCGCCTCGGCGCGCGCCTCGGAACGCATCTCCTCGGCCGCCGCCTCGGCGTCCGCCTTGACCCGTGCCGCCTCCGCGGCGATCCGCTCGGCCTCGGCCGTCGCCTCGCCGATGAGGGTGTCGGCCTGCTCGGCGGCGTCCGCGCGCCGCTTGTCGGCGGCCTGCCGGGCCTCGTCCAGGACCTGCTCGCCCTCGGCACGGGCCGCGGCCCGCAGCGCCTCGGCCTCGGCCTCGCCGTCGGCCTTGACCTGCTCGGCCTCCGCGCGCAGCCGCTCGGCGTCGCGCTCGGTGCTCTCCATGAGCTCGACGGCCTCTGCGGTGATCCGCTCGGCCTGCGTGGTGGCTTCGCCGATGAGGGTGTCGGCCTGCTCGGCGGCGTCCGCGCGCCGCTTGTCGGCGGCCTGCCGGGCCTCGTCCAGGATCCGGTCGGCGTCCTCGAGCGCGGCCGTGCGCAGCGCCTGGGCGTGAGCCTCGCCGTCCACCTTGACCTGCTCGGCCTCCGTGCGCAGCCGCTCGGCGTCGCGCTCGGTGCTCTCCATGAGCTCGACGGCCTCTGCGGTGATCCGCTCGGCCTGCGTGGTGGCCTCGCCGATGAGGGTGTCGGCCTGCTCGGCCGCGTCCGCGCGCCGCTTGTCGGCGGCCTGACGGGCCTCGTCGAGGGTCTGCCCGGCCTCCGCGGCGATCCGGTCGGCCTCCGCACGGGCCTCGCCGACGACCGTCTCCGCCTGGGCGGCCGCCTCGGAACGGATCCGGTTGGCGTCGTCCCGGGCGTCCGCGCGGGTGCGGGACGCGTCCTGCTCGGCCGCGGCCAGCGCGTCCGTCGCCTCGGTGCGTACCCGCTGTGCGTACTCGGCGGTGTCCGCGCGCAGCTTCTCCGCTTCCGCCAGGGCCTCCGTGACCGTCCGCTCGGCCAGCGCCTTCGCCGCGTCGGTCTCCTCCTGGGCGCGTTCGCGGGTGCGGTTGGCGTCCTCGGTGGCCCGCTCCCGCTCCTCGTACGCGTCGGAGCGGACCCGGTCCGCCTCCTCCTGCGCCTCGGTGCGGGTGCGCTCGGCGGCGTGCTCGGCCGCGCTGCGCAGCCCGGCGATCTCCTGCTCGGCCGTCTCGCGCAGGCCGGAGACGGAGTCCCGTACCTCCTGCGCGGTCTGCTCGGCGGCGGTCACCATCTCGGTGGCCCGCGCGTCGGCCTCCTCGACCAGCCGGTGCGCCTCGGTCTGCGCCTCCTCGACCCGCTTGCGGGCGGAGGCGAGGAGCTCCTCGCTCTGCTCGCGGGCGAGTTCGCGCTCCCGGCCGGCCTCGGAACGGGCCGACTCCAGCGTCTCGTCGGCCTCCCGGCGCCGCCGGTTGGCCTCCTCCTGCGCGGCGCCGAGCGCCTCCGCCGCCTCGGCGGCGACCCGCTCGGCCGCGGCCCCGGCCTCGGCCCGTACCCGGTCGGCGGTCTCCTGCGCCTCCGACTTGAGGCGCTCGGCCTCCGCCTCGGCCTCCGAGGTCAGCCGCTGCGCGGCCGCCTCCGCCTCCGAACGCGAGGCCGACGCGTCCGCCGACGCCTCCGCACGCAGCCGCTCGGCCTCCTGCTCGGCCTGCGCCTGGAGCGTACGGATCCGCTCGGCGGCCTCCGCGCGCAGCCGCTCGGTCTCCTCGGCGGCCTCGCGCCGGATCCGCTCGCCCTCGGCCCGCGCGTCGGTCAGCTCCTCGCCGGCCGCGGACAGCTTGGCCTCGGCCTCGGTGTGCAGCCGGGTCAGCTCCTCGGCGGCCTCCGCCTGCCGGGCCGCGGCGGCCCGCTCGGCCTCCTCGCGCAGCGCGGTGGCGGCCGTCTCGGCGGCCTCCCTGACCGACTCGGCCTGCTCCTCGGCCTCGCCGCGCATCCGCTCGGCCTCGGCGCGGGTGCGCTCCAGGGTCTCCTCGGCCTGGGTGCGCAGGGTCTGCGCCCGCTCCATGGCCTCGCCGCGGACCCGCTCGCTCTCGGCGTTGGCGCTGCCGCGCATCTCGTCGGCGTCCGTACGGGACTTGGTCAGCAGCTCCTCGGCGGTTTTGGCCGCCTCCTCGATCTGCTGGACGGCCTCGCGCCGGGCCTCGCCGCGGATCTTCTCGCCCTCGGCGATCGCCTCGGCCCGCAGCTGCTCGGCCTCGCCGCGCAGCCGGCGCGCCTCCTCCTGCAACTCGACGGTCTTGGCGCGGTACTCCTTGGTGTCGTCCTTCGCCGAGCCGAGCAGTTCGTCGGCCTGCTCCTCGGCCCGCGAGCGCAGCCGGTCGGCCTCGGTCTCGGCCTCCCGGCGGATCCGCTCGGCCTCCTCGGCCGCCTTGCGGGTGGTCTCCTGGGCGTCCTGGGACGCCTTGTTCAGGACCTCCTCGGCGGTACGGGCGGCCTTGGCGAGCGCGGCGGCGGAGTCCTCGGCCGCCACGGTACGGGCCTTCTCCGCGGCTTCCGAGACCAGCTTCTCGGCCTCGGCGGTGGCCTCGCGCAGCTTCTCCTCGGCCTGCTCCTTGAGGGCCTCGGCGTCCTTGGTGGCCTCGCCGACGAGTCGCGCGATCTCGGCCTTCGCGGTCCGGGTGCGCTGCTCGTTGACGGAGTCGGCGGAGGCGAGCTGCCTGGCCGCCGCTTCCTTGGCCTCGGTCAGGGTCCGCTCGGCCTCCGCGCGGGCCTCGCGCAGCTTCTCCTCGGCCTCGTGCATGCGCTGCTCGGCGCCGCGGGACAGCTCGGCGACCTCGCGGCGGGCCTGCTCGGTCTCGGCCGTGGTGGAGGAGCGCAGCTGCTCGGCGTGGCTGGTGGCCTCCTGCGCCTGGCTGGAGGCGGCGGTGAGGAGCCGCTCGGCGTCCTTGCGGGCGCGCAGCAGAATCGCTTCGGCCTCGGCACGGGCGGCCTCCGCCTCTGCACCCACCCGGCGGCGGGTCTCCTCGGCGACCCGGGCGGCCTCGGCGCGCGCGGCGGCGAGCGACTGGTCGGCCTCGGCGCGGGACTCCTCCAGGAGCCGGCGGGCCTGCGACTCGGTGCGGGCCCGCAGCTGTTCGGCCCAGGCCACGTTCTCGTTGACGTGCGACTCGACGGTCTGGCGGCGTTCGCTCAGCTCCTGGTCGAGCTGCTGGCGGCGCTGGACGGCCTCGGTGTGCAGCTCCGCCTGGAGGCGGGCCTGCTGCTCGGCGTGCTCCTGGAGGATCCGCTGGGTCTGGGCCCGGGCGTCGCGCAGCTCGCGCTCGGCGTCCTGGCGCAGCTGCTCGGCCTGCGCCTGGGCGTTGCGCAGCAGCTGTTCGGCCTGGTAGCCGATGTCCGCGCTGTCGTAGGCGGGCCGGGTCGCGATGGTGCGCCGGGCCTCGTGGAGCTTGGCGCGCAACACCTCGACCTGGTAACCGAGGTCCTCGGCGTGCTGGACGGCCTTCTCCCGCTCGGTCTTCAGCCGTTCCATCTCGGCTTCGAACCGCGAGAGATGGTCGTCTTCAGCTCGCTGGCTCTCCTGGCGTTCGTAGCCCCGCACTGCGCGGTCCCATCCTTCCCCGAGCTCTTCGAGCAGGGGAGACCCCAACCCTGATCGCAACTCCAGCGATCACGCCCTCACGGCCGAGGACGGATCCCCGGGGAATCGTGACAGATCGGACGACCCCGACATCCCGACTTCGGCGCCGTGCGGACACGGCTCCGACCGGCCCCGGCCCGGAGTCGCCCACTCTACCGGGCCAGGAATCCGGAGGTCAGTGCTCCGCTGAGGAGTGGTCAGCCGAGGGCTCCGCCGAAGTGACCAGTTCCGTCAGGACGCCGTGGCAGTCCTTGGGGTGCAGGAAGGTGATCCGGGAGCCCATGGAGCCGATCCGGGGCTCGTCGTAGAGGACCCGCACACCCTTCGAACGGATGGCCTCGGCGTCCCCGTCGACGTCCGCGGTGCCGAAGGCGATGTGGTGCACGCCCTCGCCGTTCTTGGCGAGCCACTTGCCCACCGCCGAGTCCTCCCGGGTGGGCTCGAGGAGCTGGAGGTAGGAGGCCCCGCCGTCCGAGGTCTCGTTGATCTTGAGCATGGCCTCCCGGACGCCCTGCTCCTCGTTGACCTCGGTGTGGAAGACCTCGAAGCCGTACGTCGCCCGGTAGAACTCGACGGTGGCGTCGAGGTCCCGGCAGGCGATTCCGATGTGGTCGATACGCGTCAGCATGCCCCCAGTGCAGCGCCGGGAGGATGGTTACGCAACGTGCGCGCCGTCACACCGGCAGGCCGGTGACCCGGTGCGGCACCGCTCAGTACATTGGCGGTAAACCCTCGTTCACTCCTCATCCCAAGGGGCTGTGCCTCATGTCTGGAACGACCGGTACCACCTCAGTGATCGTCGCGGGCGCCCGCACGCCCATGGGTCGCCTGCTCGGCTCGCTCAAGTCCTTCTCGGGCGCCGACCTCGGCGGTTTCGCGATCAAGGCCGCCCTGGACCGCGCGGGCATCGGCGGCGACCAGGTGCAGTACGTGATCATGGGCCAGGTGCTCCAGGCGGGTGCCGGGCAGATCCCCGCCCGCCAGGCCGCCGTCAAGGCCGGCATCCCCATGAGCGTCCCCGCCCTCACCATCAACAAGGTGTGTCTCTCGGGTCTCGACGCCATCGCGCTCGCGGACCAGCTGATCCGCGCGGGCGAGTTCGACGTGGTCGTGGCCGGCGGCCAGGAGTCCATGACCAACGCCCCGCACCTGCTGCCGAAGTCCCGCGAGGGCTACAAGTACGGCGCCATCGAGATGCTCGACGCCATGGCGTACGACGGTCTGACGGACGCCTTCGAGAACATCGCCATGGGCGAGTCCACCGAGAAGCACAACACCCGCCTGGGCATCAAGCGAGAGGTCCAGGACGAGATCGCCGCGCTCTCGCACCAGCGCGCCGCCGCCGCCCAGAAGAACGGCATCTTCGAGGCCGAGATCACCCCGGTCGAGATCCCGCAGCGCAAGGGGGAGCCGGTCGTCTTCGCCAAGGACGAGGGCATCCGCGCCGAGACCACCGCCGAGTCGCTCGGCAAGCTCCGCCCGGCCTTCGCCAAGGACGGCACCATCACCGCCGGCACCTCCTCGCAGATCTCCGACGGCGCCGCCGCCGTGGTCGTCATGAGCAAGGCCAAGGCCCAGGAGCTGGGCCTCGAGTGGATCGCCGAGATCGGCGCCCACGGCAACGTGGCGGGCCCGGACAACTCGCTGCAGTCGCAGCCGTCCAACGCGATCCTGCACGCCCTCAAGAAGGAGGGCCTGGGCGTCGAGGACCTCGACCTCATCGAGATCAACGAGGCCTTCGCCGCGGTCGCCCACCAGTCAATGAAGGACCTCGGCGTCACCCCTGAAAAGGTGAACGTCAACGGTGGCGCCATCGCGCTCGGCCACCCCATCGGCATGTCCGGCGCCCGCGTGGTGCTGCACCTGGCCCTGGAGCTCAAGCGCCGCGGCGGCGGCGTCGGCGCGGCCGCGCTGTGCGGCGGCGGCGGCCAGGGCGACGCCCTGATCGTTCGCGTCCCCGGCAAGTAAGCACCGACCCAAGGAGCAGCGCAGATGGTGGACGTCCCCGCACTGGTCGCCCAGGCACGGGAGGGCCGGCCGCGTGCCGTGGCCCGGCTGATCTCGCTCGTGGAGGGGGCGTCCCCGCAGCTGCGCGAGGTGATGGCCGCGCTCGCCCCGCTGACGGGCGGCGCGTACGTGGTGGGCCTGACCGGCTCGCCCGGCGTCGGCAAGTCGACGTCGACCTCGGCGCTGGTGTCCGCGTACCGCCGGGCGGGCAAGCGGGTCGGCGTCCTGGCCGTCGACCCGTCCTCGCCGTTCAGCGGGGGCGCGCTGCTCGGCGACCGGGTGCGGATGTCGGAGCACGCCTCCGACCCGGGCGTCTACATCCGCTCCATGGCCACCCGCGGCCACCTGGGCGGCCTCGCCTGGTCCGCCCCGCAGGCGATCCGCGTCCTGGACGCGGCCGGCTGCGACGTGGTCCTGGTGGAGACGGTCGGCGTCGGCCAGTCCGAGGTGGAGATCGCCTCCCAGGCCGACACCTCGGTGGTGCTGCTCGCCCCGGGCATGGGCGACGGCATCCAGGCCGCCAAGGCGGGCATCCTGGAGATCGGCGACGTGTACGTGGTGAACAAGGCCGACCGCGACGGCGCCGACGCCACCGCCCGCGAGCTCAACCACATGCTGGGCCTGGGCGAGGCCCGCGGTCCGGGCGACTGGCGTCCGCCGATCGTGAAGACGGTCGCGGCCCGCGGCGAGGGGATCGACGAGGTCGTGGAGGCGCTGGAGAAGCACCGCGCCTGGATGGAGGAGCACGGCGTGCTCGCCGAGCGCCGCCGGGCCCGTGCGGCGCGCGAGGTGGAGACCATCGCGGTCACCGCCCTGCGCGAGCGGATCGGCGACCTGCACGGCGATCGCCGGCTGGACGCGCTGGCCGAGCGGATCACGGCCGGCGAGCTCGACCCGTACGCGGCATCCGACGAGCTGATCGCGAGCCTGACGGGCCGCTGAGCGGGCGCGGGAGACGGTCGGACGGACACGGGAAGGCCCGGCACCCCTCGGGGTGCCGGGCCTTCCCGTGTCGCGCCGACGTGTGGTGCCTATGGTTTGCCGCGGCGCCCCCGCAGCTGGTCGGCGACCGGCTTGAGCGACTCGTGCAGGTCACCGAGAGCCTCGGGGCTCAGCAGGTCGATGAAGTGCTTGCGCACCGACTCCACATGGTGCGGCGCCACCTTGCGCATGGTGTCCATGCCGTGGTCGGTCAGCACGGCGTACAGCCCGCGCCGGTCCGACTCGCAGTTCTCCCGCCGGACGAGGCCGGCGTTCTCCATCCGGGTGATCTGGTGCGACAGCCGGCTCTTGGACTGGAGTGTCGCCGCGGCCAGATCGCTCATCCGCAGCCGCCGCTCCGCCGACTCGGAGAGATTCACCAGGATCTCGTAGTCGTTGTAGGTCAGGCCGAAGGGCTGGAGGTCCTTCTCCATCTGGTACGTCAGCATCCTGTTGACGTCGAGGTACGTGCGCCAGGCGCACTGCTCGGCATCGGTGAGCCAGGGGGTGGCCGTCTCGGTCTCCATATATGGATTCTACCTAAGAAGTTGAAAACTGGACGAAGTGGGAAGGTGTGACGCCGGGCACCCGGGCCTGGCCCCCGGGCCCCGGCGGACGGGTGCAGACGTTCGAGGGCGTCACACTCCGCAGACTACCGCTCACAGGCCGAAGCGACGCTGGAGGTCTCCGAGCTGTCCGGGAAGGCGCGGTACCGAACCGAGCGGTCCCTGGCCGGAACCATGCGCTCCGGCGCCGCCGGGAACACCCGGCTGCGCGCCCGGCTCGCCGATCGCGCGGTCCGGCATCAGCAGCTCCGTCGACTGGAGCAGTACCGTACCCGCTCCGACGAACTCGAACTGGTGCTCCTCGCCCGAGGTGCCGCCGATGCCCGTCAGGGCCCTGACACCGCCCATCACACCGGTCATGTAGCCGTGATCGTAGTGGTGGCACGGCGAGGGGCAGTCCGCCCAGCCGACCAGTGCCTGCGGGTCGACCCGGAGCGGGGGCTCCATGAAGACCACCGGGCCGTTCGAGGCGGCGACGAACTTGCCGGTGCCGATGAGCGTGACGAAGCCCGGCACGATCGACTGCTTCAGCGCCAGCGTCGGCTGATACGCGAGCAGATTTCCCGAACGGATTGTCAGGTTGCCCTCGTCCAGGTCGAAGGAGTTCACGTCGAAGGCCCGGTCGGCGAGCAGCATCTTGCCGCTGCCCTCGGCCACCACCCAGTCGCTCGCGTGCAGCGGCGAGTGGAAGGACGTACGGACCAGCCGGTCGAGCCGGCCGTGCCCGATGCCGTTGAACTCGATCTGCCCGTAATAGGCGATCATCTTGCCCTTCTGCAGGAACCACTGGGAGCCCTTGAGCTCCACGCAGAAGGTGTACGCGTTGACGTTGTCGTCGCTCGGGAGGGTGTGGGGGTCGAGCACCGACGGGCCCCCGGTCATCGAGGTGTTCACAGCTTCTCCTCCGACGCCTGCACGTACACCGCACCGCTGCCGCTCAGCTCCAGCTGGAACGCCTCGCCCGAGCCGCGCCCCACCATGTCGCGCCAGCCGAGCGCGGTGGAGAGCTTGTTGCGTACGTCGCCGTGGTGGGCGACGTACGCCTGCGGGTCGACGTGGACCGGCCGCCCCGGGGCGATGGGCAGCTCGATGACCCCGCCGTGCGCCATCACGGCCACCGAGCCGTGGCCGCGCAGGGTCGTGGTGAACAGGCCCTGGCCGGTGACCTGGCCGCGGACCATGCCCATGACGCCGCCCTGGGAGCCCATGAACATCGTGCCCTGCTCCAGGGCGCCGTCGAAGGCGAGCAGCCGGTCGGCCTCGACGTAGAGGGTGTCGCCGGTCAGTGCGATGACCTGGATGTGATGGCCGCCGTGGCCGAACATCACGGTGCCGTTGCCCTCGACCGTCATCAGAGGGGTCGCCTCACCGGCCACCCGGCGGCCGATCATCGACATCAGCCCGCCCTGGCCGCCGGTCAGGTTCGGCGTGAAAGTGACGTCGCCGCGGTACGCGAGCATCGCGCCCCGCTGGCTGAACAGTCGCTGCCCCGGAACCACCGTGGCCTCGACCATCTTGGAGTTGATCTCGCGGAACGGCATCAGACGTCGCCCCCGATCGTGTTCCGCTCGCTCGGCTGCACGTACACGAGACCGTCGCCCTCGAAGCGGATCTGGAACGCCTCGCCGCCACCCTCGCCCATGAACGTGCGGAAGGTCACACCGGACTGGAAGTGCTGCTGGAGGTTGCCCTGGTGGGCGATGTACGCGCCGGGGTCGACCGACAGCGGGTACTGCGGGGTCACCCGGAGCACCACCGCGGGCCCGTCGGACATGATCGCCGCCTGCCCCGTGCCCTCGACGGTCGTGGTGAACAGGCCGTTGCCCGTCGCCCCGCCGCGCAGCCCGGTGAACGTGGTGCCGGTGCGCAGGCCCGCGTCGGTGCACAGCAGGTTGCTGGCCTCGACGTAGAGCTTGTCGCCGTGCAGGGAGACGAGGTTGATCTCGGAGGCGCGGTCGGCGAACCAGCAGGTGCCCTGTCCGCGTACCTCCATCACCTCCATCTGCTCGCCGGTGAGCCGGCGCGTCACCATGCCGCGGATGCCCTCACCGCCGCCGGACATCTTCTTGAAGGCCATCTGGCCGTCGTAGGCCACCATGGAGCCGTTTTTGGCCTTGACGGCGTCGCCGGTCATGGAGACGGCGAGCACTTTGCTGCCTTGGAGTCGGAACATTGCCACGAAGGGAAGGTACTGGCCCCCCGGATAAAGAGACAGCAAAGTCGCCGTGCACAATGGAACGGCCCTTGTGCATCCGTTCACAAGATCGAACGAAGGTGACCCCTCCCGTGGACATCAAGACCGCCTCCTCCCTGCACCGGCTCCGGCTCGTCTCCGCACCCGAGGCCGTGTCGTTCCTGCTGCTCCTGGTCTGCTCGGTGCTGAAGCGGACCACGGACTTCAACGCGGTGCCGGTGATGGGCGCGGTGCACGGCGTGCTGTTCATCCTCTACGTGCTGTTCTGGCTGGACGCCTGGAACCGCACCAAGTGGAGCTTCGGCACGGCCGCCCTCTACTTCGTCCTCTCCGTGCTGCCGCTCGGCGGCTTCCTCGCCGAGCGCAAGCTCAAGCGCGAGGCCGAGGCCGCCGTGATCGCCTCCCGCGCCCGCCGCGAAGGCGTGGTCAACGCATGATCGTTGCGTTCTCGGTGACCCCCCTGGGCGTGGGCGAGGAGGTCGGCGCGTACGTCGCCGACGCCGTCCGGGTGGTGCGCGAGTCGGGCCTGCCGAACCGCACCGACGCCATGTTCACCACCATCGAGGGCGAGTGGGACGAGGTCATGGACGTCGTCAAGCGCGCCGTCGCCGCGGTGGAGGCGCGCGCCCCGCGCGTCTCGGTCGTCCTGAAGGCCGACATCCGCCCCGGCGTGACGGACGGCCTCACCTCGAAGGTCGCCACGGTGGAGCGGCACCTCGGGGACTGAACCCCGGTCACGTTCCGAGTGAAGCCCCCGGTCCCGGGCAGGACCGGGGGCTTCGTCGCGCTCTGCCGGGCCGGGACTTGAGCGAGTGCTCAAACGTGGGATACGGTCTGCTTGAGCGGTTGCTCAAGATGCCGCTCGACCAGGGGGAAGGGCATGGGGCTCTACATCGAGGCGCGGGTCCGCACCGACCAGGACACGCTCTGGGAGCGGACCCAGGAGCCGGCGCAGCATCAGCGCTGGGACCTGCGGTTCACCGAGATCGCGTACCTCCCGGGCGCCGAGGGCGCACCCCGGCGGTTCCGGTACGCCACGCGCGTGCTGCCCTTCCTGGTCGTCGCCGGCACCGGTGTCTCCGCGGGGGAGCGCCACCGGGCCGGCGGCGACCGGGTCTCCGCCCTCCGCTTCGCCTCGCCGCACCCGCTGTCGCTGCTCGCCGAGGGCAGCGGCTACTGGCGTTACGTGCCGGGCGCGGACGGCATCCGCTTCCTCACCGGCTACGACTACCGGCCGCGCTGGGGGCGCTTCGGCCGCCTCGCCGACCGGCTGGTCTTCCGCCCGCTGATGGGGTGGGCGACGGCCTGGTCCTTCGACCGGCTGCGGCTGTGGTGCGAGTACGGGGTCACCCCCGAGCGCGCCCGCGCCCACTGGCTCCTCGAACTCGCGGCCCGGGCCGCGCTGGTCGCGGTGTGCGCCGCACATCCCGTGACCCTGGCCATCGCCTGCGCGGCCGCCCTCCTCGTACCGCCGTCGCCGCGCACTCCGGCCGCGCGCCGCTGTCTGCGCACCCCGCCCGCAAGGACCCGCCCGCCGCGGCTCCTCGCCACCCTGGAGAGGCCATGACCTCCATCTTCCGTACGGCCATGGGGGACGCCGCCTTCGAGCGGTTGCACCCGGAGCTGCGGCGGCGCTTCTCCGTCGGGCTCGCGAGCGGCGAGCTCTGCGTGGGGCGGGGCGTCATGGACCGGATCTGGCACGGGCGGGCCTTCGTCCGGCCGTTCCTCGCGCTCGGCGGGCTGCGCAACATCCTGCTGCCGCGCACCGGCCGCGACGTGCCGTTCACCATCGAGAACGTGCCGTACCTCGACTCGTACGGCCGCGAGACCGTCACCTTCGTCCGGACCTTCGCGCTGCCCGGCGGGCCGCGCCGCTTCGACGCGACGATGGTGCACAGCCCCGAGCGCGACTGCGTCCTCGACTACCTCGGCACCCACCAGCACCTCGCCAGCGACCTGCACCTGTCCGCAGAGCCGGACGGCTCGCTGCTCATCCGCTCCGGCGAACACCGCTTCCGCGAGGGCCCGGTCGACCTCCGCGTGCCCGACCTCGTCGGCGGCGAGGCCGAGGTGCGCGAGTCCTTCGACGAGCGCACCGGGCGCTTCCGGATCCGGGTGCGGGTCGTCAACCGGTACGCGGGGCCGCTCTTCGGGTACGAGGGGTCCTTCACGGCCGAGTACGCCGACGTGCGCTCCTGCGGCGTCCGGCCCGGGCTGCGGCCCGTCCGCGAGGAGGTGCGGGTGTGAGCGCGGAGGACACCCGGCACAAGCTCCTGGAGGGCGCCCTGCGCACCCTCGTCGAGCAGGGCATCGCCAAGACCTCGGCCCGCTCCGTCGCCGCGACCGCGGGCATCAACCAGGCGTTGATCTTCTACCACTTCGGCACGCTGGACGACCTGCTCGCCGCGGCCTGCCGGCACGGCGCCGAACAGCGGGTCGCGCATTACCGCGAGCGTCTCCTCGGGGTGCGGAGCCTGTCCGAACTCCTCGCGTTCGGGCGGGAGATGCACACCGAGGAACGCGAGGCCGGCCATGTCGCCGTACTCGCCCAGCTGCTCGCCGGGGCGCACGCCCATCCGCGGCTCGCCCCCGCCACCGCCGCGGGGCTCGACCTGTGGATCGCCGAGATCGAGCAGGTGCTCCGGCGGGTCCTCGCAGGCGGCCCGCTCGACGGCCTCGCCGACCCGGCCGGCCTCGCCCGCGCCGTCGCCGCCTCCTTCGTCGGGATGGAGCTGTACGAAGGAGTCGACCCGGCCGGTGCCGGTGCCGCCCTCGACGCGCTCGAACACCTGGGTGCGCTGGTCGCGGCGCTCGACGAGCTGAGCCCGGTGGCGCAGAAGGCGGTGCGGTACGCGCTGCGGCGCACGAGCCGCACCCTCTAGGGGGTGTCCGCCTCCGGCTGCGACCCCGCCAGGGCGATCCCCAGCGGTGTCCGCTCGTACAGCACCTGGTGGCCGTAGCGGCGCGAGGCCAGCAGGCCGGCCGCGCGCAGCACCGACAGGTGCGCGGACACCGAGGACGGCGCGAGGGCGAGCCGGTGGGCGAGCGCCGTCGTGCCGGCCGGCTCGTCGAGCGCACACAGCACATCGGCCCTGGCCCGGCCGAGCAGCCGTGCCAGCGCGTCCGGCGTACGGTCGCCCGCGTCGGTCCACAGCCCGCCGATGCCACGCGCCGGATACGCCACCGCCGGCTGCCAGGGCGGGTCGAAGCCGCTCACCACGTCCGGCCAGGTGAACACCGACGGCACGAGCACCAGACCCCGGCCCTCAAGGGCCCGTCTGTGCTCGCCGTGGTAGGCGACGGTGAGGGTCGCCGTCGCCTCCGCCCAGTCGAACGCCGGGTGCAGCTCCGTCAGCAGCCGCTCCAGACCGCCCTCCGCGAGCCGCCGCGAGTGGTACGCCACGTCCGCCTCCAGCAGGGCGCGCAGCCGCGGCCAGTCGGGCTCGATCAGCGCCGCCCAGGCCTGCTCCAGGAGATCCGCGACCCACTGCACCGCACCCGCGGGATCGGCCAGCATCCGCCGCCCCTCCGCCGTGTCGGCCGCCCCCGGCGTCTCGGCGAGGGCGCGCCGGAAGTCGTCCAGCGCGAGGGCCGGATCGGTCGCGCGGACCGCCGCGATCTCCTCCTCGAAACCGGCGGCCGGCCCGATCGGCGGGGGATAGAGGGAGTCCGGGCTGTGCCCGTGCAGCGGCATCAGCAGGTGCAGCGGCCTGAGATCCACCCCGGCCGCCGCGCCGGCGATCCGCCGCATCCACGGCAGATGGTAGCCCTGCTGCCGCGGCCGCGCGAGCACCCGCACGGCACAGTGCGTCTCCCACAGCGGCGAGATCGCGAACCGGATGCGCAGCGGATCGGCCTCACCGAAGTGCAGGTGGTACGGCATGAGCGCGGCCCCCCTCACGGAACATTCGGCTGGAGCCGAAAGTCTAGGGCGGCGCGGCAGCGGCGGGCACGCTGCCTGCCATGCCCACGAACGACCCCCGGGCGCCCGAAACGGCGCCCGCGCCCACCCGTGCCCCGGGGCCTTCGGCCCCTCAGGGGGCCACCGCCCCGGGTGTCACCGCCACCGGCCAGGCCCCGGTCCCGGCCCTGGCCGGGAGCCGCGCCCCCGCACCCGACCCCGCAGCCACCGGCTACCGCGCCGTCTTCGCCGTGCGCGAGTTCCGGTTCGTCTTCGTCGCCCACCTCTTCTCCCTCCTCGGGGTCGTCGTCAGCGAGCTCGCGCTCACCGTGCTCGTCTACGACCTCACCCGCTCCCCGCTCCTGTCCTCCCTCACCTTCGCCCTCGGCTTCCTCCCCTATCTCCTCGGCGGCACCCTCCTCGCGGGGATCGCCGACCGCCACCCACCCCGCCGGGTGCTCGTCGTCTGCGACCTGGTGTGCGCCGCCTGCGTCGGGCTGATGGTCGTGCCCGCCACCCCGGTGGCCGGGCTGCTCGTGCTGCGCTGTGCCGTGGCCGCCGTCGCGCCCGTGTTCCAGGGGACCCGGATCGCGACCCTCGCCGACATCCTCGGCGAGGGCGAGCTGTTCGTCCTCGGCCGCTCGCTGCTGCGGATCGTCTCCCAGAGCGCCCTGCTCGCCGGCTTCGGCGTCGGCGGCCTGCTGCTCACCGCGCTCGCCCCGCGCGGCGCCATCGCCGTGACCGCCGGCACCTTCCTCGCCTCCGCAGCTCTGCTGCGCCACGGCACCGTCCGCCGGCCCGCCCGCTCCGCCGGGAAGCGGGAGGGGATCGGCGGGACCTGGGGCGTCCTGCGCGACCGCCGGATCCGGGCGCTGATGCTGTTGTTCTGGGTGCCGCCGCTGTTCGTCGTCGTCCCCGAGGCGCTCGCCGCCCCCTACGCCGACGAGATCGGCGCCTCCACCGCCGCGCTCGGCCTGCTGATGTGCGCCATGCCCGCCGGCACCGTCCTCGGCGAGCTCTTCGCCGGCTCCGCCCTCGGCGCGGCCACCCGCTCCCGGATCGTCTGCCCGCTGCTCCTGACCGGCTTCCTGCCCTTCCTGCTCTACGCGCTCCGCCCGGGCCTCGCCGTCGCCGCCCTCGCCCTCTTCCTGGCCGGGGCGGCGGGCGCGTACACCCTCGGGCTCGACGCCTGGTTCGTCGCCGCCGTCCCCGAGGAACAGCGCGGCAGGACCATGACCCTGATGACCGCGGGCATGATGACCGTCCAGGGCATCGGCATGGCAGGTGCCGGTCTCGCCGCCGAGTTCGCCCCCGTCCACGCGGTGGTCGTCGGCACCGGCGTGCTCGCCTCGCTGTGCCTGCTCGGGCTCGTCGCGGAAGTGCGGGCGACCGAAAGGCGAGACGCGGCTGACCGTCATATGACCAGTGGGTAAGGTCGACGCGTGCCGAAGCCGCTCAGTCTCCCGTTCGACCCCATCGCCCGCGCCGACGAACTCTGGCAGCGGCGCTGGGGCCCGGTGCCGTCGATGGCCGCGATCACCTCGATCATGCGGGCCCACCAGATCCTGCTGGCCGAGGTCGACGCCGTGGTCAAGCCGTACGGGCTGACCTTCGCCCGCTACGAGGCGCTGGTCCTGCTCACCTTCTCCAAGGCCGGCGAACTGCCCATGTCCAAGATCGGCGAGCGGCTGATGGTCCACCCGACGTCCGTGACGAACACGGTGGACCGGCTCGTGAAGTCCGGGCTCGTCGACAAGCGGCCCAACCCCAACGACGGCCGCGGGACGCTCGCGTCGATCACCGACAAGGGCCGCGAGGTGGTCGAGGCCGCCACCCGCGACCTGATGGAGATGGACTTCGGGCTCGGTGTGTACGACTCCGAGGAGTGTGCCGAGATCTTCGCGATGCTCCGCCCGCTGCGGGTCGCGGCGCACGACTTCGACGAGGGCTGAGCGGGCCCGGATCCGGGCAGGGACCCGGGGGAAGATCGCCCGGAACGTGTCGTTACGCTCGTAGCCATGAAATCCAGCGTGCTGACCCGCTACCGCGTCATGGCGTACGTGACCGCGGTCATGCTCCTCATCCTGTGCGCGTGCATGGTCGCCAAGTACGGCTTCGACACGGGCGAGGACCTGACCTTCGCGGTCTCCCAGGCCCACGGTGTCCTGTACATCATCTACCTGATCTTCGCCTTCGACCTGGGCTCCAAGGCCAAGTGGCCGTTCGGCAAGCTGCTGTGGGTGTTGGTCTCCGGGACCATTCCGACCGCCGCCTTCTTCGTCGAGCGCAAGATCGTCCGCGAGACGCTTCCGCTGGTCAGCGGCGCGCAGCCGGCTCCCGCCAAGGCCTGAATCGCGCCCCGGCGTGCACCCCCGCACAGATGTGCGGGGGTTTGCCATCGACATTTACTAGGACGTCCTAGTAAATTCGAAGCATGGACGCTGACGCCATCGAGGAAGGCCGCCGTCGCTGGCAGGCCCGTTACGACAAGGCCCGCAAGCGCGACGCCGACTTCACCACGCTCTCCGGGGACCCGGTGGAGCCCGTCTACGGGCCCCGCCCCGGCGACGCCTACGAGGGGTTCGAGCGCATCGGCTGGCCCGGTGAGTACCCCTTCACCCGTGGCCTGCACCCGACCGGATACCGCGGCCGGACCTGGACCATCCGCCAGTTCGCCGGCTTCGGCAACGCCGAGCAGACCAACGAGCGCTACAAGATGATCCTGGCCGCCGGCGGCGGCGGGCTCTCGGTCGCCTTCGACATGCCGACCCTCATGGGCCGCGACTCCGACGACCCGCGCTCGCTCGGCGAGGTCGGCCACTGCGGTGTCGCCATCGACTCCGCCGCCGACATGGAGGTCCTGTTCAAGGACATCCCGCTCGGCGACGTCACCACGTCCATGACCATCTCCGGCCCGGCCGTCCCGGTCTTCTGCATGTACCTGGTCGCCGCCGAGCGCCAGGGCGTCGACCCCGCCGTCCTCAACGGCACGCTGCAGACCGACATCTTCAAGGAGTACATCGCGCAGAAGGAGTGGCTCTTCCAGCCCGAGCCGCACCTGCGCCTGATCGGCGACCTGATGGAGCACTGCGCGGCGGGCATCCCCGCGTACAAGCCGCTCTCGGTCTCCGGCTACCACATCCGCGAGGCCGGCGCGACGGCCGCGCAGGAGCTCGCGTACACCCTCGCGGACGGCTTCGGCTACGTGGAGCTCGGCCTCTCCCGCGGCCTGGACGTCGACGTCTTCGCGCCCGGTCTCTCCTTCTTTTTCGACGCGCACCTCGACTTCTTCGAGGAGATCGCCAAGTTCCGCGCCGCCCGCCGGATCTGGGCCCGCTGGATGAAGGAGGTCTACGGCGCCAAGACCGACAAGGCGCAGTGGCTCCGCTTCCACACCCAGACCGCCGGTGTCTCGCTCACCGCGCAGCAGCCGTACAACAACGTCGTCCGCACCGCGGTCGAGGCCCTCGCGGCCGTCCTCGGCGGCACCAACTCGCTGCACACCAACGCCCTCGACGAGACCCTCGCCCTGCCCAGCGAGCAGGCCGCCGAGATCGCCCTGCGCACCCAGCAGGTGCTCATGGAGGAGACCGGCGTGGCCAACGTGGCCGACCCGCTGGGCGGCTCCTGGTTCATCGAGCAGCTCACCGACCGGATCGAGGCCGACGCCGAGAAGATCTTCGACCAGATCAAGGAGCGCGGCCGCCGGGCCCACCCGGACGGGCAGCACCCGATCGGTCCGATCACCTCCGGCATCCTGCGCGGGATCGAGGACGGCTGGTTCACCGGCGAGATCGCCGAGTCCGCGTTCCAGTACCAGCAGTCCCTGGAGAAGGGCGACAAGCGGGTCGTCGGCGTCAACGTGCACCACGGCTCGGTCACCGGCGACCTGGAGATCCTGCGGGTCAGCCACGAGGTCGAGTGGGAGCAGGTCCGGGTGCTCGGCGAGCGCAAGGGCCGCCGCGACGACGCGAAGGTCAAGGCCTGCCTGGACGCGATGCTGGCCGCGGCCCGGGACGGCTCCAACATGATCGGCCCGATGCTGGACGCCGTACGGGCGGAGGCCACGCTCGGCGAGATCTGCGACGTGCTGCGCGACGAGTGGGGCATCTACACGGAGCCCGCCGGCTTCTAGCCGCCCGCACGTCCCCAGGTGTCAGGGCGCCCCCGCACGCTTGGCGCGGGGGCGCCCTGCCCGCGTCCCGGGGTCCGGGGCCGGGCCGAACCGCCGCTTGTACGCCGACGGAGTGATGCCGGTCTTACGGCGCATCAGCGTGCGCAGATGGGCCGCGGTACCGATCCCGCTGCGCCGCGCGACCACCTCGAAACGGGACTCGCCTCGCTCGATCAGCCGGCAGGCCAGGGCGAGTCGTTCCCCCGTGAGCCAGGCCAACGGAGTCGTGCCCAGTTGCGCCCGGAACCGGCGATGCAGCGTCGCCGGACTGACCGCCGCACGCGCCGCGAGGTCGGACACCGTGAGCGGTGAGTCCAGCCGTTCCTGGGCCCAGGCCAGGACAGGCGCCAGGGACTCGTCCGGCAGGTCGGGCATGGGGCGCTCCACGAACTGCCGCTGCCCACCGTCCCGGTGCGCCGCGAAGACCAGCCGCCGGCTCACCGCGTTGGCGATCTCCGCGCCGTGGTCGCGTCGGACCACATGCAAGCCGAGATCGAGCGCGGCCGCGCTCCCCGCGGCGGTGAGGATGTCACCGTCGTCCACGAACAGCACGTCCGATTCGAGCCGGACAGCGGGGAAGCGGGCCCGGAAGGAATCCGCCCACTGCCAGTGCGCGGTGGCCCGGCGCCCGTCGAGGACCCCGGCCTCGGCCAGTGTGAAGGCGCCGCTGCAGAAGCCGACCAGGCGCGCGCCGCGTGCGTGCGCCCTCCGGACGGCATCGAGCACGGCGGGACGGCGGGGCACCTCGATGTCCGGGCGGTTGGGGACGATCAGGGTGTCCGCCTCGTCGGCCGCTTCCAGACCGGCGACACCCGCGAGCGTGAAGAATCCGTCGCGCATCAGGGTGCGGGGCTCGGGGGAGCAGAGCATGAAGTCGTAGAGATCACGGCCGATCTCCGGTCTGCGCAGACCGAAGACCTCGGTCGCGCAGCCGAGCTCGAAGGGGTTCGAGTTGTCGTCCACGATCACGACGACCCGGTGTACGCCCGCCGCGTGAACCGAGTGCGAGGATTCTTTCGTCATGTGCGATTCCTAGCACTCACGGCGTCCGGGCGAAACGGCCCAGGATGAGCCCATGAGCAGCGAACCCATCCCCCTCGGCAAGGCACTTGCCTCCTTCGACGCCCTGTGGAGCCCCCGCATCGTCACGCGCGTCAACGACTACGACGTCCGGATCGCCAAGGTCGAGGGCGAACACGTCTGGCACGCCCACGACGACACCGACGAGTTCTTCCTGGTGCTCGACGGCGAGCTGCACATCTCCTTGCGCGAGGCCGACGGGGAGCGCACGGTCCTGCTGCCACGGGGGGCGGTCTTCACCGTCCCCCGGGGCACCGAGCACAAGCCGTACGCTCCGTCCGGCGCCGCGATCCTCATGTTCGAGCCCACCGGGACACCGACCGTGGGCGATCGTCACGACGAGATCCCGGACCACGTGGACGCGACGACCGGGCACGCGCTCGGCACCTGAGCCGGCGGGGCTTCGGGCGTGCGCCCCTTCCCCTGGCGTCTACAGTTCGGCCGCCGCCGCGATGCCGCCGAGCAGCAGTGCCGTGAGCCGCTGCACCCATGCCGTGTCCACCGGCTCCGCGCTCACCAGGGCGCGGTGCACCACCGCGCCCGCGACCACGTCGAAGATGAGGTCGTCGATGGCCTCGACGGTCGCCGGGTCGCGCCGCTCCGGGAGCTCGCCGCGCTCCTGGGCGCGCTGCCGGCCCTCCAGGACGAGGCGCTTCTGGCGGTCCACGATCGAGGCGCGGATGCGTTGGCGCAGCGGCTCGTCGCGGGTGGACTCGGCGACCACCGCCATGAGGGCGGTCTTGGTCTCGGGCCGTTCGAGGAGCGCGGCGAACTGCAGGACCACGTTCTCGATGTCGGCCCGGAGGGAACCCATGTCGGGCAGTTCGAGTTCGTCGAAGAGGACGGCGACGGCGTCGACGACGAGCTCGTTCTTGTTGCCCCAGCGCCGGTAGAGGGTGGTCTTGGCCACTCCCGCCCGGGTCGCGACGTCGCCCATGGTCAGCTTGGACCAGCCCAGCTCCACCAGGGCCGCGCGGGTCGCCTCCAGGATGGCCGTGTCGGCCTCGGCGGAACGCGGTCGTCCGGTTCGGGTTCGGGAGCTGGTGCGCTTACACATGGACGTCGACCATACCCGCCGGTAGGTATTGCGCCAGGGGCCGGTGATGTGAGGCAGTTCACCACGTGACTCTCCCCGCGTCCGGGGCTATCCAGTTACGCTACGACCTGTAGCGAAAGGCTTTGAGCGGTCTCCTCGCGACAACCACCGGCGCCGGGTGGGGACCCGGCGCAGACGAACAGGTAACCGTGTCGTCCCACCCGCGGACGGCACGGTTCAGCCATGGCTTACCGGTTACGTGCGCGGAAGGGGGAGGATGTACTCATGCAGCCCCGAAACATGTCCATGAGCGGCGTCGTCGACCTCGCCGCGGTGAAGGCGGCCGGCGAGGCCAAGGCGAAGGCGGAGCAGGCGCGCGCCGAGTCCGCCCGGCAGGGCGGGACGCCGGCCGTCGCCCCCTCCGCCCTGGTGATCGACGTCGACGAGGCGGGCTTCGAGCGCGATGTGCTCCAGCGCTCCGCCGAGGTCCCGGTCGTCATCGACTTCTGGGCCGAGTGGTGTGAGCCGTGCAAGCAGCTCGGCCCGCTTCTGGAGCGGCTCGCCGTCGAGTACAGCGGCCGCTTCCTGCTCGCCCGGGTCGACGTCGACGCCAACCAGATGCTGATGCAGCAGTTCGGCATCCAGGGAATTCCGGCCGTTTTCGCGGTCGTCGCCGGTCAGGCGCTGCCCCTCTTCCAGGGCGCGGCCCCCGAGGCGCAGATCCGCCAGACCCTCGACCAGCTGGTCCAGGTCGCCGAGGAGCGCTTCGGCCTCACCGGTATCCCGGTGGACCCGGACGCCGCGCAGGGCGAACCGGCCGAGGTGCCGGCCGGCCCGTACGACGCGCTGCTGGAGGCCGCCATGTCCGCGCTCGACGCGGGCGACATGGCCGGTGCCGTCCAGGCGTACAAGAACGTGCTCGCGGACGACCCGGGTCACCCGGAGGCCAAGCTGGGGCTCGCCCAGGCCGAGCTGCTCGCCCGGGTGCAGTCGCTCGACCCGGCCGAGGTGCGCAAGAACGCGGCCGACAACCCGGCCGACGTCACCGCGCAGATCGCCGCCGCCGACCTCGATCTGGTGGGCGGTCACGTCCAGGACGCCTTCGGCCGGCTCATCGACGCCGTGCGCCGCACGGCGGGCGAGGACCGGGACGCGGCGCGGGTCCGGCTGCTCGAGCTGTTCGAGGTGATCGGCTCCGACGACCCGCGGGTGACGGCGGCCCGGCAGGCCCTGGCGAGCGCCCTGTTCTGAGCCGTACGCCGGGCCCCGCACGGGGACGATTTGGCGACACGGTGACATTCGGCGGCCGCGCTTTACCAAAACTTGGTAATCGCGGCCGCTGTTACTTGCAGTAAATCGAACCTGGATTTCTGTCCGGATTTCTCCAGCCTCATCATCCTTTGTGGCATCACGCGGCGGCACCCTGCGTTGCCGTCCGGTACCGGCCTGTCGTGCCGTGGTTATCAGGCCGTTACTAGCCAGTAACGAACCCCCTTGTGCGGGCGCCCGTAATGGACCACGATCGGCGACGCTCGGTCCGATACCGCACCAGCCCCGGCAACCGCCGGCTGCGCGCGGCGAGGGTCCCCACCGGGCGGGCCGGCGGCACTGTCGCCGGTCGTGGACAGGGGGGTTCCTGCCCTCACCGGCAGGGCCTGTCCAATCCGGCCGCGCGCACGGCGTGGCCAGTGGTTGTCGCTCGGGGGTGATCGCCGGTGATTCGGACGCGCGTCGTGCCGCCTGAGCCCTCGGCGCTCTCCTTCCCGAGGACGTAGCACTTCTCCCATCCCAGGACGGGCCCTGGGCCCATCCGGAGATGTACGTCCGAGAAGGAGGAATTCTCATGAAGTCCCAGGTTCGTGGCGGGACCAGATGGAAGCGGTTCGCCGTCGTCATGGTGCCGAGCGTGGCCGCGACGGCCGCCATCGGTGTCGGCCTGGCCCAGGGCGCGCTCGCCGCGTCGTTCAGCATCTCTGGCCAGGATTTCAAGGTTCGCGCCGACAGCCTCGTCGGTAAGGACTTCGTCCAGTACGGCAGTGTCGACGGTGGCAAGACCCTCGACGGCAAGGACTTCGCGGAGCCGGTCGCCGTGTCCGGCTTCTCCGAGGCCTGGATCACCAACATGTGCCAGTCCGTCGTGACGCCGAACGTCCCGTTCGTCGGCGACGTGACGCTGGTGCTGAAGGCGGGCACGGAGGACAAGAAGCCGGTCTACGCGAAGGGCATCTACCTGGATGTCGCGGAGCTGAAGGCCGACGCCGAGTTCGGCAACATCGACATCGGCGTCGCGGCCGGCGCCCTGCCCAAGTCTCAGGGCAAGCCGGGCATCCAGCCGAACACCAAGGCCAACCCGTACGGCTTCGGCCAGCGGGCCGAGGACGCGAAGCTCACCGACGTCAGGCAGAAGGCGTGGGCGACCACCGCCGCGACCTTCAAGCTGCCGAACCTCGACCTCTCGCTGCACCGTGGCAAGGGCGCCGGGGTCGAGTGCTACTGATGCCGAGGTCCCTCCGGGACTGACGCCTCGGGGTGCGGGGCCGTCGCGTGCGGCCCCCACCCGCTTCGGCAGCCTGCCTTCTTCACCAATCTTTTCAGCAACACCGCTTCCAGGGAGCTGTTTCCATGAGCGCCGAGTCCACTGCTTCCAGCGGAGTCCCCAAGGAGAACCGGTTCAAGGTCTGGCGGCAGACCCGGCCCTTCTGGGCGGGCCTCTTCACCATGATCGGCGGTGTACCGATCGCCTATCTCCCGTACGGGGACATGCGACTCGGCAACATCACGCTCGCCATGCAGACCACGGCCGGAGCCGGTGCCCTGATCATCGGCCTCCTGCTCATCACCCTCGGCCTCACGATGTGGTTCCAGCCCCTCGTCCGGGTCTTCGCCGGCGTCGCGGCGATCGTGCTCGCGCTGGTCTCCATCCCCGTGTCGAACTTCGGCGGTCTGGTCGTCGGCTTCCTCTTCGCCCTCATCGGCGGCGCCATGTCCGCGTCCTGGGCCCCGGCCGCCCCGGCCGATGAGACGGCCGAGGAGGCGGAGGACAACTCCACCGCGGCAGAGGCGGAGACCGAGGCAGGGGCCGGGCCGACCGAGTACGAGCACATGCACGACGGCACCACGCAGCCCGTGATCCCGCAGCAGGGTTCCGAGGCGCCGGTGGCCGGGACGACCATCGATGTCAACGGCGGGAGGAACAGTGCGGGGTGACGAAACACAGTCGGCTGAGACGACGAGAGGCCCGCGCCACGCGGCTCCTCGCAAGTCGCTCCTGAACAAGATCCACGCGCCCGTCGGCAAGGCCATGGCCCTCGCGGCCATGCCCACCGCGGTGATCGTGGGCATGGGTTTCGCCCCCCGGCTCGCCCTCGCCGACGACAAGGTGGACATCCCCTTCGCCCCCGGCCCGTGCGTGACCCGCTCGGACGAGCCGCCGGCCGACGAGACCACCAAGCCGGCCGAGACGAAGAGCCCCGAGCCGACGGCGAGCGCGACCGGGACGGCGAAGCCCGACCCGACGCCGACCGGGACCACCCAGCCCGAACCGACCGCGACGCCCAGCGCCAGCGCCACCGGCGCCACGGCCCAGAAGCAGACGGCCGACCAGCAGACGGCCGAGAAGCCGACCGCGAAGACCGCTCCCGCCCCCACCCCGACGGCGACCAAGTCGGTCAACCCGCTCGACCCGCTGGGGCTCGGCGACGCGCTCAAGGACCTGTTCGACGGGCCGGCCAAGACCACGGCCCCGGCTCCCGCCCCGACCACGTCCACGGCACCCAAGCCGACGGCGACCGGCACCCCGGCCGCCCCGAAGCCGACGACGGCGCCGAAGACCGGCACGACCGGCGGCAAGACCGGCACGACCGGCGGCAAGACCGCCGGCACGGACGGGATCACGGACCAGGCCAAGGCCGCGATCAAGGCCGCCGCCGACAAGGCCGGCGCGACGACCGAGGAGCTGCCGGAGGACGCCAAGGGCCTCGACGCCAAGAAGGACGAGGAGATACCCGAGGGCGCCAAGCCGCGCTTCCCGTGCCCCGAGCCCGACCCGGAGGCGCTCGCCGCCGCCGACCTCGAGCAGGGCCTCCCGCTGCTGCCGGACGAGCCGTGGCGGCTCGAGTCCTCGCTGCTCACGCTGCGCGGCCTCGACTACAAGGGCATCGTCGAGGTGAAGACCGGCAGCGGGAAGATCAAGAAGGTCCTCAAGTTCACCGCGGACGAGGTGGACATCAAGGACCTGCACCAGCTCACGGTCCACTCCGACGGTCTGACCGGCCACGTCCGCTCGGACCAGGGCTCGACGTCCACCATCCGCAGCGGGACGGTGACCATGTACACGGAGGAGCTGAAGGGCAATCTCTTCGGCCTCATCCCGGTCACCTTCAGCCCCGAGACCCCGCCGCCCCTGAACGTGCCGTTCGCCTTCTTCTCCAACGCCAAGGTGAAGCAGGCCGGCCAGTTCGGCGGCACGCTCAAGGTCCCGGGCCTGCGCAACACGATCGAGCCGAGCTGACGCGACAAGGACCCTTCCGGGAGCCGCACACGACGAGGGCCCCCGTCCGATCCGGACGGGGGCCCTCGTCATGCCGTCAGGCCGGCGGCGCGTGTCACTTCTGCTCTGCGCCGCCCAGGTGGTGCACCCGCACCATGTTGGTGGTGCCGGGGACGCCGGGGGGCGAGCCGGCCGTGATGACCATGGTGTCGCCCTCGCTGTAGCGCTGGAGCTTGAGCAGCTCCGCGTCGACGATGTCGACCATCGCGTCCGTGGTCTCCACGAACGGGACGAGGAAGGACTCGACGCCCCAGCTCAGGGTGAGCTGGTTGCGGGTGGACTCGTCCGTGGTGAACGCCAGGATCGGCTGGATCGTGCGGTAGCGCGAGAGCCGGCGGGCGGTGTCACCGGACTGGGTGAAGGCGATCAGCGCCTTGCCGCCCAGGAAGTCGGCGATCTCGCAGGCGGCGCGGGCGACCGAGCCGCCCTGCGTGCGCGGCTTCTTGCCCGGGACGAGCGGCTGCAGGCCCTTGGAGAGCAGCTCCTCCTCGGCCGCGGCGACGATCTTCGACATCGTCTTGACGGTCTCGATCGGGTAGGCGCCGACCGAGGACTCGGCCGAGAGCATGACCGCGTCCGCGCCGTCCAGGATCGCGTTGGCGACGTCGCTCGCCTCGGCGCGCGTGGGGCGCGAGTTGGTGATCATCGACTCCATCATCTGGGTCGCGACGATGACCGGCTTGGCGTTGCGGCGGCACATCTCCACGAGGCGCTTCTGCACCATCGGGACCTTCTCCAGCGGGTACTCCACCGCGAGGTCGCCACGGGCCACCATCACGGCGTCGAAGGCGGCGACCACGTCCGCCATGTTCTCCACCGCCTGCGGCTTCTCCACCTTGGCGATGACCGGGACCCGGCGGCCCTCCTCGTCCATCACCTTGTGGACGTCCTTGACGTCGTCGGCGTTGCGGACGAAGGAGAGGGCGACCATGTCGCAGCCCATCCGGAGCGCGAAGCGGAGGTCCTCGACGTCCTTCTCGGACAGGGCCGGGACGTTGACCGCCGCGCCGGGCAGGTTGATGCCCTTGTGGTCGGAGATGACGCCGCCCTCGATGACGACGGTCTTGACCCGCGGGCCCTCGACCTCGACGACGCGCAGCTCGACGTTGCCGTCGTTGATGAGGACCTGGTCGCCCTTGGACACGTCGCCGGGCAGGCCCTTGTACGTGGTGCCGCAGATGGACTTGTCGCCGGGGACGTCATCGGTGGTGATGGTGAACTCGTCACCGCGCACCAGCTCGACGGGGCCCTCGGCGAAGGTCTCCAGACGGATCTTGGGGCCCTGGAGGTCGGCGAGCACACCGACGGCGCGGCCGGTGTCCGCCACCGCCCTGCGGAGACGGTCGTACCGCTCCTGGTGCTCTGCCTGGGTCCCGTGGCTCATGTTGAATCGGGCCACGTTCATTCCGGCCTCGATGAGAGCCTTCAGCTGCTCATACGAGTCGACGGCGGGGCCCAGCGTGCAGACGATTTTGGAACGGCGCATGAGGCGGATCCTATCGGTTTGTTTCACTGCGGAATATTCCGTCTGGTGGAAAGTACAAATGGGCGGGGTGCCGCTCAGGCGTTCACTTGTTCAAGCGGCCGGCCACACTCGCTCAGACGCGCTGATCGTGCACGAGTTCGTAGCTCTGCCGGGCGATCTCCAGCTCCTCGTCCGTCGGCACCACGGCGACCGCCACCCGCGCGTACGCCGGCGAGATGATCCGGGCCTCGTCGGACCGTACGGCGTTCAGGCCGGCGTCCACCGCCAGGCCCAGCTCCTCCAGGCCGGCGATCGCAGCCTCCCGCACCGGGGCCGCGTTCTCGCCGACCCCGGCCGTGAACGCCACCGCGTCCACCCGGCCGAGCACCGCGTAGTACGCCCCGATGTACTTCTTCAGCCGGTGGACGTAGATGTCGAAGGCGAGCGCCGCCCGCTCGTCGCCCTCGTCGATCCGGCGCCGGATCTCCCGCATGTCGTTGTCGCCGCACAGCCCCACGAGACCGGACTTCTTGTTCAGCAGCGTGTCGATGTCGTCCGCCGACATTCCCGCCACCCGCTTGAGGTGGAAGGTGACCGCCGGGTCGATGTCACCCGAGCGGGTGCCCATGACCAGGCCCTCCAGCGGGGTGAGGCCCATCGAGGTGTCCACGCAGCGGCCGCCCGCCACCGCCGAGGCGGAGGCACCGTTGCCCAGGTGGAGCACGATCACGTTCACCTCCTCCGGCGCCTTGCCGAGCAGCTTCGCCGTCTCCCGCGAGACGTACGCGTGCGAGGTGCCGTGGAAGCCGTACCGGCGGATGCGGTGCGCGTCCGCGGTCTCCACGTCGATCGCGTACCGGGCCGCCGACTCCGGCATCGTCGTGTGGAACGCCGTGTCGAAGACGGCCACCTGCGGCAGGTCCGGGCGCAGCGTCATCGCCGTACGGATGCCGGTGAGGTTCGCCGGGTTGTGCAGCGGGGCGACCGGGACGAGCCGCTCGATCTCGGCGAGCACCTCCTCGTCGATGACCGTCGGCTGGGTGAACCTGAGGCCGCCGTGCACCACCCGGTGGCCGATCGCGGCCAGTTCGGGGGAGTCCAGGCCGAGCCCGTCCGCCGCGAGCTCCCCGGCCACCGCCTTCAGGGCCGCCGCGTGGTCGGCGATGGGGCCGGTCTTCTCGCGCCTCTCCCCGCCGCCACCCTGTAGCGGGGTGTGCACCAGGCGGGAGGTCTCCTCGCCGATCCGCTCGACCAGACCGACGGCGAGCCGGCTGCTGTCGGTCATGTCGAGCAGCTGGTACTTCACCGACGAGGAGCCGGAGTTGAGGACGAGCACACGGGTGGGCGTGGTCATGCGGGGAGCTCCTGACCCTGCGAAGGGACCTGGGACTGGATCGCCGTGATGGCGACGGTGTTGACGATGTCGCTGACGAGCGCGCCGCGCGAGAGGTCGTTCACGGGCTTGCGCAGACCCTGCAGGACCGGGCCGACGGCGATCGCGCCGGCCGAGCGCTGCACGGCCTTGTAGGTGTTGTTGCCGGTGTTGAGGTCCGGGAAGATCAGGACGCTCGCCTGGCCGGCCACCTCCGAGCCGGGCAGCTTGGTCGCCGCCACGGAGGGCTCGACGGCCGCGTCGTACTGGATCGGGCCCTCGATCCGCAGCTCCGGCCGGCTCTCGCGGACCAGCTTGGTCGCCTCGCGCACCTTGTCGACGTCGGCGCCGGAGCCGGAGGTGCCGGTGGAGTACGAGAGCATCGCGATCCGCGGCTCGACGCCGAAGCGGGCGGCGGTGGCGGCGGACTGGACGGCGATGTCGGCCAGCTGCTCGGCGTTCGGGTCCGGGTTGACCGCGCAGTCGCCGTACACGAGCACCTTGTCGGCCAGGCACATGAAGAAGACCGAGGAGACGATGGAAGCGTCCGGCTTGGTCTTGATGATCTCGAAGGCCGGGCGGATCGTCGCGGCCGTGGAGTGCACCGCACCCGAGACCATCCCGTCGGCCAGGCCCTCCTGGACCATCAGCGTGCCGAAGTAGTTCACGTCCGACACCACGTCGTACGCGAGCTCCACGGTGACGCCCTTGTGGGCGCGCAGCTCGGCGTACTTCTCGGCGAAGGAGTCGCGCAGCTCCGAGGTCTGCGGGTCGATCAGCTGGGTGGCGCCCAGGTCGACGCCGAGGTCGGCGGCCTTCTTGCGGATGGCCTCGACGTCGCCGAGCAGCGTCAGGTCGCAGACGTCGCGGCGCAGCAGCACGTCGGCGGCGCGCAGCACCCGCTCCTCGGTGCCCTCGGGCAGTACCACCCGGCGGCGGTCGGCGCGGGCCTGCTCCAGGAGCTCGTGCTCGAACATCATCGGGGTGACCCGGCCGCTGCGGGCGACCGAGATCCGCTTCAGCAGATCGGCCGTGTCCACGTGCCGCTCGAAGAGACCGAGCGCGGTCTCCGCCTTGCGGGGCGTGGCCGCGTTCAACTTCCCTTCGAGGGAGAAGAGTTCGGCGGCCGTGGGGAAGCTGTTGCCGGGTACGGAGACGACCGGTGTGCCGGGCGCGAGGCGGGCGGCCAGGGTCAGGATCTCGTCGGTCGGCCGCTCGTTGAGGGTGAGCACCACGCCGGCGATCGGCGGGGTGCCGGCGGAGTGCGCGGCGAGAGCGCCGACCACCAGGTCGGCCCGGTCCCCGGGGGTGACGACCAGGCAGCCGGGAGTCAGCGCGTTGAGGAAGTTCGGCAGCATCGCGCCGCCGAAGACGAAGTCCAGGGCGTCACGGGCGAGCCCGGCGTCGTCACCGAGGACGACGGAGGCGCCCAGCGCGTGGGTGATCTGGGCGACGGTCGGCGCGGCGAGGGCCGGCTCGTCGGGCAGCACGTAGCAGGGCACGGGGAGCCGGGCGGTCAGCCGCTCGGCGATCGCGGCCCGGTCCTCGCCGGCGACCCGGTTGACGATCATCGCGAGCACGTCGCAGCCGAGCCCGTCGTAGGCCCGGAAGGCGTTGCGGGCCTCGGCCCGTACGGACTCGGCGGGCTGGCCCTTGCCGCCCACCACGGGTATCACCGAGGCGCCGAACTCGTTGGCGAGCCGGGCGTTGAGCGCGAGCTCGTCGGGGAGCTGGGTGGCGGCGAAGTCGGTGCCGAGGACGAGGACGACCTCGTAGTCGCGGGCGACGGCGTGGAAGCGGTCCACGAGCCGGGAGACCAGCTCGTCGGTGCCCCGTTCGGCCTGGAGGGTGGAGGCCTCGTGGTAGTCCATGCCGTAGACGGTCGACGCGTCCTGGGTCAGCCGGTACCGGCTCCGCAGCAGGTCGAACAGGCGATCGGGGCCGTCGTGCACCAGCGGACGGAACACCCCCACGCGGTCCACCTGGCGGGTGAGGAGCTCCATGACTCCCAGCTCGACGACCTGGCGGCCGTCCCCGCGGTCGATCCCGGTCACGTACACGCTGCGCGTCACGCCGTGGTCTCCTGTCCGATGCCCGGATGCTCGTCAACCGAGTGTGTTCGAAATGCACCAATATGATGGCAGTGCCCTCTTGACAATACCCTTGTGGGTGGATACGACGCCCGCCAGACCAAGGGCCTGAACGAGGCCCGGCCGAAGGGCCCGGACCGGTGGGACCAAGGGCCCCGCAAGGCCCTCCGGCGCCGGATGCGCGGAGCAGCGCGAGCGCGGCGGCGCCTCCGGACGTGTGAGAATCGACGCGGCTCACACGTACCACTACCGAGCAGGAGACAGAGCACGATGCGCATCGGAGTTCTCACCGCAGGCGGCGACTGTCCGGGCCTGAACGCAGTGATCCGGTCGGTCGTGCACCGAGCCGTGACGCACTACGGCGATGAGGTCATCGGCTTCGAGGACGGCTACGCGGGCCTGCTCGACGGGCGTTACCGCCCCCTGGACCTGAACGCCGTCAGCGGCATCCTGGCCCGTGGCGGCACGATCCTCGGTTCGTCGCGGCTGGAGCGCGCACGGTTCCGCGCCGCCTGTGACAACGCCAAGGAACTGATCGAGAAGAGCGGCTTCGACGCGCTCGTCCCGATCGGCGGTGAGGGCACGCTGACCGCGGCCCGGATGCTGTCGGAGGCGGGCGTGCCGGTCGTCGGCGTCCCGAAGACCATCGACAACGACATCTCCTCCACCGACCGCACCTTCGGCTTCGACACCGCCGTCGGCGTCGCCACCGAGGCCATGGACCGGCTCAAGACCACCGCCGAGTCGCACCAGCGCGTGATGGTCGTCGAGGTCATGGGCCGGCACGCCGGCTGGATCGCCCTGGAGTCCGGCATGGCCGGCGGCGCCCACGGCATCTGCCTGCCCGAGCGCCCCTTCGACCCGGCCGACCTGGTCAAGATGGTCGAGGAACGCTTCGCCCGCGGCAAGAAGTTCGCCGTCATCTGCGTCGCCGAGGGCGCCCACCCCGCCGAGGGCACGATGAACTACCTCAAGGGCGAGATCGACCAGTTCGGCCACGAACGCTTCCAGGGCATCGGCACCGCCCTCGCCTACGAGCTCGAGCGTCGCCTCGGCAAGGAGGCCCGCCCGGTCATCCTCGGCCACGTCCAGCGCGGCGGCACCCCGACGGCGTACGACCGCGTGCTCGCCACCCGCTTCGGCTGGCACGCGGTGGAGGCCGTGCACCGCGGCGACTTCGGCAGGATGACCGCGCTGCGTGGCACGGACATCCGGATGGTCCCGCTGGCCGAGGCCGTCACCCGGCTCAAGACCGTCCCCGCGGACCGTATCCGCGAGGCCGAGTCGGTCTTCTGACCCGTCGTCACGAGTCGCGGCCTCCGTCCCGGCCTGTCCCGGACACCCCGCGGCCCCGATCGTCCCCCCGTGGACGATCGGGGCCGAATCCATGCTTGAGCTCCCCGCCGCGATCAACAAGGCTTGGGCCTGTCCCGGACATGTCCCAACCCCGTCCGGGCGCCCGGCCCGACGGAGGGAGCACCGCGCCATGACCACGGGGGAGACGCCTCCCGACCCCAGGGAGGCACGCAACCCGGCCGAGTTCATCGCGCGGCTCACCGCCCTGAAGGACTGGTCCGGCCTCACCTACCGCGAGCTCTCCGCCCGCGCCGACGCGCTGGGCGACGTGCTGCCCCGCTCGACCGTCGCCAACATGCTGGCCCGCACCACCGTCCCCCGCGAGGAGCTGCTCAGCTCCTTCGTGCGCGCCTGCGGGGTCGGGCCGCGGGAGGCGGAGGACTGGCAGGCGGTACGCAAGGAGCTCGCGGCACGGGGGGTGTACGCGGCGCAGGGCGAGCCGGCGGCGGCCGCGGCGGATCAGGCGGCGACCGTGGCGGAGCCCGCGGCCGGGCAGCCGGTCGCCGGGGAGACGCCCGCCTGGCCCGCCGCGGGCGCCGCGGGCGCCGCGGGGGACACGCAGGAGCCGTCCCCCGCCCGCTCGCCCGAGCCGCGCTCCGGCTGGCGCCGCACCCTCGTCGGTGCCGTCGCCCTGGCAGGCCTGGCCATCACCACCGTCACCGTGGTCGCCTTCGTAGGGGAGGACGGCAGGCCCGCCGACGGCCGGCCCCGCCCCCCGGTGCTGACCGCGCCCGCCGAGGGCCCCGTCGCGATCCGGGTGATCGGCTCGGACCTCTGCCTGGGTGAACGGCGGGGCGGCAGGAGCGGCCAGGTCCACCAGCGCGCCTGCGCCGGCGCCGACGTGCCCCGCTACGAGCTGAAGTCGCTCGGCGGCGGCCGGTGGAGGATCGTCTCCCACCACCCCGACTACGGCCCCGGCTGCTCCGGGATCCCGTCCGGCGGCCGGATACCCGACGCCGCACTCGAGGACTCCGAGTGCGGCGACCCGACCCGGGTCGAACGCTTCACCCTGGAGCCGCACGGCACCCCGGTCACCGGCTACCGCATCGTCCCGGCCGGCTCACGGACCCCCGGCACGTGCGTCACCGTCCTCGGCGACCGCGCGGCCGAGTGGTCCCGGCTCGCCCAGGCGCCGTGTACCGCGGACGCCGGGGGCCAGCTCTTCAGCTTCGACCGGCGGTCCGGCTGAGCGCTCAGCGCTCGACCAGCCGGTCCCGCAGCGCCGCCACCACCGACGGGTCCACGCCGACATGCCCGGTGGCGTACGCGTACACGGAGCCGTACTCCGCGCGCAGGTCCGCGAGGACGAGGCGCATGATCTCGGCAGGCGCCCGCCCGTACCCCGGCCAGCGCAGCTCGCGGTCCGGGTGCGCGGCCTTCCAGTCGGCGATCAGCCGCTCGGTGGCCAGCTCGGTGAGGGCGAAGTCGTCGAGGATCTGCTCGTCCGAAACGTCGAGCAGCCCGAGCACGAGCGCCGCGAGCAGCCCCGTACGGTCCTTGCCCGACGCGCAGTGGAAGACCAGCGGCCCCTCGGCCGACGCGATGATCTCCAGGGCCTCGCGCAGTTCGGCCGCGCCGTCGGCGGCGACCTCGGCGAAGCGGTCGGCGAGATAGCGCCAGGGGTCGAGCGCGGGATCGATCTCGGCCTGGTCGTAGGGCCGGTGCTCGATGCTCAGGTTGTGCCAGCGCTGCGGCTCGCCCTCGGGGTGGCGGCCCTTGGCCGCGATCTCCCAGGGGTAGCGCAGGTCGATCACGGTGGCCACGTTCAGCTCCCGGAAGCGCTCCAGATCGGTGCGCGCGTCGGGGCCCGCGAGCTTGGCGAGGGAATCGGAGCGGTAGAGGGTCTCCCACCGCACGGTCCCGCCGTCGGCGGTCCGATAGCCGCCCAGGTCACGGAAGTTGTGAAGCCGTTCGAAAGCTATGTGTCGTGTCACGGCGCCACTGTACGGGGCCGGTTCACGGGCCGATGGCCGCCCAGAAATGGTCCGTGATCTCGTCCAGGTACGCGCGGCCCGTGTCGCCCGTCGCGCCCGAGGCGCCCCAGCTGCTCGTGGCGGCCATCCGGGCGTGGTAGTCGGTGTGCAGGCGCTGGAGTGCGTCCTCCATGGCCCGCTTGGGCAGCGGCAGCAGCTTCAGCACGGGTTTCACATAGGCCTGCCAGCGGGTGGTCGCCGCGTCGCGCAGCAGCTCCGCCAGTTTCTCGTCGCCACCGGTCGCGGTGAGCAGCGCGCGCGGGCCGAGGCCGAGGGTCTCGGCGAGGGCGGCGGTCTGGCGGTCCGTACCGCGCCAGCGGCCCGACTCCTCCATCCGCAGGTACGCGGCGGGGTCGAGGCCCACCCGCCGGGCCAGGTCCTCCGCGGCGAGGCCCCTGGCCATCCGGTGTTCGCGCAGCGTGGAGGCGGCGGCGAGGAGTTCGGCGGGGGAACACCACAGCACGCCGGCCAGAGCGGTCAGCTCCTGCGAGGTGGGGGCGAACCGGCCGCGTTCCCAGCCGACGACGGTGTCGGGGGTGATGTGGAGGCCGTACTGGGCCCGCAGGCCGTAGGCGACATGACCGGGGGCCATGCCGAGGCCCTCGCGCAGACGGCGGGCGGCGAGGGCGTTGAAGGGTGGGGAGGGTTGGTGCACCCTGCCACGGTAGGAGGCGACCGTGACGGCTGGCTACGGTGCGTTCACCCAACGCTTATGGTCGTAGGAACATGGGAACCGATCAGTAGCTCCGGGTGGTGCCGGTGGTCCCGCCCGTCGAGCCGAGCCACCGGTACTGCAGCTCGGGGCGCCCGATCTGGCCGTACTGCGGGGCCCTGGCCGCCCGGCCCTCCGTCACCAGATGCTCCAGATAGCGGCGCGCGGTGATCCGCGAGATGCCCACGGCCGCGCCGGCCTCCGCCGCCGTCAGCCCCTCGGCGGCGCCCCGCAAAGTGCGGGTCACCGCCTCCAGGGTGGGGGCGCTCAGGCCCTTCGGCAGAGAGGCGGGCTGCGGGGTACGCAGGGTCGCGAGCGCCCGGTCCACCTCGTCCTGCCCGGACGCCTCGCCCGCCGTGGCCCGGAACTCGGCATAGCGGGCGAGCCGGTCCCGCAGCGTGGCGAAGGTGAACGGCTTCAGGACGTACTGGACGACACCGAGGGAGACGCCCTCCCGGACGATCGCGAGATCACGGGCGGAGGTCACGGCGATCACGTCCGCCGAGTGCCCGGCGGCACGCAGCGCCCGCAGCAGCTGCAGCCCGTGCCCGTCGGGCAGGTACAGGTCGAGCAGGATCAGATCGACCGGCGTCCGGTCGAGCACCCGCACGGCCGCGGCCCGCGAGTGCGCGACCCCGACCACCGTGAACCCGGCGACCCGCCCCGCGTACAGCGCGTGCGCGTCGGCCGCGACCGGGTCGTCCTCGACGACCAGGACCCGGATGCCGTGTGCGGCCGTTCTCATGCGCCCACCTCCGTGGCGGTGCCGTGCGCGGCGGCGCCGGTACGGGCCCGCGGCCCCTCGCCCGCCGCACCGGCCCGCGGCCCCTCGCCCGCCGCACCGGCCCGCGGCTCGTCGCTCTCCGTACCGGCCCGCGGCTCGTCGCTCTCCGTACCGGCCCGCACCTCGTCGCTCTCCGCACCGGCCCGCGGCCGCGCGCCCAGTGGCAGGCGCACCGTGAACTCCGCGCCGCCCAGGTCCGACTCGGTCACCGCCAGCGAGCCGGAGGCGCGGGTGACGGCCTGCTGGACCAGGGCGAGGCCGAGGCCGCGGCCCGGGCCGCGGGTGGACCAGCCGCGGTCCAGGACGGCGGCCCGGTCTTCGTGGCGCACGCCGGGGCCACTGTCGCCGACCCGCAGGAGCAGCTCGTCGTCCCGGGCGAGGGCCGTCACCGTGACTCGGGCGGGCCGGAGGGGAGCGGCGAGGCCGGCGAGGACCTCGTCTCCGCCGGCCTCGCCGGGGGCGTCCGGCGCGCCCGGCGTGCCCGGTGCCTGGCGGCCAGGACCCCCCGCCGCCTCGACGGCGTTGTCGATCAGGTTGCCGAGGACCGTCACCAGGTCACGCGGGGGCAGCGACTCCGGCAGGAGGCCGTCGTCGATGCGGCTGTCGTCGGTCAGGACCAGCTCCACGCCCCGCTCGTTGGCCTGCGCCGCCTTGCCGAGCAGCAGCGCCGCGAGCACCGGCTCGCCCACCGCGCTCACCACCCGGTCGGTCAGCGCCTGGGCCAGTTCCAGCTCGGCCGTGGCGAAGCCGACCGCCTCGTCGACCCGGCCCAGCTCGATCAGCGAGACCACGGTGTGCAGACGGTTCGCCGCCTCGTGGGCCTGCGAGCGCAGCGCCTCGGTGAAGCCCCGCTCGGAGTCCAACTCGCCCGAGAGTGCCTGTAGTTCGGTGCGGTCCCGCAGGGTGACCACGGTGCCCCTGCGCTCTCCGCCCACCACCGGCCGGGTGTTGACCACCAGCACCCGCTCGTCCGTCAGGTGCAGCTCGTCCACCCGCGGCTCCGAGGAGAGCAGCGCCCCGGTCAGCGGCACCGGCAGCCCGAGCTCCGCCGCCGAGCGCCCGACGACGTCCCCGGCCAGGCCGAGCAGCTCCCGCGCCCCGTCGTTGATGAGCGCGATCCGCCGCTGCCCGTCCAGCATCACCAGGCCCTCGTGCACCGCGTGCAGCGCGGCCTCGTGGTAGTCGTGCAGGCGGCTCAGCTCGGTGGCGTTCATGCCCTTGGTGTGCCGCCTGAGCCGGGCGTTGATCACGTACGTGCCGGCGCCGCCCAGTGCCAGGGCCGCCCCCGCCATCCCGAACAGCGCCGTGACCTGCTCGCGTACCTGCTCGCTGATCCGCTCGATGGTGATGCCCGCGCTGACCAGGGCGATGACCCGGCCGTGGTCGACGACCGGCGCGACCGTGCGGACCGAGGGGCCGAGCACGCCCAGATGGATCTCGGAGAAGGTCTCGCCGTGCACCGCCCGGTCGATGTGCCCCAGGTAGGTGCGCCCGATCTGCTCCGGCTCGGGGTGGGTCCACCGGGTCCCGTCCGGCGCCATGATCACCACGAAGGCGATGTCCGAGTGGCTTCGCAGCGACTCCGTATACGGCTGGAGCACCGCCGTCGGGTTCTCGGAGCGGGCCGCCGCCACGACGGCGGGCGACTCGGCGACGGCCGTCGCGGTCGCCTGCGACTGGCGGCGGGCGGTCTCCTCGGCCTGCGCGCGGTCCGTCACGTACGCGAAGACCGCGCATCCCGCCACGACGGCGGCCACCAGCACGACCTGCATCGCGAAGAGCTGGCCGGCGAGGCTGCGGGGCCGGGGGAGGGAGAGGCGCATCCGGCAAGTGTGCCTGGCCCGATTTGCTCCCTCGCACGGCGTGCCCGAATCGTGCCGTGAACGAGACGAAGCGCGGCCGGCGGCCCTTTTCGAACACTTCGGTCGTGAACGAAACGTACGCAAGCGTGACCCGGGTCACAGCGCTGGTGGATAGTCGCGGGGATCCACCGGGACGTGGACACCCCTGAGTACGAGGAGGACCCCGTGGCCGCAAGACGGGACCGCACCCACTATCTGTATCTGGCCGTCATCGGCGCCGTAGTGCTCGGCATCGCCGTGGGCTTCCTCGCGCCCGGCGTCGCCGTCGAGCTCAAGCCGCTCGGCACCGGCTTCGTCAGCCTGATCAAGATGATGATCTCGCCGATCATCTTCTGCACGATCGTGCTGGGCGTCGGTTCGGTACGCAAGGCCGCCAAGGTCGGCGCCGTCGGCGGCCTCGCGCTCGGCTACTTCCTGGTCATGTCGACCGTCGCCCTCGCCATCGGCCTGGTCGTCGGCAACATCCTGGAGCCCGGCTCCGGCCTCCACCTGACGAAGGACCTCGCCGAGGCCGGCGCCAAGCAGGCCGAGGGTGCGAGTGAGGGCACGGCCGACTTCCTCCTCGGGATCATCCCCAAGACCCTGGTCTCCGCCTTCACCGAGGGCGAAGTGCTGCAGACCCTGCTCGTCGCCCTTCTCGCGGGCTTCGCGCTGCAGGCCATGGGCAAGGCCGGCGAGCCGGTGCTGCGCGGCATCGGGCACATCCAGCGCCTGGTCTTCCGCATCCTCGCCATGATCATGTGGGCCGCCCCCGTCGGCGCCTTCGGCGCCATGGCCGCCGTGGTCGGCGCGACCGGCGCCGCCGCCCTGAAGTCGCTCGCCGTCATCATGATCGGCTTCTACGTCACCTGCGCGCTCTTCGTCTTTGTGGTGCTCGGCACGCTGCTGCGGCTGATCGCCGGGGTGAACATCCTCTCCCTGCTGAAGTACCTGGGCCGCGAGTTCCTGCTGATCCTGTCGACCTCGTCCTCCGAGTCGGCGCTGCCCCGCCTGATCGCGAAGATGGAGCACCTCGGCGTCAGCAAGCCGGTCGTCGGCATCACCGTCCCGACCGGCTACTCGTTCAACCTGGACGGCACCGCCATCTATCTGACGATGGCCTCGCTCTTCGTCGCCGAGGCGATGGGAAACCCGCTCTCGGTGGGCGAGCAGATCTCCCTCCTCGTCTTCATGATCATCGCCTCGAAGGGCGCGGCGGGCGTCACCGGCGCCGGCCTCGCGACCCTCGCCGGCGGCCTCCAGTCGCACCGCCCCGAACTGGTCGACGGCGTCGGCCTGATCGTCGGCATCGACCGCTTCATGAGCGAGGCCCGCGCCCTCACCAACTTCGCGGGGAACGCCGTCGCCACCGTCCTCGTCGGGACCTGGACCAAGGAGATCGACAAGGCCCGGGTCGCCGAGGTACTGGCCGGCAAGGTTCCGTTCGACGAGACCACCCTGGTCGACGACCACGGTCCCGCTTCCGTACCCGACCAGCGCGAGCTGCCGTACGACGAGGGCGAGGAGCGCGCCCGCGCCGGCGTCTGAGAGCCCCGGGTCCCGGGCCTTGAGCCGGATCCGGGCCCCGGGTACGGACCGGCCCCGGCCGATACAGCGGCCGGGGCCGGTCCCTGCGGTCCGTGCGTACCTCCGTGCGTACGTCCGTGCGTACGTCCGTGCCTGCGTCCGCACGGAGGTGGCCCTAGGAGAAGGGGATGCGGACCACCGACTGGTTTCCGGTGCCGAGGCTGCTCGGGCCGTTGCCGATCGCGTTCCACACCTCGACCTTCACCCGGCCGTTCACCAGATTCCCGGGGGTGCCGGTGGCCGACTGCGGCCCGCTCCCCTCGGTGTAGTGCTCGTAGCCGGGTACGGGGTCGGTGGCGAAGTAGCGGTACGTCTCCACCCGGTCCCAGGTCCCGTCGCCGGTCCGGTCGTAACTCACCCGGACCTGCTGGCCGTTGGCGACCACCGTGCCGGCGTCCACGAACAGGTCGAAGCGGGTCGCGCCGCCGTTGTACGTCCGGGTCACCGGGCCCGAGGTGAAGACCTGTGGGTTGGTGGGCGTCCCGTCGTGGTTGGTGCCGCCCGCCGAGGCGAGCACGGCCGTCGTGGCGGCGCCCTGCGCGTCACCGGCCACGCCGTCGCCGCGCAGGTAGAGGGTGGCGGAACCGGAGGGCGGGGGCGTGGTCGGCGGGGTCGTGGGCGGCGTGGTGGGCGGCGTGGTGGTGCCGCCCCCCTTCGTCCACACCGCCACGTAGTCGACGAGCATGGGCCGGCCGGGCACGGTCGCCGCGGTCGGGGTCTTCCCGGCCAGCGCGTCCGGGAACGCCCCGCCGATCGCCAGGTTGAGCAGCACGAAATAGCCCGCGTGGCTCGTCATGTCGGCCCAGGCGGCGGCGCCGACCCGGGTCTCGTTCACGCTGTGGAAGAGCTGCCCGTCCACGTACCAGCGCAGCTCGTTGGGGGAGACGGAGCGGTCCCACTCGAAGCGGTAGGTGTGGAAGCCCGACTGGCAGGTGGAGCCGGGGCAGGCCCGGCTGGCGCCGATGCCGGTGGTCTCGCCGCAGGGGCCGCCCGGGTTCACCCCGCAGTGGAGCACGCCCCACACGGAGTCGAGCCCGTTGACGTTCTCCATGATGTCGAACTCGCCGATGGCCGGCCAGTTCCAGTAGTTGCCGCGGTACGGGGAGCCGAGCGCCCAGAACGCCGGCCAGTAGCCGAGGGCGGCGTCGCCGGTGACGTTCGGCATCTGAACGCGGCCCTCGATGCGCAGGGTGCCGCCCGCGGGGGCCTTGAAGTCGGCCCGCTTGGTCTCGATGCGGGCCGAGGTCCAGTTGCCGGCGCCGTCCCTGAGCGGGGTGATGCGGAGGTTGCCGGTGCCGTCGAGCCGGACGTTGTCGGGGCTCGCCGTGTAGTTCTGGATCTCGCCCGTGCCCCAGTTGCCGGGGCCGCCGGGATAGCCGTGGCCGGTGTCGATCTGCCAGCGGCCGGCGTCGGGCAGCGTGCGGTCGGGACCGTCGAAGTCGTCGCTCCACTGGAGGTTCCAGCCCGGCGCGGGCGGTACGGCGCCGCTTGCGCTGCCGGCCCCGCCGAGGCCGAGCAGCGCGCCGGCGGCGAGGGTGGCGGCGAGGAGCGAGGCGAGCAGCGAGGTGCGTGGGGCGCGTCGTGTTCCTGTGACGCGGGGGATGCGTGGGGTGGGTCTGGCGCGGGTCAAGGAGAACACCTCCGGTGGGGGGCCTGGGCAGGGCGATGAGAGCGCTCTCAGGGAGCTTTTGTAGGTGAAGGCACGGGCCCCGTCAATGGGTCCCGCGCCTTCGCCTCCCAAACCCGCAGGACTCGTGCCTCAATCCCCGAGTTCCGTCAACTCCGCACCCGCCAGAACGAGTTCGGTGGCAAGCGCCGAGTCGCGCGCCGTTTCCGGGCGGCTCGCCCCCGGGATCGGCAGCACCTTCCCCGGGCGCGCGATCAGCCAGGCGAGCGCCACCCGCTGCGGGCTCACCCCGTGCGCCCGCGCCACCCGGTGGAACGCCCCGAACCGCGGGTCCGCCTGCTGCGCCGAGGCCCCGTCGAGCGAGCTCCGCGAGATCCCGCCGAGCGGACTCCACGGCAGGAACGCGAGGCCGAGCTCCGCGCAGAGCCGCAGTTCCGCCTCGCCGTCCCGGACGGCCGGCGAGTACCGGTTCTGCACCGACACCAGACGCTCGCCCAGGATCTCCCGGGCCAGCAGGATCTGCTCCGTGTCCACGTTCGAGACCCCGGCGAACCTGACCGTGCCCGCGTCCAGCAACTCCCGTATCGCGCCCAGAGATTCGGCGTACGGGACGGCCGGATCAGGCTTGTGCAGCTGGTAGAGCCCGATCGCCGCGGTCCCGAGCCGCCGCGCCGAGGCCTCGGCCGCGCGCCGCAGGTGCTCCGGCCGCCCGTCGACGGTCCAGCCGCCGTCGCCCGTGCGCCCGCGCCCGCCCTTGGTCGCCACGAGCACCGCGTCGCGATCACCCCCGTACGCGGCGAGGGCGCGGGCGACCAGCAGCTCGCCCTCACCAGGCTCGCCGCCCGGCGGATGGTACGAGTCGGCCGTGTCGAGCAGGGTCACCCCGGCGTCCAGGGCGGCGTGGACGGTGGCGAGCGCGCGGGCCTCGTCGGGGCGGCCCTCGATCGACAGGGGCATGGCGCCGAGCCCGATCGCGCTCACGGCGAGATCGCCGAGCTCGTGGTGCCGCATCACGCCACGCCTTCCGTCGAGAGGGTCTCGGAGAGCGCCTGGCGGAGCCATTCCGAGGAATGGGTGAACCGATAACCGAGACGCTCCGCCCGGGAATTGTCCATGGCGTAGGAGCGGGCGAAGGAGAAGGGTGACACCTCGCCCACCTCCACCCCGTGGAAAACGACCTTTCCGCCCACGAGGAGCGCGATCTCGGCGCAGATGTCCGCAGTGCTCAGCGGCCCATGGGAATGCGCGTTCACCGGCCCGGTGAATTCGGCCCCGACGGCCCAGGCGAGAAAGGCGGCGATCTCCTCCACGTACACATAGGTGGCCGGCCGGTTCACGACCGGCACGGAGACCGGCTCGCCCGCCCGGATCCGGCGCGCGTAGTGCTCGACCCGTCCGGTGAAGTCGTCGGCGCCGCCCAGCACGTGGGCCACTCGCACGGAGGCCCACGGGAACTCCGTACCGGCCGCGAACACCGCTTCGGCCTGCCGCTTCCCCTCTCCGTAGTGCGCGTCGAGGAACTCGGGGTCCTCCCAGGGGAGTCCGGGGTCGACCGTCACCGTGTCCAGGTCGAGGGCGTCCTCGGCGACCGGGGCGGCGGAGTCCTCGTACTCGTACACCTCCACCGTGGAGGTCATCAGATAGCGCCGGGCCCGCCCCGCGAAGACCCGCCGGGCGATCTCCGCCTGGCGCGGGGTGTAGCAGACCTGGTCGACCACGACGTCGAAACTCCGCCCGCCGAGGGCGCTTTCCAGGGCGGCCTCGTCGTTGCGGTCGGCGATCAGCTGAATCGCCCCCTCGGGGGCGGGAGAAGAACCGCGGTTGAGCACGGTCACGTGGTGCCCGGCTTCCAGCAGGCGGGATATCAGCCGCTTTCCGAAATAGCGGTTCCCGCCGATGATCAAAAGGTCCATGGCTCAAGTGTTACGTTGTCGGCTCGCCATCTGAAGGGGGAAACATGGGAGTCCACGCCGACGCGCCGAAGGAACCACGGCAGTTGCGGCCGGCCGCCGTCGAAACCTCGGTGGCCACCTTCGATCCCATCGACCGGCAGATCCTCGACCTGCTCCAGAGCGACGGCCGGATCAAGCTGAGCGAGCTGGGCCGGCGGGTCCGGCTCAGCCCGGCCGCCGTCACCGAGCGGGTCCGCCGCCTCGAGGCCTGCGGGGCGATCACCGGTTACGGGGCGCAGGTCGCCGCGGCCCGGCTCGGGTACGGGATCCAGGCCTTCATCCGGGTCGACCCCCACGGCGGCTACACGCTCAAGCACCCGCGCACGCTGGAGCTCACCGCCCGCCCCGAGATCCGCGAGGTGCACCACGTGGTCGGCGAGGACTGCTGGATCCTCAAGGTCGCGGTGACCGACACCGTGCACCTGGAGGAGATCCTGGAGCAGACCTCGGCGCTCGGCCGGACGACGACGTCGATCGTGCTGTCCTCGCCGGTCGAGCGGAAACCGCTGCTGCCGCCGGGCACTTGACAAAGCCCGGAAGCCGTCGTTGAGATAAGGGAACTCGCGTCGCGTGTCGGTCCGCGCTGGAAAGCGGAGACATGGAGGCACGAGGACAGTTGGGACGGCTTTGCCTCTCCACTTCAAGGAAATGCCGGACGGCGACGCCGACGGCGTCGAGAACCCGCCCTCCGATCACGTGCTCCCCGCCCGGCTCGACGACGCGGATCCTGACGAACTGCGGGCGGACTTCGACGGGTCGGCCAGGGAGCTCGACGGCCACGTCGCGCGCGAGAACGCGCAGGTCGTACCGCTGCCGCGGGAGGGCGCCTGAGCCGGCCGGGGTCTTCGCTCCTTGCGTTGACGTCGGCGTCAAGGCTTACCGTCAGGGACATGCGAATCGGCGAGCTGGCCGAGCGGGCGGGGACGACCACGCGGACTCTGCGCTACTACGAGTCCCGGGGCCTCCTGAACGCACGGCGCACGGAGAACGGCTACCGCACCTACGACGAGGACGACCTGCGGCTGCTCCACCAGATCCGGACCCTCCAGGACTTCGGGTTCGAGCTGGAGGAGACCCGTCCGTTCGTGGAGTGCCTGCGCGCGGGCCACGCGGCGGGCGACGCGTGTCCCGCGTCGCTCGCCGTGTACCGCCGCAAGATCGCCGAGCTCGACGGGCTCATCGAGCAACTCCGGACCGTGCGCGCCAAGGTCGGCGCGCAGTTGCTGCGGGCCGAGGCGGAACTGCCCGGCGGCCCGGAACCACGGTGCGAACTCGAACTGGGAGGGTGACGACGATGATACGAGCGGAAGGCGTGGCGGAGGTCACGGACGCCGACTTCGAGGCGGAGGTCCTGGAGGCCGAACTGCCGGTCCTGGTGGAGTTCACCGCCGACTGGTGCGGGCCCTGCCGGATGCTGGCCCCGGTCCTGAGCGCGGTGGCGGCGGAGGAGGCCGACCGCTTGAAGATCGTCCAGATCGACGTGGACCACAACCCGGAGACGGTGTCCAAGTACGCCGTCCTTTCGACCCCGACGATGATCGTCTTCCGGGCGGGCGAACCCGTGAAGTCGCTGGTCGGCGCCCGCCCCAAGCGCCGCCTCCTGGAAGAGCTGTCGGACGTCGTGACCCCGGCGGGCGCGTAGCGCGAACGCGGGTGCGGGACCGGCGGGATTCCGCCGGAGGCTACGGCCGCGCCGCACGCCGCCGCGCGGCCGTCTCCCTGAGCAGCAAGGCGGCGGTTCCCAGGGCCGGTGGCCCCGACGGCCGAGCCGCCAGGGAGGCGCCGGCGCGGCGCACCGCGTCCAGGCACCGCTGCACACCGACCAGGGCCCGTACGAAGGGCCGGTGGACCGGGTCCACCGCCCCTTCGAGCGGGCCCGCCTCCGCCAGGGCCCCGGCGGCCCGGTCCGCCTGCTCCTCGACGAGCCGTCCGAGCGCCGGACCGGGCCGGTCGAGCTCCGCGCCGTGGCGTGCCACCGCGTCGGTGGTGAGGCCGTGCCTGCCCTCGCGTACGTCCTCGGCGAGGTCCTCGAGGAAGTCCAGGCGCTGCATGGCGAGGATGAGCCGGTGGCAGCCGTCCGTGAAGAGCGCCGCGTCGGCCGCGTCCGCAGGGGCGATCAGGCAGGCCGTGAGCATGAGCGCGGGCAGCGAGTACTCCCGTACGTACCGCCCGAACTCCTCCTCGTCCGCGAACGCCCGCCACTCCACCTCCCGCGCGGCGCCGTGCAGGAACTCCTCGGTGCAGGCCCGCACGGCCGGATGGCGCTCGGCCGTGTGCACCAGGCACCGCAGGACGGGCAGCCCGGCGTCGCCGTCGACGAAGGCCTTCCGTACGAGCCCGTCCCACTCGGCCAGCGCGGCCGCGCGCGCCGCCCGGTCCCCGCGGTCGATCCGGTCGTCCGTCTCGTGCATGAAGGCGACGGCCGCCACGACATGCGGCAGCAGCCCGCCGGGCAGCAGCAGCCGCGCGGCTCCGTACTCGGCCCGCGCGAACCGCCGTACCGCCCGGCGCTGCTCGGTGTAGTCCCGGCGCAGGCCCGGGTCCGACACCCCGGCCTCCGTGAGGGCCCGCTTCCACATGGCCGATCTCCTGTCCGTCGTCGGCCCGAGCGTACGCGGCGGGGCGGGATGGCGCGGCCTCGGTCCCACAGCGCGGTGGCGTGCGCCTGCACCAACCCGCCTACGCGCGCGAGGAGTTCCTCGAACGGCAGCGGGTCAGCCCGGCGCCCGTCGCGCAGGCGGACCGAGACGAGACCGGCGGCGGTCTCCTTGGGGCCGAGGACGACGGGCAGCAGCGGGCCTCCCCACCGCAGACGGAATTCCGGATTCACCACCGCCGGGTCCAGTTCGTTCGCCGCCGTGAGTTCCGCGAAGTCCGCCCGCTGCCGGGCCGTCGGGGCAAAGGTCTCGCCCGTGAACCTGTCACGGAACAGGCCGTCGGGCCGTGCCAGGCCCGGGTACGAGAAATCGCGGTCGCAGCTCGCGTAGAAGCGGACCAGTTCCTCCGCGTCGGCCCCGATCACCGCCGCCAGCTCCCCGCGGCGCTCCGGGGTGGGGGGTGTCCGCGCCGAGGGCGGTCAGGAGGGTGCGGGCCTGTTCGGCCGGGCTCGTCGCCATGGGGCACAAAAATACCCCGGACTAGAATTGACAGCCGGGGTTATGCATCGCGTATATTTATGGATTCCGTGTCTGGGCACACAAAAGACGCGGAGTTGTTCACTAAACGCACTGTATCGCGCCGGGAGTCGAATTGTCAACCGAGGAATTTCGGAAAGAGCAGCGATTCATCACCGAGCTCTACGCACGACTCGACGACCTGAGAGAGCAGGCCGAGGCCGGCGTCGCCCGGGCCCTCGCCACGCCCGGTGAGGGCAGCGCGCAGGCGCGGCTGGAGCGGGACGTGCTCGTCGCCGAGCAGGCCGGGCTGCTCGCCGCGTTCAACGCCGGGGAGAGCGGGCTCTGCTTCGGGCGGCTCGTGTTCAAGGACGGGCGCGACCACCACATCGGGCGGATCGGCATCCGCGAGGACGACCCCCACCGCACCCCGCTCGTCGTCGACTGGCGCGCCGACGTCGCCCGGCCCTTCTACCTCGCCACCGGCTACGAGCCCATGGGGCTCCAGCGCCGGCGGCACATCACCACCCAGGGCCGCGAGGTCGTCTCGCTCCACGACGAGGTGCTCGACCTCGCCGACACCACGCGCACCGGGTACGAGAGCCGCGACGCCGACGAGGTGCTGCTCGCCGCGCTCGACGCCGCCCGCACCGGCCGCATGCACGACATCGTGCAGACCATCCAGGCCGAGCAGGACGCGATCATCCGCTCCCCGCACCGCGGCGTCCTCGTCGTCGAGGGCGGCCCCGGTACCGGCAAGACCGCCGTCGCCCTGCACCGCGCCGCGTACCTGCTCTACGCCCACCGCGAGCAGCTCGCCAAGCGCGCCGTGCTCATCGTCGGCCCCAACCCCGCCTTCCTCGGCTACATCGGCAACGTCCTGCCCTCGCTCGGCGAGACGGGCGTCCTGCTCGCCACCCCCGGCGAGCTCTTCCCCGGCGTCCACGCCACCGGCACCGACACCCCGCGCGCCGCCGCCGTCAAGGGCTCCGCCGCCATGGCCGAGGCGCTCGCGGACGCCGTACGGGACCGCCAGCAGGTCCCCGAGCGCGGCGAGCCGCTCGTCGTCCGGCACGAGGACGGCGACCTGGTCATCGACTGGGACATGGCGCTCGAAGCCCGCCACAAGGCCCGCGAGACCCGGCTCCCGCACAACCTCGCCCGCCCCTACTTCGTCTTCCACGTCCTCGACGCGCTCGCCGAACAGCTCGCCGACCGCATCGGCGCCGACCCCTACGGCGGCCCCAACTTCCTCGGCCCCGACGACCTCGCCCTGCTCGCCAAGGGCGTCGCCGCCAACCCCGAGGTGCACCGTGCCCTGGACGGCCTGTGGCCGGCGCTCACCCCGCAGGAGTTCCTCGCCGACTACCTCGCCGAGCCCACCCACCTGCTCGACGAGGCGGACCTCGCCGCCATCCGGCGCCCCCAGGGCGGCCCGTGGACGCCCGGCGACGTGCCCCTGCTCGACGAGGCCGCCGAACTCCTCGGCGAGGACGACTCGGCCGCCCGCGCCGCCGAGGAGGCCGAGCGGCAGAAGCAGATCCAGTACGCGCAGGGCGTCCTCGACGTCTCCTTCGCCTCGCGCACCTACGAGTTCGAGGACAAGGAGGAGCTCGACAAGGACGCCTCCGAGGTGCTGTCCGCGCACGACATCATCGACGCCGAGCGCTTCGCCGAACGCCACGAGGAGGCCGACCACCGCAGCGCCGCCGAGCGCGCCGCAGCCGACCGCACCTGGGCGTTCGGGCACATCATCGTCGACGAGGCGCAGGAGCTCTCCGCGATGATGTGGCGCCTCCTCATGCGCCGCAGCCCCACCCGTTCCATGACCCTGGTGGGCGACCCGGCGCAGACCGGCGACCCGGCCGGCGTCGGCTCCTGGGAGCGGATCCTCGCGCCGTACGTGGAGGAGCGCTGGGAGCTCGTACGGCTCGCCGTCAACTACCGCACCCCCGCCGAGATCATGGCGGTCGCCGCCGGCGTACGGCGCACCGCCGACCCGGCCTTCGAGCCGCCCCGCTCGGTCCGCTCCACGGGCGTCGAGCCCTGGGACCGGGCCGTGGAGGACGTGGTGAAGGAGACCGCGGACGCGGTGGCCGCCGAACTCCGGGCCGAGGGCCGGCTCGCGGTGATCGCCCCGGCCGTCCACCATCCCGAACTGGTCGCGGCCCTCCCCGACGCCGCGTACGGGCCGAAGCCCGACCTCACCCGGCCGGTCGTGCTGCTCGACCCCCGGCAGGCCAAGGGCCTGGAGTTCGACACCGTCCTCGTCGTCGACCCGGACGGCATCCGGGCCGGCGCCACGCACGGGATCAACGACCTGTACGTGGCGCTGACCAGGGCCACTCAGCGCCTGGGCGTCATCAGGCGGGCCTGAGCCACACCGTCGCCAGTGGCGGCAGCGTCATCCGGACGCTCGCCGAACGGCCGTGCCACGGCACCGACTCGGTCTTCACCGGGTCGGTGCCCACCACGTCGCCGCCGCCGTAGCGCGCCGCGTCCGTGTTGAGCACCTCCGCCCAGGCCGCGAAGGTGTCCGGGACGCCGAGGCGGTAGTCGTGCCGGACCACCGGGGAGAAGTTGCAGACGGCGAGCAGCGGGGAGCCGGCGGCGTCGAAGCGGAGGAAGGCGAAGACGTTGTCCTCGGTCGCGTCGCCCGCCACCCACTGGAAGCCCTCGGGCGAGGTGTCCCGCTCCCACAGCGACGGCGTCGCCGCGTACACCGTGTTCAGGTCGCGCACCAGATCCCGTACGCCCCGGTGGTCGGGCTCCGCACTGTACGAGGGGTCGAGCAGCCACCAGTCGGGGCCGTGGTCGACGGACCACTCGCCGCCCTGCGCGAACTCCTGGCCCATGTACAGGAGTTGCTTGCCGGGATGGGCCCACATGAAGCCCAGGTAGGCGCGGTGGTTGGCGCGCTGCTGCCACCAGTCGCCGGGCATCTTGGAAACCAGGGCCCGCTTGCCGTGCACGACCTCGTCGTGGGAGATCGGCAGGATGTAGTTCTCGCTGTACGCGTACACCATCGAGAAGGTCATCTCGTGGTGGTGGTACTTGCGGTGCACCGGCTCCTTCTCCATGTAGCCGAGGGAGTCGTGCATCCAGCCCATGTTCCACTTCATGCCGAAGCCGAGGCCGCCGAAGCCGCCCGGGCCCACCTGGTCGGTCGGCCGGGTCACCCCGTCCCAGGCGGTGGACTCCTCGGCGAAGGTGATCACCCCCGGGCAGCGCTTGTACACGGTGGCGTTCATCTCCTGGAGGAACGCCACCGCGTCCAGGTTCTCCCGCCCGCCGAACTCGTTCGGCAGCCAGTCGCCGTGCTCGCGCGAGTAGTCCAGGTAGAGCATCGAGGCGACCGCGTCCACGCGCAGGCCGTCGATGTGGAACTCCTCGCACCAGTACACGGCGTTGGCCACCAGGAAGTTGCGGACCTCCTTGCGGCCGTAGTCGAACTCCAGGGTGCCCCAGTCGGGGTGGGCCGAGCGGCGCGGGTCCTCGTGCTCGTACAGCGGGCGGCCGTCGAACTCCGCGAGCGCCCAGTCGTCGCGCGGGAAGTGCGCCGGCACCCAGTCCATCAGGACGCCGATCCCGGCCCGGTGCAGCTCGTCCACCAGGTGGCGGAAGTCGTCCGGGGTGCCCAGGCGGGCCGTCGGCGCGTAGAAGCCGGTGACCTGGTAGCCCCAGGAGCCGCCGAAGGGGTGCTCGGTGACCGGCATGAACTCCACGTGCGTGAAGCCGAGATCACGGACGTACGCGGGAAGCTGCTCGGCGAGCCCGCGGTACGTCAGGCCCGGGCGCCAGGACGCCAGATGCACCTCGTACACGGACAGCGGCGCCTCGTGGTGCGGGCGGGCGCCGCGCCGGGCCATCCACTCCTCGTCCCGCCACGTGTGGTGGTCGGCGGTCACGACCGACGCGGTGTTCGGCGGGCACTCGGTGCGGCGGGCCATCGGGTCGGCGCGGACGGTGTGCGAGCCGTCGGGGCGGGCGATGTCGAACTTGTAGACCGCGCCCTCGCCGATGCCCGGCACGAACAGCTCCCACACGCCGGTCGAGCCGAGCGAGCGCATCGGCAGGGCGCTGCCGTCCCAGTACGTCCAGTCGCCGGTGACCCGCACGCCGCGGGCGTTCGGCGCCCAGACCGTGAACCGGGTGCCGGCCACGCCCTGGTGGGTCATGACCCGCGCGCCGAGCGCCGTCCACAGCTCCTCGTGCCGGCCCTCGCCGATCAGGTGCAGGTCGAGGTCGCCGAGGGCGGGCAGGAAGCGGTACGGGTCGACGACGGCCAGCTCGTCCCCGTCGTAGCGGACGCGGAGCTCGTAGTCGGGGACCTTCCGCAGCAGCGGGACGAGGGCCGAGAACAGGCCGTCGCCCTCGTCGTGCAGCTCCACCCGGCGGCCCTTGGGCAACAGGACGGCGACCGCCCTCGCCCAGGGCCTGAGCACCCGCACGACGATCCCGCCGCGCACCGGATGCGCGCCGAGCACCTCGTGCGGGTCGTGGTGCTCACCGGCGAGCAGCCGGGCCCGCTCGCCCGGATCGAGCGGCGGCGCCTTCCGCACCGCGCCCCGCTCCGGCCTGGCCTCGGCCCGTGGCGCGGGCGTCTTCGTGGTGCGGGACGTCTTGCCTGCGGCGCGGGCGGTCACCGGGGTGCCTCCTGGAGTGGGTGTGAGGGGGGTACGGATACGGAACGGTGCGGCGCGGTCGCGGGACACTCGGCCGAACGGGGCGCGTGCCGGTTGCCGCAGACGGGAGGGGCGGGCGGAAGGGGCGCGATTGCGCCGAACGGGGCAGTCACTCCGGGCCCGCCAGGCGTTCGACGGCCGCCATCGGGACCGGGAGCCAGTCCGGCCGGTGGCGGGCCTCGTAGACGACCTCGTAGATGGCCTTGTCGGCCTCGTAGGCACGCAGGAGGGCCGGGGCGGCGCGGGGGTCCGTGCCGGAGACCTCCGCGTAGCCGGTGCAGTAGGCGTCGCGGCAGCGGGCCGCCCAGCCGGCGTTCCAGGGCCGGTGGGTGCGGGCCGCGTAGTCGAAGGAGCGGAGCATGCCGGCGATGTCGCGGACCGGCGGCTGGGGGCTGCGCCGTTCGTCCAGCGGCTTCGCCGGCTCGCCCTCGAAGTCGATCACCGCCCAGCCGCCGTCCGCGCCGCGCAGGGTCTGCCCCAGGTGCAGGTCCCCGTGGACCCGCTGGAGGCGTCCCGCGCCCGCCGCGTCACCGGCGGCGGCGAGCACCGCGCGGAGCCCCGGCACGTACGGCATGAGCGCGGGCACGGCCTGTGCGGCGGCCGCCAGGCGCTGGTCCATCGCGGCGGCCAGGCGCTCGGTCTGGGCGCGGTGCAGCCGCTGGGTGGGCAGGGCGGTCGCGAGGGCCAGGTGCACCTCGGCCGTGGCCCGGCCCAGCGCATGGGCCTCGTCGCTGAACTCCCGCCCGTCGGCAAGCGCGTCGAGCGCGAGCCGCCAGCCGTCCCGTGAGTCGCGCAGGTACGGCTGGAGGACGCCGAGGGTCGCCGCGCCCGTCTCGAACCAGGCGACCGGCGCCGGCACCCGGGTGCAGCCGGCCCCGGCGAGGGCCAGCGGCAGCTCCAGGTCCGGGTTGGCGCCCGGACTGACCCGACGGAAGATCTTCAGGATGAACGAATCCCCATAGACCAGCGACGAGTTGGACTGCTCCGCGTCCAGGACCCTGGGTGCGAGCACCGGCGGCAGTGCGGTCGTGGTGTGGAAGCGCAGCGGGCCGGTCAGGCCCGGGGTGCGCAGCCGTTCGTACAGCAGCCCGGCGAGCCGCGGGTCGCGCAGCCCTTCGTACACCGCCCGGCCGGCGAGCGGGCCCTGCCGGATCCGCCCGATCAGGGCGGGGCCGAGGCGCGGCGGCAGCTGGGTCCGTACGCCGAGGAGCAACTGGTAGCAGTCGGCGGGTGTTCCGGCCGGCCGGCCGGGTTGTTCCACCCGTACGAGGAGATGGAGGAGTCCGGGTCCGGTGCCGTCCAGCGGCAGCAGCTCGGTGGCCGCGTCCAGGGTGAATCCGGTGACCCGGCGGCCCTTGCCCGCGAACCAGCGCTGCCGTGGCAGCCAGGTATGGAGCAGAGGCGTGAGAGACGGCAGGAGGGCGTCCGGGGCCCGGGTGGTGGATGCGGTCTCCGGCATGGCATCGCGTCCTTTCCCCGGGGCGCGCAATTGGGGTTCGTGAGCGTTCAAATGCGCAGAGTGTCCCGGATGGCGGCTTCGGCTGTCCGGCTGTGCGGGACGTGTCGGATGGGGAAGATCCGTATGGGCCCGACAAGAAGGCCCGTATGGACCTGAAGTGCGTGTGTGACACAGTGCCCAGCCTGGGACGGGGGAAACCGCCCCACACGGGACAGAACTGAATTGACGGTACTTCAGGACCGCTTGAGGCGGAACCAGTAGAAGCCGTGCCCTGCCAGGGTCAGCAGATACGGCCACTCCCCGATCGCCGGGAACCGGACCCCGCCGATCAGCTCCACCGGCCGGGTCCCGTCGAAGCGGCGCAGGTCCAGCTCCGTCGGCTGTGCGAACCGGGAGAAGTTGTTCACGCACAGCACCAGGTCGGCGTCCAGTCCCTCTTCCGGGGCGGTCTCGCGGAGGAAGGCGAGCACCGCCGGGTTGGACGACGGCAGTTCGGTGTACGAGCCGGTCCCGAAGGCACGGTTCTGCTTCCGGATCTCGATCATCCGCTTCGTCCAGTGCAGCAGCGAGGACGGCGATGCCATCCCCGCCTCCACATTGGTCACCTGGTAGCCGTGCACCGGGTCCATGATGGCCGGCAGGTAGAGCCGGCCCGGATCGCAGGAGGAGAAGCCCGCGTTGCGGTCCGGGGTCCACTGCATCGGGGTGCGCACCCCGTCCCGGTCACCGAGCCAGATGTTGTCGCCCATGCCGATCTCGTCGCCGTAGTACAGCACCGGCGAGCCCGGCAGTGAGAAGAGCAGTGCGGTGAACAGCTCCATCTGCTTGCGGTCGTTGTCGAGGAGCGGGGCGAGCCGCCGCCGGATGCCGATGTTGGCCCGCATCCGCGGGTCCTTGGCGTACTCGGCGTACATGTAGTCGCGCTCTTCGTCCGTGACCATCTCGAGCGTGAGCTCGTCGTGGTTGCGCAGGAAGATGCCCCACTGGCAGCCCGAGGGGATCTCCGGGGTCTTCGCCAGGATCTCGGAGACCGGGTAGCGCGACTCGCGGCGCACCGCCATGAAGATCCGCGGCATCACCGGGAAGTGGAAGGCCATGTGGCACTCGTCGCCGCCCGAGCCGAAGTCGCCGAAGTAGTCGACCACGTCCTCCGGCCACTGGTTCGCCTCGGCGAGCAGCACCCGGTCCGGGTAGTGCTCGTCGATCTCCTTGCGGACCTGCTTGAGGAAGGTGTGGGTGGCGGGGAGGTTCTCGCAGTTGGTGCCCTCCTCCTGGTAGAGGTACGGCACGGCGTCGAGCCGGAAGCCGTCGATCCCCAGGTCGAGCCAGAAGCGCAGCGAGGACAGGATCTCCTCCTGGACGGCCGGGTTCTCGTAGTTGAGGTCCGGCTGGTGGGAGAAGAAGCGGTGCCAGTAGTACTGCTTGCGGACCGGGTCGAAGGTCCAGTTGGAGGTCTCGGTGTCGACGAAGATGATCCGGGCGTCCGCGTACCGCTTGTCGTCGTCCGCCCAGACGTAGTAGTCCCCGTACGGCCCCTCGGGGTCGGCGCGCGACTGCTGGAACCACGGGTGCTGGTCGCTGGTGTGGTTCATGACGAAGTCGATGATCACGCGCATCCCGCGGGCGTGGGCCGCGTCCACGAACTCCACGAAGTCGGCGAGGTCGCCGAACTCGGGCAGCACGGAGGTGTAGTCGGCGACGTCGTAGCCGCCGTCCCGCAGCGGGGACTTGAAGAACGGCGGCAGCCAGAGGCAGTCCACGCCGAGCCACTGGAGGTAGTCCAGGCGGGACGTGATGCCTTTCAGGTCGCCGACTCCGTCCCCGTTGCTGTCCTGGAAGGAGCGGACCAGGACCTCGTAGAAGACCGCCCGCTTGAACCAGTCGGGATCGCGGTCCTTGGCGGGGGTGTCCTCGAAGGTGTCGGGGACGGGTTCGTTGACAGTCATGATGTGGGTGACCCTCCGGTCTGCGGGGACGGTCGCAGGACGAGTACGTGCGCGGGCGTGACACCCGGCTCGAGGCGCACGTAGTTGGCCCTGCCCCAGTGATAGGTCTCGCCGGTGAGCTCGTCGCGCACCGGCGCGGTCTCGTGCCAGTCGAGGCCGAGTTCCGGCATGTCCAACGAGACCGTGGCCTCCTGGGTGTGGTGGGGGTCGAGGTTGGCGACCACCAGAACGGTGTTCGATCCCGAGCGCTTGCTGTACGCGATCACGGCGTCGTTGTCGGTCGTGTGGAAGGTCAGGTTCCGCAGCCGGCGCAGGGCGGGGTGGCGGCGCCTGATCCGGTTGAGCGTGGTGATCAGCGGGGCGATCGAGGCACCCGAGCGTTCGGCCGACTCCCAGTCACGGGGCCGCAGTTGGTACTTCTCCGAGTCCAGGTACTCCTCGCTGCCGTCCCGCAGCGCGGTGTTCTCGCACAGCTCGTACCCGGCGTACACGCCCCAGGTGGGGGAGAGGGTCGCGGCGAGCACCGCCCGGACCTCGAACGCGGGCCGTCCGCCGGTCTGGAGGTAGGCGTGCAGGATGTCCGGGGTGTTCACGAAGAGGTTCGGCCGCATGTGGGCGGCCGCCTCCCCGGACAGCTCGGTCAGGTACTCCGTGAGCTCGTCCTTGGTGTTGCGCCAGGTGAAGTACGTGTACGACTGCTGGAAGCCGATCGCACCGAGCGTGTGCATCATCGCGGGCCGGGTGAACGCCTCCGCCAGGAAGATCACGTCCGGGTCGGCACGGTTGATCTCGCCGATCACCCGCTCCCAGAACACCACCGGCTTGGTGTGCGGGTTGTCGACGCGGAAGATCCGCACCCCGTGGTCCATCCAGTGCCTCAGCACCCGTACCGTCTCCGCGACGATGCCGTCCATGTTGTCGCCGGCCCCGTCGAACGCGATGGGGTAGATGTCCTGGTACTTCTTCGGCGGGTTCTCGGCGTACGCGATCGAGCCGTCCGGGCGGTGGGTGAACCACTCCGGGTGCTTCTCCACCCACGGGTGGTCCGGCGAGCACTGGAGCGCGAAGTCCAGGGCGATCTCCAGGCGCAGTTCGCGGGCCCGCGCCACGAAGGCGTCGAAGTCCTCGATCGTGCCCAGGTCCGGGTGGACGGCGTCGTGGCCGCCCTCCGGCGAGCCGATCGCCCACGGCACGCCCACGTCCTCGGGGCTCGCCGACAGCGAGTTGTTCGGGCCCTTGCGGTGGGTGACGCCGATCGGGTGGATCGGCGGCAGGTACACCACGTCGAAGCCCATCGCCGCCACCGCGGGCAGCCGCTCGGCCGCCGTCCGGAAGGTACCGGGGACGGTGCGGCCGCGGACCTTCCGTACGCCCTCGGAGCGCGGGAAGAACTCGTACCAGGAGCCGAACAGGGCCCGCTCCCGCTCCACCCGGAGCGGCAACGCGGGGGAGGTGCTGAGCAGTTCGCGCAACGGGTGGCGCTCCAGGGCCCGCAGGACCCTGGGCGCGAGCGCCGCCGCCAGCCGGACCGCGGCCGGCCGGTTCTCGTCGCGCAGCGTGTCCGCCACGGCGAGCACCGCCTCGCGGCCGCCGCCCTTCTTCGGCACGCCCTTGGCGGCCCGCTCGTGCAGCTCGGCGCCCTCGGCCAGGACCAGCTCGGAGTCGATGCCGGCCGGGATCTTGATCTTCGCGATGTGCCGCCAGGTGGCCAGCGGGTCGCTCCAGGCCTCGACCGTGTAGCTCCACAGGCCCTCGGCCCCGGGGGTGACCTCGGCGCCCCACCGGTCGGTGCCGGGGGCCAGTTCGCGCATCGGGGTCCACGGCCCCGGCCGGCCGGACGGGCCGCGGAGCACGACATTGGCGGCGACCGCGTCGTGGCCCTCGCGGAAGACGGTGGCCGTGACCTCGAAGGTCTCGCCCACCACCGCCTTCGCGGGGCGGCGGCCACAGTCGACCAGCGGGCGGACGTCCAGTACGGGAATGCGTCCCATGAGCGGATTCACAGCATCACCTGAGGGTTTGCGGGGGTGCGGGTGGTGGTGCGCTCTTTCTAGCTCCGTAGACGGCCGGTGGGTTGCGGGCATGGCCGCTCCTGTGCGCGTTCACTCGGACGGGGGGTCTACAGGGGGTACAGAGAGGTACGGGGAGGAGCCTTCCCACCGTTTTCGGGTGGGCAATCCGGCGCTTTGTTAACTACTAGGGCGTAGCCGCACCGGCAAGAACGCGTCCCGGACAAGAAACCGGCCCCGTCCTTGTGGGACGGGGCCGGTTCCCCCCGGGCCCGGTCCGTGGCTCCGGTCCCTGGAGGTCGTGCGTTCTCGGCGGCTTGGGCCGAATGGCCGTACAGCTGTACGGGGATTCGCTCATCCCTGCGGTGAGGCCGGCTCCTCCTCTGTGTCGTTCGCCCACACCTGCCAGGGCTGGCGGGTCACCCACTCCTCCACCGGCACCGGGTCCACCGCCAGGACCTCCGCCGACACCCCGTCGTCGCCCGCCATCAGCAGCGGATCGCTGCCCGTGGCCAGATAGTGGTAGACGCCGGCCACGCCCGCCGCCGTCTCCGGGCCGAGCAGTCGGACGAGGCCGCGCTCGAACACCTCGGGCTGCAGCGGCACATACCGCACCGAGCGGCCCAGTCCCCGGCCGAAAGCAGCCGCCAGATCCGGTCCGGTCAGCGAGAGCGCCCCGCCGATGTCGAAGGTGCGGCCCTCCAGGCCCTCCCGGGTCAGCGCCGCGTACGCCGCCTGCGCCAGGTCCCGGTGCGAGATCCACGCGGTCGGCGTGGCCGCCGGCAGCGGGTAGGCGAGTACGCCCTCGTTCACCAGGGAGGGCCCGTTCCACGGCGAGAACAGGTTGTCCAGGTACACCGGCGGCCGTACGACCACCAGCGGCACCCCGCAGCCCCGGAACAGCTCCTCCGCGATCCGCCGGGTCTCGAACGCCGGCACCGACGTCGGCGCCTGCGGAATGCGGGTGTTGGCGTTGAACACCAGCCGTGACACCCCCGCGTCGTCCGCCGCCCGCGCGATGTTCCGCGCGTACAGACGGACCCGCTCGGTGTCGTACACCAGCGGCAAGGTGACAAACGCGTGGGTGACTCCCTCGAAGAGTCGCCGCACATCTCCCGGGCTGCCAAGCTCGCCCGCCACGAACTCGGCGCCCGGCAGCGGCGGGCGATCCCCTTGCGGCCGCCGGGTCAGCGTACGGACGAGGTGGTGCCGCTCGGCGAGCAGTCGTGCCACCGCGCTGCCCTGGAAACCGGTCGCCCCCACGACCGCCACCCGCATCGGAATCTGACTGGACATGTGTGGAAGAAGCCCTTCGATAGGGTGGGACCGCTGCCGTGTCGGCTTCCTTACAGGCTGTAGCGGCGGTTCCATCCGTTCAATTAACAAACCGGGGCGGAAGTTGAAGGATCGTCCATGGACATCGTGGGAAACCGACCGACCGACGCGCGAACCGACCGCCGTGCGCAGGGACGTGCGGACCGGCACCCGGCAGAGCGTGACGACCTCCTGAGCGAGCTGCTGAAACCGCTCCGCCTCACCGGGGTCTTCGACAGCCGCTGGCACGTCAGCGCACCCTGGGCCATCGAGGGCGACGCCGAACAGGGCTGCGCCGTCCTCCACTACATCGTCGAGGGCGGCTGCTGGATCACCGGCGCCGGCCAGACCCCGCTCGAACTGCACGCCGGCGACCTCATCGTCTTCCCCACCGGCATGGCCCACCGGCTCTCCGACCGCCCCGACCGCCAGGGCGTCCCCCTCAAGGCCGTCCTGCCCGAACGGCAGCCGGGCACCTCGGGCGAGATCCGCATCGAGGGCACCGGAGCCGAGAGCCGACTGCTGTGCGCAGGACTCCACTACGACGCCAGCGCCGCCACCGGCCTGTACCAGTCGCTGCCCTGGGCCCTCGTCCTCGACGGCGCCCAGGTCCGTCGCGAGCCGCTGCTGCGCGACACCCTGCGCCTGCTGGCCTCCGCCGACCGGCCCGTCGAACCGGGCGACCGGCTCATCACCCTGCGCGCCTTCGAGATGGCCCTCGTCCTCGCGCTGCGCCCCCTGCTGCGCGAACTCGCCGACAACCCCGCCTCGCTGCCCGTGCTGCGCCACCCCGGCATCAGCCGGGCCCTCGTGATCATCGCGACCCGCTTCGCCGAGCCGTGGACCATCGACTCCCTCGCCCGCGAGGTCGGCATGTCCCGCTCCGCCTTCACCGCCGCCTTCCGCGAACTCGTCGGCGAGTCCCCGGCCCGCCATCTCACCGCCCGGCGCATGCAGGAGGCCGCCCGGCTGCTCACCGAGACCTCCCTGCCCCAGTCCGCCGTCCCGGCCCGCGTCGGCTACCAGAGCGCCGTCGGCTTCCACCTGGCCTTTCGCAAATGGTTCGGGACGACGCCCGGCGAACACCGGGCGGGTGTCGCGAGCGCCGCGTGAAACCCACGTGAACGGGAGGGGGCTGGCCGGTTCTTAAGGACACCTGGACGGACGTTCATTGCCGGAGGCCTTCCGTCCGTGAAGGCTCAAGGCGGCACAGCCGCAGCACCTTCCGTGGCGCACCCCGAGGAGAGGCGACAGACCGGTGACGAGGTCCGGGCAGGAGTATCTGGAGGCGTTACGCGACGGGCGCGAGGTCTGGCTCGACGGGGAACGCGTCAAGGACGTCACCGCCCACCCGGCGTTCCGCGCCACCGCGGCCTCCTTCGCCCGGCTGTACGACCTGTCCGCCGACCCGGCGCTGCGCCCCGTCCTGCTCAAGGGCGGGGTGCACCGTGCGTACGCCGTGCCCCGCTCGTACGAGGACCTGGTGGCCCGACGGCGCGCGTACAAACTGTGGGCGGAGGGCAGCTACGGCTTCCTCGGCCGTACCCCTGACCACATGGCCTCGGGGGCGGCCGGCTTCGCGGCCGTGCCGTCCGTGTTCACGGGTGAGGGGGACGGTGGCTTCGACGGTGCCGAGCACGCCCTCGCCCTCCATCGCCGCCTCGCCGAGGGCGATCTGTTCTGCGCCTTCACGCTCACCGACCCGGCGGCCGGCCCGGGTGCCGGCGACGACCTGAGGATCCGGGTCGTCGAGGAGCGCGCCGGCGGTGTCGTCGTACGCGGCGCCAAGACCGTCGGCACCGGCGCCGTCTTCGCCGACGAGATCCTCGTCGGCACCATCGAACCGCTCCCCGCCGACGACATCGAGCACGCGGTCACGTTCTCCTTACCGGTCGACACCCCCGGCCTGAAGCTGATCTCCCGCACCTCCTACGAGCAGCGCGCCCGCTCGGTCTTCGACCAGCCGCTGTCCGCCCGCTACGACGAGAACGACGCGCTCCTCGTCTGCGAGGACGTCCTCGTGCCCTGGGAACGGGTGCTGACCTACCGCGACCCGGCCACCACCGCCGGCATCTGGTGGCGCACCCCCGCCTACCTGAACTTCGTGCATCAGTCCGCGACCCGCTTCTGGACCAAGCTCGAGTTCCTCACCGGCCTCGCCATCCTCGTCGCCCGCTCCAACGGCACGGACCGGCTCCCGGCCGTCACCCAGGCCGTCGGCCGGCTCCTCGGCATGGTCGCCCAGGCCAAGGCCTTCGTCCTCGCCGCCGAGGCCTCCTGGGAGGAGGTCGACGGCGGGCGGGGCGGGGTGCGGCCCGGGCAGGAGATCTCCTTCGCCCAGCGGATCATGGCGGGCGAGCTGTACCCCCGGGCCGTCCAGGACATCAAACTCCTCGCGGGCGGGGGGCTGATCCAGCTCCCGGCCAGCGGCCGCGACCTGCTCCACCCCGAACTCGGTCCGCTCGTACGGCAGTACGTCCGCACCCCGGGCACCCCCGCCGAGGACCGGATCAAGCTCCTCAAGCTGGCCTGGGACGCCCTCGGCTCCGAGTTCGCCGGCCGCCACGAGCAGTACGAGCGCTTCTACCAGGGCGCCCCGCACGTCTACCACACCATGCAGACCTGGGCCGGCGCCGCCGACGACTGCGAGGCGCTGGCCCGTGCCTGCCTGGACGGCTACGACCTGGGGACGGCCAAGTGAGCGCGGAGGGGCCGCGGGGCGCGTCAGGGGCGCCGGCCGTCACCCGGCCGCTGCCCTCCGTACGGCTGCGGCCGCCCACCCCCGCCACGGCGCCACCGCGCCAGGCCCGGGTGGGCGCATAACGCCGACCGCCCGAGCGGTCCGCCACCCCACCACTCACCTACCTCTCCCGAGGGGGCCTGCTGTGACGCTGTACGACCTCGTCGTGCCCGGACTCGACCGAGACCCGCGCTACCGGATAGCCGACATCCGCGCCGCCGATCCGCTCGGCGCGGACGCCCTGCTCGCCGCGGTGCCCGCGATGAACGCCGACGCCGACGTCGCCGCGCTCACCGTCGCCCTGCGCGCACTCGTCCCCGACCTCGACCGGGCCGCCGAATGGAGCGTGGCCGACGCACTGGCCGCCATGCGGGACCTGGGCATCCTGCTCGGCTCGCTGAAACGGCACGGCGTCCAGCCCGTCGCCGCCGTTCCCGAGGTGCTGCCCGTCCTCGAACTCATCGGGCGGCGCACCGACATGGTGCCCCGCGACACCGTGCACCACTACACGGCCTGGAACCCGGCCGGCACCCGGCGGCGCACCTACACCGGGCACGTCATGGAGGCCCAGCTCCAGGAGTCCGTACGGATGGCGTTCCCCGGGCTCGTCGCCGCGCTCGACGACTGCGCCCGGATCGCCCGCCTGGAGCCGTACGACCCCGGCTTCGCGCTCGCGCTCGACCGCACCGCCCGACTCGTCCGGACCATCGTGGACGCCATCGACGTCACCGTCGCCAACGTCTCGCCCGAGTACTTCGCGCGCACCCTGCGGCCCTACTTCGAGGAGATCGACGTCGACGGCCGCGACTACCTCGGCCCCGCCGCCTCCCAGGTCCCGCTCTGGCTGGTCGACCTGACGCTGTGGCAGTGCGACCGCTCGCACGCCGACTACGACGCCTTCCTCGCCGACTCCCTGCCGTACGCGCTGCCGTCCTGGCGGGCCTTCCACGCCCGGCACAGCGGCGGGGTGTCCGCCGTCAGCAAGCTGTCCGCCGCGATCAGCTGGGAGAGCGTCGAACGGCTGCCCCCGCAGCTCGCCGCCTCGGCCCGCTCGCTCGCCCGGGTCCTTCGGATCCTCAAGTCCTTCCGGGCCCGGCACTTCACCCTCGCCCGCAAGGCCTACCGGGACGACCTGCGGCTGTACGACCAGGGCAGCGGCGGCGCCCCCGTCGCCCTGCTGCGCTCGATCCTCGACCTGACCCGCGACAACGAGACGCTGGTGCGCCGCGCCGGCGCCTGACGCAGGAGACCCCATGACCCCCCACATCGTCATCGCCGGCGGCGGCGTCGCCGGGCTCACCGCCGCGCTCGCCCTGCACGCCGCCGGCTTCGAGCGGATCACCGTCGTCGAGGCGGGCCGGGCGCTGCGGCCGGCCGGCGCCGGGCTCAACCTCATGCCCGGCGCCGTTCGCGAGCTCGACGCGCTCGGACTGCTCGGCGCCCTGGAGTCCGGCGCCGCCCTGCGCACCCGCGAGCTGCGCTACTACCACCGCTCCGGCGGGCTGATCTCCCGCGAGCCGCGCGGCCTGGGCGCCGGATACCGCTGGCCCCAGCTGTCGGTGCACCGCGCCCACCTCCAGCAGGTGCTCGGCGACGCCGTACGGGAGCGGCTCGGGCCCGCCGCCCTCGTCCCCGGCGTACGGGTGACCGGGGTGGAGGTGCTCGCCGACGGGCGGCCCCGGCTCAGCCTGGAGCACCGGGACGGCGGCCGCAGCGGGCGGGCCTCCCTGGAGGCGGACGTCCTCGTCGGCGCCGACGGCATCCGCTCGGCCGTCCGGGCCGCGCTCAACCCGGGCGAGGCGGGGCCCTCGTGGAACGGGACGGTCGTGTGGCGCGGGGTCTCGCGAATGCCCGCGGCGGCGGTCGGCTCCTTCATGCTCATCGCCGGGGACGACCGGCAGAAGGCCGTCGTCTACCCGATGACCCGGCCCGCGGGGCCCGGCGGCCCGGTCCTGGTCAACTGGGCGCTCGCCCGGCCCGCCGAGGGCGTCTTCGAGGAGCGCCTGCTCGGGGACTGGAACAGGCCCGCGGACGTCGACACCTTCCTGCACCACTACGAGGGGTGGGAGTTCGGTGGCGTCCGTGTGCCCGAGGTGCTGCGCGCCGCGGAGACCTCGCACGCGTACCCCATGGTCGACCGGGAGCCGCTCGACCGCTGGACCCACGGCCGCACCACCCTCATCGGCGACGCCGCCCACGCCATGTACCCCATCGGCTCCAACGGCGCCAGCCAGTCGATCGTCGACGCCCGCGCCCTCGCCCACGCCCTGGCCGCCCACCCCGACCCGGCCGAGGCCCTGCACGCGTACGAGAGCGAGCGGCGCCCCGTCACCACCGCCCTCCAGCACGCCAACCGGCAGCTCGGCCCCGAGGCCGTCATCCACCTCGCCCACCAGCGCGCCCCGCACGGCTTCACCGACATCCACCAGGTCATCCCGGCCGAGGAACTCGCCGCCATCGCCTGCCGCTACGCCGCCACGGGCGCCTTCGACCCGGCCACCGTCAACCTGGGCTCCCCCTACGGGCCGCCGTACCTCCCCGCACGCGCCGTGGCGGGACCCGCGCCCGTCGCCTAGCCTTCCGGGCGGCAACCACGGATGCACAGCGTGGTGCTTCCGCTCCGCTCCGTCACACCCTGCGAAGGTGGAACACGTGAAGGCAATCCGTCGATTCACCGTGCGTCCCGTCCTCCCCGACACCCTTCGACCCCTCGCCGACCTGGCGCGCAACCTGCGCTGGTCCTGGCACGAACCCACCCGTGAACTCTTCGACGCCGTCGACCCCGTGGGCCTCCGGGCCGCGGACGGCGACCCCGTCCGCGCGCTCGGCGCCATCGACGCCGGGCGGCTCGCCGCCCTCGCCGCCGACCAGGACTTCCTGGCCCGGCTGCGGGCCGCGGCCGAGGACCTCGACCGCTATCTGACCGAGCCCCGCTGGTACCAGCGGCAGCCCGGCGAGCTGCCCGCCTCCCTCGCGTACTTCTCGCCCGAGTTCGGCATCACCGCCGCCCTGCCCCAGTACTCCGGCGGCCTCGGCATCCTCGCCGGCGACCACCTCAAGGCCGCCAGTGACCTCGGCGTCCCGCTCATCGGCGTCGGACTGCTCTACCGGCACGGCTACTTCCGGCAGTCCCTCTCCCGCGACGGCTGGCAGCAGGAGCACTACCCCGTCCTCGACCCCGGCGAGCTCCCCGTCACCCTGCTGCGCGAACCCGACGGCGCCCCCGCCCGGGTCACCCTCGCCCTGCCCGGCGGACGCAGCCTGCACGCCCACATCTGGACCGCGCAGGTCGGCCGGGTCCCGCTCCTCATGCTCGACTCGGACGTGGAGGAGAACGCCCCCGGCGAACGCGAGGTCACCGACCGGCTGTACGGCGGCGGCAGCGAGCACCGGCTGCTCCAGGAGATGCTGCTCGGCATCGGCGGCGTCCGCGCGCTGCGCATGTACGGCCGGCTCACCGGCACCCCGGCGCCCGAGGTCTTCCACACCAACGAGGGCCACGCCGGCTTCCTGGGCCTCGAACGCATCCGCGAACTCGCCGGGCAGGGCCTCGACTTCGACGCCGCCCTGGAGACCGTCCGGGCCGGCACCGTGTTCACCACGCACACCCCCGTGCCCGCCGGCATCGACCGCTTCGAGCGGTCCCTGATCGCCCGCCACCTCGGCGAGGACGGCGCGCTGCCCGGCGTCGACGTCGGCCGCATCCTCGCCCTCGGTGACGAGACCCCGCTCGGCGGTGAGCCCGGCGTGTTCAACATGGCCGCCATGGGGCTCCGGCTCGCCCAGCGCGCCAACGGGGTCTCCACCCTGCACGGCGCCGTCAGCCGCGCCATGTTCGCCGGGCTCTGGCCCGGCTTCGAATCCGACGAGATCCCCCTCGCCTCCGTCACCAACGGCGTCCACGCGCCCACCTGGACCGCCCCCGAAGTCGCCCGGCTCGGCCCCGAGGCGGGCGACCGGGAGCTGTGGGAGCTCCGCCGCACCCTGCGCGAGCGGCTCGTCACCGACGTACGGCAGCGGCTACGGGCCTCCTGGCGGCAGCGTGGTGCGGCGGCCGCCGAACTCGGCTGGACCGACACGGTCCTCGACCCCGACGTCCTCACCATCGGATTCGCCCGCCGCGTCCCCTCGTACAAGCGGCTCACCCTGATGCTGCGCGACAAGGACCGGCTGCGGGCCCTGCTGCTGCACCCCGAGCGGCCGGTGCAGCTGGTCGTCGCGGGCAAGGCGCACCCGGCGGACGACGGCGGGAAGAAGCTCGTGCAGGAGCTGATCCGGTTCGCCGACGACCCGCGGGTGCGGCACCGGATCGTCTTCCTGCCCGACTACGGCATGGGCATGGCCCGCGGGCTCTACCCGGGCTGCGACGTCTGGCTCAACAACCCGTTGCGCCCCCTGGAGGCCTGCGGGACCAGCGGGATGAAGGCCGCGCTCAACGGCTGCCTCAACCTGTCGGTGCTGGACGGCTGGTGGGACGAGTGGTTCGAGCCCGACTTCGGCTGGGCGATCCCGACCGCCGACGGGGCCGCGGCGCTCGACGAGGAGCGCCGCGACGACCTGGAGGCCGCCGCGCTCTACGAGCTGATCGAACGCCGGGTCGCCCCCCGGTTCTACGACCGCGGCCCCGACGGGGTGCCGGCCGGCTGGACCGCGATGGTCCGGCGCACCCTGACCGACCTCGGGCCCAAGGTGCTCGCCGACCGGATGGTCCGCGAGTACGTGACACGCCTGTACGCCCCCGCTGCCGCCGCCCACCGGGCGCTCGCCCCGGCCGCGGCCCGCGAACTCGCCGCCTGGAAGGCCCGGGTGCGCGGGGCATGGCCGAAGGTGTCCGTCGACCATGTCGAGGTCGGTGACGACCTGGAGGACGCCGAGCTCGGCGCGACTCCCGCCGTGCGGGTCCGGGTGGCGCTCGGGGAGCTGCGGCCCGAGGACGTCGAGGTGCAGGCCGTCACGGGGCGTGTGGACGCCGACGACCGGCTGCTCGACGCCCGCACGAGCGTCCTCAAGCCGGCGGGCGGGCCTGACCTGGAGGGCCGTATCCCGTACGCGGGGGTCCTCTCCCTGGACCGCACGGGCCCGTTCGGCTCGACGGTCCGCGTCCTGCCGACCCATCCGCTGCTGGCCCACCCGGCCGAGCTCGGCCTGGTGACGCTGCCGGCGGAGACGAGCGGGGAGCGGGGCGGCGTGCTGCTGCGCTAATGGTCCGGACCAGTGCTCTTGACGTGTCCATGGAGTGCCTCTAAGTTCCACGCTCGACGCGGAGTTCATTCTCCCGACCTGCGTTCACATGGACGAACGAAAGGTACCCCCCACCCATGCGTCTCCGAGCCCTGGTCGCCACCCTGGCGGCGGCCCTCGCCCTCACCGTGGCCCCGACGGCCGCCGCCGGACCGGACCCCGTCTCCGCCGCCCGCGCGGCGGAGACGGCACCCGCCGCCCCCGCCGCCTTCACCCACCCCGGCGTCCTCGTCAGCGCCTCCCAGCTCGACTTCGTCCGGTCCAGGGTGCAGGCAGGCGCCCAGCCCTGGAAGGGTGCCTACGACCAGATGATGGCGAGCTCCTACGCCTCACTGACCCGCACCCCCAAGCCGCGCGCGATCGTCGAGTGCGGCTCCTCCTCCAACCCGAACAACGGCTGCACCGACGAACGCCAGGACGCCGTCGCCGCGTACACCCAGGCCCTCGCCTGGTACCTCACCCGCGACGCCCGGCACGCCAGGAAGGCGATCGAGATCATGGACGCCTGGTCGGCCGTGATCAAGGACCACACCAACTCCAACGCCCCGCTCCAGACCGGCTGGGCCGGCTCCTCCTGGCCCCGCGCAGCCGAGCTCGTCAAGCACACCTACACCGGAGGCTGGCCGAACGCCGGCCGCTTCGCGACCATGCTGCGCAACGTCTACCTGCCCGAGGTGTCGGGCGGCGCAGCCCTGACCAAGAACGGCAACTGGGAACTCATCATGACCGAGGCGGCGATGGGCATCGCCGTCCACCTGGACGACCGCGCGGCCTACGACAAGGCGGTCGCCACCTACCTCGGCCGGGTCCCCGCCTACCTCTACCTCGCCAGTGACGGCAGCACGCCCAAGCCGCCGCCCGACAGCTCCATCGACACCCGCGACGAGATCGTGAAGTACTGGCAGGGCCAGAGCACCTTCGCCGACGGCATCTCCCAGGAGACCTGCCGGGACTTCGGCCACACCGGCTGGGGCATCGCCGCCGCCGTCCACACCGCCGAGACCAGCCGCATCCAGGGCCAGGACCTCTACCCGCAGGTCTCCGAACGGCTCCGGCACGCGCTCGGCTTCCACACGAAGTACGAGAACGGGACGGCCGTCCCTTCCTGGCTGTGCGGCGGCACCGTGAAGAAGGGCCTGGGAGCCGTCACCGAGGTCGGCTACAACGCCCTGCACCACCGCCTCGGCATCGGCATGACCAACACCGGGACCTACACCGAGGGGCGCAGGCCCGCGGGCACGGACAACTACTTCGTCTCCTGGGAGACCCTGACCCACGCCGGGAACCCGAACTAGGCCCGTCCGGCCCGGATCCGCCGCGCGGGGCAGGGCGCGCCGCCGCCCGGGCCGCGCCTCAGGGCACCCGCGCCTTGCCGGCGAGGTGCCCGCCGGTGAAGCACAACCGGTACACCGGGACGGCCGCCAGCATGGTCGAGCGGTAGTAGAGGCACTCGTCCGAGCCGGGCGGCTCGGCCGGCGCCTTCTGCGGGCGGCCGTCCAGAGGGCGGTCCGGGAGCAGGTCGCCGAGGTCCGCCCGGGTCTGGCCGAGCCGGATCCGGGCGTAGTCCTCCGGCTCCAGATACGACTGGTGCTGGGTGTAGAGGGCGACCCCCGCCATCAGCACGCCGAGCGCCGCGAGCAGGGCGAGCGGGATCCAGATGGCCCGGGCGAGGCCCTGGCGGACCTGACGGCGGGCCAGGTCCAGTTCGCGGGCCGACCGGGGGGCGGCGGGGCGCGCCGCGGGGGCCCGCAGGGGCAGCTCCGCCGACAGGGCGAAGCCGCCCTCCCCGGTGGGCCGGTGCCCGAGCGAGCCGCCCGCGAGCCGCACCCGCTCGTCGAGCCCGACCAGCCCGGTCCCGCCGGACGCGAGCCCGGAGGACGGTCCGTCCGCCGCATCCGCCGGCCGGGCGCCCGAGCCCGTCGGCCCGGCGCCTCCCGACGTCGCCGGCCCGCTCGTCACCCGTACCCGGACCGTCCCCTCGTCGCGTTCCACGACGACCGCGACCGTCGCCCCCGGCGCGTGCTTGGCCGCGTTGGTGAGGCCCTCCTGGACCACCCGGTGCAGGGCCCGCGCCGTCATCGGGGACGGGGGTTCAGGGGCGTCGGCGAGGGTGATCGTCATGCCCGACGCGCGGGCGCGGGCCACCAGGTCGGCGACCGTCTCGTCCGGCGGAGCGACCGGGGCGGCCTCGTCGTCCTCGCGCAGGACGCCGATGATGTCGCGCAGCCGCCCCGTCGCGTCCGCCGCCGCCCGGCGCAGTTCGCCCGCGGCCCGCTGCTGGGCCGGGCCGAGCGCCGGGTCGAGCTCCAGGGCGCCGGCGCGGAGCGCGAGCAGGGCGAGGTCGTGGCCGAGGGAGTCGTGCATGTCGCCGGCGATCCGGGACCGCTCCCGCAGCCGCTCCCGGTCGGCGACCGCCGCCTGCTCGCGCTCCATCCGGTCGGCCAGCTCCCAGCCGCTGCGCACCAGCCGGTCGTACTGCCGGACGTAACGCCCGATCAGCCAGGGCGCGACGACGGCGAGGGCGAGCGAGAGCAGCAGCGCGAACCAGTAGGTGAGCGGTCTGCCGGTCGCGCGTACGAGGACGAACCCCGCCACCGGCACCACCGCGAACAGCCACAGCGCCGGCCGGGTCCCCTCCTGGCGGCGCCCGTCGAGGTAGCCGAAGGCGACCAGGGCGAGGACGTACGAGGGCGTGAACAGCTCCGGGCTGGTGGCCAGGGAGGCCGCGACCGTGAGCACCAGCGGCGCGAGCGGCCACCGCCGGCCGAGCGCCACGCAGCCCGCGAGCAGCACCACGCCGACGGCGACCCGGGTCCAGGACCCGCCGTCGTTCGGGTCGGACATGAGCAGGACGGGCACGCACAGCAGCAGCCACAGCAGGACGTCGAAGGCCCGCTCACGCGCACGCTCCCGGGTGGCCTCCCGGGCTGCTTCCCGGGCGGCCTCAGGGGCGGCCGCACGGGCCGGCTCACGCATCGGGGACCAGACCGGCCTCGTACGCGAGGATCGCGAGCCGTACCCGGTTGCGCAGCCCGATCCGCCCGAGGACCGCGCTGACATGGGCCTTGACGGTGGCCTCGACCACATGGAGCCGCTCGGCGATCTCCTGGTTGGACAGGCCCGCCCCGACCAGCGCGACGACCTCCCGCTCGCGCCCGGTCAGCGGGGCGAGCCGGCTGCGGGCCTCGGCCGCCCGGGCGAAGCGCTCGCCGCCGAGCATGTCGATGACCCGGCGGGCGACGGCGGGGGAGAGGAAGGCCGCGCCCTCGGCGACCGCCCGTACCCCCGCGAGCAGTTCGCGCGGGTCGCCGGACTTCAGCAGGAATCCGCTCACGCCGCTGCCGAGCGCCCGCTCGACGTACGCGTCCTCGGAGAAGGTGGTGAGCACGACGACCGCCGCCTCGGGCAGCGTGCGCCGCAGCTCCTCGGCGGCGCCGAGCCCGTCGAGCCGCGGCATCCGGATGTCGAGCAGGACGACGTCGGGCCGGTGTCGGTGGGCGAGCTCGACGGCCTCGTGGCCGTCGCCGGCCTCGGCGACCACCTCGATCCCCGGGTCGGTGGCGAGGATGGCCCGCACCCCGGCCCGGATCACCGCCTCGTCGTCCGCAAGCAACACCCTGATCATCAGGCCACCCTACGCAGACGCGCGGACGCCCGGAGGGAACGTTCCCTCCGGGCGTCCGTCAGATCACTTCACTTCCGGCGTGGCCGCCCCTTACGGGAAGGTCAGCTTGAAGCTGTTGATGTAGCCGGTGTCGATCGCGGCCTTGTCCTGGACGCGGAGCTTCCAGACGCCGTTGGCGACCTCGGAGGAGGCGTTCACGGTGTAGGTCTGGTTGATGTTGTCGGCGCTGCCGCCGGACCGGTTGTGCAGGTTGTAGACCGAGCCGTCGGGGGCGATGAGGTCGACGACCAGGTCACCGATGTAGGTGTGGACGATGTTCACACCGACGGAGAGGTTGCTCGGGGCGTTGCCCGTGATGCCGGAGACGGTCAGCGAGGAGGTCACCGCGGTGCTGTTGTCCGGGATGGAGACGTCGGCGTCGTTGGTGAACACCGTGCCGCCGCCGGGGCCGCCGGGACGGGAGCCCACGGCGATCGCGGCCCAGGCGTTCTCGACGGCCGTGACCTCGGGGCTGCCCGCTCCGTACAGCTCGGTGGCCGCCGCGACGGTGCCCGTGCGGGCGCCGGCGTAGTTGGTGTTCGAGCTGAACTTGGTGGTGAGCGCCTTGAACCAGATCAGCGAGGCCTTGTCACGGCCGATGCCGGTGACGGGCAGGCCGTCGGAGGTCGGCGAGTCGTAGGTGACGCCGTTGATCGTCTTGGTGCCGCTGCCCTCGGAGAGCAGGTAGTACCAGTGGTTCGCCGGGCCCGAGGAGTAGTGGACGTCGATGCCGCCGAGGCCCGAGTACCACGAGTCCTTGGACGAGCCGTCCTTGCTCGGCTTGTCCATGTAGCGCAGCGGGGTGCCGTTGCCGCGGATGTCGATCTTCTCGCCGACCAGGTAGTCGCCCTTGTCCTGGGCGTTGTTGGCGTAGAACTCGACGGCCGCCGCGAAGATGTCCGAGGTGGCCTCGTTGAGGCCGCCGGACTCGCCGCTGTAGACCAGGCCGGCGGTGTTCGAGGTGACGCCGTGCGTCATCTCGTGCGCGGCCACGTCGATGGAGGTCAGCGGCTTGGTGTTGCCGGACCCGTCGCCGTAGGTCATGCAGAAGCAGGAGTCGGACCAGAACGCGTTGACGTACGCGTTGCCGTAGTGGACCCGGGAGTACGCGCCGACGCCGTCACCGCGGATGCCGCTGCGGCCGTGCACGTTCTTGTAGTAGTCCCAGGTGAGCGCGGCACCGTAGTGCGCGTCGGCGCCCGCGGTCTCCTTGTTGGAGGGGAGACCGTTGCCCCAGGTGTCGGTGCTGTTGGTGAACAGCGTGCCGGTGCCCGAGGTGCCGCCGTTGAGGTTGTACGTCTTGTGGTTGCCGCGGCCCGTGTCCGTCAGGGTGTACGACGGGGCGGTGCCGAGGGTGACCTGGCCGCTGTACATCGTGTTGCCGACGCCGGTCTCGATGGCCTGCCACTCGAAGAGCTTGGCCCCGGTCTTGGCGTCCGTGACGACGTGCAGCTCGTTCGGGGTGCCGTCGTGCTGGAGGCCGCCGACGACGGTCTCGTAGGCGAGGACGGGGGTGCCGTCGGCGGCCCACACGACCTTGCGCGGGGCGCGGTCGGCCTTGGTCTTCTTGGCACCTTCGGCGTTCGCGCGGCCGAGCGCCTGCTTCTCGGCGGCGGCCGGGGCGAGGGTGGCGGAGGTGTCCACCTTCGTGATGTCGGCGCGCGTTGCCTTGGAGACGGACGTGGTGGCGCCCGCCTTGGTCTCGGCGACGATGAGGTCGCCACCGAGGACGGGGAGACCCGCGAACGTGCGCTCGTAGCGCGTGTGGGTCGTGCCGTCCTGGTCCTGGACGACGTCGCGGACGACCAGCTTCTCCTGGGCGCCGAGGCCCAGCTGCTTGGCCGTGGCGGCGGTGTCTGCCTGGGCAGCCTTGATCAGCGCGGCCCGCTGGGCCGGCGAGAGGTCGGCGGGCAGCTTGCCGGGGTTGGCCTTGCCGGCGGCCTGCGCCTTGGGGGCGATGCCCCACTGGTCGTCGGCGGAGGCGGAACCGGTCTGCACACCGACGGCGATCATGGCGGCGGCAGCGATCAGAGCGCCGGTCGCGGTGGCGCGACGGCTGGGCGTGGATCTCACGCAGACTCCTTTTGCGAGGGGGGTACCGGGTGACTGGGTCACGCCTCCCGGGCAGAGCAAACAGAGCTGTGGAGCACGTACGGGTGATGCGCTGAACGTTGGTGCGAAGGACCGGGGGAAGAGTGGCAGTTGTGACCGTCGCCTGTCAGGAGCGCGTCAACAAGTTGGCCGGAAATCGTCCGTTGTCCGAAGGTGCGTGTTCGTTAAGCGGACGTTTCCCCGACCGTTCACCACAAGGTCGTCCGGCGTTCTCCGCAGGCCGGATCGGGGTTGCGCCGCGGGGGGATTCCGGCGTAGCCCCGCCCGTCCCGAATGATGGGCAGGGGTGGGAACCGGTCGACCGGTTCGCGTCGGCCGTGGCCGGTTCCTTTCGGTTCGCTCCTTCAGCGCGGAGTGGTTCACCCGAGCCGCGGTTCCGCTCGTCGTTCACGAAGGCGGCGACCTCGCCGGAGACGAAGAAGTTCCGCCTGGGACCGGGGCGTGGTGGACCTAGCTCACCAGACTGTCCCGCCAGGCCCTGTGCAGCCCCGCGTACCGGCCCTCGCCGCCTACCAGTTCCGCCGGCGAGCCGTCCTCGACGACTCGGCCCGACTCCATCACCAGGACCCGGTCCGCGACCTCCACCGTGGAGAGGCGGTGCGCGATCACCACCGCCGTACGGCCCGCCAGCACCGTGTCCATCGCCCGCTGCACCGCCCGCTCGCCCGGCACGTCGAGCGAACTGGTCGCCTCGTCCAGGATCAGCACCGCCGGATCCGCCAGCAGCGCCCGTGCGAAGGCCACCAGTTGACGCTGGCCCGCGGAGATCCGGCCACCGCGCTTGCGGACGTCCGTGTCGTATCCGTCCGGCAGGCCCGCGATGAAGTCGTGCGCACCGATCGCCTTCGCCGCCTGCTCGATCTCCTCGCGGCTCGCCTCCGGCCGGCCGATCGCGATGTTCTCCGCGACCGTCCCCGAGAACAGGAACGCCTCCTGCGTCACCATCACCACGCCCCGCCGCAGTTCGGGCGTCGCGAGCTCCCGCAGGTCGACCCCGTCCAGCAGCACCCGGCCCTCCGTCGGGTCGTAGAAGCGGGCCAGCAGCTTCGCGAGCGTCGACTTGCCCGCGCCCGTGGAGCCGACGACCGCGACCGTCTGCCCCGCCGGGATCGTCAGGTCGAAGCGCGGCAGCACCTCGCCGCCCGTCCGGTACGCGAACCCGACCCCCTCGAACACCACCTCGCGCCCCGGCCGCCCGGACCGCGCCGGCAGCTCCCGCGGCGCGGCCGCCTCCGGGACCCCCGGCTCCTGGGCCAGCAGGCCCGCGATCTTGGCGAGCGAGGCCGCCGCCGACTCGTACGAGTTGAGGAACATGCCGAGGCGGTCGATCGGGTCGTAGAGGCGGCGCACGTACAGCACCGCCGCCGCGAGCACGCCCAGCTCCAGCGTGCCGCCGGCCACCCGCCACGCACCCCACAGGCACATTCCGGCGACCGCCGTGTTCGCGACCAGCCGGGAGCCGACCACATAGCGGGCCATCTCCAGGAGCGCGTCGCCGTTGCTGCGTGCGTGCCGGTGGTTGAGGACCGCGAACTCGGCGTCGTTGGCCCGCTCCCGGCGGAACGCCCGTACCGGGCGGATGCCGTTCATCGTCTCCGCGAACTTCACGATCACCTCGGCGACGGCCGTGGAGCGGACCGCGAACACGGCGGCCGAGCGGCGGCGGTAGAGCCGCACGAGCAGGTACAGCGGTACGAAGGAGGCGACCGCTACCGCGCCGATGCCCAGATCCAGCCACAGCAGCATCGCCGAGATCGACAGGAAGGAGAGCACCACCCCGATCAGCTCCTGGAGCCCCTCGGAGAGCAGTTCGCGGAGGGACTCCACGTCCGTGGTGGACCGGGAGATCAGCCGGCCGGACGTGTAGCGCTCGTGGAAGTCGATGCTGAGGGCCTGCGCGTGCCGGAAGATCCGGGCGCGCAGATCGAACAGCACGTCCTGGTTGACCTGGGCGGCGACGCGGATGAACACGTACTGGAGCAGCGCGCCGGCCGCCGCGCAGCCCAGGTAGCCGAGGGCGACGGCGACGAGCGGTCCGTGGTCCCCGGCCCGGAAGGCGGGGACGCCCCGGTCGATCGCGTACGCCACGAGCAGCGGGCCTGCCTGCAGGGCCGCCTGCTGGACGAGGAGGACCAGCGCCGCCACGACGACCCGGGGCCGGTGTGCTCGGAGGAGGGAGCGCAGGAGACGGCCGGTCGCCCCGGGGGCGACGGGCAGGTCGTCCTGGTCGAAGGGGTCCGCGGGGGCCGGGGTCTCCGCGGGGCTGGAGGTGTCGGGGGGCGTCGTCCTGTTCGTGGTCGCGTCCGTCATCGGTTCCGCCACTCCTCGGTGCTCTCGCCGGACATCAGCCAGGCGTACTCCGGGCTCTCGCGCAGTAGTTCGTGGTGGGTGCCGATCGCCGTGATCCGGCCACCGGACAGCAGGGCCACCCGGTCCGCCAGGAGGACCGTGGACGGGCGGTGGGCCACCACCAGGGCCGTGGTGCCCCGCAGGACCTCCCGCAGGGCCGCCTCGACGCGGGCCTCGGTGTGGACGTCCAGGGCGGACAGGGGGTCGTCCAGGACCAGGAAGCGGGGGCGGCCGACCACCGCCCGGGCAAGGGCCAGGCGCTGTCGCTGGCCGCCCGAGAGGCTGAGGCCCTGTTCGCCCACCTGGGTCGCGGTGCCCTCGGGGAGCCGGCCCACGAAGCCGTCCGCCTGGGCTACGGCGAGCGCGCGCGACAGCTCCGGCTCGGCCGCGCTCTCGTCCGCCCCCATCAGGACGTTCTCGCCGATGCTCGCCGAGAACAGGGTCGGGTCCTCGAACGCCACCGCCACGAGTGAGCGCAGCCGCTCCCGGGGCATGAGCGTGATGTCCTCGCCGTCGAGCAGGATCCGGCCGCCACTCGTCTCGTGCAGCCGCGGTACGAGCGCGGTGAGCGTGGTCTTGCCGGAACCGGTCCCGCCGACCAATGCCAGGGTCTCGCCCGGGCGGATGTGCAGGTCGACGCCGTCGAGGACCGGCGGGGCGTCCGGTGCTGCGTCGGGGAAGCGGAAGGTGACGTTCTCGAAGCGGACCCCGTCGGCGGGGCCGGCGGCGGTGCTGCCTTCCGTCTCCGTTTCCTCCGGGGTGTCCATCACCTCGAAGTACCGCTCGGTCGCCGTCGCCGCCTCCTGGCTCATCGCCAGCAGGAAGCCGATCGACTCCACCGGCCAGCGCAGGGCCAGCGCCGTCGACAGGAACGCCACCAGCGTGCCCGCCGACAGGTCCCCGTCCGCCACCTGCACCGTGCCGATCACCAGGGCGGCGCCCACGGCCAGTTCGGGCAGCAGGGTGATCAGTGCCCAGATCCCGGCGAGCAGCCGCGCCTTGCCCAGCTCCGTGGTGCGCAGCCGCTCCGCGAGGGAGCGGAACGCCTCCGCCTGGCTGCGGTGGCGGCCGAAGCCCTTGACGATCCGGATGCCGAGCACGCTCTCCTCGACCACCGTCGTCAGATCGCCCACCTGGTCCTGCGACCGGCGCGCCACCACCGCGTACCGCTTCTCGAAGACCGAGCAGAGGACCACCATCGGGGCGACCGGGGTGAGCAGCACCAGGCCGAGCGACCAGTCCTGGGCGAGCAGCACGGCGTAACCGACCAGGATCGTCACGCCGTTGACGAGGAGGAACGTCAGCGGGAAGGCCAGGAACATCCGGACCATCATGAGGTCCGTCGTGCCGCGCGAGAGGAGCTGTCCTGACGCCCATCGGTCGTGGAAGGCGATCGGCAGACGCTGGAGGTGCCGGTACAGGTCGGCCCGCATCCCCGCCTCGACCCCCGCGAGCGGCCGGGCCACCAGCCATCGCCGGAAGCCGAACAGCACGGCCTCCGCGATGCCGAGCAGCAGCAGGTACAGCGCGCCCAGCCACACCCCGGTCGCGTCGCCGTCCGCGACCGGACCGTCCACCAGCCACTTCAGGACGAGGGGGATGACGAGCGACAGACAGGAGGCGACGATCGCGACGAACGCGGCGGTGAACAGCCGGGCCCGCACGGGGCGTACGTACGGCCACAGGCGCAGCAGCGAGCGCACGGCGGAGTGGCCGGGCGTGCTTTCGGTGGGTTCGTGTTCCGGGGGCATCAGGGCCGAGCCTACGGTTCACCCCTGACAGGCCTCACGTGGTTTTCCGGGGAGGTCGTGGCGGGAAGTGCTCGAACTCGTCGCCCGGGGAACCTCCCACCGCGGGATCGCGGCCGAACTCTTCATCAGCGAGCCACCGTCAAGACCCGTCCGACCCACATCTATGGCAAGTTGGGTGCCAGGGACAGGGGTGCGGCGGTCGCCGTCGGCCATCAGCGCGGCACCCTCGGCCGAACCGGCTGCACCGGCCGCACGGGCTGCACGGGCTGCACCGGCCGAACCGGCCGCGCCGCCTGAACCGGGCCGCACCGCTGACCCCGCCGCACCGCCTGAACCAGCCCCACCGCCTGAACCGGAGCGAGACCCGGGGGAGTCATGGACGTCCACCACTTCGCCACCGAAGCGCTCCCGCCCCGCGAGCGCTTCGACCACTGGCACGACCTGACGGCCGGCGCGCTGCTCGCCACCACCATGCACAGCGAGCACGCCGACGACTTCCGTGCCGAGGCCCGCGCCGTCGACCTCGGCGCCGTCCAGGTCACCGCCATGCGCTACCCGTCGATGACCGTCGCCCGCACCCCCCGGCTCATCGCCCGCAGCGACCCCGGCTACTACCAGCTCTCTCTCACCGTCAGCGGCGCCATGTGGCTCGACCACAACGGCCGTGAGACCGCCCTCGGCGCCGGGGACATGCTGGTCTTCGACTCCTCGCGGCCCTTCCAGGGCGGCACCCGCGGCGACGGCACCGAGCCCGACGGACGGCTCGACCACATCATCGCCCACTTCCCCAAGGCACTGCTGCCCCTGCCCGCCCGCGACGCCGACCGGCTGCTCGCTCTGCGCCTGCCCGGCGACACCGGCTTCGGCGCGCTGCTCGCCCGGTTCCTGGTCCAGGTCGTCACCGACGCCGCCGCCTACCGCCCGGCCGACGCCCCGCGCCTGGAGACCGTGCTGCTCGACCTCCTCGCCGGGGCCGCCGCCCAGCGCCTCGACGCCGACGCCGCGGCCGCACCCGACAGCCGCCGCAGGGCCCTGTTGCTGAGCGTCCAGGACTTCGTCCGCCGCAGGCTGGCCGACCCCGACCTGTCGCCCTCCGTCATCGCCGCCGCCCACCACGTCTCGGTGCGCTACCTCCACCGCCTCCACGAAGAGCGCGGCGTCACCGTCGCCGCCCTCATCCGGAGCCTGCGCCTCGACAAGGCCCGCCAGGACCTCGCCGACCCGGCCCAGCGCCGTACCCCCGTCCACGACATCGCCAGCCGCTGGGGCTTCCGCCACCAGGCCGCTTTCAGCCGTGCCTTCCGGGCGGCGTACGGATGCAGCCCCAGCGAGTACCGGGAGTGCACGCAGAGTCAATGACCCGTGCGCTCAGGGCCAAAGACAGACCGGATCCCGCCGCGGAGACTGGTCGAGCACGCAGGCGGTCCACGGGGGACGGCGGATCGCCGCGTGCCATTCCCCCCGCCGGCCACCGCCGTCGCGCCGCGGTGGCCGGTAGGGGGGCCAACGGCAGGGGCGCTCTCAGCCCCCCACCCGCAGCAGTACCACCGACCGCCCCGCCACCGTGATCGTTCCGCCGCCCCGGTGGACCGTGCCCGGGACCCCGGTCTGGTCCTCGAGGGCGGTGTCCACGACCTTCTCGTACGACTCCGCCCACGGCGGACCCGGCAGCCGGTACTCCACCGGGCGGTGGCCCGCGTGCAGGACGGCGAGGAAGCTGTCGTCGGTGACCTGCTCGCCGCGCGCGTCACGGCCCGGTATGTCGCGGCCCGACAGATAGAGGCCGAGCGTGGCGGCGGGGGCGTACCAGTCGGCCTCGGTCATCTCGGCGCCCTCGGCGGTGAACCAGGCCAGGTCCCGCAGCCCGTCCGCGCCCTGGGGCCGGCCCGAGAAGAAGGCGCGGCGGCGCAGCACCGGGTGCCGGTGGCGCAGGGCGAGCAGACGGCGGGTCAGGGCGAGGAGCTGGGCGCGGCCGGGCTCCTCGGGGAGGGTCCAGTCGAGCCAGCCGATCTCGTTGTCCTGGCAGTAGGCGTTGTTGTTGCCGCCCTGGGTGCGGCCCATCTCGTCGCCCGCGACGAGCATCGGCACTCCGGTCGACAGGAGCAGTGTCGTCATCAGGTTGCGCAGCTGGCGCCGGCGCAGGGCGTTGACCTCGGGGTCGTCGGTCTCGCCCTCGGCGCCGCAGTTCCAGGAGCGGTTGTCGTGGGTGCCGTCCCGGTTGCCCTCGCCGTTGGCCTCGTTGTGCTTGCGCTCGTAGGTGACGAGGTCGCGCAGGGTGAAGCCGTCGTGGGCCGTGACGAAGTTGACGGAGGCGTACGGGCGCCGCCCGCCCCAGGCGTACAGGTCGCTGGAGCCGGAGAGCCGGTAGCCGAGGTCGCGTACGTCGGGCAGGGCGCCGCGCCAGAAGTCCCTTACGGCGTCCCGGTAGCGGTCGTTCCACTCGGTCCACAGGGGCGGGAAGGACCCCACCTGGTAGCCGCCGTTGCCCACGTCCCAGGGCTCGGCGATCAGCTTGACGCGGCGCAGCACCGGGTCCTGGGCGATGACGGCCAGGAAGGGGGAGAGCATGTCGACGTCGTGGAAGGACCGGGCGAGGGCCGCCGCCAGGTCGAAGCGGAAGCCGTCCACGCCCATCTCGGTCACCCAGTAGCGCAGGCTGTCGGTGATGAGCCGCAGCACCTGCGGCTGCACCACGTGCAGGGTGTTGCCGCAGCCGGTGTAGTCGGCGTAGCGCCGGGCGTCGGACTGGAGCCGGTAGTAGCCGCGGTTGTCGATCCCCTTGAGGGACAGGGTCGGGCCGAGCTCGCCGGCCTCGGCCGTGTGGTTGTAGACGACGTCGAGGATGACCTCGATCCCGGCCGCGTGCAGCGCCCGCACCATCCGCTTGAACTCGCCGACCTGCTGACCGGCCGTACCGGACGAGGAGTAGCCGGCGTGCGGAGCGAAGTAGCCGAGGGAGTTGTAGCCCCAGTAGTTGCTGAGGCCGCGCCGCAGGAGGTGGTCCTCGTGCGCGAACTGGTGCACCGGGAGCAGTTCGACCGCCGTCACCCCGAGCCGCTGGAGGTGCTCGATCGCGGCCGGGTGCGAGAGGCCCGCGTACGTGCCGCGCAGGTGTTCGGGGATGCCGGGGTGTCGCGCGGTGAAGCCCTTCACGTGCAGCTCGTAGATGACGGAGTCCGGCCAGGGCGTCTTGGGCCTGCGGTCGTCGGACCAGTCGTCGTCGTCCTGGACGACCACCCCTTTGGGGACGTACGGCGCGGAGTCCCGTTCGTCGCGGACGGTGTCGGCCACGTGCTGCTGCGGCCAGTCCCGTACGTGCCCGTACACCTCGGGCGGGAGCGCGAAGTCGCCGTCGACCGCCCGCGCGTACGGGTCGAGGAGCAGCTTCGCCGGGTTCCAGCGGGCCCCGGTCCACGGGTCCCAGCGGCCGTGCACCCGGTAGCCGTAGCGCTGCCCCGGGCCGACGCCGGGCACGAAGCCGTGCCAGATCTCATGGGTCAGCTCGGTCAGTTCGAGCCGGGTCTCGGTGCCCGCGGCGTCGAACAGGCACAGCTCGACGGCCTCGGCGCCCCCGGCCCACAGCGCGAAGTTGGTGCCCGCGACCCCGTCGGGACCGACCCGGCAGCGCGCGCCGAGCGGTGTCGGCACCCCCGGCCACACCACCGGGCCCGGCCCCACCCGGGCCCGGGCATGCTCCCGTACCGCCTCCTGCTCGGCTGCGCTCGACACGTCCCGGCCTCCCGCGGCTCTCCCGGGCCCCGTCGCGAGAGCCGGGGCGTCCCGGCCGCGGCTCCCCGCGCGTGGTCCTCCCACCTGTTCTGCCCGCACGGCCGTGCTCCCAACATGACCCGCACGCACGTTTCCCCTGGAGGGTGGCCGTCGTTGGGCTGAGCGTGAGACTTGTACTGAAGCGGGCGGGGTACGCCCTCGCGGTGGCGGGACTGTTGGCGGGCCTCGCGGGCTGCTCCGGAGCAGACGGGGAGGGCGGGGGCGGTGGCGCCCTCGAACTGCCACTCCCCGGGAAGGCGCGGGCCCCGGGCGATGTGATCCGGGTCAGCCCGGAGGACGGCACCCGCGGCGTGCCGGCCGAGGGGCCCCTGGAGGTGAGGATCGGCAGCGGGCGCCTGGAGCGGGTGACGGTCGTCCAGGTGGAGGACGCGCAGCGGACCGAGGTGGCCGGGGAGATCTCCACGGACGGGCTGCGCTGGCGGCCCCGGCCGGACGCCCGGCTCGCGCTGGCCGCGAAGTACAGCGTGGACGCGGTCGCCCTCGACGCGCACGGCCGCCGCTCCGCGCGGCACACCACCTTCACCACCGTGGTGCCCGAGCACCGCTTCATCGGCTACTTCAAGCCGGAGAACCGTTCCACGGTCGGCACCGGCATGATCGTCTCCTTCTCCTTCAACCGGGCCATCGAGAACCGGGCCGAGGTCGAGCGCGCCATCAAGGTCACCTCCGACCCGCCGGTGGAGGTCGCCGGCCACTGGTTCGGCAAGGACCGGCTCGACTTCCGCCCCGCCGCGTACTGGCAGCCGGGCACGAAGGTCACCGTCGAGCTCGCCCTGCGCGACGTCGAGGGCGCGCCCGGCGTGTACGGCATCCAGCGCAAGACGGTCGGCTTCACCGTGGGCCGCTCGCAGGTCTCCGTGGTCGACGCCGAGAAGCACACCATGGAGATCCACAAGAACGGCGAGCTCCTGACCACCCTGCCCATCACGGCCGGGGCGCCGAAGACCACCACGTACAACGGCAAGATGGTGGTCATGGAGCTGTACGACGTGACCCGGATGGACGGGCGCACGGTCGGTTTCGGCGGCGAGTACGACATCAAGGACGTGCCGCACGCCATGCGGCTCACCGACTCCGGGACCTTCCTGCACGGCAACTACTGGGCTTCGGCGTCGACCTTCGGCTCGGCGAACGTCAGCCACGGCTGCGTGGGACTGCGCGACGAGAAGGGCGGCGGCTCGGACACCCCGGCCGGCTGGTTCTTCGACCGGACCCTCATCGGGGACGTCGTGGAGGTCGTCAACTCGCGCGACGAGACGGTGGACCCCGGCAACGGCCTCGGCGGCTGGAACATGGGCTGGGAACGGTGGAAGGCCGGTTCCGCCCTGCGGTGAGCCGCGCGACCTGTGCACACCCCGCGCCAACTGGGACTGAACGGTGACATTCGCGTGGAACTTTCGTGTCTTCCGGTGTGATTATCTAACGCCGTGTGCGCGGGAGGATGCGCACGGGGGTGGGGCCCAGGCAGTGCCGGGTCGCGTGAGGGGAGAAACCATAGTGAACGGGCAGCCGATATCCGGAGCGACCGCCGGACGACGGCGTCGTGGCGCCCGCCTAGGGGCCGTGGCGACGGGAGCGCTGCTCCTCGTACTGACCGCGTGCGGTGGCGGCGACGCCACCGGAGGCGGCAAGGGGGGCCAGGACCCGGCGACCGGCGGCGGGGGCAAGCAGGAGAACGCGGCCTCGCAGGCCGTCGTCACGATCGCTCCGAAGGACGGCGCCGACGCGGTCGCCACCAGCGGCGCGCTGAAGGTGACGGCGGATCAGGGCAAGCTGACCACGGTCACCGTCGCCGACACCGAGGGCAACCCGGTCGAGGGCAGGATCTCCGCCGACGGCGGCAGCTGGCAGCCGGTCGGCCACCTGTCGGCGAGCACCCAGTACAAGGTGCACGCGATCGCCAAGGACAACGAGGGCCGTGAGTCGGCGAAGGACACCACCTTCTCCACGCTCACGCCGAAGAACACCTTCGTCGGCCACTACAAGCCGGAGAACGGCCAGACCGTCGGCGTCGGCATGCCGGTCTCCATCAACTTCACCCGTGGCATCACCGACCCCGAGGCCGTCGAGCGCGCCATCAAGGTGACGGCGGAGCCGGCGGTGGAGATCGAGGGCCACTGGTTCGGCAACGACCGGCTCGACTTCCGGCCCAAGGAGTACTGGGCCGCGGGCACCAAGGTGACCGTGAAGCTCAACCTGGACGGCGTCGAGGGCCGCCCGGGCGTGTACGGCAAGCAGAAGAAGACCTTCTCCTTCACCATCGGCCGCCGCCAGGTCTCCACGGTGGACGCCTCCGCGCACACCATGAAGATCGAGCGCGACGGCAAGATCATCAAGAGCCTGCCGATCACCGCGGGCGCGCCGTCCACGACCACGTACAACGGTCAGATGGTCATCAGCGAGAAGTACAAGGTGACCCGTATGAACGGGGCCACCGTCGGCTTCGGCGGCGAGTACGACATCAAGGACGTGCCGCACGCGATGCGTCTGTCCACCTCGGGCACCTTCGTGCACGGCAACTACTGGGCCTCGGCCTCGACCTTCGGCTCGTCCAACGTGAGCCACGGCTGCGTCGGTCTGCGGGACGCCCGCGGAGCCGGCGACGGTTCGATGCCCGCCGCGTGGTTCTACGACCACTCGCTGATCGGCGACGTGGTCATCGTGAAGAACTCCAAGGACAAGCAGATCCAGCCGGACAACGGCCTCAACGGCTGGAACATGTCCTGGTCGGAGTGGACCGCGTAGGACGCTCGAGCCGTCGACGACGAGGGACCCGGTGCTGTGACCAACCGCACCGGGTCCCTTCGCGTTAACGAGGACTAACCTTCGGACCATGACTGTGAACCTCGAAGTCGCCGAAGGCGTCGGCACGATCCGCCTCGACCGTCCCCCGATGAACGCCCTGGACATCGCCATCCAGGACCGGCTGCGCGAGCTGGCCGAGGAGGCGAGCGACCGCGACGACGTGCGGGCCGTCATCCTGTACGGCGGCGAGAAGGTGTTCGCGGCCGGCGCGGACATCAAGGAGATGCAGGTCATGGACCACGCGGCCATGGTCAAGCGGTCCCGCGCGCTGCAGGACTCCTTCACCGCGGTCGCGCGCATCCCCAAGCCCGTCGTCGCGGCCGTCACCGGCTACGCCCTGGGCGGCGGCTGCGAGCTGGCGCTCTGCGCCGACTACCGGATCGCCGCGGACAACGCCAAGCTGGGCCAGCCCGAGATCCTGCTCGGCCTCATCCCGGGCGCCGGCGGCACCCAGCGTCTCTCCCGCCTCATCGGCCCGTCCAAGGCCAAGGACCTCATCTTCACCGGCCGCATGGTGAAGGCGGACGAGGCGCTCCAGCTCGGCCTGGTCGACCGGGTCGTCCCGGCCTCCGAGGTGTACGAGCAGGCGCACGCCTGGGCCGCGAAGCTGGCCCAGGGCCCGGCGATCGCCCTGCGCGCCGCCAAGGAGTCGGTCGACCAGGGGCTCGAGGCGGACATCGACACCGGTCTCGCCATCGAACGCAACTGGTTCGCCGGTCTGTTCGCGACGGAGGACCGCGAGCGCGGGATGCGCAGCTTCGTCGAAGAGGGTCCGGGCAAGGCCAAGTTCGTCTGAATCGCACCCCTTGTGGTGCCCCTTTACGACTGACTTTGGCATATGCCAGGCGAATCCCCCGGAATTGTCGATTCCGGGGGGTCGAATCCCCCGGAACGGCCCCGCGCCCGGCTCGGTGCGGCCATGATGGGGGGCATGGCGGGCCTGGAAGGTATGGATCAACCGCGGCAGCTCGGCGGTGCGACCGCCGCACGGTGGGTGCCGCCCGCCGAGGACGAACAGGCCGCGGAAGCACTGCACTTGTACGGGAATCCGGCCGAGGAGGACGTCCGGCTGCCGTCCCGTCCCGAGTCCGCCGCGATCGCCCGCAGGCTCACCCAGTGGGTCGTGCTGCGCCAGTGGGCGCTCGGCCCGCAGATCGCCGAGCACGCGGTGCTGCTCGTCTCCGAACTCGTCGGCAACGCCGTCCGGCACACCGGGGCGAGGGTCTTCGCCCTGCGGATGCTGCGCCGCCGTGGCTGGATCCGTATCGAGGTGCGCGACCCCTCCCGGGGGCTGCCCTGCCTGATGCCGGTGCACGAGCTCGACACGAGCGGCCGTGGCCTCTTCCTCGTCGACAAGCTCTCCGACCGCTGGGGGGTCGACCTCGCCCCACGCGGCAAGACCACCTGGTTCGAGATGCGGGTTTGCGACCGCTAGAACCTCGCCCGTGCTTCGGAAGCACGAAAGCCCCCGTGCGCCGTGGTGGGGCGCGTGGGGGCTTCCGTGTGGTGCGCCGCGGAATGGGGGGGTGTATCCGCGGCAGCTATGACGACCTTGGCCCGGGTCAATGGGGGTCGTGGGTCCGACTATGGCAGACGGGGGGCCTCTCCGCCAAAAGTTCCTACTGGGGCAAAGTCGGGCAGATGTGGACAGTTTACCAATGAATCGTTGGTGACATAGAGCACCGCCCTTATAAACGATGAATAAATTTCGAGTTCGTCGGATGTTTCCTCGACCGGTCCGCATGCTGGACAGTCGACCGCGACCCGCAAACGTCCTGAATCGGCTCAATCATGATGTTTCGGGCATATCGGCCCTTAAATGGTGCCGTGATGCCGACCGACCGCCGCGGCGCCCTCCGCGCGGGCGCGGCCGCCGCCCTCGCGGGAGCCCTCGCCACCGCCTGCGCCACGGAACCGCGCGCCACGGAACCCCGTGCCACGCCCCACAGCCCCGCCCCCGCGCCCCGCGCCGCCCCGGCCCCGCGCCGCTACCCCGGCCGCCCCGTCGAGATCGCGAGCGGCCCACGGGACCGCCCCCGGGTCGCCCTCACCTTCCACGGGCAGGGCGACCCCGCCACCGCCCGGGCGATCCTCGACCACGCCGAACGGGCCGGCGCCCGGGTCACCGTCCTCGCCGTCGGCGAGTGGCTCGACGAGAACCCGGACCTCGCCCGCCGCGTCCTCGACGGCGGCCATGACCTCGGCAACCACACCCAGCGCCACCTCGACGTCAACGCCATGACCGAGCCCGAGGCCTTCGCCGAGATCGAGGCCTGCGCGTCCCGGCTGCGCCGGCTCACCGGCTCCATCGGCACCTGGTTCCGGCCCTCCCGCGCCCAGCACGCCGGCGAAACGGTCCGCCAAGCCGCCCGGCGGGCCGGCTACCCGCACGTCCTCTCGTACGACGTCGACCCCCTCGACTTCACCTCGCCCGGCCCCGCGGCCGTCGTCGCGAACGTCACCGGACGGATCCGCAACGGGTCGGTGGTGAGCCTCCACTTCGGCTACGCGGACACGGTCGCCGCGCTGCCCCTCCTCCTCGACGACCTCGACCGCCGCGGCCTGCGCGCGGTGACCACCACGGAGCTGCTGAGCTGATGCCGACCCCCACCGCCCGTACGAAGCGCGTCCTCGCCGCCACCGTCCTGCTGCTCGCCCTCGCCGCCTGCGGCAACCCCCGCCCCGCGGAACGCGGCGCCGTCCCCGAGAAGGCCGCAGCGCTCCCCGTCGTACCCAAGCGCGCGGCCGCGCCCGCAGGACTCCCCGGCATGCCGCCGCTGCTCAAGGCCGACGACGTGTACGCGGCCGACCGGCCCGGTCGACTCTCGCCGGTGGTCAAGGACTTCCCCTCCCGGATCTACGTCCCCAACACCAACTCCAACACCGTCTCGGTCATCGACCCCGCCACCTACAAGGTCGTCGAGACGATCCGGGTCGGCAACCAGCCGCAGCACGTCGTCCCCTCCTGGGACATGAAGACCCTCTGGGTCAACAACAACCGCGGCCACACGCTCACGCCCATCGACCCGGCCACCGGCGTCGCCGGCAAGCCCGTCGAGGTCCACGACCCGTACAACCTGTACTTCACGCCGAACGGCAAGTACGCCATCGTGATGGCCTCGCTCGACCGTGAACTCGTCTTCCGCGATCCCCACACCATGGAACGCAGGAAGACCGTCCCCGTCTCCTGTTACGGCGTCAACCACGCCGACTTCTCCGCCGACGGGCGCTACTTCGTGGTCTCCTGCGAGTTCTCCGGGGAGCTCCTCAAGGTCGACACCGAGAAGATGGAGGTCATCGGCCAGCAGAAGCTGCCCTTCGAGGGCGCCATGCCGCAGGACGTGAAGATCTCCCCGGACGGGAAGACCTTCTACATCGCGGACATGATGGCCCACGGCATGTGGGTCCTCGACGGCGAGAAGTTCACCACCCCGCAGCTGCTGCCCACCGGCAAGGGCACCCACGGCCTCTACGTCTCCCGCGACTCCAGGGAGATGTACATCTCCAACCGCGGCGAGGGCACCGTCTCCGTCTTCGACTTCGCGCAGAACCGGCTCACGAAGAAGTGGCGGCTCCCGAACGGCGGCTCACCCGACATGGGCGGCGTCTCCGCCGACGGCAAGGTGCTCTGGCTGTCCGGGCGTTACGACTCCGAGGTCTACGCGATCGACACCACGACCGGCAGGCAGCTGGCCCGCATCCCCGTAGGCGGCGGCCCGCACGGCCTCGCCGTCTACCCACAGCCGGGTCGCTACTCCCTCGGCCACACGGGCATCTTCCGCTGAACCCACGGGATCAGCGCGCCACCAGCAGGGCCTCCGCCCCCACCGGGCGGAAACCGGCCGCCTGGAACACCCGGACGCTGCGCGCGTTGCCGGGCGAGTTCTGGGCCCACACCACGGAGTCCGGGGTCAGCTGACGGGCCGCCATCGCGAGCGCCCGTCCCAGACCCCGGTGCCGTACGTCCTCGTCCACCTCGACCGCGGCCTCCCAGCGGCCCGCGACACCCCGGCCCAGGACCAGCACCCCGCCGTCCGCCGACCACACGCGGACGTCGTCCCGGTACTTCAGCGCCCGGGCCACCCGCGGATGGTCCTCGTCCTCGATCTCCCGCAGCTCGATCTCCGGCTCGCCCGGCAGGGCGCTCGCGACCGTCATCAGGTCGACCGTGTTCACGTACCGGCCCGTGCGCGCCACCAGTGCCGCATGGAAGCCCGGGGTCATGCTCGCCACCAGCGGATCCGTGGAGGCCGCCGCCAGCTCCGCCCGTATCCACTCCGGGTCCTCGTCCAGGAAGACCACCGAGTGCGCGGTGAAGGACAGCACCCCCGCGTCCCGGCGGTTCGGCTGCGGCAGGATCGTCGTCGAACCGTCCGGCGGCGGGAACTCGCCGTGCGCCGCCGCTGCCAGTATGCGTGCCACTTCGCTGCTCATACCCCCATCATCGGGCACGGCACGGCCCGATAATCTGGCCCCGTCAACGAAGCACCAAGAAGGGGCGGAAGCAGTGGCGGACATCGAGTCGGCACGTACGGCGTTCAACCGGTTCGACGTGGACGGGGACGGCTACATCACGGCGGCCGAGTACAAGAGCGTCATGGCGCAGCTGGGTGACTTCCACGTCACCGAGTCCGTCGCGGAGGCGCTCATCAACAAGCAGGACACGAACCACGACGGCAAGCTCTCCTGGGACGAGTTCTGGGCCAACCTCAACAAGGCCTGAGTCGCACGGCGCTCGGCGCCGCGACGAGCGGAGTTCCCTGAGGGGGAGGAAAATAGGGGTGATCCCCCCATTTCCTCCCCCTCATGTTCACTGCCGTGCGGTTCGTGCGTCGATTGCTGATGGCGGTGCTTCTGAGCGCAGCGATCAGTGTGGGGCCCGTCGCCTTCACGTCGCCTGCGGCGCCCGCGGGTGCCGCCCGGTTCAAGGCGGAGGAGCTCCAGCTGTCCCCCTCGACGGGGCCGCCCGGGCAGAGCGTGCAGGTCAGCGGCACCGGCTTCGACGCGTGCGGGACGGTGACCCTCACCTTCGACGGCGGACACGCCGTGCCGGGCCAGGCGAACCCGCCCCAGATCTCCGGCGCCATCACCGTCCCCGAGGACAGCTCCGCGGGGGACCACTCGATCGAGGCGACGTGCGATCCGGACGTCGACAGCGGCATCACGTACCACGGCCAGGCCACCTTCACGGTGACCGGCGGCGACGACGGCGACGGTACGTCGACCTCGCAGGACCCCACACTGGAGCTCACCCCCGGGAACGGCTCGATCGGCGACCCGATCGACGTCCGGGGAGCGGGCTTCACCGAGTGCGACCTCCACGCCGTCAGCCTGTACGTGGTCGACGGGCCCCAGATCGCCTCCAGGGTCCCCATCGAGGAGGACGGCTCCTTCTCGTACACCGAGGTCATCCCGGTCGGCACGGACCCGGACACGTACACCTTCCGCGCCGAATGCCCCGGCCAGCCGTCCATCCATGCCGACGCCGAGCTGGTCGTCGAGACCGCTGCGGATCCCGTCCTCACGCTCGCCGAGGAGGAGGGCGAGAGCGGGGCGACCGTCGACGCGGAGGGCACGGGCTTCGCGTGCTCGAACGTCGACCTCCTCCTGGACGGCGCCGAGCCGGTGCTGACCACCGCCGCCGTCACGGAGCAGTCCACCTTCGCCACGGAGATCCCGATCCCGTCGGACGCGACGGAGGGCGCGCACACGGTACGGGCGGTCTGCCAGGACGATCCGGACCTGTACGCCGAAGCCTCGTACACGATCACGGCCGGCCCGACGGATCCGAACACGACGGACCCCAATACGACGGACCCCAATACGACGGACCCCAATACGACCGACCCGAATACGACCGACCCGAACACCACGGACCCGAATACGACCGACCCGAACACCACGGACCCGAATACGACCGACCCGAACACCACGGACCCGAACCCGACCGATCCGTCGGACAACGGGCAGTCCAGCGGCACCACCACCCCCGTCGGCCTCGTCGTCGGCTCCACCACCGGTGTCGCGCTCGCTCTGGCCGCAGCCGCGGTCGTCTTCTTCACCCGGCTGCACCGCGGTCCCCGCTGGGTCCGCAAGCACGTACGGGCGACCCTGCGGCCCGCCACCGGCGACACCGGGCTGACCGAGCAGCGGGCGCCCGGCGAGCCGCCCACGCACACCACCAGGCTCGAACCGCACGCCGACCCGGGCCGGCAGACCCTCGACGAGGAGGAGCCATGACCGCGACCGCGTCCGCGCCGCGCCGGACGAGCCCGCGCAGCCCGACGACCGTCCGCTCGTTCCTGCTCGGCGAGGGGGAGGACCTCGACGGCCCGCTGCGCGCCCATGACACCGCGGGCCCGCTGCTCGCCTCCGTACGCCACAGGACGCCCGCCGCGGACCGGGCGGTCGAGCACGAGCTGGCCACGGTCGTGGACGACTTCCTGGCCCTCGACATGCTCGACCTGGCGGCCTCGGGCTGGCGCGGTCACTCCGCGCTGCGGTCCGCCGCGCGCCGGACCAGGGACCTGCCCGGCAGCGAGGAGGTGGTCGCGCTGGCCACCCACCGGGTGACCTCGACGCACCGGCCGTTCGTCGACCTCTACGTGGACGGCGTGAAGCTCGGCACCATCGACGTCGAGCTGACCCTGGTCTTCCGGATCTCCGGGCTGGTCTGCGTGGTCCGCGACGCCTGCCTCACCGGGGTGAGGTCGGGGGACTGCTCGGTCGACGCCCGTCTCGGCGTCCAGGGCTCCGTACTCGCCGAGCGCCGGGGCGGCCGGCTCGACCTCCCCGGGCAGTTCGCCCTGCGCGGCCCCGTACCGCTGCTGCGTGACGAGCCGGACCCCCAAGGAGCCGGGACCGTCCCGGGGGCCGGCACCCGTTGATCAGCGGTCGCCGATCAACGGTCGCCGATCAGCACTCGATGATGTTCACCGCGAGGCCGCCCCGCGCCGTCTCCTTGTACTTCACGCTCATGTCCGCGCCGGTCTCCTTCATGGTCTTGATGACCTTGTCCAGGGAGACCATGTGGCTGCCGTCGCCGCGCAGCGCCATGCGGGCGGCCGTGACGGCCTTGACCGCCGCCATGCCGTTGCGCTCGATGCACGGGATCTGGACCAGGCCGCCGACCGGGTCGCAGGTCAGGCCCAGGTTGTGCTCCATGCCGATCTCGGCCGCGTTCTCGACCTGCTCGGGGGAGCCGCCCATGACCTCGGCGAGCGCGCCGGCCGCCATGGAGCAGGCGGAGCCGACCTCGCCCTGGCAGCCGACCTCGGCGCCGGAGATCGAGGCGTTCTCCTTGAACAGCATGCCGATGGCGCCGGCCGCGAGCAGGAAGCGGACCACGCCGTCCTCGTCGGCACCCGGCACGAAGTTCATGTAGTAGTGCAGGACCGCGGGGATGATGCCGGCGGCGCCGTTCGTCGGGGCGGTGACCACGCGGCCGCCCGCCGCGTTCTCCTCGTTCACGGCCATCGCGTAGAGGGTGATCCACTCCATCGCGAGCGCGGCCGCGTCGCCCTCGGAGCGCAGCTTGCGGGCCGAGGTGGCGGCGCGGCGGCGGACCTTCAGGCCGCCCGGCAGGATGCCCTCGCGGGACATGCCGCGCGAGACGCAGGCCTGCATGACCCGCCAGATCTCCAGGAGGCCCTCGCGGATCTCCTCCTCGGTGCGCCAGGCCTTCTCGTTCTCCAGCATCAGCGAGGAGATCGACAGGCCGGTCTCCTTGGTGAGCCGCAGCAGCTCGTCACCGGTGCGGAAGGGGTGCTTGAGGACGGTGTCCTCGGGGACGATCGGGTTCTCGCCCTCGACCGCGTCCTCGTCGACGACGAAGCCGCCGCCTACCGAGTAGTACGTCTTCTCCAGGACCAGGGCGCCCTCGGCGTCGTACGCGAAGACGGTCATGCCGTTCGCGTGGTACGGCAGCGCCTTGCGGCGGTGCAGGATCAGGTCGTCGTCGAAGGAGAACGGGATCTCGTGCATCCCGAGCAGGTTGATCCGGCCGCCGGCCTTGATCCGCTCGAACTCGTCGTCGGCGGTCTCCACGTTCACCGTGCGCGGCGAGTTGCCCTCCAGGCCGAGCAGGACCGCCTTCGGGGTGCCGTGGCCGTGGCCGGTGGCGCCGAGCGAGCCGTACAGCTCCGCCCGTATCGAGGCGGTGTGGGCCAGCAGGCCCTCGTTCTTCAGCCGGCGGGCGAACATGCGCGCCGCGCGCATGGGCCCCACCGTGTGGGAGCTCGACGGGCCGATGCCGATCGAGAACAGATCGAAGACCGAGATGGCCACGGAGGACTCCTTGTGGGGGGCTAGACGCCGTTGTCTGCCGGGTGGTGCAGAACGAGCAGGAAGAGCGGGAAAGGGGTGGGGCACCGCGCTCACTGTCCAGTGTGCGCGGTGCCCCGGAGCAATCGTACGAACGAAACTGGAACTAAAGCGTACGAAATTACTTCAGGCCGGGGTACAGCGGGTGCTTCTCGGCAAGAGCGGTCACCCGGGCCTTCAGCCCCTCGGCGTCGAAGCCGGGCTTCAGGGTCTCGGCGATGACGTCGGCCACCTCACGGAAGTCCTCGTCGCCGAAACCGCGGGTCGCGAGCGCCGGCGTGCCGATGCGCAGACCCGAGGTGACCATCGGCGGACGCGGGTCGTTCGGGATCGCGTTCCGGTTGACCGTGATGCCGACCTCGTGGAGACGGTCCTCGGCCTGCTGGCCGTCCAGCTCGCTGTTGCGCAGGTCGACCAGGACCAGGTGCACGTCCGTGCCGCCGGACAGGACGGAGACGCCGTGCTGCGTGACGTCGTCCTGCGTGAGGCGCTCGGCCAGGATGCGGGCGCCGTCCAGGGTGCGCTGCTGGCGCTCCTTGAACTCCTCCGAGGCCGCGACCTTGAAGGAGACGGCCTTGGCCGCGATCACGTGCTCCAGCGGGCCGCCCTGGAAGCCGGGGAAGACAGAGGAGTTCAGCTTCTTCGCGAAGTCCTTCTTCGCCAGGATGATGCCGCCGCGCGGGCCGCCGAGCGTCTTGTGCGTGGTGGAGGTCACCACGTCCGCGTACGGGACCGGGTTCGGGTGCAGACCCGCGGCGACGAGGCCGGCGAAGTGGGCCATGTCGACCCACAGGTAGGCCTCGACCTCGTCCGCGATCCGGCGGAACTCGGCGAAGTCCAGCTGGCGCGGGTAGGCGGACCAGCCTGCGATGATCACCTTGGGGCGGTGCTCCTTGGCGAGGCGCTCGACCTCGGCCATGTCGACCAGACCGGCCTCGTCGACGTGGTACGCGACCACGTTGAACTGCTTGCCGGAGAAGTTCAGGCGCATGCCGTGGGTGAGGTGGCCGCCGTGGGCCAGGTCCAGGCCGAGGATCGTGTCGCCGGGCTGGGCGATCGCGAAGAGCGCGGCCTGGTTGGCGGAGGCGCCGGAGTGCGGCTGGACGTTGGCGTACTCGGCGCCGAACAGGTCCTTGACCCGGTCGATCGCGATCTGCTCGGCCACGTCGACGTGCTCACAGCCACCGTAGTAGCGGCGGCCCGGGTAGCCCTCGGCGTACTTGTTGGTGAGGACCGAGCCCTGGGCCTCCATGACCGCGACCGGAGCGAAGTTCTCCGAGGCGATCATCTCGAGGGTGGACTGCTGGCGGCGGAGCTCGGCGTCGACGGCGGCGGCGACGTCCGGGTCAAGCTCGTGGAGAGGGGTGTTCAGAAGCGACATGAATCGATCCCTAGGGGGTCTCGGTTAGCCGGCGGTGAAGGCGGTGTACTCGTCGGCGCTGAGCAGGTCGTCCGGCTCGCCGGTGATGCGCACCTTGAACAGCCAGCCGCCCTCGAACGGGGCGGTGTTCACGAGCGCCGGGTCGTCGACGACGTTCTGGTTGGCCTCGACGACCTCACCGGTCACCGGGGCGTACAGGTCGCTGACGGACTTGGTCGACTCCAGCTCGCCACAGGACTCGCCCGCGGTCACGGTGTCGCCGACCTCGGGGAGCTGGACGTACACGATGTCACCGAGCGCGTTCGCCGCGTGCTCCGTGATGCCGATCGTGGCGACGCCGTCCTCGACGGCCGACAGCCACTCGTGCTCCTTGCTGTAGCGCAGCTGCTGGGGGTTGCTCATGACCTGATTCTCCTGTACCGGGGGAGTGCTGATGAACGTGGGTCTTGCGGGGTGAGACGAGTCCTGAGACGAGTACGTCACTTCTGGCGCTTGTAGAACGGCAGCGCCACGACCTCGTACGCCTCGTGGGCGCCTCGGATGTCGACGCCGACGCCCTCGGTGCCGGGCTCCGCGTGCGCGGCGTCGACGTACGCCATGGCGATCGGCTTGCCCAGGGTCGGGGACGGGGCGCCGGAGGTGACCTCGCCGACGACCACGCCGTCCACGACGACGGACATCCCGGCGCGCGGCACCCGGCGGCCCTCGGCGATCAGGCCGACCAGCTTGCGCGGCGGGGCGGTCTCGGCGCGCTCGGCGGCCTTCTCCAGCGCCTCGCGGCCGACGAAGCGGCCCTCGTTCGTGGTCTTCTCGAACTTGACGACCCGGCCGAGGCCCGCGTCGAAGGGGGTCAGGGCGGTGGTCAGCTCGTGGCCGTACAACGGCATGCCCGCCTCCAGGCGGAGAGTGTCGCGGCAGGACAGACCGCAGGGGATCAGGCCGACGCCCGCGCCCGCCTCGGTCAGTGCCTGCCACACGCCCTCGGCGTGCTCCGGCTTCAGGAACAGCTCGAAGCCGTCCTCGCCGGTGTAGCCGGTACGGGCGATCAGCGCGGGCACGCCGGCGACGGTGCCGGGCAGGCCGGCGTAGTACTTCAGGCCGTCCAGGTCGGCGTCGGTGAGCGACTTCAGGATGCCGGGGGACTCGGGGCCCTGCACGGCGAGCAGCGCGTAGGCGTCGCGGTCGTCGCGGACCTCGGCGTCGAAGCCCTCCGAGCGTGCCACGAGGGCGTCCAGGACGATCTGTGCGTTGGAGGCGTTGGCGACGACCATGTACTCGGTCTCGCCGAGGCGGTAGACGATCAGGTCGTCGAGGATGCCGCCGTCCTCCTGGCAGATCATCGTGTAGCGGGCGCGGCCGTTGCCCACGGTGGAGATGTTGCCGACCAGCGCGTAGTCGAGGAGCTCCACGGCCTGCGGGCCGGTGACGGTGATCTCGCCCATGTGGGAGAGGTCGAAGAGCCCGGCCTTGGTGCGTACGGCGGTGTGCTCGTCGCGCTCGCTGCCGTAGCGCAGCGGCATGTCCCAGCCGGCGAAGTCGGTCATGGTCGCGCCCAGCGAACGATGCAGCGCATCGAGGGCGGTCAGACGGGGGGCGTTGCTCATGGGGTGGCTCCCGGGTCCCAGGGCGGCGTGCAGGGCACGACGTGACATGACGGTGAGGACGATCCTCCCCATCTGTCATGGAACCTGAGAGGTTCACCGAGGGCATCCTCGGCTTGCACCTTGGGTGGGGCCGCGACAGGTGCGGCCCGCTTTTCAGATCTGCCTCATCCACGCGGTACGGGGCCTGAGAGATTCAAGGGAGGGACTTGCTCCTTCGGCGTCCGGGGCACAAGGTGTCCCGGAACTCTCCCGCGCGGATTCGAGCGGCCGGTATGCGGTTGTGTGCCCGGCGTGCGGGCTGGCGGGCACATCATTGCACGGCGGTTCGGCGCGGCAAATCGCTTGCGTGTCATTACCCTTTCTTTACACTTCGTGGGCAAGGGTCTCCGCAAGGCCCGACAGGGGGAGAAGCGATGACGATCCGGCGCACCGGCGCAGTCGCCACGAGTACGGGCATACCCGTCCAGCGCGCGGCGGCGCGGGCCCGCGCCCGGACCCGCCGCCGCGGGCGGCTGCTGCGCGATCTGCGCGAGCGCGGCGGCCGCGGCCCCCGCGCCCTCGCCTACGCCGTCGGGGACGTCGTGGTGGTCTCCGGGCTGCCGGGCAGCGGCAAGTCCACCCTGATGGCCCGCACGGCCGAGGGCCGCGCCATCGACTCGCAGCACACCCGCGAGCGCTGGGAGGCCCGGCTGCCCCGCTTCCTGCCGTACGCCGTCTACCGCCCGCTCGCCCGGCTCGCGCACTACGCGGGGCTGCGCCGCGCCCTGCGCTCCGGGGCCAGCGTCGTCGTGCACGACTGCGGCACCCAGTCCTGGGTCCGCGGCTGGCTCGCCCGCGAGGCGAGGCGCCGAGGCAGCGCCCTGCACCTGATCCTGCTCGACGTCGATCCCGAGACCGCCCGCGAGGGCCAGCGGACCCGCGGCCGCGGCGTCTCCGGCTACGCCTTCGCCCGGCACCGCCGCGCCGTCGGCCGACTCCTCCGCTACGCCGACGACGGGCAGCTGCCGCCCGGGTGCGCCTCGGTCACCCTGCTCGACCGGAACGCCGCCGACGCGCTGCGGAAGATCGGATTCCGGGACGTGTCCTGAAGCACTCCCCGTCCTTTTCGGTCACAGCGGTGCCGGAGCGCCGTTAAGGTGCTGACCGCACCGTGTGCCGGAAGGGGAAGACAGGAACCGTGGACGTGACGTGGCCGGGCAATGAGCTCGAAGAAGTGCTGGCCGCCTCGCTCGGCAACCCCGCGGCCGGCGGCAGGCTGGTCGAGGTCCTCGGCCGCAGCGACGTCTGGGTGCCCCTGCCCAACGGCGGCACCCCCGACAGCCGCGACCTGGACCTGCCCACGATGGAGATAGACGGCTACGCCTTCGTGCCCGTCTTCAGCTCCGAGCAGCAGTTCCTCGCCTGCGTCGGCGGCCACATGTCCTTCACCGTCGCCCCCGCCCGCGACTTCGCCCGCGGCCTGCCCCCGCAGCTCGGCATCGCCGTGAACCCCGGCGGCACCGTCGGCGTGCCCCTGCCGCCGCCCGCCGTCGCCGAGCTCTGCAGGACCGGACGCAGCCCCCTCGACGGGCCCGCCAGCGGCGGCCGCGTCCGGCTCTTCGAGCCCGACTGGCAGGACGACCCGGTCGACTTCCTCGCCGCCGCCTCCGCCGAGTTCGAGGCCTCCGGCGTGGTCGCCACCGCCCGCCGCGCCCTCGCCAGCGTCGAGGGCACCGAACCCGCCCTCTTCGTCGGCGTCCAGCTGCTCACCCCCGACGCCGACCTCGGTGCCCCGCTCGACGCCCTCGGCCGCGCGCTCGGCCGGGTCGAGGTCGCCTGGCCGGTCAACCTCATCCTGCTCGACATCGCCCAGGACCCGGTCGGCGACTGGATGCTGGAGAAGGTGCGCCCCTTCTTCCAGCGCGCCGCCGTGTGACGGCCACGCTGTTTAAGCTGAACTGATGCGGCTGACCTGATTCAGCCGGACCACGACACGATCCACACACAAGCCGAACCGATCCAGAGCACGGACGTACACAGAGGGGCGGGACCCAGGTGAGCGCGTCAGGCACCGCTGCGGCCGGAAAGGTCGAGCACATGCTGCGCCAGGTGGCACCCGGACGCCACGACACCTACGAGCAGCTGCTGCACGCGCTCGCCGACTCCGACGTCTGGATGCTGCTCTGGCAGGGCGCCGCCGGATCCCCCGACGCCCAGTACGGGAACATGGAGGTCGACGGCTTCGGCTACGCGCCGTGCGTCACCTCCGCCCAGGAGCTCGCCGCCTCCGGCTGGAACCGCGCCCACGAGGTCGTCACCGGCCTGGAGATCGCCCGCGCCCTCTACCCCGACCGCTGGGGCATCTGGCTCAATCCGCACGCCCCCGGCGGCGGCGTCGGCATCCCCTGGGCCGACCTGCGCCGCATCGCCACCGGCCTCGACCGGATGCCCGCCGGACCCCTGCGGCTCTCGGAGCCCGCCGTGGAGATCCCGCAGTTCTACGCCCTGCTCACGCAGAACGCCCACCGCACCCCGGCCGTCCGCTCGCTGCGCCGCGCCTGGGTGCAGCCCGCGCTGGGCTCCCCGTACCTCGCCATCGGTCTCGACCTCTACGACTCCTCGCCGGCCTCCGTCGACTCCGTACGGGCGATGATGAGCCAGTCCGTCGGCGCCGTCCCCGAGGGCCTGCCGGTCTCCACGGTCGCCATGTCCGACACGTACGACCCGGTCGCGATGTGGCTGAACGCCCACGCCCGCCCGTTCTACGACCGGGACGCCCACGCTGCCCCCGCGGCCCCGCACACCCCCGGCTACGGCTACCCTCCGGCCGCGCCCCGCACGTACTGAATAGTCCGTTCCGTCGCCCCAATTCCCGCCCGCGAGAGTACGGTTGGGGCAGATGTCCGATCTGGTCGAATAGCGGTCGAGATGGTCCGCTCAGACGATCACGACGTCCGGATAACGGAAGACAACGCACCGCATCACGTTTGAGCAAACATTCCCCTTGAGGTCTGGCGGGTGATCGCGGACACATTGAAGACTCCCCGGAACACCAGGCGTTCGGCTCTCCAGAGCCGGTGCCCAGCAGTTGTTCCACCGTGCCGCTACCCGCGGCGGGCAAGGGCCGGCGACCCGGCGGCCGAGAGGGGTCCTCACCACGATGACGGCACCACTGCACGAGACGAGCGCGGCCGAGCAGGCCACCGCCGTCGACGCCGTGCCCGACGCGCCGGCCAAGGCGATCGAGGGACGATCCCCCTGGAAGATCGCCTGGACCAGGCTCAAGCGGGACAAACTCGCCCTCGCGGGCGCCTTCGTGGTCATCTTCCTGATCGTGGTGGCGATCCTCGCCCCGGTCATCGTCGGCCTCCTCGGCCACCCGCCGGACGAGTTCCACGAGGACCAGATCGACCCCCTCTTCGGCACCCCGATCGGCTCCTGGGGCGGCATCAACTCCGACTTCCTGCTGGGTGTCGAGCCGGTCAACGGCCGCGACGTCTTCAGCCGCATCGTCTACGGTGCCCGGATCTCGCTGCTGGTGGCCTTCCTCGCCGCCGTCTTCGCGGTCGTGCTCGGCACCGTCCTCGGCGTCATCGCCGGCTTCTTCGGCGGCTGGATCGACGCGGCGCTCAGCCGGGTCATGGACGTGATGCTGGCCTTCCCGCAGCTGCTCTTCACCATCGCCCTGGTCTCCGTGCTGCCGAACGAACTCCTCGGCCTCGACGGTTCGGGCGTCCGCATCGCCGCGCTGGTCCTCGTGATCGGCTTCTTCGGCTGGCCGTACATCGGACGCATCGTCCGCGCCCAGACCCTCTCCCTGCGCAACCGCGAGTACGTCGAGGCCGCCCAGAGCCTGGGGGCCGGCCGCTTCTACATCCTGCGCCGCGAGCTGCTGCCCAACCTGGTCGCCCCGATCACGGTCTACGCGACCCTCATGATCCCCACCAACATCCTCACCGAAGCGGCGCTCAGCTTCCTCGGTGCGGGGGTCAAGCCGCCCACCGCTTCCTGGGGGCAGATGCTGTCGACGGCCATCACCACCTACGAATCGGACCCCCTGTTCATGGTGATTCCCGGCCTCGCGATCTTCATCACCGTTCTGGCGTTCAACCTCTTCGGCGACGGCGTGCGCGACGCGTTCGACCCGAAGAGCTCCCGCTGATCCGTACGCCGTTAACCGCAAGACCAGCCCCTGCCGCTGTCGACAGGAGGCACATCCCCCAACGGCGGACCACCGTAACGGCCGCCACTACTTCGGAGGTTGCTCGACCATGACTCTGAACAGCTCCCAGAGGCGCAGAATCGCCGCGGGCGCGCTGCTCGCGGCCGCCACGATGGTCGTCACCACGGCCTGTGGCGGTAGCAACGGCGACAGTGGCGGCAAGGGCAAGGGGGGCGCGGCCGGCTTCAACGCCGCCGTGAACAAGATCGCCAACCCCTCCGACAAGAAGGGCGGCGAGCTGAAGTTCATCGGCTCGCAGGAGGCCGACAACTGGGACCCGCAGCGCGGCTACTACGGCTTCGTGTGGGACTTCGCGCGCTACTACACGCGTCAGCTGGTCTCCTTCAAGGCCGCCCCGGGCGCCGAGTCCACCGAGCTGGTCGGCGACCTCGCCACCGACAGCGGCAAGGTCTCGCCCGACGGCCTGACCTACACCTTCACGCTGAAGGACGGGGTGACCTGGGAGGACGGCAAGCCGATCACCTCCAAGGACATCAAGTACGGCATCGAGCGCATCTGGGCCCAGGACGTCATCTCCGGCGGCCCGATCTACCTCCAGCAGGTCCTGGACCCGAAGAAGGAGTACCCGGGCCCGTACAAGGACACCGCCGCGGACAAGCTCGGCCTCAAGGCGATCGAGACCCCGGACGACAAGACCATCATCTTCAAGCTGCCGGTCGCCAACGGTGACTTCCTGCAGATGCTGGCCATGCCCGCCGCCTCCCCGGTCCGCCAGGACATGGACACCAAGGCCAAGTACGGCCTGAAGCCGTTCTCCTCCGGCCCGTACAAGTGGCAGTCCTACCAGCCGAACAAGTCGATCAAGCTCGTCCGCAACGACAAGTGGGACGCGAAGACCGACACCATCCGCAAGGCCCTGCCGGACAAGATCAGCGTCACGTTCACCACGAACGCCGACGACATGGACAACCGTCTGATCGAGGGCGAGTACGACCTCGACATCAACGCGACGGGCGTCGGCGCCTCCGCGCGCGCCAAGGTGCTCCAGCAGCACAAGGAGAACGCGGACAACCCGCAGACCGGCTTCATCCGCTACGCGGTCTTCCCGCAGACGGTGATCCCGAACGTCGAGTGCCGCAAGGCGATCATCTACGCGGCCGACTCCAAGTCCCTCCAGACCGCCCGCGGCGGCCCGCAGGCCGGTGGCGACATCGCCTCCAACATGCTGCCGCCGGCGATCAAGGGTGCCGACCCGAAGGCCGACCCGTACGGCAAGCTCGGGGGCGCCCCGGACCTGGCCAAGGCCAGGGAGGCGCTGAAGAAGTGCGGTAAGCCGAACGGCTTCAAGACCACGATCGCGGTCCGCAACAACAAGAAGATCGAGATCGCCACCGCCGAGTCGCTGCAGCAGTCGCTGAAGGCCGTCGGCATCGACGCCCAGATCGACCAGTTCGACGGCGCCCAGACCTCCGGCATCATCGGTTCGCCGAAGGTGGTCAAGGAGAAGGGCTACGGCATCATCATCATGGGCTGGGGCGCCGACTTCCCGACCGGCCAGGGCTTCCTGCAGCCGCTCGTCGACGGTCGCTTCATCCTGCAGAGCGGCAACAACAACTTCTCCGAGCTGAACGACCCGGCCGTCAACGGCCTGTTCGACCAGGCGCTGAAGGAGACCGACCCGACCAAGGCCGGCGAGCTGTACAAGCAGATCAACACGAAGGTCTCGGAGGCCGCGGTCTACCTGCCCTTCACCCACGAGAAGAACATCATCTGGCGTAGCTCGCGCCTGACCAACGTCTACACGGCCGACGCCTACAACGGCCGTTACGACTACGCGTCGCTCGGCGTCGTCAAGTAACCCGGCGTCACGTCAGCCGAGTCTCCCGTCTCCGTCAACTCGCTCCAACGGCGCACCCGCCGCTAGGTCCGAAGGGCAGGTGATGGCCGTGCGCGGCGGCCGGGGAACCCGATCGGGTTCCCCGGCCGCCGACCGGCCGACCGCATGCTTGCATACATAGTCCGACGGCTCTTCGCCGTCGTCGTGATGCTGCTCGTCGTCACCCTGGTGACGCTCAGCATCTTCTTCCTCATCCCCAAGATGACCGGCAGTGACCCTGCCGCGATGTTCGTCGGCAAGCAGGCGGATCCGGCTTCCATCGAGGGCATCCGGCAGAAGCTGGGCCTGGACGAGCCGCTCCTGGTGCAGTTCTGGCACTTCGTCTCCGGCATCTTCGTCGGCCGCGACTACACCGGCGGCGGCGAGACCATCCACTGCGCGATGCCGTGCTTCGGCTACTCGTTCCGCACCGAGCAGGACGTCTCGTCCATGCTGGTCGACGCCTTCCCGGTCACCCTGTCCATGGTCATCGGCGCCGCCGTGCTGTGGCTGCTCCTGGGCGTCTCCACCGGTGTCGTCTCCGCGCTCAAGCGGGGCACGATGGTCGACCGCGTGGCGATGATCACCGCGCTCGCCGGTGTCTCGCTCCCCATCTTCTTCACCGCCATGCTGGCGATGCTCGTCTTCCGCACCCAGCTGGGCTGGCTCGACGCGTCGTACGTACCGATCGGCGAGTCCTTCGGCGGCTGGTTCGGCGGCCTGCTGCTGCCCTGGGTGACCCTCGCCTTCCTGTACGCGGCGATGTACGCGCGGCTCACCCGCGCCACCATGCTGGAGGTCCTCAACGAGGACTACATCCGTACCGCACGGGCCAAGGGCCTGCCGGAGCCGGTCGTGCTCGGCAAGCACGCCATGCGCTCCACCATGACCCCGATCCTGACCATCTTCGGCATGGACCTCGGCGCCCTCGTCGGCGGCGCGATCCTGACCGAGACCGCGTTCAACCTGCACGGCCTCGGCGGGCTGGCCATCAAGGGAGTGAGCGAGCGCGATCTGCCGATCATCCTGGCCGTCACGCTCATCACCGCCGCCTGTGTCGTCGTCGCGAACCTCGTGGTGGACCTTCTCTACGCAGTGATCGACCCCCGAGTGAGGCTGGCATGACCGACAAGCTCGTGAAGACCGGCGCCGCCCTGGGCGAGCCGGTCGCGTCCGGGAAGCAGGCGCCGTCCGACGCCTTCCTCGACGTACGCGACCTGAAGATCCACTTCCCGACCGACGACGGTGTGGTGAAGTCGGTCGACGGCCTCAGCTTCCAGCTGGAGAAGGGCAAGACCCTCGGCATCGTGGGCGAGTCCGGCTCCGGCAAGTCGGTCACCTCGCTCGGCATCATGGGTCTGCACACCGTCGGCCAGTACGGCCGGCAGAAGGCGCGGATCTCCGGCGAGATCTGGCTCAACGGGCAGGAGCTGCTCTCCGCCGACGCGGACACCGTGCGCAAGCTGCGCGGCCGCGAGATGGCGATGATCTTCCAGGACCCGCTGTCCGCGATGCACCCGTACTACACGGTCGGCCACCAGATCGTGGAGGCCTACCGGGTCCACCACGACGTCGACAAGAAGACCGCCCGCAAGCGGGCCGTCGAACTCCTCGACCGGGTGGGCATCCCCGAGCCTGCCAAGCGCTTCCAGAGCTACCCGCACGAGTTCTCCGGCGGTATGCGCCAGCGCGCGATGATCGCGATGGCGCTGGTCAACAACCCCGAACTGCTCATCGCGGACGAGCCGACCACCGCGCTCGACGTGACCGTCCAGGCGCAGATCCTCGACCTCATGCGCGACCTGCAGAAGGAGTTCGGCTCCGCGGTCATCATCATCACCCACGACCTGGGCGTGGTGGCCGAGATCGCCGACGACATCCTCGTGATGTACGGCGGCCGGTGCGTGGAGCGCGGCTCGGCCGAGGACGTCTTCTACGAGCCCAAGCACCCCTACACCTGGGGCCTGCTCGGCTCCATGCCGCGCATCGACCGCGAGCAGACCGAACGGCTCATCCCGGTGAAGGGCAACCCGCCCAGCCTCATCAACGTCCCCAGCGGCTGCGCCTTCAACCCGCGCTGCCCCTACGCGGACGTGCCCAAGGACGGCATCACCCGGACCGTACGCCCCGAGCTGACGGAGACCGGCAGCCGCCACTTCTCGGCCTGCCACATGTCGCAGGAGGAGCGGAACCGGATCTGGACCGAAGAGATTGCGCCGAAGCTGTGAGCGACACTATGGAACCCCTGCTCAAGGTCACCGGCCTGCAGAAGCACTTCCCCATCCGGAAGGGCCTGCTCCAGCGGCAGACCGGTGCGGTCAAGGCGGTCGACGGCATCGACTTCGAGGTCCTGCCCGGTGAGACCCTCGGCGTCGTCGGCGAGTCCGGCTGCGGCAAGTCGACGATGGGCCGGCTGATCACCCGGCTGCTGGAACCGACCGGCGGGAAGATCGAGTTCCAGGGCACGGACATCTCGCACCTCGGTGTGGCGAAGATGCGTCCGCTGCGCCGGGACATCCAGATGATCTTCCAGGACCCGTACGGCTCGCTGAACCCGCGCCACACGGTCGGCACGATCGTCTCGGCCCCCTTCCGCCTCCAGGGCGTGGAGCCCGAGGGCGGCGTGAGGAAGGAGGTCCAGCGCCTCCTCGGCCTGGTCGGCCTGAACCCGGAGCACTACAACCGCTACCCGCACGAGTTCTCCGGCGGCCAGCGCCAGCGCATCGGCATCGCCCGCGCGCTCGCGCTCAAGCCGAAGCTGGTCGTCGCGGACGAGCCCGTGTCCGCCCTGGACGTCTCCATCCAGGCGCAGGTGGTCAACCTCCTGGACGACCTCCAGGACGAGCTCGGCCTGACGTACGTGATCATCGCGCACGACCTGTCGGTCATCCGGCACGTGTCGGACCGGATCGCGGTCATGTACCTGGGCAAGGTCGTGGAGCTCGCGGACCGCAAGTCCCTGTACGAGTCCCCGATGCACCCGTACACGCGCGCCCTGATGTCGGCCGTCCCGATCCCGGACCCGCGCCGCCGCGGCCAGAAGAACGAGCGGATCCTGCTGACCGGTGACGTCCCGTCCCCGATCGCCCCGCCGCCGGGCTGCCGCTTCCACACCCGCTGCTGGAAGGCGACCGAGGTGTGCAAGACCCAGGAGCCCCCACTCCTGGAGCTCCGCCCGGGCCAGCGGGTGGCCTGCCACCACCCGGAGAACGCCGAGGGCGTGACGGTGCCGACGGCGCGGGAGTCGGTCGAGGTGACGATCACGAAGAAGCCGGAGGCGCCGGTGCAGGCGGCCGAGGCCGAGACTCCCGCGAAGTCCGAGACTCCTGCGAAGGCGGAGGCTCCCGCGAAGTCCGAGGCTCCTGCGAAGGCGGAGGCTCCCGCGAAGTCCGAGGCTCCTGCGAAGGCGGACGAGGGCCCGGAGGACCCGGAGGGCTGAGCCGTGCCGCCTGAGGCGCGACGAGGCCCCGCTGCCACCCGGCAGCGGGGCCTCGTCGCGTCGCGGCCGGGAACAACCTGGACAATGGTGCGGTGCTCCACGATTTGTTCAACCCGTCCGTCCAGCACGCCCTGGACCTGGTCGGCATCTTCGTCTTCGCGATCTCCGGCGCCCTGCTCGCCGTCCGCAAGAACTTCGACGTCTTCGGCATCGCCGTCCTCGCCGAGGTCACGGCGCTCGGCGGGGGGCTCTTCCGCGACCTGATCATCGGCGCGGTGCCGCCCGCCGCGTTCACGGATCTCGGCTACTTCCTGATGCCACTGGTTGCGACCGTCCTCGTGTTCTTCCTGCACCCCGAGGTCGAACGCACCCAGAACGCGGTCAACGTCTTCGACGCGGCCGGCCTCGGGCTGTTCTGCGTCACCGGCACCACCAAGGCGTACGACTACGGACTCGGCCTGACCGCCTCCGCGGCGCTCGGCCTCGCGACCGCGGTCGGCGGCGGTGTGTTGCGCGACGTGCTCGCCAACGAGGTGCCGTCGCTGCTGCGCTGGGACCGGGACCTGTACGCCGTACCGGCGATCGTGGGCGCGACGATGGTCGTGCTGTGCATCCGCTTCGACGTGCTCAACGCGTACACCAGCGGGACCGCGGTCCTCACCGCGTTCGTGCTGCGGCTCCTCGCGATGCGCTACCACTGGCGGGCGCCGCGCGCGTGGAACCGGCGGTCCAACGCCCGTGAGGAGCCCGAAAAAGCTACCGCTCAGTAGCTAAATCCTGTACCGTCGCGGGTATGAGCACGAGCAGCATCGAGACGACGAGCGAGACCGCCGGCGAGTCGGCAGTCGGCGCGACGAGCGAGTTCGACCGCGACACCGCCGTCACCCTCCGCGCCCCCGGCGTCTACGACGCCGAACTCTCCGCCGGCTGGACGATCATCCACGCGGTCAACGGCGGCTACCTCCTCGCCCTCCTCGGCCGCGCGCTCGGCGACCACCTGCCGCACCCGGACCCGTTCACCATCTCGGCGCACTACCTGACGCCGTCCGCCCCCGGCCCGGCGGTCATCCGCACCGAGACCGTCCGCACCGGCCGCACGCTCTCCACCGGCCAGGCCTCCCTCTTCCAGTACGCGGAGGACGGCAGCGAGGTCGAGCGCATCCGCGTCCTGGCCTCGTACGGAGACCTCGACGGGCTCCCGGGCGAGGTCCGCACGACGGCGACCCCGCCCGCGATCGCGCCCATCGACCAGTGCTTCAGCGCCTCCGACGGGCCCACCCCGCAGATCCCCGGCTCGTCGGCGATCACCGAGCGGCTCGACCTCCGGCTCGACCCGGCGTGCGTCGGCTGGGCGATCGGCGCGCCGTCGGGCAAGGGCGAGATGCGCGCCTGGTTCGGCCTCGCCGACGGCCACGAGCCCGACCCGCTCTCGCTGCTCCTCACGGTCGACGCACTCCCGCCGACCTCCTTCGAGCTGGGCCTCAAGGGCTGGACCCCGACGGTCGAACTCACCACCCACATCCGCTGCCGCCCCGCCCCGGGCCCCCTGCGCGTCTCCATCACCACCCGCAACCTCGCGGGCGGCTTCCTGGAGGAGGACGCGGAGGTCTGGGACACCGCAGGCCGCCTGGTGGCCCAGTCCCGCCAGCTGGCACGCGCACCGCGCGACTGACGTGACAGAGTCCGGCGGGTGAAGTCCGACCGGCTGCTCTCCCTGCTTCTGCTGCTCCAGACCCGGGGGCTCGTCCCGGCGTCCGAGCTTGCCGGGCGTCTCGACGTCTCCGTGCGCACCATCTACCGGGACGTCGAGGCGCTCTCCGCGTCCGGGGTCCCCGTCTACGCCGAGCGCGGCCGGCACGGCGGCATCGCCCTGCTCCCCGGCTACCGCACCGACGTCACCGGCCTCACCGCCGACGAGTCCCGCGCCCTGTTCGTGCTGGCGGCCCAGGGCGCCCACGCCGCCCTCGGGCTGGACCAGGCGCTCGGTTCCGCGCTGCGCAAGGTGATGGCCGCGCTGCCCGCCCCGCACCGGCCGGCCGCCGAGCTCACCAGCCGCCGGATCCTGGTCGACCCGGACCGCTGGATGAGCGGCCCGCGCCCCGACGTCGACCTCGACGTCCTTAACCGCGCCGTCTTCGCCGACCGCCGCCTCGCCCTGCGCTATCGCAGCAGCGGGGCGCCCGCCCCGAAGGCGTACACCGTCGACCCGTACGGCCTCGTCGTGAAGGCCGGCGTCTGGTACCTGGTCGCGGACCACCGGGCCGAACCCCGCCTCTTCCGCGCCGACCGCGTCCAGCGCGCGGACCTCCTCGACGAGCCGGTCCTGCGCCGACCGGGCGTGGAGCTCGCCGTGGTCTGGCAGGAGCTGCGCGCCCGCGTCGAGCGGCGGCCGGCCGGCGTCACCGTCACCGCGCGCGTCCACCGCGACCGCTACGACCGGTTCCTGCGCCTGCACGGCGACCGCCTCACCGCCCCTGTGCCGCCCCGACCGGCGGGGGAGTGGACCACCGTGGAGCTGGCCCTCACGGAGCTCGGCGACCTGCGGCCCCTGCTCGCCTTCGGGCCCTCCGTCGAGGTCCTCGGCCCACCCGCCGCCCGCACCCTGATCGCCGAGGTCGCCGCCGAGACCGCCGCGCTCTACGGCGTAGACCGGCCGGACGCCGGAGACGCCGGACCGGCCTCGTAGAATCGGACCACCATGGCTTACCTCGACCACGCCGCGACCACGCCCATGCTTCCCGAGGCGATCGAGGCGATGACCGCCCAGCTCGCCGTCACGGGCAACGCCTCCTCCCTGCACGCCGCCGGCCGGCGCGCCCGGCGGACCGTCGAGGAGGCCCGCGAGACGCTCGCGAGCGCGCTCGGGGCCCGGCCGAGCGAGGTCGTCTTCACCTCCGGCGGCACCGAGGCCGACAACCTCGCCGTCAAGGGCCTGTACTGGGCCCGCCGCGCCGCCGACCCGCGCCGCACCCGCGTCCTGGCCAGCCCCGTCGAGCACCACGCCGTCCTCGACGCCGTCGACTGGCTGGCCACCCACGAGGGCGCCACCGTCGAGTACCTGCCGGTCGACCCGTACGGCCGCGTCCACCCCGACGCCCTGCGCGAGGCCATCGCACGCGACCCCGGCTCCGTCGCCCTCGCCACCGTCATGTGGGCGAACAACGAGATCGGCACGATCATGCCGGTCCGCGAACTCGGCCAGGCCGCCGCCGAGTTCGACGTACCCCTGCACGCCGACGCCGTGCAGGCCTTCGGCCAGATCCCGGTCGACTTCGCCGCCTCCGGACTCGCCGCCATGACCGTCTCCGGCCACAAGATCGGCGGCCCCTACGGCATCGGCGCGCTGCTCCTGGGCCGCGAGTACACCCCCGTCCCCGTGCTGCACGGCGGCGGCCAGGAGCGGCACGTCCGCTCCGGCACCCTCGACGTGCCCGCCATCGCCGCCTTCGCCGTCGCCGGCCGCCTCGCCGACGAGGGGCGCGAGGAGTACGCCCGCACCGTCGGCGGCCTGCGCGACGAGCTCGTCGCCGCCGTCCGAGCCGCCGTCCCCGACGCGCTCCTCGGCGGCGACCCGGTCGACCGGCTCCCCGCCAACGCCCACTTCACCTTCCCGGGCTGCGAGGGCGACTCCCTGCTCCTGCTCCTCGACGCCGCCGGCATCGAGTGCTCCACCGGCTCCGCCTGCACCGCAGGCATCGCGCAGCCCAGCCACGTCCTGCTCGCCACCGGCACCGACCCGGACCTGGCCCGCGGCACCCTGCGCTTCACCCTCGGCCACACGTCCACGAAGGAGGACGTGACGGCGGTGGCGGAGGCGATCGGCCCGGCGGTGGAGCGGGCGAGGACCGCGGGGCTGAGCTGAGCGCGCCCGGGGCGGCAGGCCTGCCCGGGGCGGCCGGCCTCACAGGGGCGGCAGGCCTTACGAGGGCGGCCGGTCCCGGGTGAGCGGCGCCGGCGAGGCCGGGACCACGGCTCAGCGCAGCTTCGCCCGCTCCTTCTTCACGAGCGCCATATAGCCGTCCCAGTCCCAGTGCGGCCCGGGATCCGTGTGGTCGGTCCCCGGCACCTCCACGTGCCCGATGATGTGCTCACGGTCCACCGGTATCCCGTACCGCGCGCATATGTCCGCCGTCAGCCGCGCCGACCCCCCGTACATCGCCGCCGTGAAGTCCTGCGGCCGGTCGACGAAGCCCTCGTGCTCGATGCCGATGCTGCGCTCGTTCATGTCCCGGTTGCCCGCGTGGAAGGCCACGTCGAGCTCGCGGATCATCTGCGCCACGTGCCCGTCCTTGCGCACGACGTAGTGGGCGGCCGCCCCGTGCCCCGGGTTCTTGAAGACCCGCAGGGCGGAGGCGTAGCTGCCCTGCACCACATGGATGACCACCCGGTCGACGACGTAGTCGTCCGGCCGGTCCGCCCGCCGCCAGTTCGCCCGCGAGGCCGCCGTCCACTCGGCGCCCTTGTGGTCGAGCTCGCCCTCGACCCGCTTGCGCTCGGTCCCCGGCAGCCGCCACCAGAAGCGGGCCAGCTCCTCCCTGGCGAGCACCGCGGTGCCGGCCAGGGCGACCCCGCCGCCCACCAGGAAGGCCCGCCGCCCCGGACCCTTCTTCGCCCGGGTCGTCTTCCCGCCCCCGCCACCGCCCTTTTTCCCCATGTGATCGAGAACGCTTACTCACGCGACCGTGGTTCCCGCCGCCCCGTACCCTGGTAGGGCTATGACTCAGACCCCGCCGCAGCGCCCCCACCCCCGTCCCCTCCGGGTACTCGCCGCCATGTCCGGCGGAGTGGACTCCGCCGTCGCCGCCGCCCGCGCCGCGGAGGCGGGCCACGACGTCACCGGCGTGCACCTCGCCCTCTCCGCGAACCCGCAGTCCTTCCGCACCGGAGCGCGGGGCTGTTGCACGATCGAGGACTCGCGCGACGCCCGGCGGGCCGCGGACGTCATCGGCATCCCGTTCTACGTGTGGGACCTCGCCGAGCGCTTCCGCGAGGACGTCGTGGACGACTTCGTCGCCGAGTACGAGGCGGGGCGCACGCCCAACCCCTGCCTGCGCTGCAACGAGAAGATCAAGTTCGCCGCGCTCCTCGACAAGGCGCTCGCCCTCGGCTTCGACGCCGTCTGCACCGGCCACTACGCGACCGTGGTGACGCTCGAGGACGGCGCCCGCGAGCTGCACCGGGCCTCCGACATGGCCAAGGACCAGTCGTACGTGCTCGGCGTCCTGGACGAGAGGCAGCTGGCGCACGCGATGTTCCCGCTGGGCGACACGCTCACCACCAAGGACGAGATCCGCGCGGAGGCGGAGCGGCGCGGGCTCGCGGTGGCGAAGAAGCCCGACAGCCACGACATCTGCTTCATCGCCGACGGCGACACCCAGGGCTTCCTCGCGAAGCGGCTCGGCAAGGCGGAGGGCGACATCGTCGACGAGTCGGGCGCCAAGCTCGGCACGCACGACGGTGCGTACGGCTTCACCATCGGCCAGCGCAAGGGCCTGCGGATCGGGCACCCGGCGGCGGACGGCAAGCCGCGCTACGTCCTGGACATCTCGCCGGTGAACAACACGGTCACCGTCGGCCCCGCCGAGGCCCTGGACGTCACCGGCCTCACCGCCATCAAGCCCCGCTGGTGCGGCACCGCCCCCGAGGGCCCCGGCCGTTACACCGCCCAGCTCCGCGCCCACGGCGGCGAGACCCCGGTGACCGCCACCCTGGAGGCGGGCGAACTGACCGTCACCTTCGACGAGCCGGTCCGGGGCGTGGCCCCGGGCCAGGCGATCGTGCTGTACGACGGCACCCGCGTGGTGGGCTCGGCGACCATCGCGACGACGGTACGCAGCACGGCGGCGCAGCCGGCGTAGGGGCCGGCCCGTGGGGCGGGCCGGACAGACGCCCGGCCCGCCCCCCTCAGCCCTCCGCCGGCTCCTCGTCCCGCCGCGGGTGCGAAGCCCTACCGTGGAGCCCATGAACATCTGCGTCTTCCTCTCCGCCGCCGACCTCGACGAGCGCTACACCGGCCCCGCCCGCGACTTCGCCCACCGCCTCGGCAAGGCCGGCCACACCCTCGTCTGGGGCGGCTCCGACACCGGCCTGATGAAGGTCGTCGCGGACGGCGTCGAGGAGGCCGGCGGCCGCCTGGTCGGCGTCACGGTCGACTTCCTCGCCGCCAAGGCCCGCCCGGTCGCGGACGAGATGGTCGTCACCAAGGACCTCGCCGAGCGCAAGGCCCGTCTGCTGGCCAAGTCCGACGCCGTCGTCGTCATGGTCGGCGGCACCGGCACCCTCGACGAGGCCACCGAGATCCTGGAACTGAAGAAGCACGGCAAGCACACCAAGCCGGTCGTCCTCCTCAACACCGCCGGCTTCTACGACGGCCTCAAAACCCAGTTCCGCCGCATGGAAGAGGAGGGCTTCCTCCCGCTCCCGCTCACCGACCTCGTCTGCTTCGCGGACAACGGCGCCGAGGCCCTGGCTTACCTGGAGGAGGCCGTGGCCTCCCGCGGATGATGCGAGCATGGGGCCCATGGCTACTCATGTGATCACCGGAGCCGGCTCCGGCATCGGCGCGGCCGTCGCGCGGCGGCTGCACGCGCGGGGCGACGAGCTCGTCCTGCACGCTCGCGACGCGGGGCGGGCGAAGGAGCTCGTGGCGGAGTTTCCCGGGGCGCGGACGCTGGTGGGGGACCTCGCGGATCCGGACCGGCTGTCGTGGGCGTTCTCGCACCAGAGCCTGCCCGAGCGGGTCGACAGCCTGCTGCACGTCGCGGGCGTCGTCGACCTCGGGCCGGTCGGCGAGCTCACCCCCAGGACCTGGCACCACCAGCTCAACGTCAACCTGGTCGCCCCCGCCGAGCTGACCCGGCACTTCCTGCCCCAACTGCGCGTCTCCAAGGGGCATGTGGTCTTCGTGAACTCGGGGGCCGGGCTCAGCGCCCACGCCGAGTGGAGCGCGTACGCCGCCTCCAAGCACGGCCTCAAGGCGCTCGCCGACTCCCTGCGCGCCGAGGAGCACGGCAACGGCGTGCGGGTCACCTCCGTCTACCCGGGGCGGACCACGAGCCCCATGCAGGCGAAGGTGCACCAGCAGGAGGGCAAGGAGTACGACCCCGAGCGCTGGATCGACCCCGAGTCGATCGCCACGACCATCGTCATGGCGATCGACCTGCCGCGCGACGCCGAGGTGAACGACCTGTCGGTCCGGCCGGGGCGCTGAGCCGGTGACGGGGGCGGGCGGGGTGGCCGGGGGCACGCGATCACCGGCCGAGCGGCACGTACGCTTCCCGGGTGAGCGACAACAACGCATTCCCCTGGAGCCCCGCCACCGGCGTCGGGTCCATGCCCGGCGGGGACGCCCGTGAGGCCGCCAAGACCGTCAGCGGGTCCTTCGAGGACTTCCCCTTCCTGGCCGAGCTGCCCGCCCGAGGGCCCGGCGCGGACATGATCGGGCGGACCGCCGGGATGCTCGTCGAGGTGTACGCGCACGTGGAACCCAGCGGCTGGCGGATCAGCGACCGGCCGGGGCGGGACACCCGGCGGGCCAGGTCCTGGCTGGGTGAGGACCTGGACGCCCTGGAGGAGTTCACCCAGGGGTACGAGGGGCCGCTCAAGGTGCAGGCGGTGGGGCCCTGGACGCTCGCCGCCGCGCTGGAGCTGCGTGGTGGCGAGGCGGCGCTGGGGGATCCGGGGGCCTGCCGGGACCTGGCGGGCTCGCTCGCCGAAGGGCTGCGTGCGCACCTGGCGGAGCTCCGCAGGCGCGTGCCGGGGGCCCGGCTGGTGCTCCAGCTCGACGAGCCCTCGCTGACCTCCGTACTGCTCGGCCGGATCCGTACCGCCAGCGGCTACCGCACCCACCGGGCCGTCGACCGGCAGGTCGTGGAGAGCGCGCTGCGCGAGGTGGCCGCGGTGCACGACGGGCCGGTGGTCGTGCACTCCTGCGCTCCCGGCGTGCCGTTCGCGCTGCTGCGCCGGGCCGGGGTCGCCGGGGTGTCGTTCGACTTCTCGTTGCTCACCGAGCGTGACGAGGAGCCGATCGGCGAGGCCGTGGAGGCCGGGACCGTGCTCTTCGCCGGAGTGGTGCCGTCCACGGACCCGGCCTCGGGGGCATTGTCAGACCCGGGCGGTAGCGTCATGGGTGTCAGGACGCTGTGGCGCAGGCTGGGGCTGAATCCGGGGACTCTCGCCGAGTCCGTCGTGGTCACCCCCACCTGCGGTCTCGCGGGTGCCTCGCCGGCGTACGCCCGCAAGGCGCTCGCCCACTGCGCCCGGGCGGCGAGATCGCTCGCGGACAACCCAGAGTGACCGGGTTTCAGGCATCGGGAGGACGAGAAACGGTGGCAGTCGAACAGGGGGCCCCCGCCGAGGCGCGGGAGAAGCACGCCGAGCTGGCCGAGCAGGTCGAGGCGCACCGCTTCCGGTACTACGTGAAGGACCAGCCGGTCATCAGCGACGGAGAGTTCGACAAGCTCCTGCGTGCCCTGGAGGCCCTGGAGGAGGAGTATCCGGAGCTGCGGACGCCGGACTCGCCGACCCAGAAGGTCGCGGGGCAGTACGAGACCGAGTTCACCTCGGTCGAGCACCGGGAGCGGATGCTCTCGCTGGACAACGCGTTCGACGACGCGGAGCTGGCCGCCTGGGCCGAGCGGGTCGCCCGGGACGTCGGCACCTCCGACCACCACTTCCTGTGCGAGCTCAAGGTCGACGGCCTCGCCGTGAACCTCACGTACGAGCACGGGCGGCTGACCCGGGCGGCGACCCGCGGCGACGGCCGCACGGGCGAGGACATCACGCCGAACGTGCGGACCATCGCCGACGTCCCCGAGCGGCTGCGCGGCGAGCGCATCCCGGACCTCGTGGAGATCCGCGGCGAGGTCTACTTCCCGATGGAGGCCTTCGAGGGGCTGAACGCGCGCCTGGTGGAGGCCGGCGACAAGCCCTTCGCCAATCCGCGCAACGCGGCGGCGGGTTCGCTGCGCCAGAAGGACCCGAAGGTCACGGCGACCCGCCCGCTGCACATGGTGGTGCACGGGATCGGCGCCCGCGAAGGGTTCGAGATCTCCCGCCTCTCGGAGACCTACGCCCTGCTCCACGAGTGGGGCCTGCCCACCGCCCGGCACAACAGGGTGGTGGACTCGCTCGACGGCGTACGGGACTTCATCGCGTACTTCGGGGAGAACCGGCACTCGGTCGAGCACGAGATCGACGGGGTCGTCGTCAAGCTGGACGAGATCCCGCTCCAGGGCCGGCTCGGTTCCACGGCGCGCGCTCCGCGCTGGGCGATCGCGTGGAAGTACGCGCCGGAGGAGGTCAACACCAGGCTGGTCGACATCAAGGTCGGAGTCGGCCGCACCGGGCGCGTCACGCCGTACGCGCAGGTGGAGCCGGTGACGGTGGCCGGCTCCGAGGTCGAGTTCGCCACCCTGCACAACCAGGACGTGGTGAAGGCCAAGGGCGTCCTGATCGGCGACACGGTGGTGCTGCGCAAGGCCGGTGACGTGATCCCGGAGATCCTCGGGCCGGTGGCGGACCTGCGGGACGGCAGCGAGCGGGAGTTCGTGATGCCGGCCGAGTGCCCCGAGTGCGGCACCCCGCTGAAGCCGATGAAGGAGGGGGACATCGACCTGCGCTGCCCCAACGCGCAGTCGTGTCCCGCACAGCTGCGCGAGCGGCTGTTCTTCCTGGCGGGCCGTCAGTGCCTGGACATCGAGAACTTCGGCGCGGTCGCGGCCGCGGCGCTCACCCGGCCTCTCGAGCCGGCGGAGCCGCCGCTGGCCGACGAGGGCGATCTGTTCGACCTGACGATCGAGCGGCTGCTGCCGATCAAGGCGTACGTCCTCGACCCGGACAGCGGGCTGCCCAAGCGGGACCCGAAGACGGGCGAGGAGAAGATCGTCACGGTCTTCGCCAACCAGAAGGGCGAGCCGAAGAAGAACGCGCTCGCGATGCTGGAGAACATCGCGGCAGCGAAGACCCGTCCGCTCGCGCGCTTCATCAACGGCCTGTCGATCCGTCATGTGGGTCCGGTCGCGGCCGAGGCGCTGGCCCGCGAGTTCCGCTCGCTGGAGCGGATCGAGCAGGCGAGCGAGGAGGAGCTGGCGGCGGTCGACGGGGTCGGCGGGATCATCGCGGCCGCCGTGAAGCAGTGGTTCGCCGAGGAGTGGCACCGCGAGATCGTGCGCAAGTGGCGGGCGGCCGGGGTGAGCTTCGAGGACGAGGGTGCCGGTGAGGAGCAGGGGCCGCGTGCGCTGGACGGTCTCACCGTGGTCGTCACCGGCACCCTGCAGAACTTCACGAGGGATGGCGCAAAAGAGTCGCTGCAAGCCCTTGGTGCGAAGGTGACCGGTTCCGTTTCGAAGAAGACCGCCTTTGTCGTTGTGGGTGACAACCCGGGCTCCAAGTACGACAAGGCGATGCAGTTGAAGGTTCCGGTTCTGAACGAGGAAGGGTTCCAGGTGCTGCTCGAACAGGGTGTCGAAGCCGCTCGGGAGGCGGCTCTCCCGGTCGAGGAGTAGCCGCCGAACGGGCCCTGAAAGCTCACCCGTTCGGCGCATACCAGATCGTTACGGGTGGCCGGGTCGCATTCGGGCAAGAGATGGAGAGCGCTGCCCGTCGGAGCCCTCCGCGGCCTAGTGTGGTGACCGTGCGTCCGCCGCGCACGGCTGCGTGAGGGCCCTGCCGGTCGCAGGAGCAGGACACGCGGTACGAGGAGCGGCGGCACGACGGCCCCGTGGCATCACGAGGGCCCCCGCGTTGCGACGGCACCGCCGGCTGTGAGAGGGACGGGAATGAAACCGACCGAGAGTGCCGCCCCGGTCGCACGGCCCCAGGGTCGTGCGGCGTTCGTGGGCCTCACCTCCGGACTGTCCGGAGTGCTGGTGGGCATAGCCGCCGTCGTGCTCGCCGCCGGTCTGTACCGGGCGCTGAGCACCGGCGAGGGGCTCTTCCCCGGCGGAGCCGGCGGCTGGTCACTGGCCGTCCTCACCGGGATCATCGTCGGCCATCTGGTCGCGCTCGGCCGCGACCGCTGGTGGGGCGGCACCGGCTCCGGCGCCGCCCTCACCCTCGCCGTCCTGCTCCTCTACGGCTGGGTGCCCGCCAGCCTCGTCTCCCTCTCCGTCGTCGTCCTCGTCGCCGCCGCCCGCCGGCACCGCTGGCGCCAGGGCCTGCTGCACGGCGCCGTCGACGTCATCGGCGCGGGCGCCGCCGCCCTCGTGCTCGCCACCTTCGGCGACGTCCCCACCGTCGAGCACCCCTGGCAGCCCCTCGACTGGGGGATCGCCGACGTACCGGAAGTGGTGCTCGCCGCCGCCGCCTATCTCGTGGTGACCCGGCTCCTGCTGTGGTACGCCCTCGCCCCCCAGGGCGGCGGACTGCCCACCGCCGCTCGCACCGCCCTGCTCCGGCAGGGCCTCGTCGCCGTCGCGCTCCTCGCCATCGCCCCGCTCATCTGCGTCGTCGCCGCCTCCCGCCCGCCGCTCCTGCCGCTCTTCGCCGTGCCGCTCATCGCGCTCGACTCCACCCTGTGGATCGCCCGCGCCCGCGCCGAGGAGCAGCTGCGCGACCCGCTCACCGGACTGCCCAACCGGCAGTGGCTCCTGGAGCGCACCTGGACCGCCCTGGAGGAGGCCGAGGGCGAAGGCCTCCGCTCGGCCCTGGTCCTGATCGACCTCGACCGCTTCCGCTCGGTCAACGACACCCTGGGCCACCTCGCCGGCGACCGGCTGCTCCTCCAGATCGCGGAACGACTCCGGCTCGCCCTGCCCCGCGGCGCCGAGGCCGCCCGGCTCGGCGGCGACGAGTTCGCCGTCCTGCTGCCCACCGCCGACTCCACCACCAGCGCCCAGCGCATCGCCCGCCACCTCGTCGCCGAGCTCTCCTCCCCGCTCGACCTCGACGGGCTCACCCTCGTCCTGGAGGCCAGCGCCGGCGTCGCCGTCTTCCCCGAGCACGCCCTCGACGCCGAGGGCCTGCTGCGCCGGGCCGACGTCGCGATGTACCAGGCCAAGCGGGACCGCACCGGCGTCGAGGTCTACGAGTCCAAGCGAGACTCCAACACCCCCGACCGCCTCGGCCTCCTCGGCGACCTCCGGCGCGCCCTCGACGCGGGCGAGGTCGAGCTCCACTACCAGCCCAAGGTCCAGTTCGACGGCCAGGTCGCCGGCCTCGAGGCCCTGGTCCGCTGGGTCCACCCCGAGCGCGGCAAGGTCCCGCCGGACGAGTTCATCGCCATCGCCGAGTCCTCCGGCCTGATGCCCCACCTCACCGAGTACGTCCTGGAGACCGCCCTCGCCCAGGTGGCCCGCTGGCGCGCCCAGGGCCTCAACGTGCCGGTCGCCGTCAACGTCTCCCCGCGCGACGTCCACACCCCCGGCTTCGCGGGCGCCGTCGCCGCCCGGCTCGCCCGGCACGGCGTGCCTGCCGGGGCGCTCCAGCTGGAGATAACGGAGCACGTGCTCCTGGAGGACCCGCAGCGGGCCGCCGACACCATGGCCGGGCTCACCGGCCACGGCGTCAAGATGTCCCTCGACGACTTCGGCACCGGCTACTCCTCCCTGGTGCACCTGCGCCGCCTCCCGGTGAGCGAGCTCAAGATCGACCGCTCCTTCGTCGCCCGGCTCGCCGTCGACAACGAGGACGCCGAGATCGTCCGCTGCACCGTCGACCTCGCCCACTCCCTCGGCCTGCTCGTCGTCGCCGAGGGCGTCGAGGACGACGAGACCTGGGAGCGGCTGCGGGACCTCGGCTGCGACGCCGTCCAGGGCTGGCTGGTCGCCGCCGCCATGCCCCCCGGCGAGACCACCGCCTGGCTGCGCGCCCGCGGCGAACACGGCTGGCGCCGCCCCTCGGAGATCGCGGCGAACGCGGCGGTCGTCGAGGTCGACCACCCCTCCGGGCACGTCGTCCAGTAACCGGACCGGATCCCCGGGTGGCCCTCCCCGGGGCGAACCGTTTCACGGGTAACGGTGCCAGCCCCATAGGATTGGGCCAACACCATCAAACTCACCCCGTGAGGATCCGCATGCCTGGCATCACGCGCGAGGAGGTTGCCCACCTCGCACGGCTGGCGCGTCTGGAGCTGAAGAGCGAAGAACTGGACCACTTCGCCGGTCAGCTCGACGACATCATCGGCGCGGTCGCCCGCGTCTCCGAGGTCGCCGACCAAGACGTACCGCCGACCTCCCACCCGCTGCCGCTGACCAATGTCATGCGCGCGGACGAGGTCCGTCCGTCGCTCACCCCCGAGCAGGCGCTCTCCGGCGCCCCGGCCCAGGAGCAGCAGCGTTTCAAGGTGCCGCAGATCCTGGGGGAGGACTAAGAACGCCATGACGGACAACAGCACCATCATCAAGCTCACCGCCGCGGAGATCGCGGCGAGGATCGCCTCCGGCGAGCTCACCGCCGTCGAGGTCACCGAGGCCCACCTGGCCCGTATCGAGGCCGTCGACGAGAAGGTCCACGCCTTCCTGCACGTCGACCGCGAGGGCGCCCTCGCCCAGGCCCGCGCCGTGGACGAAAAGCGCGCCCGGGGCGAGAAGCTGGGCCCGCTCGCCGGTGTGCCGCTCGCGCTGAAGGACATCTTCACCACCCAGGGCGTGCCCACGACGGTCGGTTCGAAGATGCTCGAGGGCTGGATCCCGCCGTACGACGCGACGCTGGTCAAGCGGCTCAAGGCCGCCGACGTGGTCATCCTGGGCAAGACCAACATGGACGAGTTCGCCATGGGCTCCTCGACGGAGAACAGCGCGTACGGTCCGACCGGCAACCCGTGGGACCTCACCCGGATCCCCGGCGGCTCCGGCGGCGGCTCGTCGGCCGCCCTCGCCGCGTACGAGGCCCCGCTCGCCATCGGCACGGACACCGGCGGCTCGATCCGCCAGCCCGCCGCCGTCACCGGCACCGTCGGCGTCAAGCCGACCTACGGCGCGGTCTCCCGCTACGGCATGGTGGCCTTCTCCTCCTCGCTCGACCAGGGCGGCCCCTGTGCCCGTACGGTCCTCGACGCGGCCCTGCTGCACGAGGCCATCGCCGGGCACGACCCGCTCGACTCGACCTCCATCGACGCGCCGGTCCCGCCGGTCGTCGAGGCGGCCCGCAACGGCTCCGTCGCCGGCATGCGCGTGGGTGTCGTCAAGCAGTTCCGCGGCGAGGGCTACCAGGCCGGTGTCGTGCAGCGCTTCGACGAGTCCGTCGAGCTGCTGAAGTCGCTGGGCGCCGAGATCGTCGAGGTGGACTGCCCCACCTTCGACCTCGCCCTCTCGGCGTACTACCTGATCGCGCCGTCGGAGTGCTCCTCCAACCTGGCCCGCTTCGACGGTCTGCGCTACGGCCTGCGCGCCGGCGACGACGGCACCCGGTCCGCCGAGGACGTCACCGCGCTCACCCGCGAGGCCGGCTTCGGCCCCGAGGTCAAGCGCCGCATCATCCTCGGTACGTACGCGCTGAGCTCGGGCTACTACGACGCGTGGTTCGGCTCGGCCCAGAAGGTCCGTACCCTCATCACCCGCGAGTTCGAGAAGGCCTTCGAGGAGGTCGACGTGCTCGTCTCCCCGACGACCCCGACCACCGCCTTCCCGATCGGCGAGCGCGCCGACGACCCGATGGCGATGTACCTCGCGGACCTGTGCACCATCCCGACCAACCTGGCGGGCAACGCCGCCATGTCGCTGCCCTGCGGCCTCGCGCCGGAGGACGGCCTGCCGGTCGGCCTGCAGATCATCGCCCCCGCCCTGAAGGACGACCGGCTCTACAAGGTCGGTGCCGCCGTCGAGGCCGCCTTCGTGGAAAAGTGGGGCCACCCGCTGCTCGAGGAGGCTCCGTCGCTGTGAGTACCAGTGCACTGCAGAAGGCCAAGGGCTTCAAGAAGTCCAAGACCGGTACGTACCTGTCCATGGGCACCACCGCGTTCGGCGCCTTGAGCGTGATGAAGCAGGTCAAGAAGGCGCGCGCCGAGCACGACACGCTCAAGCTCGTCGACGCCGTCGTGTCCGCCGCCGCCATCGTCACCGGCCTCGCGATCCTGTACCGCGAGCTGAAGCGCCTCGGCGACGACGACGTCCTGCTGGGCTGAGAGGGAAGTTCCACCGTGACTGTCACTGAACTGCTGTCGTACGAAGCGGCGCTCGCCGCGTACGACCCCGTCATGGGCCTCGAGGTCCATGTCGAGCTGGGCACCAAGACGAAGATGTTCTGCGGCTGCTCGACCGAGCTCGGCCAGGACGCCAACGCGCAGACCTGCCCGACCTGCCTCGGCCTGCCCGGCGCACTGCCGGTCGTCAACGCGGTCGGCGTCGAGTCCGCCGTCAAGATCGGCCTCGCGCTCAACTGCGAGATCGCCGAGTGGTGCCGCTTCGCCCGGAAGAACTACTTCTATCCGGACATGCCCAAGAACTTCCAGACCTCGCAGTACGACGAGCCGATCGCCTTCAACGGCTATCTGGACGTCCAGCTGGAGGACGGGGAGATCTTCCGCGTGGAGATCGAGCGCGCCCACATGGAGGAGGACACCGGCAAGTCCACCCACATCGGTGGCGCGACCGGCCGCATCCACGGCGCCTCGCACTCGCTGCTCGACTACAACCGGGCCGGCATCCCGCTCATCGAGATCGTCACCAAGCCGATCGAGGGTGCGGGCGAGCGCGCTCCCGAGGTCGCCAAGGCGTACGTGGCCGAGCTGCGCGAGCTGATCCGCGCCCTGGGCGTCTCCGAGGCGCGCATGGACAAGGGCCAGATGCGCTGCGACGTCAACCTGTCGCTGATGCCGAAGGGTTCGAGCACCTTCGGTACGCGTTCGGAGACGAAGAACGTCAACTCGCTGCGCTCCGTGGAGCGGGCGGCGCGTTTCGAGATCCAGCGCCACGGGGCGGTCCTCTCCGCCGGCGGCACCATCGTCCAGGAGACCCGTCACTTCCACGAGGACGACGGCTCCACCACGGCGGGCCGGATCAAGGACAACGCCGAGGACTACCGCTACTTCCCGGAGCCGGACCTGGTCCCGGTCGCCCCGGCCCGCGAGTGGGTCGAGGAGCTGCGCAAGGGTCTGCCGGAGCTGCCGCGGGTGCGCCGCAACCGGCTGCGCGAGGAGTGGGGCGTGTCCGAGCTGGACATGCAGTCCATCCTCAACGCCGGCGCGGTCGACCCGATCGTCGCCACGATCGAGGCGGGCGCCGACGCGGCCGCGGCCCGCAAGTGGTGGATGGGCGAGCTGGCCCGTAACGCCAACGAGCAGGGCGTCTCCCTCGAGGAGCTCCCGATCACCCCGGCGGACGTCGCCCGTGTGTCGGCCCTGGTCGCCTCCGGCGACCTGAACGACAAGCTGGCCCGTCAGGTCATCGAGGGCGTCCTCGCGGGCGAGGGCACCCCGGACGCGGTCGTCGAGAAGCGCGGTCTGAAGGTCGTCTCCGACGACAGCGCGCTCGGCGCGGCGGTCGACGAGGCCATCGCGGGCAACGCGGCCATCGCCGACAAGATCCGCGGCGGCAAGGTCGCCGCCGTCGGCGCCCTGGTCGGCGCGGTCATGAAGGCCACCCGAGGCCAGGCCGACGCCGCCCGCGTGAAGGACCTGATCCTGGAGCGGCTGGGCGTCAGCGAGGGCTGATCCCCTTCTCGTACGGGCACGAGAGCGGCCCGCACCGGAGCTTCGGCTCCCCGTGCGGGCCGTTTCTCATGCCCGTATACGATCACGCAGCGTCGTCGACGCGACCGGCATATCCGAACCTATGGGGGGAATACATGTCCGCCTTTCGAAGAGCCCTGGCCCTGTTGGCCGTCGGCTCGCTCTCGCTGATCGGCCTCCAGGCCGGTCCGCTGGCCGCCGAGGCGGCCGCCGCCACGAACGGCGGCTCGTTCCAGGGGGTCAACTGGGCCGACCCGCGGGACAACTACGCGAGCGACGAGCTCGTCCTGTCCGGTCTGTCCAAGACCGACGACTTCATGACCACCTACACCAAGTCCGCCGCGGTGATGGGTGAGTTCCAGACGAAGTTCGGTGTGAACACCGTGCGCCTGCCGGTCAACCCGGCCACCGTCAACGGCCCGTACTGGGAGTCCTACCGGGGCGCGATCGACGCCGCCCTGCACAAGGGCTTCAAGGTGCTGCTGGCCTACTGGGAGGCGCCCGGCGCCGCCAAGGACGGCAGGATCGACGACCAGGCCACGTACGACGCCATGTGGCACACGATCATCGCGAAGTACGGCGACAACACCAAGGTCCACTTCGAGCCGATGAACGAGCCGTTCGGCTACTCGGCCACCCAGTGGGCCGACGTCGCCGCCCGCTGGCTCGCCGACCACGGCACGAGCATCTCCCGTGAGCGCGTCTTCGTCGACGGCACCGGCTACGCCTCCGACGTACGGCCCGTGTGCGCCGACAGCCGGCTGGCCGGAACGCATCTGTCGCTGCACCACTACGGCTTCTGGCACCCGGACTGGACCGACCGCTCCCAGTGGGCCGGCGACCTGAAGACGAAGGTCGGTAGCTGCGCGTCCCGTACCGTCCTGACCGAGTTCGGCGCCCCGCTCACCACCGGCATCGACTACAACGGCCCGGTCAACGGCGACTCCGCCGTCGCGTTCCTCCAGGGGGACACGGACACCGTCCGTGAGCTCGGCATCGGCGCGGTCTACTGGCCCGGCCTGCGCGACGGCGACTCGTACGCCCTCACCGAGCGCCAGGGCACCGGCACGGACCTGACGCTGCGCACCACCAACGCCTCGGCGGCCGACCGGCTGGCGTGGGCCTGGTTCGGCACCGGCAAGCCGGCCGTCCAGAAGGGCGTGCTGCGGGGCGTGGGCTCCGGCCACTGCCTGGACGTGCCCGGCGCCTCCAAGGAGGCCGGCAGCTCCCTGGTCATCTGGTGGTGCACGAGCGGCTCCGAGAACCAGCAGTGGTCGTACACGCCGGAGAAGGAGCTGCGCGTCTACGGCACCATGTGCCTGGACGTCTACGGCGGCGGCACCCAGGGCGGCACCCCGCTGATCATCTGGTACTGCAACGGCGGGCCCAACCAGAAGTGGAACCTCAACGCGGACGGCTCGGTCACGGCCCAGCAGTCCGGCCTGTGCCTGGACGTGTCGGGCGAGGCCACGGCCCCGCGCAGCGCGGTGGGCCTGTGGTACTGCAACGGCGGCAACCACCAGAAGTGGACCCGCTCCTGAACGCGGATTTCCTGAACGCGGATTTCCTGAGCAAGGATTCCTGAGCGCGGATTCCTGAGCGGGGATTCCCGAGCGGGGATTCCCGGGCCGTGCCCCCCGGCCCGTGACTCCCGCTCCGACGGCGGCGCCCGGCACCTTCCCTCGCGGGGGGTGCCGGGCGCCGTCCTCTGTGTCGGGTCGCGCTAGGACTGCGTGCGGCGGCGCTTCCACCACAGCAGGGCCGCGCCCGCCGCGGCGAGCGCCGCCGCCAGGCCGGCGATCAGGCCGACGGGCGTGTCGGAGCCGGTGTCGGCGAGGTCGCCGCCCGGGCCCGTGCCGCCGCTCGAACCGTGCTCACCCGGCTTGTTCGGACCGGGCGTGCCGCTCGGCGGCGGGGTGGACGGGTCGCCCGGCTTCGTCGGGGACGGGCTGGGGGCGGGGTGCGTCGGTGTGGGCTTGGGGCCTGACTTGCGTACGGCGGTGTCACCGCCGAGCAGGGTCGTCCCGGAGTCCTTGTAGCCGAGGACCTCGGCTCGGGAGCCCTTGGTGACGTCCGTCAGGTTGGGCTTCTCGGCGGTGAACTGGGTGCGGCTGATGTTCTTCTTGGGCGCCTTGGAGAAGTCGACGCCGCCGACGGTCATCGTGTAGACGAGGCCGCCGTCCTCGAACTCGTACGTGTAGTCGCCCTCCATGAACGACTTCCGGTACTTCTTCCAGACCTCGAACGAATCCCACTTCTCCCCGCGGATCGGCCAGCGGCTCACGTCGTTGCTGCCGATGATCTTGTGGAAGTCGCCGGGCTTCTTCGCGTCCTGCTGCTTGATCCACTCGGCGGCCACCCGGGAGGCGTAGACGCGCCGCAGGTCGGCGTAGGCCGGGCCTTCGGCGATCTTCTTCTCGACGATGGGCACGAGGAGCCGCTCGACGAGCCGCTGGTTGTGCTGGATCTGGGCCTCGGTCATGGTGCACTGCTCGCCCGGGGGCTGGGTCTTGGTCTCCTGGGGGACCGAGTTGACCTTCAGCGGGGCGTCGAGGATGAAGATGCCGCCGTCCTGCTCACGGACCTTGGCCGGCTGCGGGGTGATCCAGTTGCGGATGCCGTGCAGGCAGATCCGGTTGCCGATGTGGGTCAGGTTCCTCCAGAACTCGGCGCCCGCCGGGGTCTTGGGGTCCATCGCACGGGAGAAGTCGCGCTTCATCTCCAGGTCCGCGTCCAGCAGCACGCGGCCCGCGTCGGTCTTGCCGAACGAGCGGTCCATGACCCGGTCGGGCTCGTCCGGGTTGAGGTTCACCCAGAACTTCTCGGGCGTCAGCGCCAGCCAGGTGAAGAAGGAGTCCGAGGCCATCTGGGCCTTCTCCATGCCGCCGAAGCCGGGGTTCTCGTCCTCGTCGGTGTTCTTCGCGGAGAAGGAGTAGTTGAGGCTGCCGGTCTCGTTCTGGCCGACGTAGCGCAGCTCGAGGCTGGTGAAGTCGACGCCGCCGGGGCCGCGCGTGGCGGCCTGCGGGTTCTGCAGGAAGGGGCGCGCCGCCTCCTGCCTGCGTCGTACGTCCTCGGGCGTGGGCATGGAGCGGCGGATCAGGTCGTTGCCGGCGCCGACGGACGGCTTGGCCGGGTCCGGCGACATCAGGTTCGGGTACTTCGCCGCGTACTGGTTGCCAGGCGCGTACGGGGCAGGGGTGGCGCCGTGCCGGTAGTAGCCGACTCCGGCCGCCTTGTACTTCTCGACCCACTTGGGGTCGGGCTCCTGGCCGTGGATGTAGACCACGCGCCAGCCGCGCCTGACCATCTCCGCGTCGACCTTGAGCTGGTTGTGCTTGCCGTCGACGCCGGACTTGAACTCGTACGCGATCTTGTTGCGCGCGTCGATCGCGTCGTAGCGCCGCCCGTTCGGGCCGACCACCTTGTCGCCGAGCTTCTGCCGCAGTTCCTTGTCGAGCTGCGGGTCCACGTCGCGCAGGTAGGTCTCGCACAGCCAGTCGGCGCCGCCGAGGCCGAAGTAGCGGACCACCTCGCGCTCGAAGCCGCTGCCGCGCCGGTTGCGGGCGTTGTTCTCGACGTAGACGTCGCCGAGCCAGTCCTCGAACGAGCCCGTGTACGGGTTCTTGCTCGCCTGCCGGTTGTTCCAGGAGGCGTAGGCGTGTTCCGGGGTGCCGATCGTGTACTTGCCGGTGTCACTGCCGTACTTGGCGACGTCGGCGGGCTTCTTCAGCCCGGTGACGGCAAGCGTCGGCTGCTCGAAGTCGTAGAGCCGCTGCTCGGCGTTGGGCGTCTGCCACTGGTTCGGGCCGACGGGCTTGTAGCCGGGCAGGTTCTGGCGGGGCGGCGGCGTCGGGCGCGTGCCGAACTTGTCGTGGCAGCGCATGGGCGCCGCCACGGCCTCCTGCTGCGCTCCGCCGAGAGTGACGGGCAGTCCGACGGCGAGCAGCGAGGTGCCCAGGAGGAGGCCCGCCATGCGGGCCCTGAGTCGTGTTGGCCGGGTTGCTATGTGAGAACTCACGTGTGCTGATCCCTAAGTGGGGGCAGGGAGAGTCGTCCGGTGTGCGGGGTTGGCGCACGGCCCCCGTAGCTGACACCACCCCGAATGCCCCACCATAGGCATCCCGCATCCCTTTGATGCGTACATTGCAGGCCTGCAACTGTGAAGTTTCTGTGGGAAGTTGAGGGCGGGCCGGTCACCCGAACCAGACGTCGGTCAGGCCGGCCGCGGCCTCGGCGGTGCGGCGGACCCGGAACAGCGAAGGACGCAGCCGGAAACGGTCCCGGTCGGTGACCTGGGGGCCGAGAGCGAGCGCGAGGTAGGCGTCCCAGTCGACGAGGTGCGGCTCGTCGTCGAGGTCGACGTCCGCGTCGCCGTGGTCGGCGGGGTCGATGCCCAGGGCGCGCAGGACCTGCTCGGGGTCGCCGTGCAGGGTCCACGCGTCGCCGTCGTCCCAGCCGCCGACGCGCAGGGAGGGGCCGCCGGGCAGGTCGAGGAGGTGCTCGTTGTACTCCTGCCCGGCGTCGAGGAAGACCGATCCGGTGATCCGGGCGTCCGGGTGCAGGGCGCGTTGCCGGTCGACCTCGTCGGCCATGGCGGAGACCACCGCGTCCGAGGCCAGGGCCGGGTCGACGACCAGGACGAGGTCTCCCCAGCAGCCGACGGCTACGACGTCCAGGTCGGCGCGCGTCCCGGGCTTCGGCAGGTCGTCCAGGGCGCGGGAGGGCAACTCCTCGACGACCTCGGCGACGGTGCCGAGCGACTCGGCGACCCGGCGGGCGCGCCCGGGGTCGTTGGGGGGTGGTGTCGGGGTGCCGGCGGTCGACGTGAACGGCGGGAAGAGCAGGGTCAGTTCGTAGTGGCCCCACTTGTCCACCGGGGTGCTGTCGGTCATGGCCGCCACCGTACCGAGCGCGTGGCCGCCGCTTGGACTCCTCGACGTGTCCTCCTGGACGTTCATCACCATGCCCCCACGGGGTCTTCTCCGCGTCACCGCGTCTCATTACCGTCCCGGCGTACCCCGCCAATGGCTCGAAGGGGAACCATTGGCCGTCGACGAGGAGGTCGGGGCGTGTCACCGGAGATTTCGCGCAGAAGGCTGCTCGCGCTCGGCGGAGGAGCCCTCGGCGTCGCCGCCGCCGGCTCGCTGCTGCCGCCGTCGCTGCAGGCCGCGATGGCCGCCGAGCCGCCGGCCGGGGGGATGGGGGCGGTGCGGCACGTCGTGATCCTCATGCAGGAGAACCGATCCTTCGACCACTACTTCGGCACCCTGCGCGGCGTCCGCGGGTTCGGCGACCGCAACGCCGTCGAGCTGCCCTCCGGCAGGCCGGTGTTCGAGCAGCCCGGCCCGCTCGGCCGGACCGTGCTGCCGTTCCCCGTCCGCGCCGCCGCCGAGACGCAGCAGAAGGACCTCCAGTACATCGGCGACCTCGACCACTCCTGGAGCGGCGGCGGCAAGGCCTGGCGCGACGGCTGGATGGACGGCTGGGTCTCGGCCAAGACCGCGGCCACGATGGCGTTCTACGACCGGCGTGACATCCCGCTGCACTACGAGCTCGCCGACGCGTTCACCATCTGTGACGCGTACCACTCCTCCATCCACACCTCCACCAGCCCCAACCGCAACCACCTCTGGTCCGGCTGGACGGGCTACGAGGCCGACGGCAGCCGCGCCGTCACCAACGCCGCCTATGCGGAGGGCACCCACCCCGGCTACGGCTGGTCCACCTACGCCGAGCGGCTCGAAGCCGCCGGGCGGAGCTGGAAGACGTACACCGAGTGGGAGAACTTCACCGACAACAACATCGAGTTCTTCACCGGCTTCAAGAAGATCGCCCGCAAGGCGCTCGCCAGGACCGGCGGGCACACCTTCATGGAGTCCTTCTACGCCGCCGTACGCGACGCCGACGCCCTCGGCGACACAGTCGAGCGGACCCGCCTGCTCGGCCTCCTGGAGGAGGGCGTGGTGACCCTCACCGACGCCGAGCGCTCCCTCTTCGAGCGCGGGCTGCGCCGGGTCGAGAGCGGCACCCTCGCCGACGCCTTCCGCGCCGACGTCGCCGCCGGCACGCTGCCCGAGGTCTCCTACCTGGTGCCCTCCGCGGTCGACTCCGAACACCCCGGCGCCTCCTCGCCGGTCGCCTCCGCCTCCCTCGTCTACAAGGTGCTGGACGCCCTCGGCGCGCACCCGGAGGTGTGGCGCCACACCGTCGTGCTGATCAACTACGACGAGAACGACGGCTTCTTCGACCACGTGCCGCCGCCGGTCCCGCCGGCGGAGAACACCGACGAGCGGTGGCAGGGCAAGCCCACCGGGCTCGGCGTCCGGGTGCCGCTGCTCGTGGTCTCCCCTTGGTCGGTCGGCGGCTACGTCTGCTCCGAGACCTTCGACCACACCTCCGTGATCCGCTTCCTGGAGAAGCTGACCGGGGTCGAGGAGCCCAACATCACTCCCTGGCGCCGGGCCGTCACCGGCGACCTCACCTCCGCCTTCGACTTCAGGCGGACGCGCCGCCGGCCGCCCGTAGAGCAGCCCGGGCCCGTCCCGCCCTTCTCGGGCCGGTGGCGGCCCCAGCCCCCGGCGGTCCAGTCGATGCCCGTCCAGGAGCCCGGCACGCGCCCCGCGCGCCCGCTGCCGTACCAGCCGGACGCCTCCGCCTCCGTCGACGCGGGCAGGGTCACCGTGGCGCTGAAGAACACCGGCAAGGCGAGCGCGCACTTCGCCCTCTACCCGTACGCCGGCGAGTTCGCCGTCCCGCAGCACCGGGATGTCAGGGGCACGGCGCAATGGGCGGTCCCCCTTACCGGTGATCGTTACCGGTTCACGATCACCGGCCCCAACGGCTTCCGCCGCGAGTTCGAGGGCCCGGCGGCGGGCGGCGCCGAGCTCGCCTCGCGCATCGATCACCATGACCGTGACCTGCACCTCACCGTCCGCAACGACTCCGCGGCCCCGGTCTCCTTCACCGTCCGGCCGCTCGGCTACGTCGATGCCGACGACCTCGCCGACTGGACCCGTACGGTCACCGTCAAGCCCGGCCGGAGCCGTACCGTCGTGCACTCCGCAGCCGACGCGCACGGCTGGTACGACGTCGAGGTGACCGGCCCCGACGGCTTCCGCCGCCGCCTCATGGGTCACATCGAGAACGGGCGCCCCAGCGTCTCCGGCTAGGCCGCCGGCCTGGCCGTCCGTCCCACAGGGTTCGGGGCCTCGGTCCCGAACCCTGTGGGACCCCTGTGAGGATCGCCACGAAACGGACAAACGATCACGTTTGGCTGCGACAGTGAGGCCCGAGCACCGATCCATCCAGGGAGCACGTCCTTTGGCAGCCATCGCACGGTGGTGCATCAAGCACCGCCTCGTCGCCGTTCTGGTCTGGCTCCTCGCCCTCGGCGGAGCAGTCACCGGAGCGGCGATCGCCGGAAGCGCGTACTCCAACGACTACGAGGTCCCGGGCACCGAATCCGGCCGCGCCACGGCCCTGCTCGAACAGGGGTTCCACGGAGCCGGCGGCGACAGCGACACCATCGTCTGGCACACCGACCGGGGCAGCGTCCGCGCCGGCGGCCTCGAGCAGCGGATGACCGGCATGCTCGACAAGGTCGCCGGCCTCCCCGGCATCGCCTCGGTCGCCTCCCCGTACGACGAGACCCCCGCCGCCCCCGCGCAGATCAGCGAGGACGGCCGCACCGCCTACGCCACCGTCACCTTCGACGCGCAGGCCGACGAGATCCCCCAGGCCGAGGCCCAGGCCCTCGTCGACACCGCCAAGGCCGCCGCGACCGACGGCGTCCAGGTCGAACTGGGCGGCAGCGCCGTCGCCCTCACCGAGGCTCCCGGCGGACACATCGCCGAGGCCGTCGGCGTCGTCGTCGCGGCCGTCGTCCTCTTCGTCGCCTTCGGCTCCCTCGCCGCCTCCGCGCTCCCCATCGCGACCGCCCTGGTCAGCGTGGGCATCGCGTACTCCGGGATCGTGCTCCTCGGCCACGTCATGACGGTCGCCGACTTCGCCCCGATGCTCGGCATGCTCATCGGCCTCGGCGTCGGCATCGACTACGCGCTGTTCATCGTGACCCGGCACAGAAAGGGCCTCAAACGGGGCCTGCCCGTGCCCGAGGCCGCCCGGATCGCCGTCGCCACCACCGGCCGCGCGGTCGTCTTCGCCGGCGCCACCGTCTGCATCGCACTGCTCGGCATGCTGATCCTCCGGCTCGGCTTCCTCAACGGCGTCGCCATCGCCGCCTGCCTCACCGTCGTCCTCACCGTCGCCGCCTCCGTCACCCTGCTGCCCGCGCTGCTCTCCCTCATCGGCATGCGCGCCCTCAGCCGCAGGGAACGCCGCCACCTCGCCGAGCACGGCCCCCAGCCCGAGCTGCCCACCGGCTTCGCCGCCCGCTGGTCCGCCTTCGTCGAGCGCCATCCCAAGCTGCTCGGCGCGGTCGCCGCCGTCGTCATGCTGGTCCTCGCGCTGCCCACCTTCTCCCTCCACCTCGGCACCTCCGACCAGGGCAACGGCCCCGCCACCGCCACCACCCGCCAGGCGTACGACCTGGTCGCGGACGGCTTCGGGCCCGGCGTGAACGGGCCGCTCACCCTCGTCGCCTCGCTCGACGGCGCCGACGACCGGCTCGCCCTCGGCGAGCTGCCGGCCGAGCTGGCCCGCACCAAGGGCGTCGAGTCCGTCTCCCCGATCGCGTACAACGGCGCCGGCGACACCGCCGTCCTCACCGTCGTGCCCGACTCCTCGCCCCAGTCCAGGGCCACCAGCGAGCTCGTCGACCGGCTCCGCGACGACGTCCTGCCGGCCGCCGCGGACGGCACCTCGCTCCAGGTCCACGTCGGCGGCGTCACCGCCTCGTACGACGACTTCGCCGAGATCATCGTCGGCAAGCTGCCGCTCTTCGTCGGGGTCGTCATCGCTCTCGGCTGCGTCCTGCTGCTGCTCGCCTTCCGCTCCCTCGGCATCCCGCTCAAGGCGGCCGCCATGAACGTCGCCGCCGTCGCCTCCGCCTTCGGCATCGTCGTCGCGATCTTCCAATGGGGCTGGGGGAGCGAGCTCCTGGGCCTCGGCAGCGCCGGACCGATCGAGCCCTTCCTGCCGGTGATCATGGTCTCGGTGCTCTTCGGGCTCTCCATGGACTACCAGGTCTTCCTGGTCAGCCGGATGTACGAGGAATGGCTGGAGACCGGCGACAACCGCCGGGCCGTGCGGGTCGGCCTGGCCGAGACCAGCCGGGTGATCAACTCGGCCGCGGTCATCATGATCTCCGTCTTCCTCGCCTTCGTGCTCTCCGGCGACCGGGTCATCGCCATGTTCGGCATCGCGCTCGCCGCCGCCGTCGCCCTCGACGCCTTCGTCCTGCGCACCCTCCTCGTCCCCGCCCTCATGCACATGCTGGGCGGCGCCAACTGGTGGCTGCCGCGCTGGCTCGACCGCAGGCTGCCCCGGATCAGCATCGAGCCGCCGGAGAGCCGCGCGGCCGCCGACGCCCGCGACGCCGGGCATGCGAGGATCCCTGTGCAGCGAATGATCATGGCGCAGGCAGAGGAGAACGAGGATGTTCGCGATATCGCTGGGTGACGACGGTGCCGAGCTGACCCCGCTGGAGCCCCGGCACGCCGAGGAGTTCCTCGCCCACATCGACCGGGGCCGCGAGTTCATCGGCGCCCACGTCGGCCTGCCCGACGTCGTCACCGACCTCGACACCTCCCGCGCCCACCTGCGCAGATACGCCGACAAGGCGGCGAACGACGCCGGCTACCTCTACGGCATCCGCGTCGACGGCACGCTGGTCGGCGGCGTCATGTTCCGGATCTTCGACACCGAGAGCGAGCTGGCCGAGGCCGGCTGCTGGGTCGAGCCCGGGTACGCCGGCCGAGGCCTGGTCACCCGCGCCTGCCGGGTCATCATCGACTGGGCGATCGAGCAGCGCGGCATCCACCGCATCGAGTGGCACGTCTCCTCCGCCAACACCCCCAGCATCGCCGTCGCCCGCCGCCTCGGCATGCGCCGGGACGGCGTCATGCGGGAGAGCTACCCCTATCGCGGCAAGCGCGCCGACATGGAGGTCTGGTCCGTCCTGGCCCCCGAATGGCGGGCCGACAAGGCGTCCTAGGCCTTCCCCGGGCCACCCAAGGCCCCCTAAGGCCCCCTGAGGTACGTCTAAGGCCCCCCGTACGCCGAACATGCGGCACTCTCCCGATGTGGCGGACCCCCCTGGGAAACGAAAGTAGAGGCATCGCAAGGAGCGATACCGAAACCGGAAACCCCCAGGAGAACCAGATGTTCGCGTACGAACTCCACCGCATCCAGCACGCCGAGCTGCTCCGCGAGGCCGACGCCCAGCGCCTGTCCCGCGAGGCCGCCCGCGCCGCCAAGGCCCGCCGCGCGAGCCGGAGGCAGGAACCCGAGGGGCGGGTGAGCGCCGACCGGAACCGCTTCGCACGGGCCGCGTGACCCCCGTATGGGCACGACGGCGGACGCCTGTGCGATGCTCGGCGCCGTGGAGACCAGGTCAGTCAGCCCCGTGTTCGTCGGCCGTGCCGGCGAGCTCACCGCCCTCACCGAGGCGCTCTCCCGCGCGGGCGCGGGAGAGCCCCAGGCGCTGCTCGTCGGCGGCGAGGCGGGCGTCGGCAAGACCCGCCTCATCGAGGAGTTCACCGAACTCGCCTGTGCCCAGGGCGCGGTCGTCGCCGTCGGCGGCTGCGTCGAGATCGGCGCCGACGGACTGCCCTTCGCCCCCTTCTCCACCGCCCTGCGGGGGCTGCACCGCCGCCTCCCCGAGGAGCTCGCCGCCGCCGCCGAAGGCCAGGAGGGCGAACTCGCCCGACTGCTGCCCGAATTCGGCGACCTGGGCAGCCACGAGCCGGCCGCCGAGGACGCCACCGCCCGCCTCTTCGAGCTGACCGTACGGCTCCTGGAACGCATCGCCGCCGACCGCACCGTCGTCCTCGTGCTCGAGGACCTGCACTGGGCCGACGCCTCCACCCGGCACCTGCTCGCCTATCTCTTCCGCACCCTGCGCCGCGGCCGGATCGTGGTCGTCGCCTCGTACCGCGCCGACGACATCCACCGCCGCCACCCGCTGCGCCCCCTCCTCGCCGAACTCGACCGGCTGCGCTCCGTGCACCGCATCGAACTCGCCCGGTTCACCCGCACCGAGGTGCACCGCCAGCTCACCGGCATCCTCGCCGCCGAACCCGCCCCGGCCCTCCTCGACGAGGTCTTCGAACGCTCCGACGGCAACGCCTTCTTCGTCGAGGAACTCGTCGCCTCCCACGAGTCCGGGCACGCCACCGGCTCTCTCAGCGCGTCACTCCGCGACCTCCTCCTGGTCCGCGTCGAGGCGCTGCCGGAAGAGGCACAGCGGGTCGTCCGCATCGTCGCCGAGGGCGGCTCCACCGTCGAGTTCGACCTGCTCGCCGCCGTCGCCCGGCTCTCCGAGGACGAACTCCTCGACGCCCTGCGCGCCGCCGTCGGCGCCAACATCCTGCTCGCCGTCCCCGACGGCGACGGCTACCGCTTCCGCCACTCCCTCGTCCGCGAGGCCGTCAGCGACGACCTGCTGCCCGGCGAACGCTCCCGGCTCAACCGGCGCTACGCCGAGGCCCTGGAGAACGCCCCCGGCCTGGTCCGCGGCGACGAACGGGCCAACCGGCTCGCCACGTACTGGTACCACGCCCACGACGCCGCCCGCGCCCTGCCGGCCGTGCTGCGCGCCTCCGTCGAGACCCGCAAGCGCTACGCCTACGCCGAGCAACTTCGGCTCCTCGAACGTGCCATGGAACTGTGGGACGAGGTCCCCGACGCGGTACGCGGCGGCCTGCGACCCATGGACTACGCCGAGGCCTACCCGCCCTGCGGCTGCGACCCCGAGACCACCCCGCTGCGCTTCCTCGACCTGCTCGCCGAGGCCACCGTCGCCGCCCGGCTCAGCGGCGAACGCGAACGCGCCGTGAAGATCGGCCGGATGGCACTGCGGCTCCTCGACAGCGAGGAGGAGCGCGACCCGTTGCGCTCCGCCTGGTTCTGGACCGAGATGGCCCGGCTCCAGTCCAACCTGGGCCGCGGCGACGGGTGGGCCGAGATAGCCCGCGCCCAGGAGCTCGTCCGCGGCCTTCCGCCGTCCGCCGTGCACGCCCTGGTCCTCGCCGTCGCCGCCGGCTGGGGCATGCTCCGCAAACCCGGCCCCGACTCCCTGGCCGCCGCCGAACGCGCCGTCGAGTACGCCCGGCTCGTCAAGGCCGAGGCGACCGAGCTCACCGCCCGCCTCACCCTCGGCACCATCAAGGTGGCGGCCGGCGACACCGAGGCCGGTCTCGCCGAGATGCACGAGGTGCGCGAACGGACCCTCGCGCTGGGCCAGTTCCACGAGTCCTCCCGCGCCAACGTCAACCTGTCCTCCTGCCTTGAGGGGCTCGGCCGCTCCCGCGAGGCCGTCGAGATCGCCGTCACCGGGATCGAGCGGGCCCTCTCCCACGGCCTCGTCGACAGCGCCGGCTGGGTCCGCGCCAACCTCGCCGAGTCGCTCTTCTCGCTCGGCGAGTGGGACCGGGTCCAGGAGGAGTGCGAACTGCTGCTGCGCTCCGGGGCCGCCGGCACCAAGCCGGGCGGTACCGCCCTGCTGCAGCTCGCCCACCTCGCCGTCGCGCGCGGCGAACCGGCCGTGGCTGCCGCCCGTCTCGCCGAGGCCGCCGCCCGCTACGGCACCTGTGACCCGATCCCGCAGTACACCCTGCCCATGGCACACGTGGCCACGGCCGTGGCCGCCGCCGAGGGACACCTCCCCGAGGTACGCTCCCGGCTCGCCGCCGCGGCCGAGGCCGGCTTCCCGCCCGGCACCCACCGCTACGGCTGGCCGCTCGTCCTGGCCGCCCTCACCGCCGAGGCGGACGCCCGGGGCCTCCCGGCCGCCTCCGAGGGCCGCGAGGCCGCGCTCGCGCTGGTACGCCGCTGTGTGCGGGACCTGGCCGCCCCGGCGCCCGTCTGGGAGGCCTACTCCCAGCAGGTCTCCGCCGAGCTGGCACGCGCCGAGGCCCGGGACACCGCCGCACGCTGGGCCGAGGTCGTCGCCGCCTTCGAGGCGCTCGACCGCCCATACCCGCTGGCCACCGCTCGGCACCGGCTCGCCGACGCCCTGCTCGCCGAGGGCGGCCGGCGCGAGGAGGCCGCCGCGCTGCTGCGCGGGGCCCACGCCACCGCCGTACGCCTCGGAGCGCACCCGCTGCGCGAGGAGGTCGAGCTCCTGGCCGCCCGCGCCCGGCTCGCGCCGCTCACCGCCGGCCGGGCGGCCCCGGTCGGGCCGGAGCCCCACGACGACGCCTTCGGCCTCACCCCGCGCGAGCAGGACGTCCTGCGCCTGGTCGCCGAGGGCCGCACCAACCGCCAGATCGCCGAGGAGCTGTTCATCTCACCGAAGACGGCCAGCGTCCACGTGTCCAACATCCTCGCCAAGCTGGGCGTCGCAAGCCGCGGCGAAGCCGCCGCCCTGGCCCACCGCCTCCGCCTCCTGGAGCCCACGGCCCGGGAGACCCCGGCCTAGCCAGGGGGTGTCTCGCGGATCAGGCCGCGGGAGCCTCGGTCGCGAACTCGGGTGCGGACTCGGTCGCGGTCTCGCGTGCGGACTCGCGTGCGGACTCGGGTGCGGACTGGCGTGCCGCCTTGGCCTCAGGCGCCGCCCCGGGCTCGGGGACCGCCTCCTGGGCCGCGCCGGGTATGCGGATCCTGACCTTGCCCGAGGCGAGGTCTATCGGCCCCTTGTGCGGGTCGCCGTCCCCGAGGTCCTCACGGGTCAGGGCGAGCCGCTGCCGCTCGTCGTCGGTGTGCTTGCGGCCCGGCGCGAACAGCTCTTCCATCAGGTTGAACATCCGCCTCGCCTTCCTACCCGACCTCCAGCCGGAGGATCTTGTCGTCACCGGGCCCGGGCGTCCCCCGGGTGTCGGTCTCGCTGGTCACCAGCCACAGCCGGGCGCCGCCCCCGGTCGCCAGGACCGTGCGCAGCCGCCCGTACTCCTCCGTGAGGAACGCCCGGGGGTCCCCGGATCGTTCCGCACCGGAGAGCGGGATGCGCCACAGTCGCTCGCCCCTGAGCCCGGCCATCCAGATCGCGCCCCGCGCATACGCGATCCCGCTCGGCGAGGCCTCGGAGGTCGGCCACTGGGCCACCGGGTCCGTGAACCCGGACCGGCCCGCCCGGCCCTCCACCGCCGGCCAGCCGTAGTTCCGCCCGGGCTCGATCCGGTTCAGCTCGTCCCAGGTGTTCTGGCCGAACTCAGCGGCCCACAGCCGCCCGGCCCCGTCCCAGGCGAGCCCCTGCACGTTCCGGTGTCCGTACGAGTAGACGACGGAGCCGGGGAAGGGGTTGCCCGGCGCCGGCCGGCCCTCCGGGGTCATCCGCAGGATCTTCCCGCCGAGCGACGCCCGGTCCTGGGCCAGGCCGGTCCGCCCGGTCTCGCCCGTCCCCGCGTACAGCATCCCGTCCGGCCCGAACGCGATCCGCCCGCCGTTGTGGATGACGCCCTTCGGGATGCCGGTCAGCACCGGCTCCGGGGCACCGAGCCGGTCGCCTGCCGCGCCCCCGTACCGCATGCGGACGATCCGGTTGTCCGAGTCCGCGGTCAGATACGCGTACACCCAGCCGTCCCGCACGGCCAGGCCCATCAGCCCGCCCTCACCGCCCGGCACCACCCCGGGCACCTCGCCGAGGGAGGTCGTGCGCCCGGTCTTCGCGTCGACGCGGCTGATCGTCCGCTCGTCGCGCGAGGAGACCAGCAGATCCCCGCCGGGCAGCTCGACGAGCCCCCACGGCGATCTCAGGTCCTGGGTCAGGACGCCCGCGACCCGCACCCCGCCCGCGCCGGCCGACGTCCCGGAAGGGGACGGCGCGGTGGACGCCGTCGACGGTGACGACGCCGCCGACGAGGCGGGCGGGGACGCCGGACGCCCGCTCTCCCCGTCCGAAGGCGACGAGCATCCGGCGATCAGCAGCAGCGCGGCGGCTGCGCCCGCCACGCCGCTCACGACGACTCGGCCTCGGCTCATGGTCCCGATCCCTTCCAGCGGCGATCTCTCTTCTTGATACACCGCTCGGCCCGATCGGGTTCCCGGGCCCGCGACCGATCCTCAGTCCCACGACCCCCGTGGCCGGGGCAGCGCCGCGATCTCGGCCAGATCGTCCGGGCCGAGCGCCAGCTCCGCGGCCCGGGCGTTCTCCACGGCCCACCGCTCCCGCTTCGCACCCGGGATCGGCACCACGTGCCGGCCCCGGCCCAGCACCCACGCCAGCGCGACCTGCGCAGGAGTGACGTCGTCGCCGAGCCGGGCCGCCACCCGCCGCAGCCCCACCACGAGAGGCTGGTTGGCCGCCATCATCTCGGCCGTGAACCGGGAGTGCCTGGCCCGCGGGTCGTCCGCCTCGAAACCGCCGCCCGGCGTCAGCGTCCCGGTCAGATAGCCGCTGCCCAGCGGCATCGCGGCGAGGAAGCCCACGCCCCGCGCCTCGCACCAGGGCAGCAGCCGCTCCAGCGCCTCCGGCGACCACACCGACAGCTCGGCCTCGACCGCGCTGACCGGGAAGACCTGCTGGATCCGCTCCAGCTGCCGGATCGTTCCGTCATAGCCGCCGCCCACCGTGCCGCGCCGGGTCGACCGGGCGCCCACCGCGCACACCCCGAGCGCCCGCACCTTGCCCGCCCGTACCAGCTCGGCCATCGCGCCCCAGGTCTCCTCCACGGGCACCTCGGGGTCGGCCCGGTGCAGTTGGTAGAGATCGATGACATCCGTCTGGAGCCGCCGCAGCGAGGCGTCGCAGGCCCTGCGCACGTATCCGGGACGGCCGTTGGCCACGATGTGCTGGTCGCCGACGAGCAGTCCGCCCTTCGTCGACACGAAGACGTCCGCCCGGCGCTCCTTCAACACCCGCCCGAGGAGAAGCTCGTTGGTGAAGGGACCGTACATGTCGGCGGTGTCGAGCAGGCTCACCCCGGCGTCCAGCGCCGCGTGCACCGTCCGCAACGAGCGGTCGCCCCGCCGCTGCGAGGCGCTGTACGCCCAGCTCATCGGCATGCATCCGAGGCCCACCGCACCCACACCGAGCGCCGCCGCCCCGATCGTCCTGCGCTCCACCTGCCGGTACCCCTCCCTGTGCCGCCCCCCAAAGTAACCAATCGCGCGCGGGATTCTTCGCATAGCCTCCCGGTCATGACGTTCGATGACACCGCCGCCGACGTGTGGCTTCCGATTCCCGCGGACGAGATCGAAGGGCTGCCCGCGCCGGGCGCGTCGGGCCTGAACTACCGGTTCTGGGACGGCGGCCCGGACTTTCCGGCCGATCCCGCGCACTGCGCCTTCTACGTCGTGCCGTACATGAAGGGCGAGGAGATCGCGGTGCGTCCGCTCGCCGGGATGGGCAACGTCCGGGTCGTGCAGACGCTCTCCGCCGGCATCGACCACGTGACCCCGGGTCTCGGCCTGCTGCGCCAAGGAGTCCGGCTGTGCAACGCCAGGGGCGTGCACGAGGCCAGCACGGCAGAGCTGACGCTCGCCCTGATCCTCGCCTCGCTGCGCGGCATCCCCGGCTTCGTGCGCGGTCAGGACGCGGAGGAGTGGCGGGCCGGCTTCTACCCGGCGCTCGCCGACAAGTCGGTGCTGATCGTCGGGTACGGATCGATCGGCGCCGCCATCGAGGACCGGCTCGCTCCCTTCGAGTGCGCGCGGGTCGTGCGCGTCGCGCGCTCCGCGCGTGCCACCGAGCGCGGTCCCGTACACCCGCTCACCGAACTGCCCGCGCTGCTGCCCGAGGCCGACGTGGTCGTGCTCTCCACGCCCCTCACCGCACAGTCCCGTCACCTTGCCGACGCGGGCTTCCTCGCCCGGATGAAGGACGGCGCCCTCCTGGTCAACGTGGCCCGCGGCCCCGTGGTGGACACCGCCGCGCTGCTCAAGGAGGCCGAGAGCGGCCGGATCACCGCGGCGCTCGATGTCACCGACCCGGAACCGCTGCCCGCGGGTCACCCGCTGTGGCACGCTCCCGGTGTCCTCGTCAGTCCCCATGTCGGCGGCTCCACCTCGGCGTTCATGCCGCGCGCGAAGCGGCTGCTCGCCGCCCAGCTCACCCGGTTCGCGGCGGGGGAGGAGCCGGCGAACGTGGTCCTGACCACCTGAGCCGCTCGCCCGTGGACGCGCGCCCCCGCTACGCGCTGTTCGCGAGCCCCCTGGCCGTCACGGAGAGTACTGCACCCCTGTCCCTGAGTGACGAACCTGGTGTATCGTCCCGGAGCGGGGGACTGCGTCGAGTACGGGCAGACGCTGGGGAGCGAAGTGACGGGACATGAGATTCCGAGGGGGGCGACGGGTGAAGCACGGCCGAGCGACCGACGATCCGACGCGGCGAGGCCACCGTCGCCGACCCTCCCGAGCCTCGCGGCGGCCCTGCCGGACCAGCCCGACCGCGCCACCGCGCAGGACGGACTCCCGACGCCCCCGCCCACCGATCCGGCGCACGGTGCCGACGGCGCCGACAGCCGTCCGCCCGGCCCCGACGACCGTCCGGCCGCCTGCGGCGGGCACGACGAGGTCCGCCCGGAACCGCGGGCGGACGGCCTCGGCGGCCAGGCGGCGCACGAACATCCCGGCGAAGGCCCGGAGGGTCCGGTGAGCACCGGGACACTCCTCGGACACCGCCCCGCCGCCGGCGGGGCCGGTTCGCGCCCCGGTCCCCGAAGGCCCGGCGCCGGGCCCCAGCCACCCGCACCCGCGGCCGGCGGAGTGTTCGCCCAGATCGGCCTCGGCCTCGTCTGCGGGGGGTACGCGACCGGCGCCGCCCTCGGCTGGGGCTCGGAGGCAATCGCCCTCTTCATGGGCGACTTCGGGCTGAGCGCCGCCGCGCTCGCCGCCGCCGTCTCCTGCTTCCTCTACGCCCGCGGCCGCCACGGCAGCTTCCGCCCCGCCTGGCTGCTGTTCGCCTTCTCGTCCTTCATGGCCTGCGCCGGAAACGCCGTCTGGGGGTGGTACGAGGTCGTGCTCCGGCGGCCGGTGCCGAGCCCGTCCATCGCCGACCTGTGCTTCCTGCTCTTCGCGCCGCCCGCCATCGTCGGCCTGCTCGTGCTCGCCAAGAAGCCCATGACCCGGGCCGGCTGGGTCTGCCTGGCCCTCGACGCCTGGCTGATCGGCGGCTCCCTGCTCACCCTCTCCTGGAGCCTCGCGCTCGCGCACACCGCCCGCGTCGAGGGCGAGAGCGTCGCCAGAGCCGCGCTCTCCCTCGCCTACCCGCTGCTCGACATCGTGCTCGTCAGCATGGTGCTCGCCCTCCACTTCCGCCGCTCCCACGTCAACCGCTCGGCGGTCAACACCGCCATCGCCGCCCTCGCGCTGACGGTGCTGTGCGACGCCCTGTTCACCTCGCCACTGCTGCGCGAGCACTACAGCTCCGGCCAGCTGCTCGACGCCGGCTGGTTCGCCGGCTCCCTGCTGCTCGCCTACGCGCCCTGGGGCGCGCGCCGTACCCCCGACGGGGCGCTCCCCGCCCGCGCCCGACACCCGCACAGCCGGCCCCTCGCCGGGTCGCTCGCCGCCCTCACCCCGTACCTCGCGGCCGCGGTCTGCACGCTCGGCATCCTGTACAACGTCGTCGAGGGACGCAGAGTGGACCGCGTCGTCGTCCTCACCGGCTGCACGGTCGTGCTCGCGCTGGTCGTCCGGCAGGGCATCATGCTGCTCGACAACATCGCGCTCACTCACGAACTGGCCCAGAAGGAGAACCACTTCAGGTCCCTCGTCCAGGGTTCGAGCGACGTCATCATGATCGCCGCGCCCACCGGGATCCTCCGCTACGTCAGCCCCGCCGCCACCGGTGTGTACGGCCGCGAGGCCGAGGAGCTCATCGGCTCCGAACTGGCCTCCCTCATCCACCCCGAGGACCTGGGCGGCGTCGTGCACGAGGTGCGCCGGTTCCTGGCCGCACCGCCCTCCGAGGAGCCCACGACCCGGATCGAGTGCCGCTTCCGATCGGGCCGCGGCGACTGGCTCAACGTCGAGTCCACCGTCAACCGCCACCAGGGCGGCCTGATCTTCAACAGCCGGGACGTCACCGAACGCGTCCGCCTCCAGGCCCAGCTCCGGCACAACGCCGAGCACGACCCGCTCACCGACCTGCCGAACCGGGCGCTGTTCACCGACCGGGTCCGCGCCGCACTGAGCGGCCGCCGCTCCTCGGACCCCGGCACCGCCGTGCTCTTCATCGACCTGGACGGCTTCAAGGGCGTCAACGACCGCCTCGGCCACCAGGCAGGCGACCAGCTGCTCGTCCAGGCCGCCCGCCGCCTCCAGGACTCCGTACGGGCCGGGGACACCGCCGCCCGGCTCGGCGGCGACGAGTTCGCCGCCCTCATCCTCGGCGACGGCACCCGCGACCGTGCCGACCGCGAGTGCCAGGTCCACGAGATCGCCGACCGGCTGCGCGGCACGCTCTCCCAGCCGTACCGCGTCGAGGGGGCCAACGAGGTGCGGATCGCCGCCTCCATCGGCGTCGCCTTCGCCGAGCCGGGCATCAGCGCCGGGGAGCTGCTGCGCAACGCCGACCTCGCCATGTACCGGGCCAAGGCCGGCGGCAAGGACCGGGTCGAGCTCTACGCCCCGCAGATGCAGGCCGAGGTGGTCCGCCGCAGCGAGCTGGCCGCCCGGCTGCGCACCGCCCTCGACGACGGCGAGTTCGCCCTGCTGCACCAGCCGGTGGTGGACCTCACCACCGGTCGGATCTCCTCCGTCGCCGCCCAGGCCCGCTGGCGCTCCGCCCAGGGAATCCTGTTCACACCGGCCGAGTTCCTGCGCGTCACGGACGACTCCGAGCGCATCGCCGAGCTCGGCCGCTGGCTCCTCGAAGAGGCCGTCGAGCAGGCTGCCGAGCGGGTCGGGCTCGGTCACCGCACCCCGGTGATCATCCGGCTCTCCGCACGCCGGCTGCTCGACCGCTCGATGCCGCTCGGCTCCGTCGAGGCCCTGCTGACCCGGCATGGCCTGCCGTCGGGGTCCCTGATCATCGAACTGGCCGAGAGCGACCCGCGCGACCCCCGGGTCTCCTTCGAGGAGCTGGAGCAGCGCCTCGCCGCCCTGCGCCGCCTCGGGGTGAAGATCGCCCTGGACGGATTCGGCAGCGGACACGCCGCGATCAACGCCCTGCGCCGCCTTCCGGTGGACATACTCAAGCTGGACCGGGGTCTGGTCGAGGGTGTCGTCGAATCGGCCAGACTCCGGAAGATCACCAGCGGGCTGCTGCGCATCGCCGGCGATCTCGGCATGCAGTCCGTCGCCGACGGCGTGGACGTGCCCGAGCAGGTGCTCGCCCTGCGCGCCATGGGGTGCACCCACGGTCAGGGCATGGCCTTCTCCGGCGCGCTCGACGAGTACCGGCTGCGCCGGGCCCTCGTGCGCGACGAGTACCCGCTGCCGGGACCCGTCCCGGTGAGCGCCGGAAACCGTCGCCCGATCCGCTCAAATAATGAGACGCCCGTCCCACCCACTTGACAGTGATGGTGCGCCGGGGGGAGGGTCAGTGCCATGCGCACCCGAATTCTCGTACTTGGAAAGCGCGTCGGCTGAGGCAGGCCAAGAGAAGGCCCGCCTGAAACGCACCCGACGCGCTCCCCTCGCTTGCCTCCCGGCACGAGGGGTTTTTTGTTGCACTGGCTCCCCCCAAAGTCGCCTCAAACCCTCGCAAAACACCTCGCCAAAACCCTCTGCTTCGAGAAGAGAATGCTGATGACCGAGCAGGCCACCGGGCACCATCCGCAGCCGCGGAACCGCAGCGGCGCACAGCCCGCCACCACCGTCGAGCACGTCACGGGTGCGCAGTCCCTCATCCGCTCGCTCGAGGAAGTGGGGGCCGACACCGTCTTCGGCATTCCGGGCGGCGCGATCCTCCCCGCGTACGACCCGATGATGGACTCGAAGCGGGTGCGCCACATCCTGGTGCGCCACGAGCAGGGGGCTGGCCACGCCGCCACCGGCTACGCGCAGGCCACCGGCAGGGTCGGCGTCTGCATCGCGACTTCGGGGCCCGGTGCCACGAACCTGGTCACCCCGATCGCCGACGCCCACATGGACTCCGTCCCGCTGGTCGCGATCACCGGCCAGGTCGCCTCCAAGGCGATCGGTACGGACGCCTTCCAGGAGGCGGACATCTGCGGCATCACGATGCCGATCACCAAGCACAACTTCCTGGTCACCAAGGCCGAGGACATCCCGCGGACGATCGCCGAGGCCTTCCACATCGCCTCCACCGGCCGCCCCGGCCCGGTCCTGGTCGACATCGCCAAGGACGCCCTCCAGGCGAAGACCACCTTCAGCTGGCCGCCCACCACGGACCTGCCCGGCTACCGCCCGGTCACCAAGCCGCACGCCAAGCAGATCCGCGAGGCCGCCAAGCTGATCACCGGTGCCAAGCGTCCCGTCCTGTACGTCGGCGGCGGCGTCCTGAAGGCCGGCGCCACCGCCGAGCTGAAGGTCCTCGCGGAGCTCACCGGCGCCCCGGTCACCACCACCCTGATGGCCCTGGGCGCGTTCCCCGACAGCCACCCGCTGCACGTGGGAATGCCGGGCATGCACGGTGCGGTCACCGCCGTCACCGCGCTGCAGAAGGCCGACCTGATCGTCGCCCTCGGAGCCCGCTTCGACGACCGCGTCACCGGCAAGCTGGACAGCTTCGCCCCGTATGCCAAGATCGTCCACGCCGACATCGACCCGGCCGAGATCGGCAAGAACCGCGCCGCCGACGTCCCGATCGTCGGTGACGCCCGCGAGGTCATCGCCGACCTGGTCCAGGCCGTCCAGGCCGAGTACAGCGAGGGCAACAAGGGCGACTACACCGCCTGGTGGAGCGACCTCAACCGCTGGCGCGAGACCTACCCGCTCGGCTACGACCTGCCGGAGGACGGCAGCCTGGCGCCGCAGCAGGTCATCCAGCGCATCGGAAAGCTCGCGCCCGAGGGCACGATCTTCGCGGCCGGCGTCGGCCAGCACCAGATGTGGGCCGCCCACTTCATCGACTACGAGAAGCCGGCGACCTGGCTCAACTCCGGCGGCGCCGGAACGATGGGCTACGCGGTCCCGGCCGCCATGGGCGCCAAGGCCGGTCAGCCGGACCGTACGGTCTGGGCGATCGACGGCGACGGCTGCTTCCAGATGACCAACCAGGAACTGGTCACCTGCGCGCTGAACAACATCCCGATCAAGGTCGCCATCATCAACAACGGCGCCCTCGGCATGGTCCGCCAGTGGCAGACCCTGTTCTACAACCAGCGCTACTCGAGCACGGTCCTGCACGCCGACGAGACCGGCCACGAGGCGACCGGCTCCCAGGTCGGCGCCAGCACGGCGCCCCGCAAGGGCACCCGCATCCCGGACTTCGTGAAGCTCTCCGAGGCCATGGGCTGTGTCGCGCTGCGCTGCGAGGACCCGGCCGACCTGGACAAGGTCATCGAGCAGGCCAACGCCATCAACGACCGCCCGGTCGTGATCGACTTCATCGTCCACGAGGACGCCCAGGTCTGGCCGATGGTCGCCGCCGGCACCTCCAACGACGAGGTCATGGCCGCGCGGGGCGTCCGCCCCGACTTCGGCGACGGCGAAGACGACTGAAGCGCAGAGCGAAACAGGAAGAGACCCACACCATGTCCAAGCACACGCTCTCCGTCCTCGTCGAGAACACGCCCGGCATCCTCGCCCGGATCGCCGCCCTGTTCTCCCGCCGCGGCTTCAACATCGACTCGCTCGCCGTCGGCGTGACCGAGCACCCCGACATCTCCCGCATCACCATCGTGGTCAATGTCGAGGACCTGCCCCTGGAGCAGGTGACCAAGCAGCTCAACAAGCTGGTCAACGTCCTGAAGATCGTCGAACTCGAGCCCAGCGCCGCGATCCAGCGCGAGCTCGTCCTGGTGAAGGTCCGCGCCGACAACGAGACCCGCTCCCAGATCGTCGAGATCGTCCAGCTGTTCCGCGCCAAGACCGTGGACGTCTCGCCCGAGGCGGTCACCATCGAGGCCACCGGTTCGAGTGACAAGCTCGACGCGATGCTGAAGATGCTGGAGCAGTTCGGCATCAAGGAGCTCGTGCAGTCCGGCACCATCGCCATAGGGCGTGGCTCCCGGTCCATCACGGACCGCTCGCTGCGGGCCCTCGACCGCAGCGCGTGACACTCCCGAACGTCAACGGGCGCTGACCGCCGGTCCAACCGGCGGTCCGCCTGGCGAGACCCGAAAACCTTCCTCCCGCACCCCGCCGTACGGTGGGACGCAACACCAGCACCTCAAGGAGATTCCCAGTGGCCGAGCTGTTCTACGACGACGACGCCGACCTGTCCATCATCCAGGGCCGCAAGGTCGCGGTGATCGGTTACGGCAGCCAGGGCCACGCCCACGCGCTGTCGCTCCGTGACTCGGGTGTCGACGTGCGTGTCGGTCTGCACGAGGGCTCCAAGTCCAAGGCCAAGGCCGAGGAGCAGGGCCTGCGCGTGGTGACGCCCGCCGAGGCGGCCGCCGAGGCCGACGTCATCATGATCCTGATCCCGGACCCGATCCAGGCCCAGGTCTACGAGGAGTCCATCAAGGGCAACCTGAAGGACGGCGACGCGCTGTTCTTCGCCCACGGCTTCAACGTCCGCTTCGGCTTCATCAAGCCCCCGGCCAACGTGGACGTCGCCCTGGTCGCCCCGAAGGGCCCGGGCCACCTGGTCCGCCGCCAGTACGAGGAGGGCCGCGGCGTTCCCGCGATCGCCGCCGTCGAGCAGGACGCGACCGGCAACGCCTTCGCGCTGGCGCTCTCGTACGCCAAGGCCATCGGCGGCACCCGCGCCGGCGTCATCAAGACGACCTTCACCGAGGAGACGGAGACCGACCTCTTCGGCGAGCAGGCCGTCCTGTGCGGTGGCGCCTCGGCGCTGGTCAAGGCGGGCTTCGAGACCCTGGTCGAGGCCGGTTACCAGCCGGAGATCGCCTACTTCGAGTGCCTCCACGAGCTGAAGCTCATCGTCGACCTCATGTACGAGGGCGGCCTGGAGAAGATGCGCTGGTCCGTCTCCGAGACCGCCGAGTGGGGCGACTACATCACCGGCCCGCGGATCATCACCGACGCCACCAAGGCCGAGATGAAGAAGGTCCTCACCGACATCCAGGACGGCACCTTCGCCAAGAACTGGATGGACGAGTACCACGGCGGTCTGAAGAAGTACAACGAGTACAAGACCCAGGACGAGAAGCACCTCCTGGAGACCACCGGCAAGGAGCTGCGCAAGCTCATGAGCTGGGTGAACGACGAGGAGGCGTAAGCCTTCTGGCACAGGGCCGGACATCGCGTCCGGCCCTGTGCCACATCGTTGGACACGCCGTCCAACCACGGACGGGTGATCCTTCCAACGAGGCGTATGAGCTGCGCCGACGCACCACTACACTGCTCAACAACATCGCGTCTGGCCCACAGCGTCGTGCGCTTTCACGCGGCAAGCCCCCTCCACCGCTGCGGCCGTCGGGACGGCCGTCCGCACTGCCTCTGTGAGGACTCACGTGAGCTCGAAACCTGTCGTACTCATCGCTGAAGAGCTGTCGCCCGCCACCGTCGACGCGCTGGGACCGGACTTCGAGATCCGGCACTGCAACGGCGCGGACCGCGCCGAGCTGATCCCCGCGATCGCCGACGTCGACGCCATCCTGATCCGTTCCGCGACCAAGGTCGACGCGGAGGCCATCGCCGCGGCCAAGAAGCTCCGGGTCGTCGCCCGGGCCGGCGTGGGCCTGGACAACGTGGACGTCTCCGCCGCCACCAAGGCCGGCGTGATGGTCGTCAACGCCCCGACCTCCAACATCGTGACGGCGGCCGAGCTCGCCTGTGGTCTGCTCGTGGCCACCGCGCGCAACATCCCGCAGGCCAACACCGCGCTGAAGAACGGCGAGTGGAAGCGCTCGAAGTACACGGGCGTCGAGCTCAGCGAGAAGACCCTCGGCGTCGTCGGCCTCGGCCGCATCGGCGTCCTGGTCGCCCAGCGCATGTCCGCGTTCGGCATGAAGATCGTCGCGTACGACCCCTATGTGCAGCCGGCCCGCGCCGCCCAGATGGGGGTGAAGCTGCTGGCCCTGGACGAGCTCCTGGAGGTCGCCGACTTCATCACCGTCCACCTGCCCAAGACCCCGGAGACCCAGGGTCTCATCGGTGACGAGGCGCTGCACAAGGTCAAGCCGTCGGTGCGGATCGTCAACGCCGCGCGCGGCGGGATCGTCGACGAGACGGCGCTGTACGCGGCGCTGAAGGAGGGCCGGGTCGCCGGCGCGGGCCTCGACGTGTACGCGAAGGAGCCCTGCACGGACTCCCCGCTCTTCGAGCTCGACGAGGTCGTCTGCACCCCGCACCTGGGCGCGTCCACCGACGAGGCGCAGGAGAAGGCCGGTATCGCGGTTGCTCGTTCGGTGCGCCTGGCGCTCGCGGGCGAGCTGGTCCCGGACGCGGTCAACGTCCAGGGCGGTGTCATCGCCGAGGACGTGAAGCCGGGTCTGCCCCTGGCCGAGAAGCTGGGCCGGATCTTCACGGCCCTGGCCGGCGAGGTCGCGGTCCGTCTCGACGTCGAGGTGTACGGCGAGATCACCCAGCACGATGTGAAGGTGCTCGAACTCTCCGCGCTCAAGGGCGTGTTCGAGGACGTGGTCGACGAGACCGTGTCGTACGTCAACGCCCCGCTGTTCGCGCAGGAGCGCGGTGTCGAGGTCCGGCTGACGACGAGCTCGGAGTCGCCCGACCACCGCAACATGGTCACCGTGCGCGGCACGCTCTCGGACGGCCAGGAGGTCTCGGTCTCCGGCACGCTGGCGGGCCCGAAGCACCTGCAGAAGATCGTCGCGGTCGGCGACTACGACGTGGACCTGGCGCTCGCCGACCACATGGTGGTGCTGCGCTACGAGGACCGCCCGGGTGTCGTCGGCACCGTCGGCCGGATCCTCGGCGAGGCCGGTCTGAACATCGCGGGCATGCAGGTCTCCCGTACGGAGGAGGGTGGCGAGGCGGTGGTCGTGCTCACCGTCGACGACACCGTGCCGCAGCCCGTGCTGACCGAGATCGCGGAGGAGATCGGCGCCACCTCGGCCCGCTCCGTCAACCTGATCTGACGCGTACTCCCGCCGCACCCGACTCTTCGTACCCGGTCGCTAGACACCCGTCTTATACAGGTGTCTAGCGGCCGGGTACAGTGCTGTTCATGGGACACAAGGAAGATCTGCTCGAAGGTGCCAAGCGCTGCCTCCTGGAGAAGGGCTACGCCCGGACGACCGCCCGTGACGTGGTGGCCGCCTCGGGCACCAACCTCGCCTCCATCGGCTACCACTACGGCTCCAAGGACGCCCTGCTCCAGCAGGCATTCCTCGCCCTCACCGAGGAGTGGGGCGACCAGGCGGGCGCGGCGGGCACCGGCGAGGAGCGCAAGGAGCTGCCAGCCGACCCGTACGAGCGCTTCCACGCCGTCTGGGAGCAGGTCATCGCGGCGGCGGGGGCGAGCCGCCCGGTCTGGAAGCTCCAGACCGAGGTGGTCACCCGCATCGACGACGACGAGAAGCTGCGCGAGGCCATCAAGGAGCCCCAGCGTGAGGGCCGCCTCGGGATGGCCGAGGGATTCCTGGGCATCGACCCGGCGAAGGACCCCGAGAAGGCCAGGGTCGCCGGGCTGCTCTGTCAGGCCCTCGCGACCGGCGTGATGATCCAGTGGCTGGTGGACCCGGAGACCGCGCCCAGCGCGGACGACCTCACCGCCGGACTCAAGGTCCTGATGGGGGAGGACAGTTGACGACCACCTTGGCACGCGCGTGCTCGCCCTCCACGTACCGCAGGGCCTGGGCGGCCTCGCTCAGCGGATAGGTCCGCTCGACCACCGGGGCGATCCTGCCCTCCTCGGCGAACTCCCGCAGCGTCGCCAGGTTCTCCCGGCGCGGCTCCGCCGTCAGCACGAGCAGCCGCTGACCGACGAACCGGGAGAACAGCCGCCCCTGGACGATCAGCCCCATCGGCCCGACCAGGCTGCCGCCCTCGAAGACGCCCCCGCCGGACAGAACCAGCGTCCCGGTGGGGGAGAGGACTCGTCGGCAGTCGGCCAGGGACCGGTTCCCCACGAGGTCGAACACGACGTCGTAGCGGACCGGGCCGGTGGTGAAGTCCTCCCGTGTGTAGTCGACCACCCGGTCCGCGCCGAGCCCGCGGACCAGCTCCACGTTCCGTGTGCTGCACACGCCGGTCACCTCGGCGCCGAGCGCCTTCGCGATCTGTACGGCGAACGTCCCCACGCCCCCCGAAGCCCCGTTGACCAGCACCTTCTGGCCCGGCCGCACCCGCCCCAGATCGCGCAGCCCCATGAGGGCGGTGTTGCCCGCCAGCGGGAGCGCCGCCGCCTGCTCGAAGCTCAGGCCGTCGGGTCTTCGCTCCACCACGTCCTGTCCCGCGCACACGAACTCCGCGAAGGCGCCGTCGGACTCGCCGAAGACCTCGTCGCCCGGCCGGAACCGGGTCACACCCCCGCCCACCGCCGTGACGACGCCGGCGAAGTCCGTCCCCCGGATCCGTTCCTTCGGTCTTCGCAGCCCGAGCGCCAGCCGCGCCACATACGGGTCGCCCCGCATGAGGTGCCAGTCCCGCGCGTTCACCGAGGCCGCGCGCACCCGCACGAGCACCTCGTGCTCGCCGGGCACCGGCGTGTCGATCTCCTGGAACTCCAGTACGTCAGCCGAGCCGTACCGGTCCTGTACCCATGCCTTCATCGTGCCTCTCCCCCTCTTCCTCCTACGACGGTAGGGGGCGGCGGGGCCGCACGGTATCCGGGACGCCCCCCAGAGGACCCGCAGAGGACCCCAAGAAACCCCCCAAGAGGACCCCGAGAGGACCCCGGAGGGGGTCCCCTCTAAGGGGGCAGCGGCTACAGCCTCGCCGCCTTCAGCGCCATGTGCAGCAGCAGCCGGTCCTCGCCCGCGTCCAGGTCGAGCCCGGTGAGCTGCTCGACGCGGGAGAGCCGGTAGTAGAGGGTCTGCCGGTGGATGCCAAGGGCCGTCGCCGTGCGGCCCGCCTGCCCCGCGTGGTCGAGGAACACCTCGGCCGTGCGGGCGAGTTCGGCGTGGGCCGGGGCGAGCAGGGCGCGGACCGCCGGGTCGGGCCCGGCCGGCGGGAGAGCGGTGAGCAGCCGGTACGGACCGAGGGCGGCCCACTGCGCGAGGGGCCCCAGGTGCGGCTGGGCGGTCGCGGCGCGGGCCGCCGAGCCGGCCTCGCGCCAGGACACGTCGAGGTCCGCGAGGCCCCGCCGCGGCGTGGCGATCCCGGCCACGGCCGCCGGGCCCGCCGTGCCGCGCAGCCGGCCGGCCGCGGTTTCGGCGGGGGAGAGGTTGTCGGCCGAGCGGAGCCGTACGAGCGCGGCGAGCGCGCGCGCCGCGCCGCCGCCCTCACCGAGCCCGGGGTCCGGGCCAGGGGCCGGGCCCGGGACAGCGCCCGCGGCGGAGCCCGGCCCGCCACCGAACCCCGCACCGCCCGCCGAGCGCCACGGCACCGTGCACAGGGCCGCGGCCCCCGGGACCGTGCGCGGGGACGGCGGTTCCTCGTCGGGCCAGGGGGCGAGGCAGACCAGGGCGTGCAGGCCGTCGGCGTCCGGGCCCAGCGCCGTACGCAGGGCGGCGAGCGCCATGTCGTACTGCCAGCCGCGCTCCGCCGACAGGGCGGCCCGCAGCTCGCGGGAGAGGTCCGCGCCGGCCCGTTCCTCGTCGGCGAGCAGGTCGCCGATCCGGGTGGCGACCTCCATGGCCGCGGTGAGCTGTGCGTGCGAGGGCCCCGGCTCGGCGTCGAGCAGCCAGACGTAGCCGAGGACGACACCCCGATGGCGTACGGGCAGACAGATCCGGTCCCGGAAGACGCCCGCGTCAGGGGCGGCCGGGATACGGACCGGGCCGGTCGCGCGGGTGATGCCGAAGCCCTCGAACCAGGCGCGGACCGCCGGGGTGGACTTCCGGGTGAGGATCGACCGGGTGCGGACGGGGTCCATCGCGCTGTCGTCGTCGCTGTCGTGCGCGCCGAAGGCGATCAGCCCGAAATCCCGGTTCTCCAGGGTCGCGGGGGCGCCGAGCAGCGCCGAGATCTCGTCCACCAGCTCCTGATAGTCGCCCTTCACGGCGCCATTCTCGCACCGCCCGCCGCTTCCTTCAGACAGATGTCTGAGAGCGGGACCACGGATGCGTGACAGCTGTAGATGGCGGACGATCGGAGCGGTCCTTAGGTTTCACGGTGGTTATCCGTGCTGTTCCCGGTTCGTTCCTTGCGTTCGGGTATGGCCCCCTTCAACCCCGCCCCTTTGGAGGTGCCCCGTGCTGGGTCCCGTGATCCTCGCCGCGTCGCGCAGCGACAAGATGCGCCGTTTCGTGTCGGTCGCCCCCGGGACCAAGCAGGTCGTGGCACGCTTCATCGCCGGCGAGTCGGTCGACGACGTCGTCCCGATCGTGCAGGACCTGGCCGCCCGCGGCCTGGAGGTCACCCTCGACGTCGTCGGTGAGGACATCACCACCGTCGAGCAGTCCTACGCCGCCCGCGACGCCTACCTGGAGCTGATCGGCCGCCTCAAGGAGCTGGGCCTGGGGGCCCGCGCCGAGATGTCCGTGAAGCTGTCGATGTTCGGACAGTCGCTGGAGAACGGCCACGAGCTGGCCCTCGCGAACGTCCGCCCGGTCGTCGCGGCCGCCGCCGGGATCGGCACCACCGTCACCCTGGACGCCGAGGACCACACCACCCTCGACTCGATGTTCGCGATCCACGACGAGCTGCGGAAGGACTTCCCGCAGACCGGCTGCGTCATCCAGGCGTACCTCTTCCGCACCGAGGACGACGCCCGCCGCCTGGCCGCCAACGGCTCGCGCGTGCGGATCGTGAAGGGCGCCTACAAGGAGCCGGCCTCGGTCGCCATCCAGGACAAGCCGGAGATCGACAAGGCGTACGTCCGGATCATGAAGATCCTCATGGAGGGCGAGGGCTACCCGATGATCGGGTCCCACGACCCGCGCCTCATCTCGGTCGGCCAGGAGCTCGCCCGCCGCGCAGGGCGCAAACTGGACGAGTACGAGTTCCAGATGCTGTACGGCATCCGCAGCGAGGAGCAGAACCGTCTCGCCGCCGAGGGCCACCGGATGCGCGTCTACACGGCCTACGGCACCGACTGGTACGGCTACTTCATGCGCCGCCTCGCGGAGAAGCCGGCCAACCTCCTCTTCTTCGTCCGCTCCATCCTCACCAAGGGCTGAGCCCCACACCCCTCAGAAGGAGTTCCGAGACTCATGGACGCTGTGACCCAGGTCCCCACTCCCGTCAACGAGCCGGTGCACGGCTACGCCCCCGGCTCGCCGGAGCGCGCGCGTCTGGAGGCCAAGCTCAAGGAGCTGGCCGACAACCCGCGCGAGCTGCCGATGACCATCGGCGGTGTGAAGCGCATGGGCGGCGGCGAGCGCGTCGACGTCGTGCAGCCGCACAACCACAAGAGCGTCATCGGCACCTTCGCCGGCGCCACCCAGCAGGACGCCCAGGACGCCATCGACGCCGCCCTGGCCGCCGCCCCCGCCTGGCGTGCGATGTCCTTCGACGACCGCGCGGCGATCATCCTGCGCGCCGCCGAGCTGCTCGCCGGCCCGTGGCGCGAGACGCTGGCCGCCTCCACCATGCTCGGCCAGTCCAAGACCGCCCAGCAGGCCGAGATCGACACCCCGTGCGAGCTCGTCGACTTCTGGCGCTTCAACGTGGCGTACGCCCGCCAGATCCTGGCCGAGCAGCCCCCGGCCAACTCCCCGGGCGTCTGGAACCGTCTGGACCACCGCCCGCTCGAGGGCTTCGTCTACGCGATCACGCCGTTCAACTTCACGGCCATCGCGGGCAACCTGCCCACCGCCCCCGCCCTCATGGGCAACGTGGTGGTCTGGAAGCCGTCCCCCACCCAGACCCACTCCGCGGTGCTCCTCATGGAGCTCCTGGAGGAGGCCGGCCTGCCGAAGGGCGTCATCAACCTGGTGACCGGCGACGGCATCGCCGTCTCCGAGGTGGCCCTGAACCACCGCGACCTGGCCGGCATCCACTTCACCGGCTCGACCAAGACCTTCCAGCACCTGTGGAAGACGGTCGGCAACAACATCGAGTCGTACCGCTCCTACCCGCGGATCGTCGGCGAGACCGGTGGCAAGGACTTCGTCGTCGCCCACCCGAGCGCCGACCGCGCCGTCCTGAAGACCGCGCTGACCCGCGGCTCCTTCGAGTTCCAGGGCCAGAAGTGCTCCGCGTCCTCGCGTGCGTACGTCCCGGCCTCGATCTGGAACGACGGCTTCAAGGAGGAGTTCGCGGCCGAGGTCGACGGCATCAAGATGGGTGACGTCACCGACCTGTCGAACTTCATCGGCGCCGTCATCGACGACCGCTCCTTCGCCAAGAACAAGGCCGCCATCGACCGCGCGAAGGCCGACGAGACCTGCACGATCGTCGCCGGCGGCACGTACGACGACTCCGAGGGCTACTTCGTCCGCCCGACCGTCATCGAGTGCACCGACCCGGAGAACGAGGTCTTCACGACCGAGTACTTCGGCCCGATCCTCGCGATCCACGTCTACGAGGACGACAAGTACGAGGAGATGCTGGCGCAGATGGAGTCGGTGTCGGCGTACGCGCTGACCGGCTCGATCATCGCCGGTGACCGGGCGGCCGCGGCCGACGCGATGGAGAAGCTCCGCTTCGCCGCGGGCAACTTCTACATCAACGACAAGTCGACCGGCGCCGTCGTCGGCCAGCAGCCCTTCGGTGGCGGCCGTGCCTCCGGCACCAACGACAAGGCCGGCGCCCCGCAGAACCTGATGCGCTGGACGCTGACCCGCGCCATCAAGGAGACGCTGGTCCCGCCGACCGAGTACGGCTACCCGCACATGGGCTGACGCCCCCGCCTCGCAGAGGCCCCTGATCACCGCCCCCCTCCTCGGTCCCCCAACTGAGGACGGGGGCGGTTCTCATGCCGGGACCGGCCGGCTCACCAGGCGCGCAGATAGACCCGGGTCCGGCCGGCGTCCAGCTCCTGGAGGTAGATCTCGATCCACTGCATGTGCTTGCGTCGCTGGTCCTTGAGGCAGGGCGGGCAGACGCCGGCCCAGCGCAGACCGGCGAGGGATTCCGGTTCGGGGGTCCCGAGGTGGGCGAAGGCCGGGTCGGTCGCCGGCGGCGCGCTCTGCGCGGGCCGCACGATCAGTGGACCCTGCCCCTCGAACTGCCGGCCGAGAGCCTCGGCCTCCTTCGGCGTGGTGACGAAGGTCAGCAGCTGGACCGCGTCCTGGGGGACGAGCTTCACCGCTCCCTTCACCTCGGTGGCCCCCGCGGGCACGCCGACCTTCATGTAGGCCGCCGTCTCGGGCGCTCCGGCGCCCTTCTTCCACTCCGGCCCGCGGTGCTCGTCCGCCCCGGACGAGCAGCCGGAGCCGGTGAGCAGCACGGCGGCGAGGGTCGCCGCGAGGACCGTCCGCCGGGAACGGGCAGGCCACGTCATCGGTTCGCCTCCCTGGTGCGGTCCGGGTCCTTGCGGGTGCCGTCCCGGCCCGGGTCGGTGTCGGGCACCGGGGTCGAGGACGGGAGGACGGTCAGGTCCTGGTGGCGGACCGAGCTGGACCCCCGCATGTCGAACTCCTGGGCGAGGCCCGTCTTGTGCAGGCGTTGCATGTCGGTGTCCGGGATGTGCACGGGGCCGAGGTCGATCCCCTTGCCGTTGTCCCAGTTGTAGCGGTCCCAGACGTTGACCTGGTAATCGAGGGCCACCTTGGGCTTGCCGTCGTCGCCCGGGGTCACGGTCACCACGCCGGAGACGTTCTGCTGGTGTCCGTTGATGGCGTGGTACCACTCGGTGCCCTCCTTCAGCTGCTGCCCGATGGCCCGGCTCTCCACCGGGATCGCCACGGGCTTGCCGCCGGACTGCTGGTAGGCCTCGAGTGCCTGCTGCCGCCAGGCCTGCTGGTTGAGCTCCAGATGGTTGGTCCTGATGGAGTTGCCGAGCTGCGGTTCGTCGTGCAGGAAGCGGTCCACGTCCACGGTGAGCGGCTTTCCCGTGGCGCTCAGGTAGTGCGACATGTTGCGGCTGGCGCCGTTCTGGCCGACGGCGTCGCCGCCGCCTTCCAGCAGCTTCGCCTGGGCCAGGATCCAGTAGTCGCGTGCCGTGGGGTCCTCCACGTCGAACGCGCCTGCGCCCTCGTCGGGCTTGGACCACGTGTAGTGGAAGACGTCGAGGACGCCTGCCTTGCGCAGTTCGTCGCCGCGCTCCTCCAGGAGGATGGCCCGCGTCACCGGGTCGAGCCTGCTCCACCACTCCGGGACCTTGGACCGGTCCTTGGGCATGTTCTCGGCCGCGGCCGCCTCCTTGAGGGAGGAGTACGGGCGGCTGCCGTTGAAGCCGCCGAAGGTGCCGTCCTGGAAGTTCGTGTCCGTCACCGCGTCGACGAGGGCGAGCTTGACCCCGTTGTCCGCCTCGTCGAACGCGTCCACCGCCTGCTGGATCCGCCGGGTCCAGGAGCGCTCCACCTCGGGGAGGTCCGGGTCGTGGCGGATCGCGCGGGCCTCCTGCGGGTCGGCCTTGGAGAAGTCGTACGAGGCGATGCCGCCCTCGCTGACCTTCATGCCCGCCGCCACGGCCTCGGTGACCGCGTCCTTCACCTTGCCCCTCAGCTCGCTGAAGAGGACGGCCGCCTCGCGCAACAGCATCGCGACCGTCCGCGCCTGGATCTGCGCGCTGTCGTACTCGTTGCGGGTGACGGCGAAGTTCGGGGCGGCCACCTGCTGGGCCTGGCCGAGCCAGATGCCGCTCGTGGTGGTCGACTGGACCTTCTTCTCGTAGGTCGACTCCAGCGTCTCGAACTTGTCCGCCATGCCGTCCCATGCGGTGGCCGCGGTGGTGAGCTTGCCGAGGTCCGTGGTCATGACCTCGTGGTACGTGAGCACGGTCGTCCTACTCCTTCGGGCCGGGAGCCATCGGGCGGAACCCGTCACGGGTCGCCAACTCCTGGGACTGGAAGGAGAATCCGGAGCCGCTCAGTGCGGTCTTCTCGCCGGCGAGCCGGCCGAGCAGCATCTTCACCTGGCCGGACCAGGTCTCCTCGACGGTCTTCAGGCCGGACGCCGTCTGCCAGCCCGTGAACTCCGACCTGGCCGTCGTGGTCGACGCGTCGGCGAGGTCCCCGGCTGTTCTGGTCTCCGGTTCCAGGATGTCCGCGATGGCCTTGGCCGCCGCCTTCTTCTCGGCCGGCGCGGTCTTCAGGTGCGGCACACCCGTGCCGTCGCCCCCGGGACCTCCGCCTCCGTCAAGCTGGTTGAGCCGCATGGCCGATGTGTCGGCCTTGATCCGCGACCACTCGTCGTCGAACGCCATATCCACCCCCGTAGTCATGGACGTCTTGATCGACGAGCCTACACAGCGAATCCGGCATGTGTTCGAGCGGTTTCCGTGGGGCGGGCTTACGCTGCTGGGGAGGGGCGGATCTGCGAGGAGGTAGTGCCATGCCTGGTTCGACGACCCTCGGCCCCGGGCACGGGGTCGACGCGATCGACCACCCCGACGCGCAGCGGATGACGTCGGTGATGCAGGAGCTGCACCGGCTGCTGACCGCCGCGGGGCCGGAGAGGCTCACGGACGCGCAGGTGACCGCCCTGTGCGGGGGCGAGGCGCCCTCCCGGGACGAGTTCACCGCCTGGGTGGAGCGGGTGGCCCGTCAGCTGGAGAGCGCTACGGCCTGACGGGGACCCGCCGCTTCAGGAAGTCGCCGATCAGCTCGGCGATCCGCGGTGCGTGGGTCTCCAGGGCGAAGTGGCCGGTGGGCAGGAGGTGGATCTCCGCGTCCGGGAGGTCGCGGCGGAAGGCCTCGGCGCCGGCGGGGACGAAGACCTGGTCCCCCTCGCCCCAGACGGCGAGGAGGGGGACGCGGGAGGTGCGGAAGTACTCCTGGAAGGCGGGGTAGAGGGCGAAGTTGGTGCCGTAGTCGGCCATCAGGCCCAGCTGGATCTCGTCCTGGCCCTCGCGGGCCATCAGGGCGGCGTCGTGGTGCCAGGCGTCTGGGCTGAGGAGGTCGCGGTACTCGGCGGGGACGCCCGTCTCGTACTGCCAGCGGATGCCGTCGAGGGAGCGGATCGCGCGGACCGGGGCCTCGGTCTCCGGGGTGCGCCCGGCGATCAGGGCGCGGACGGGGGCCCAGGCCTCGTCGCCGAGGCCCTCCTCGTAGGCGTTGCCGTTCTGGCTGATGATCGCGGTCACGCGCTCGGGGTGGGCGAGGGCGAGGCGCAGGCCGATGGGGGCGCCGTAGTCCTGGATGTAGAGGGCGAACCGGTCGAGGCTGAGCGCCTCGGTGAACTCGCCGGTGAGGGCGGCCAGTTCGGTGAAGGTGTAGGCGAAGGCGGCGGCGTCGGGAGCCGCGCTGCGACCGAAGCCGAGGTGGTCGGGGGCGATCAGGCGGTATCTGTCGGCGAGCCGCGGGATGAGGTCGCGGAACATGTGCGAGCTGGTGGGGAAGCCGTGCAGCAGGAGCAGCACCGGGGCGTCGGCGGGGCCGGCCTCCCGGTAGAAGATCTCGTGGCCGCGGACGGTGACGGTGCGGTGGTGGATCGGCAGCACGGGCATCTCTCTAACCCCTCAAGTGAGAATCAGTGGTTATGAGAAGAGTCAATCGTGCGCTCTGTAACCTGTCAAGGTGCATTGACAGGTTAGGTGAGTGGATGGGGGAGACTGGAGGGCGTGATCATTCGGACCGCCCCCACCCATGAACTCGGCCCCGACCGGCTCCGCGCCGTGCGCGAGATGCTCGACGCCGCCTTCGGGGGCGGCTTCTCGGGCGAGGACTGGGACCACGCCCTCGGCGGCGTCCACGCCTGGCTGGAGGACGAGCGGGGCGTCGCCGCCCACGGCAGCGTCGTCATGCGGCGTGTCCTGCATCGCGGCCGCTCGTACCGCGTGGGGTACGTCGAAGGGGTCGGCGTCCGGCCCGATCTGCGGCGGCAGGGGCTCGGCGGGCGGGTCATGGGGGAGCTGGAGCGCGTCATCGACGGTGCGTACGCCTTCGGTGCGCTGTCGGCCTCGCCCGACGGTGCCGCGCTCTACCGCGGCCGGGGCTGGCGGCTCTGGGCGGGGCGCGTGGAGACGCTGAGCCCCGGTGGGATCGTGCGCCTTCCCGAGGAAGAGGACTCCACCTACGTCCGCTCGGCCGCCGGGCGGCGACTCCCGGACCCCGCCGACCCGCTCGTCTTCGACTGGCGTGACGGCGACGTCATGTGACGTCCCGTCAGTCGCCCTTGCCGGCCGCCGCCTTGTTCTCCGCCGTCTCCAGCTTCGACGTCCAGACGGCCGACAGCGCCCCGCCCAGGGCGAGCAGGGCCGCAGCCCCCGGCATCCCGAGCGCCAGGTATCCGCCGACGACGACGATCAGCCAGACGCCGATCAGCGCCTTGCCCCGCCGGCTCAGGAACAGCCACTTCCCGGGCGTCGCCGGGACCGAGGGCAGCGCGCCCGCCGGGCCGGCGGTCGCGGCCTTCGGGCGCTTGAAGTAGCCGTACACCAGCCACTCGCCGCACAGCTCCCAGCCCTCGGGGTCCAGTTCGTCGAGCACCTTGGCCCGGCGCCGGCCGCTGATCACCTCGCGCCGGTACTCCCAGGCGAGCGCCGCTCCGGGCGACCGGCGGCAGACGAAGCGCCCGAGCGCGTCCAGGGACTCCACCTCCCAGCCCTGGTCGCCGTGGACGGCCAGCATCCGCCGGTCGTTGAAGAGGTCCGCGGTCCAGGTCCATCGCTCCGCCTCGGAGCCCGGCTCCCCGGGGGTGGGGGCGAGTCCGCCGAGCGAGGCCGCGAACTGTGCGACGGGGCCGAACTCCTCCTCCGGCGCCGCCCCCGACTCCGCGAGGTGACCGCGCAGTTCCTCGACGGTCCGGGTGATCTGCTCCTCGGGAATCCCCGCGGAGCGCAGTGCGCTGCCCAGTCCGGCGAAGTAGGAGTCCGTGGTCATCGTGCGCTTCCCCCTGCGTGCAGTTTGTTCCCCACGGCCCGGTGGAACTCCGTCCAGGCCTCGGTCTCGGCCGCGAGATGGGTCAGGCCCTCGTCGGTGAGCCGGTAGTAGCGCCGCCCGGGGCCGCGCTCGGCGGCCCGGAACTCGGCTTCCACGAGGCCCGCCTCCTCCAGGCGGTTCAGTACGGGATACAGCGTCCCGCCCTTGATCTCGCCGAGGCCCGCCCCGGCGAGTGCCTTGGCGATCTCGTACCCGTAACTCTCGCCGTCGGTCAGGCAGGAGAGGACGAGCAGGTCGAGGACTCCCTTGAGCCAGCTGGATCTGCGGTCTGCGGCCATGGCGGCATTCCATCACTACCTAGGTAGGAATGCAATCTAGGTAGCGGACGCGCTTGCCATGCCTGCCACGTCTGCCGCGCCAGCCATGCCTGCCGCGCCAGTCATGCCTGTCGCGCCAGTCACGACTGTCGCGCCAGTCACGTCTTCCCGGGCGACCAGCATCTTCCCGGTGTTCTCGCCGCGCAGCATCCCCAGGAAGGCCGTCACGATCCCCTCGAAGCCCGCCACCACCGTCGTGTCCAGCGGGAGCCGCCCGCTGCGCAGATGGGGCACCGCGAAGTCGTAGAGCTCCTCCTGCGCGTCCATGTGGTCGCGGACCAGAAAGCCTTCCAGGCGGATGCTCTTCGCCACCAGGTCGAAGAGGTTGCGCGGGGCGGGCGGGGGAGTGGCGAGCGAGTGGTACTGCGCGACCGCGCCGACCCACGCGATCCGGCCGTGCGCGCGCAGCGAGGCGATCGCGGCCTCCAGGTGGTCGCCGCCCACGCCGTCGAGGGCGGCGTCCAGGCCGTCCGGCGCGGCCTCGGCGAGGAGCTCGGCGACCGGGCCGTCGTGGTAGTCGAAGGCCGCGTCGAAGCCGAGCCGTTCGGTGAGGTGGACGACCTTCCGGGCCGAGCCCGCGCTGCCGACCAGGCGTCCGGCCCCGAGCAGCCGGGCGAAGCGGCCGGCCGCCGTGCCGACCCCGCCGGCCGCCGCCGACACGAACAGGTCCTCGCCCGGCTGGAGCCGGGCGATCCGGGTCAGCCCCACGTACGCCGAGAGCCCCGTGCCGCCCAGGACGCTCAGGTGCGCGGTGAGCGGGACCCCCGGTCCGAGGTCCGGCACCGGGCGGACCTCGGACCGGGTGACCAGGGCATGGGTGCGCCAGCCGGCGCGGTGCAGGACCAGGTCGCCGGCGCGCAGCGCCGGGTCGCGGGAGTCGAGGACCCGGCCGAGCGTGCGGCCCTCCATGGGCGCGTTCAGGGTCCACAGGGAGTCGTCGTCCATCGCCTCGCGGTGGTACGGGTCCACGGACCAGACGAGGTTCTCGACCAGGGCGGTGCCGGGCCCGGGCGCGGGGAGGCGGGACTCGACGAAGGCGAACTGGGCGGGGGCGGGGAAGCCGCTCGGGCGGGCGGTCTGCTGGACGGTGATCACGGTCTCGTTGGTCATGTCGCAGACCGTAGGAAGGAACGGCGCCGCCGGGCAGTAGGGTGCGTCGATGGATCCGCCCGATCCATGAACGTTCCTCATACTCCGAGGTGAGAGCCGTCGTGACCGACCTCGCGCCGCATGAACTGCGCATCCTGCTCGCCGTCGGGCGCGAGCGCGGCTTCTCCGCCGCCGCGACGGCGCTCGGCATGACGCAGTCGGCCGTCTCCCACTCCGTACGCGCCAGTGAGCGCAAGCTGGGGGCCGTCCTGTTCGACCGGGGGCGCAAGGGGGCCGTGCCCACGGCGGCGGGGGAGGTGGCTCTCGGGCACGCCCGGCGGGTGCTGCGGCTGCTGGAGGTCATGGGCGCGGAGGTGAGGGGCGCCGCCGCCGGCGGGGCCGTCGTGGGCGGGACTGTCGCGGGGCCGCTGCGGATCGCCGCCTTCCGCAGTGCCGCCCTGCATCTGCTGCCCCGCGCCCTGGAGCGGCTCACGGCCCGGCACCCGGAGGTCGTGCCCGAGGTGCGGATCGTACGGGAGGTGGGGCGCGGCACCGCGGGCGAAGTCCTCGACGGGCGCGCCGACATCGGCATCGCGACCATCGGGACCACCTCTCCCGTGCCGCCCGAGCTGGTCGGCGGCGTCCTCGTGGAGGAGGGGTACGCGCTGGTCCACCCGGCCGGGCATCCGGCGCCGCGCTCGCTGCCGTTGGTCGACTGGGCGGAGAACTGCACCTCGTACACCCGGGAGTGGTGGACCGCACAGGAGTGGCTGCCGGCGGCGACCGTGGAGGCGGAGGACGACGGAGCGGTGCTCTCGATGGTGAGCAGTGGATTCGGCATGGCCGTGATGCCGGAACTCTCCCTGATCGGAGCACCGGCCTCGGTGGAGATCAGCGATCTCGGAGCGGATCGGCCGACCCGCTCGGTCGGCTACGTCACCACCCCTGAGCTGGGACGATCCCGTGCCGTACGGGCCCTGATCCGGGAGCTCAGGGAGGGTGCCGTCTCAGATAGTAGGAAGTCCGAGTAATTGTGGAGACAGATGCGGCCTTCTGTCCTAGCTTTGTAGAAGCCGAACGTCCCGCTCCATCGAGCGAACGGCGGTCGAGAGCGCGACGCCCCTGAGCAGGCAACCCCTGCGGCGGCGCTCCCCGCCCCTTCCGGCGCCTTCGATCACGCTGATCTCAAGGAGTCGATCCCTCATGGCCGCTCAGACCTCCCGTCGTGTCCGCCACTCCGCCGTCCGCCCCAGCGACGACGCCCGCAAGAACGCCGCCGCCGCCCTCCAGCGCGCCCTCGACCGTCGTGACAACGGCGGCTCCACCGGTCACTGACCGGTCGCGGACCCGCGGACCCGTCCCCGACGCGCCGACTCACCGACCGGTCGCCGACCCGCCGGCCCGTCGGAGCCCGCAGGCGCGCCACCGCACGGCGCGCCTACGTGCGACCGGTTCGCGCGATCAGGAGGATCGTCCGCATCCTGGACGCCACGTGTCAGACGATGGGACGAAGAGTAGGGTGCCGACATGTCTCACAGCATCAATCTCGCAGTCATCCCCGGCGACGGCATCGGCCAGGAGGTCGTGGCCGAGGGCCTCAAGGTCCTCGCGGCCGTCCTTCCTCAGGATGTGAAGCTGGAGACCAAGGAGTACGACTTCGGCGCCACGCGCTACCACGCGACCGGTGAGACCCTCACCGACGCCGACCTCGACGCGCTCAAGCAGCACGACGCGATCCTGCTCGGCGCGATCGGCGACCCGTCGGTGCCGTCCGGAGTCCTGGAGCGCGGTTTCCTGCTGAAGCTCCGCTTCGCCTTCGACCACCACGTCAACCTGCGCCCCTCGAAGCTGCTCCCCGGCGTCGCGACCCCGCTCGCCGGCCAGCCCGCGATCGACTTCGTCGTCGTCCGCGAGGGCACCGAGGGCCCGTACACCGGCAACGGCGGCACCATCCGCAAGGGCACCGAGCACGAGGTCGCCACCGAGGTCTCGGTCAACACGGCGTTCGGTGTCGAGCGCGTGGTCCGGGACGCCTTCGCCCGCGCCCAGGCCCGCTCCCGCAAGAAGCTGACGCTCGTTCACAAGAACAACGTGCTCACCTTCGCGGGTCACCTCTGGACGAACATCTTCGCCAAGGTCGCCGCCGAGTTCCCCGAGGTGACCACGGACTACCTGCACGTCGACGCCGCGACGATCTTCCTCGTCACCGACCCGGCCCGATTCGACGTGATCGTCACCGACAACCTCTTCGGCGACATCATCACCGACCTCGCCGCGGCCGTCTCCGGCGGCATCGGCGTCGCCGCCTCCGGCAACATCAACCCGAGCGGCGAGTTCCCGTCCATGTTCGAGCCGGTCCACGGCTCGGCGCCGGACATCGCGGGCCAGGGCAAGGCCGACCCGACGGCCACCGTGCTCTCCGTGGCCCTGCTGCTGCGCCACCTCGGTTACGAGGCCGAGGCCGCCCGTATCGAGGACGCCGTCGCGGCGGACCTCACGGAGCGCGGCGACGCGGTCCGCACGACGGCCCAAATCGGCGACGCGCTCGCGGTACGAGTAGCGAGCTGACCCGCCGCGGAACCTCTCCACCACAGCCGCCGGGTCGCCCTCCGCACCCGGCGGCTGTACCTATGCGGTCGCAGGGTGCCACCATCGAACCCTGGACCGCGTACACACCGTTTCCGTGCACCGGCTCCCACGAGCGATAATCGAACGTGGGGCCGCGGCATGCGGGAAAGCTCGGACGTCCTAGCAGCACCTGCGTAGCGGCGTGAGCGCGGTCCGACACACACAACCGGTGAAGGACAAGCACTCATGACGACGCCCACCATCGAGCTCAAGCCCTCCTCCAGCCCGCTGTCCGACGCGGAGCGCGAGGCGATCCTGGCCAACCCGGGATTCGGCCGCCACTTCACCGACCACATGGTCACCATCCGCTGGACCGAGGGCCGCGGCTGGCACGACGGTCAGCTCGTGCCGTACGGCCCGCTCTCGCTCGACCCGGCCACCAACGTCCTGCACTACGCCCAGGAGATCTTCGAGGGCCTGAAGGCCTACCGCCGCCCCGACGGCTCGGTCGCCACCTTCCGCCCCGATGCCAACGCCCGCCGCTTCCAGGCGTCGGCGCACCGCCTGGCGATGCCGGAGCTGCCGGTCGAGACCTTCGTCGAGGCGTGTGACGTGCTGGTCCAGCAGGACAAGGCGTGGGTCCCGGAGCACGGCGGCGAGGCCTCGCTGTACCTGCGCCCGTTCATGATCGCGACGGAGATCGGCCTCGGCGTCCGCCCGGCCAACGAGTACCTGTTCGTCGTCATCGCCTCGCCGGCCGGCCCGTACTTCCCCGGCGGCGTGAAGCCCGTCTCGATCTGGCTCTCCGAGAACCGCGTCCGCGCCGTCCCCGGCGGCATGGGCGACGCCAAGACCGGCGGCAACTACGCGGCCTCCCTGCTCGCGCAGGCCGAGGCGGCGGAGAAGGGCTGCGACCAGGTCGCCTACCTCGACGCCGTCGAGCACAAGTGGGTCGAGGAACTGGGCGGCATGAACCTGTACTTCGTGTACGGAAACAAGATCGTCACCCCGACGCTCACCGGCTCGCTGCTCGCCGGCATCACCCGTGACTCGCTCCTGAAGCTCGCCGCGGACCTCGGTTACGAGGCCGAGGAGGGCCGGGTCTCCATCGACCAGTGGTACGAGGACAGCCGTAACGGTTCGCTGACCGAGGTCTTCGCGTGCGGCACCGCCGCCGTCATCACCCCGGTCGGCACCGTGAAGGCCGAGCGGGGCGAGTGGCAGCAGTCGGGCGGTCAGCCGGGCGAGGTCACGATGAAGCTGCGCGACGCGCTGCTCGCCATCCAGACCGGCAAGGCCGAGGACGTCCACGGCTGGATGCACGAGCTGGGCAAGTAGCCCCCAGCGGGACTCTCAGTCCACCAGGGCGCCCGGGACGGTCACCGTCCCGGGCGCTTCCGTGTCCGGGTCCGTGTCGGTGTCCACCGCCGCGGCGCGGCCCGGCGTCAGTACGGCGTACAGCGCGCCGCCCACGATCCCCGAGAGCACGAAGCTGCAGTCGATGCCGCCGGTCAGCGCGAGGAGCGGCCCCTCGTAGAGCGGGGTCGACACCGCGGACAGACCGACGGCCGCGCCGACCGCCCAGGAGAAGGTGGCGCGCGGGTGCCAGCCGGCGGAGAACCAGTAGATCCCGCCGCGCGAGCGCCGGTTGTAGACCTGCAGCGCCTCCGCGTCGTACCTGCCGCGGCAGCGGAGGTGTCCGATCAGGGTGATGACCGCCCACGGGGTGCCGATCGCGGTGAGCAGCAGCACGAAGGAGGTCATCGCGGTCTGGGCGTCCGAGGCGAAGTGGCCGAGGAAGACGAAGGCGGTGGCCACCGCCGCCACGACGAGGGTGGCCCGGGCTCGGGTCGCCTTCGGCAGGATCGCGTCCAGGTCGAGGCCCATCGAGTAGAGCATCAGACCGGCGTTGCCGACCGAGCCGGCCGTCGCCGCGAGCAGCAGCGGGACCAGGTACCAGGCGGGCGAGGCGGCGACGAGCGGTCCGGCGTATTCCAGGCCGCCGCGGGCCGCCAGGGCCGTGAACGTGCCGAAGAGCTGGGGGACCAGCAGGCCGGCGACGAGGCCCAGACAGGTGGCGCGCCAGACCGACTTGGCGCTGTGGCGGGCGGGCGAGATGTAGCGGGTGTAGTCGCCGAGCAGGGTGATGAAGGCGACCGGCCCGCTGAGTCCGGCCGCGACCGCGGACAGCAGCCAGGTCGGCCAGAACGAGCCGAGCAGATACGGGGTGTCCGGCACCGCGGCGGTGGTGAAGTCACCCGCGTACGCGACGAGTCCGAGCACGAGCAGCAGGGTCATGCCGATCGCCAGGACCTTGCTCAGCTTGAGCAGCAGCCGGTAGCCGAAGACCGCGGCGACCACCGTGCCGGCGGCGAGCAGCGCGTACACGACGGCGTGCGCGGCGCCGCCGGTGGGCAGGCCGACCAGGCGCTCCAGGGTGCCGACCATCACGTCGCCGCCGATCCACAGGGTCAGCGCGGTGTACCCGAGCGAGAGCAGCAGCCCCACCACCGAGCCGACCAGCCGGCCGCGTACGCCGAAGAAGGCGCCGGAGGAGGTCGAGAGGTTGGTGGCGGTGCGCAGCGAGACGAGCGCGAGCGGGGCGGTGACGGCGACGCCGACGAGCGTGCCGGCGACGACGGAGGTCACCGAGGCCCACAGGCCCAGACCGAAGGAGACCGGCAGCCAGCCGAAGACGATGACGCCGAGGCAGAGGTTGGAGCCGAGCAGGATCGAGAGGAGGTCGCGAGGACCGCTGGTGCGTTCGACCTCGGGGATGGTGTCGACTCCGCGCTGTTCTATCGCCATGGGGACTCCCGGGGGGACGGCGTGGGGGCAGATTTAGAGTGACGCTCAATGTGACCCATGGATGTCCACGCCGTCAATGCTTGGACGGCAGGGTCCGAGCATTTAGAGTGGCACTCAAACAGGAGGTGTTTGGGACGTGCGACTGACCCCCACGGAACGCGACCGGCTGCTGCTCTTCGGCGCCGCCGAGCTCGCCCGCGCCCGCCGGGCCCGGGGCCTGCGGCTCAATGTGCCCGAGGCGACCGCGCTCATCGCGGACACCGTCTGCGAGGCGGCCCGCGACGGCAAGCGACTCGCCGAGGCGATCGGGGCCGCCCGCTCCGTCCTCGGCCCCGACGACGTCCTGCCGGGCGTCGCCGACGTCGTCACCGAGGTCCACGTCGAGGCCGTCTTCGACGACGGCTCCCGGCTGGCCGTCGTCACCGACCCCATCGGCGGGGGCAACCTGGGTGAGGGAGCGCCCGGAGCGTTGCTCCCCGGGCCCCTGCACGAGGAGGCCGAACCGGCCCTCGTGCTCAGGGTCCGCAACACGGCCACGGTCCCGGTCAGCGTGACCTCGCACTTCCACTTCTTCGAGGCCAACCCGCGCCTCGCCTTCGACCGCGCCGCCGCCTACGGCATGCGCCTCGCCATCCCGGCCGGCGCCTCCTTCCGCTTCGACCCGGGCGCCGAGGCCGAGGTCGGCCTCCTGCCCATCGGCGGCGCCCGCGTCGCCATCGGCTTCGCGGGCCTGGTCGACGGCCCGCTGGACGCCCCCGGGGCGCGGGAGGAAGCCCTGCGCAGGGCCGCGGCCTGCGGTTATCTCGGCGTCGACAGCCCGAAGGAGGGCGAGTGATGGACCCCTATGAGTACGCCTCCGTACACGGCCCCCGCGCCGGCGACCGGGTCGTCCTGGGCGACTCGGGCCTCGTCGTACGCGTCGAGTCCGACTCCCAGAAGCCCGGCGACGAGTTCCTCGCCGGCTTCGGCAAGACCGCCCGCGACGGACTCCACCTCAAGGCCGCGGCCGTCCGCGAGACCTGCGACGTGGTGATCAGCAACGTCCTCGTGATCGACGCCGTTCAGGGCATCCGCAAGGTGTCCATCGGTATTCGCGAGGGCCGGATCCACGCGATCGGCCGGGCCGGCAACCCGGACACGCTCGACGGGGTCGACGTCGTCGTCGGCACCGGCACCTCGATCGTCTCCGGCGAAGGGCTCATCGCCACCGCCGGCGCCGTGGACACCCACGTCCACCTGCTGTCCCCGCGCATCATGGAGGCCTCCCTCGCCTCGGGTGTCACCACCATCATCGGACAGGAGTTCGGTCCTGTCTGGGGGGTTGGCGTCAACTCGCCATGGGCCCTGAAGCACGCCTTCAACGCCTTCGACGCCTGGCCCGTCAACATCGGCTTCCTCGGCCGGGGTTCGTCCTCGGACCCGGCGCCGCTGGTGGAGGCGCTCGCCGAGGGCGGGGCGTCGGGTTTCAAGGTCCACGAGGACATGGGCGCCCACACCCGTGCCCTGGACACGGCCCTGCGGGTCGCCGAGGAGCACGACGTGCAGGTCGCCCTGCACAGTGACGGCCTCAACGAGTGCCTGTCGGTGGAGGACACCCTGCGGGTCCTCGACGGCCGTACGATCCACGCCTTCCACATCGAGGGCTGCGGCGGCGGGCACGTACCCAACGTGCTGAAGATGGCGGGCGTGCCGAACGTCATCGGCTCCTCCACCAATCCCACCCTGCCCTTCGGCCGTGACGCGGTCGCCGAGCACTACGGGATGATCGTCTCCGTCCACGACCTGAAGACGGACCTGCCGGGCGACGCCGCGATGGCGCGCGACCGGATCAGGGCCGGGACGATGGGCGCGGAGGACGTCCTGCACGACCTCGGCGCCATCGGCATCACCTCCTCCGACGCCCAGGGCATGGGCCGGGCGGGGGAGACGGTGCGCCGCACCTTCGCGATGGCCGGGAAGATGAAGGCCGAGCTCGGCCCGATGGAGGGCGACGGCGCGCACGACGACAACGCCCGCGTCCTGCGCTACATGGCCAAGCTGACCATCAACCCGGCGATCGCCCACGGCCTCGCCCACGAGATCGGCTCCATCGAGGCCGGCAAGATGGCCGACATCGTGCTGTGGCGCCCCGAGTTCTTCGGCGCCAAGCCCCAGATGGTGCTGAAGTCCGGCTTCCCCGCGTGGGGCGTCGTGGGCGATCCGAACGCGGCCACCGACACCTGCCAGCCGCTCGTCCTCGGACCGCTGTTCGGGGCCCACGGAGCGACTCCGGCGGACATCTCCGTCGCCTTCGTCGCCCGGGCCGCCGTCGACCTCGGCTCCGACAAGCTGCCGACCCGCCGCCGTCGCGTCGCCGTGCGCGGTACGCGCGGCATCGGCCCCGCGGACCTGCTGTTCAACTCCCGGATCGGAGACGTCCAGGTCGACGGCCACACCGGCCTCGTCTCGCTGGACGGCTCGCCGATCCGCTCCGAGGCGGCCGAGTCCGTCTCCCTCAACCGCCTCTACTTCCTCTGATCTTCCCTAGGACCCTGTGATGACCTTCCGTATGCCCGCCGAGTGGACCCCGCACGAGCGCACCTGGATGGCCTGGCCCAGCGCCAACCCCACCTTCACCAACGAGGAGGAGCTGTCCCAGGCGCGCGCCGCGTGGGCGTCGGTGGCCCGGGCGGTACGCCGCTTCGAGCCGGTGACGATGGTGGTCGCCCCCGGCGACGTGGAGTCGGCGCGCGCCGAGCTCGGCCCGGACGCCGACCTGGTCGAGCGCGAGCTCGACGACGCCTGGATGCGTGACATCGGGCCGACCTTCGTGAAGGACGAGGACGGCCGGCTCGCCGCCGTGGACTGGGTGTTCAACGGCTGGGGCGGCCAGGACTGGGCCCGCTGGGAGCACGACTCCAAGATCGCCCGCCATGTCGCCGACACGGCCGGCGTGCCCGTACTGAGCAGCGAGCTCGTGAACGAGGGCGGTGCCATCCACGTCGACGGCGAGGGCACGGTCCTGCTGACCGACACCGTCCAGCTCGGCTCCGGCCGCAACCCCCAGTGGACCCGCCCCCAGGTCGAGGCCGAGATCCACGCCAAGCTCGGCACCACCAAGGCGATCTGGCTCCCGCACGGCCTGGCCGGCGACTACGGCCTCTTCGGCACCCAGGGCCACGTCGACATCGTCGCCGCCTTCGCCCGCCCCGGCACCGTCCTGGTCCACAGCCAGCAGAACCCGGCCCACCCCGACTTCGAGCGCTCGCGCCTCTACGTCAACCTCCTCCGCGGCCAGACCGACGCGCAGGGCCGCCCCCTGGAGGTCATCGAGATCCCGGCTCCCACCGTCCTGAAGGACGAGGAGGGCGACTGGGTCGACTACTCGTACATCAACCACTACCTCTGCAACGGCGGCGTGGTCCTGTGCGCCTTCGACGACCCGCACGACGAGGTCGCCGCGGAGATCTTCCGCCGTCTCTTCCCGGAGCGCGAGGTGGTCCTGGTGGACGCCCGCACGATCTTCGCGGGCGGCGGCGGCATCCACTGCATCACCCAGCAGCAGCCGGCGGTGTGAGACCCGGCGGCCGCCGCCCCCGGCCCTGAGGATATCCGCTGGCCCAGGGCGGCGGCCGTTCCGTAGGATGATCGTCAAGGCGGGGTCGTAGCACAGAGGTAGTGCGCCGCGACATCATCTCGGAGGACGCCGGTTCGAATCCGGCCGCCCCGCCCCCTTGATCCCTCTCCCGCGCAACGGGAAGGCGCCCCCATGCCGCGCATCCTCCACGACGGGTCGGACTACAGGCTCACGATCCTCTACGCCGTCCCCGACGACGCGTGGTACGTGGAGCTCGACGACATGACCGACGGCGGGCGCACCCTCGTGACGGCGATCGTGCCCGACGAGGACCCCGCCCGGGAGCCCACCGTGTGCTTCGACCCGCAGACGGGGCACCGGCACATCCCGTACGCGGTCATGCGCTGGTTCCTGGACCACGTGGAGCAGGAGATCCGCACCTCACGGTCCTGGATGGAGCTGCGGCCCGGGATCGTCGAGGTGATCCGGGGGCTGCGCGAGGAGCATCTCGGCGTGATCGCCGACGAGGACCTGCCTCCCGTGCTCGCCGAGCTGCGCCGTACCGTGCCCGAGGCCGACCTCGCCGACGTGCTCGCCGCCGCCTTCGGGCGTGGGCCCGACGGCGGCATCCTGTAGAACGTACGAGTGAGTCAGAGCAGCAACCAGCCCACCCATCCCCGCCGGCGCAACCAGGCCGCGCCGCCCCGCGAGGACGTCCTCGCCGCCGCCATGGACACCATCGCCGAGCGCGGACTCGACGGGCTGACCATGGCCGGCCTCGGGCGGCAGGTCGGGATGAGCAGCGGGCACCTGCTCTACTACTTCCGCACCAAGGACGAGCTGCTGCTGCAGACCCTGGAGTGGAGCGAGGGCCGGCTCGGCGCCGAGCGCGGCGCGCTGCTCGCCCGGCCCGGGACCGCGCGTGAGCGCCTGGACGGGTACGTGGAGGTGTACGTGCCCGACGGCCCGCGCGACCCGCACTGGACGCTGTGGCTCGAGGTCTGGAACCGCTCGCAGAACGCCGACGACGACGCCCGTGCCCGGCAGGCCGCCATCGAGGGGGCCTGGCACCGGGACCTCGTGGCGATCCTGGCCGAGGGCGTGTCGCGCGGGGAGTTCCGGGCCGTGGACCCGGACCGGTTCGCCCACCGGATGCGGGCCCTGCTCGACGGGTTCAGCGTCCACGTCGCGGTCGGCATCCCCGGCACGGGGCGGGAGCAGGTCCTGGCGCACGTGCGGGAGTTCGTGTCCGAAACCCTGCTCGTGCGAACGCAACGCACGTAAGTACTCCCGATCGTTGCCCGCTACGGCCTTGTTGCCCGCGGGGTGCGTCCGGCACGGTTCCTGCCCATGGGACGAGAGCACTGGAAGAAGATCTGGGTCGGGTCCGCGGGCAACATGGTCGAGTGGTTCGACTGGTTCGTCTACGCGAGCTTCGCGACCTATTTCGCGGGGGCGTTCTTCCCCGAGGGCAACGACACGGCCAAGCTCATGAACACCGCCGGCATCTTCGCCGTCGGTTTCTTCATGCGCCCGGTCGGCGGCTGGCTGCTCGGCCGGGTCGGTGACCGCAAGGGCCGCAAGGCCGCGCTCACCCTCACCGTGACGCTCATGTCCGCCTCGGCCGTCCTCATCGCCGTCGCCCCGACCTACTCCGTCGCCGGATACGGCGGCGCCGCCGTCCTCCTGATCGCCCGCCTCCTCCAGGGGCTGTCGGTCGGCGGCGAGTACGCGGCCAGCGCGACGTACCTCACCGAGGCCTCCGCCCCCGAGCACCGCGGCTTCGCCTCCAGCTTCCAGTACGTCTCGATGACGGCCGGTCAGATCGTGGGCCTCGGCCTGCAGATCGTCCTCCAGCGCACGATGTCCGCCGACGCGCTGCACAGCTGGGGCTGGCGCATCCCGTTCATCGTCGGCGCGCTCGGCGCGGCCGTCGTCTTCTACCTGCGGCGCAACATGCTGGAGACGGAGGTGTACGAGGAGACCGCCGACGGCGGTGTCGGGAGCGGCGACAAGGGCACCCTGAAGGCGCTGTGGGCGCACCGGCGCGAGGCGTTCCTCGTCATCGCGCTCACCATGGGCGGCACCGTGGCCTACTACACGTACACCACGTATCTGACGAAGTACCTGTCCAACTCCGCCGGGCTGCCCAAGCAGACCGCCACCCTGGTCTCCTTCTGCGCGCTGATCGTCTTCGCCTGCCTCCAGCCGCTGGCCGGCCGGCTCTCCGACCGGATCGGCCGCCGCCCGCTCCTCATCACCTTCGCGGTCGGCTCCACCCTGCTGACCGTGCCGATCATGACGATGCTGAAGCACGCGGGCTCCTTCTGGCCGGCCCTCGGCCTCGCCCTCCTCGCGCTGGTCGTCGTCACCGGCTACACCTCGATCAACGCCTGCGTGAAGGCCGAGCTCTTCCCGACCGGCATCCGCGCGCTCGGCGTCGCCCTGCCGTACGCCATCGCCAACGCGCTCTTCGGCGGCACGGCGGAGTACGTGGCGCTGTGGTTCAAGGACGCGGGGATCGAGTCCGGCTTCTACTGGTACGTCGCCGGCTGCGCGGCGGTCTCGCTGATCGTCTACCTGACGATGCGCGAGACCCGGGACATCGATCTGGGGCGGGTGGGCCGGGCGGGGGCGCCGGAGCGGACGGGCGAGCAGGAGACGGCACCGGCGCCCGCGGTCTGAGCCGTGCGGGGTCAGGGGCCGGCGGCTGCTTGGGCGCTGTCGAGACGCTGCTGGAGCTTCTGGAGGACGTCCCCGGCCTGCTTGGCGAGAGCCTCCGCCTTCGCCGAGCCGACGACGGACACGATCAGCACGGTATTGCCGGCGCGCCCGGTGACGTAGGTGTAGGGGCTGTTGACCTTCTTGCCCTCGGAGTCGGCCGCCTGTGTACCCTCCTCGGCCAGCACCTGGTCGAATCCCGTCACCTGGGGCGCGGTGGCCTCCCGGACCCCCGTCCAGCGCGACTTGCCGCTGTGCTGGGCGGGGCACCGGTGGGTGGCGTCCTGGGCATCCCGCATGTACGACTCCGCTGTCGGGGCATCCGTGAAGACGCGGACTTCTGTCGTGCCGGCGTCGAGGGTCTTCGTGTGGTAAACGCTGCGGAGGATCGACGCCAGGGTGCCCGCGCGGGGCGCGCGATCGACCCACTCGCAGTCCGTCGTCACCTCGGTCTCGTTCGTGGGGTCGCTCTCGTAGGGATCGTTCCTGGCGTACTCCTGGCCCCAGTCTTCGGGGGCCATGACCACACGCGCAGCCAGAGCGTGCGCCGCCGCGCGAGCCGCCGGCGAGTCGGCCAGTGGACTCGACGAGCTCGCCGTCGTGGCGCCGTCGTCGTCACCCCCGCCCAGCAGGGCGACCAGGCCCGCGCCCAGGGCCGCCGCCACCAGCACCCCGGCCGCGGCGAAGAGGACGATGCGGCGGCGGCCGCCTCCGCCGGGCGGCGGCGCGGGTGAGGGTGCGGGTGACGGCGGGGGCGGGGGTTCTGTGGGTGGGAGCGAGGACTGGCCCGCGCCGGAGCCGCGTTCCGGGTCGGGTTCCGGTGGCGGGGGCTGGTGGAGCGGCCCTGAGGGCGGCCCCGAGGGCGGTCCGGAAGGGGGTCGTGTGCTCACGCGGGTGATCCCTACCACCGGACGGCCCGACCGCATCCTGAGACTGCGCTGCTGTCACCCGCGCGGCTGTGGCAGACTGCCGACGTGCTTGCTCCCACGATGATTATCGGCAGCAGCGCGCCGGTCCGCAGTGACCGCTGAAGCGTGAACGACCCCACGCAGGCGGACACCGTGCCCCAGACCCGCGCGCAGACCTCTCGCACCCGCGAGGGGTTTTTTCGTTTTCCGGCCCCACCGCCGCCGGAAACGGACAGCGCGTGAGAATGGGGGCAAGTGGATCCAGACCTTCCGGAGCCACATCCGACAGGAGCCATCACAGTCATGACCACGGAGAACGGCGAGAGCCCGCGCCTCGACGACAGCTTCCATGTCTTCGACACCACGCTGCGCGACGGCGCCCAGCGTGAAGGAATCAACCTCACCGTCGCGGACAAGCTGACGATCGCGCGGCACCTCGACGACTTCGGCGTCGGCTTCATCGAGGGCGGCTGGCCCGGCGCCAACCCGCGCGACACCGAGTTCTTCGCCCGCGCCAAGAGCGAGATCGCGTTCAGGAACGCGCAGCTCGTCGCCTTCGGCGCCACCCGCAGGGCCGGCGGCAACGCCGCCGAGGACCCGCAGGTCAAGGCGCTGCTCGACTCGGGCGCCCCGGTGATCACCCTCGTCGCCAAGTCGCACGACCGGCACGTCGAACTCGCCCTGCGCACCACCCTCGACGAGAACCTGGAGATGGTCCGCGACACCGTCTCCTACCTGCGCTCCCAGGGCCGCCGCGTCTTCGTCGACTGCGAGCACTTCTTCGACGGCTACAAGGCGAACCCCGGCTACGCCAAGGACGTCGTCCGCGCGGCGCACGAGGCCGGCGCCGACGTCGTCATCCTCTGCGACACCAACGGCGGCATGCTGCCCGCCCAGATCCAGGCCGTGGTCGCCACCGTCATCGCCGACACCGGCGCCCGGCTCGGCATCCACGCCCAGGACGACACCGGCTGCGCCGTCGCCAACACCCTCGCCGCCGTCGACGCGGGCGCCACCCACGTCCAGTGCACCGCCAACGGCTACGGCGAGCGGGTCGGCAACGCCAATCTCTTCCCCGTGGTCGCGGCCCTGGAGCTCAAGTACGGCAAGAGCGTGCTGCCCGAGGGCGCGCTCGCCGAGATGACCCGGATCTCGCACGCCATCGCCGAGGTCGTCAACCTCACCCCCTCCACCCACCAGCCGTACGTCGGCGTCTCGGCCTTCGCGCACAAGGCGGGCCTGCATGCCTCCGCCATCAAGGTGGACCCCGACCTCTACCAGCACATCGACCCCGAGCTGGTCGGCAACACCATGCGGATGCTCGTGTCCGACATGGCCGGCCGCGCCTCCATCGAGCTCAAGGGCAAGGAGCTCGGGGTCGACCTGGGCGGCGACCGCGCGCTGGTCGGCCGGGTCGTCGAGCGGGTCAAGGAGCGAGAGCTCAAGGGCTACACCTACGAGGCCGCCGACGCCTCCTTCGAGCTGCTGCTCCGTGAGGAGGCCGAGGGCCGGCCGCGGCGCTACTTCCGTACGGAGTCCTGGCGGGCCATCGTCGAGGACCGCCCGGACGGCACCCACGCCAACGAGGCCACCGTGAAGCTGTGGGCCAAGGGCGAGCGGATCGTCGCCACGGCCGAGGGCAACGGTCCCGTCAACGCCCTCGACCGGGCGATGCGGGTGGCCCTGGAGCGGATCTACCCGCCGCTGGCCAAGTTCGAGCTGGTCGACTACAAGGTCCGCATCCTGGAGGGCCGCCACGGCACCGAGTCCACGACCCGGGTCCTGATCACCACCAGCGACGGCAACGCCGAGTGGTCCACGGTCGGCGTCGGCGAGAACGTCATCGCCGCCTCCTGGCAGGCCCTGGAGGACGCCTTCACCTACGGGCTGCTGCGGGCGGGCATCGACCCGGCCGAGTAAAGGTCGGGGTTGCCCCCTATGTCCTGTTCGACGTCGTTCGGGTAGCGTCGAACACATGAGGACCAGGGCGAGATCCGTTTGGCCGGCGCTGTCCGTCGTCTCCGCGATCGGCGGACTGCTCCTGCTGCTGCTCATGGTCCTGGCCCCGTCCGCGGGCGCCAGGGCCACGGGCGTGTCCGACGCGGCCGCCGCCCTGAAGCAGGGCCCGGTGTACGTGGACCCGGGCGCGGCGAGCCAGCTGTCGAAGGGCGACGCGGACGCCCTCGCGCAGAAGATCAAGGACGCCGACAAGCCGCTCTTCGTGGCCGTGCTGCCCGCCAACGCCCAGTTCCCGCCCGAGAACCTGTTGCGCAACCTGCGCACGCAGACCGGCGTGACCGGGCTGTACGCGGTGCGCCTCGGCGACGGCTTCAACGCGGCCGCCGACTCCTCGGTGATGTCCCGCGACGCCGTGAGCAACCTGGTCAGCTCCGTACGGCAGCCCGGCGTCGACGCGAAGACCGAGCTGAACAACTTCGTCGACCAGGCCCTTCCCACCCTGCGCGGCTCCGCCCCCGCCTCCTGGGGCTCGGTCGGCACGGGTGACAGCGGTGTCCCCGTCGGGGCCCTGGTCACGCTCGGCGTCGTCGTCGCGGCCGGCGGCGCCGGTGCCTACACCGTCGTCCGCCGCAACCGGCTCCGCAAGGAGGCCGAGGAGCGCGCCGCCATCGACCGGCTGCGGGTCGTCGTGGACGAGGACATCACCGCCTTCGGCGAGGAGCTGGAGCGGCTCGACTTCCACCCGGCCGAGGCCGGCGCCGACGACGCCATGCGCGGTGACTACGAGCGGGCCCTGGACTCGTACGACAAGGCCAAGTCCCTGATGGGCGCGGTCGCGCACCCGCACGAGGTGCGCGGGGTCACCGAGGCCCTGGACGACGGCCGCTTCTCGCTGGCCGTGCTCGCCGCCCGCCGTGAGGGCCGGCCGCTGCCCGAGCGGCGCCCGCCCTGCTTCTTCGACCCGCGCCACGGCCCCTCGACCGAGGACCGGACCTGGACCCCGTCGGGCGGCGCGGCCCGCGAGGTCCCGGTCTGCGCCGCCGACGCGGCCCGCCTGGACGACGGGCTCGACCCGATGGCCCGCACGGTCGAGACCGACGGCGGCCGCCGCCCCTACTGGGAGGCGGGACCGGCCTACGGCCCGTGGGCGGGCGGCTACTTCGGCGGCGGCATGCTGCCGGGGCTGCTGGCCGGCACGCTGCTCGGCTCGATGCTCTCCACCCCGGCGTACGCCTCCGAGTACGGCGGCTCGGACTTCCAGGGCGGCGACTTCTCCGGCGCCGACTTCAGCTCCGGCGACTTCGGGTCGAGCGACTTCGGCGGCGGTGGCGGCTTCGACGGTGGCGGCGGCTTCGACGGCGGTGGCGGCTTCTAGAGCCGCTGCGCCCAGAGCCTGCCAGGCCCTAGACCAGCGGCTTCACCGACATCAGCAGGTGCCGGTGGCTGCCGGTCTCGCCGTCGGTGATCAGGGCGCGCTGGCCGGGGCCGAGCAGCCGGAGACGGAGCCCGGGGGCCTCGAAGGAGCCGAGCGCGTCGAGGAGATAGCCCGGGTTGAAGGCGACCGTCATCGACTCCGCCCCGGTGAGGGAGGCCGGCAGCCGCTGCGAGGCCACGTCGTCCTCGTACCCGGCCTGGAGGTGGACCGTGGTCCCGTCGAAAGCCAGCTGCACCGGGCTGTCGCCCTCGGCCACCACCGCGACCCGCTTCACCGCCTCGACGAGCGGGGCCCGCTCCGTGACGGCGACCGCGTGCTCCCCGAGCGTGAAGAGCTTGTCGTGCTTCGGGAGGCGCCCGTCGAGCAGCCGGGTCGTGGTCCGCATGCCCGCGCTCTCGAAGCCGATCGAGCCCCCGTCCAGGGCGAGCCGGACCGGCCCCGCGCCCGCCAGCGAGCGGGCGATCTCGGTGAGCCGGCGGGCGGGCACCACCACGTCGGCGGGCTCGACGGGGGCCTCGGCGCCCGGTCCGGTGCCGGACGCGCCGGCCTCCGGTGTTCCCTCCGGCTTCCATTCCAGGGTGCGGACCGCGTACCGGTAGCGGTCGGTCGCGGCCAGCGTCATCGTCGTGCCGTCCAGGGCGAGCCGTATCCCCGTCAGCACGGGCAGTGCGTCGTCCCGGCCGGCCGCCACCGCCACATGCCCGACGGCCGCCGCGAAGGCGGCCGCGTCCACCTCCCCGCGCAGCGCGGGGAGGGCGGGCGGAGCCGGGTAGTCGTCCAGGGGCAGCAGTGAGAGCCCGAAGCGCGCCTCACCGCCGGTGACCGAGAGCCGGGCCCCGTCGATCGCGCACGCGACGGGACCGTGCGGCAGCACCTTGCAGATGTCGAGCAGCCGCCGCCCGAGTACGAGCGCGCGCCCGTCGAGCAGGGTGTCGGCATCCACCTCGATCCGGGCGGAGGCCTCGTAGTCCAGACCGGAGACGCGCAGCCGCCCGTCCGCGGCCTCCAGGAGCAGCCCGCCGAGGACGGGCACGGGGGAGCGGGCCGGCAGCACCCGCGCCGCCCAGGCCACGGCTTCGGTCAACACGCCGCTGTCGATACGGAATTCCATGCAGCCGACGTTAACGGCCGCCACTGACAACGGCGTCGACCAGCAGCTTCAGTCGGCCCTCGGCGAGGTCGGGGCGGAGCCGGCCGCTTCCGTCGAGGGTGGCGAGCCCGTGCAGGGCGCTCCACGTCAGTTCGGCCAGTGTGTCGTGGTCGCGCCCGCCCGCGACGGGGCCGACGGCGAGGAGGAACTCGGCGAAGGCGGCCTTCAGGACCTCCGGCGAGTTCTCGGTGGCGAATTCGAGCGCGGTCTGCTGCACGAACATCGCCTCGTAGAGGGCGGGATGGGAGCGGGCGAAGTCCAGGTAGGTCCCGGCGAGGGCGCCGAGCGCGGCGCCCGGGTCCGCGGCGCCGGTGCGGGCGGCGCGCAGGGCGACGGTCAGTTCCTCGATGCCGTCCGTGGCGACGGCGGTGACGATCGCGTCCTTGCCCTTGAAGTGGCTGTAGAGGACGGGCTGGCTGTAGGCGACGGCCTCGGAGAGCCGGCGGGTGGTGACGGCCGCCCAGCCCTCGGTCTCGGCCAGGTCGCGGGCCGCCTTGACGATCAGCCGGTGGCGGTCGGCCCGTTCGCGCTCTCGGCGCTGCTGCGGTGTGGACATGAAGAAGACGCTAGCACTGCTAGACAAGAGAGCGTAGCTAGGTCTAGCGTTGCTATCAGTCCTAGCGCCGCTAGAAACTCGTTCTCGGGGGGTTCCCATGTCCATGCAGTCGCCGTCGAGGCCGGCCCGGTCGTCCCGGCCGTCCAAGCCGTCCTTCACCCACCGCGCCGCCACCGTCCTGTCCGTCCTCGGCGGCCTCGCCTGTCTCTGGTTCGGCGTCAACTTCCTGTTCGCCCCGGAGGCCGCGGCCTCCGGCTTCGGCATCCCCTCCTGGCCCGAAGGCCAGGCGGCCGGCTACTTCGCCGTCAAGGCGGCCCGTGACCTCGCCAACGGGGCCGTCATCCTCACCCTCCTCGCCCTCGGCCGGCGCCGCTCGCTGGCCTGGGTGATGCTGCTCCTGGCGATCGTCCCGTTCGGCGACGCGGCCGCCGTCCTCGCCCACGGCGGCACCTACGCCGCCGCCCTCGGCATCCATGCGGCGACCGGCGCCCTCGTGCTGCTGACCGCCGGACTCCTCTTCGCCACCAGTGCCCGGGAATCCGTCCGCGCCCTCGACCGCTCCCCGGCCTGAAGGCCCTGAACGCCGAGCGCCCGCCTTCCGCAGCAGCGGAGAGGCGGGCGCGCTCGTGTTCGTTGGCGGGGGACCCGGGGGTGATCAGGCGGCGTTCTTGATCGCCGAGATGTCGAAGTTCAGCTTGACCCGGTCGCTGACCATGACGCCGCCGGTCTCCAGGGCCGCGTTCCAGGTCAGGCCCCAGTCGGAGCGCAGGATCTCGGCGTAGCCCTCGAAGCCGACGCGCTCGTTGCCGTAGGGGTCGGTCGCGGCGCCGTTGAACGCCAGGTCGATGGCGAGCGGCTTGGTGACGTCCTTGATGGTCAGCTCGCCGGTGATGCGGTACTTGTCGCCGCCCAGCTGCTCGGCGTGCGTGGAGCGGAAGGTCATCAGCGGGAACTGCTCGGCGTCGAAGAAGTCGCCGCTGCGCAGGTGGCCGTCGCGGTCGGCGATGCCGGTGTCGACGGACGCGATCCTGACGTCGATGGCGGCGGTGGAGGCGGCCGGGTCGGCGCCGTCCAGCTTCAGCGTGCCCTCGTGCTCGGCGAAGGAGCCGCGGACGTTGGTGACCATGGCGTGACGGACGGTGAAGCCGATGCTGCTGTGGGTCGGGTCGATCGTGTACTCGCCGGTCAGGGCGGCCAGGGCCGGGTCCACGGGGAGGGTGGCGACGGTGGCGGCGGACTCGTTGTTCTTGCGGTTGAAGAGGCCCATGACTGCTCCTTGGGGACGGTGCGCGGAGGCGCTTTCTGCGGTTTGTTGAAGCTTCAACGAGAACGACGATAGACCTATTCCGTTCAATATTCAACATCTGGTTCCGGGGTTCACCCGGACGGCCCCGAGCCGACACCCGACCTGCCCCCGACGCCCTCTGGCGGACGCGCGTAGAACTACGGCACCATCTCCCTGCGCAACGAGCGCGCGTACAAGCACGAGCACCACCTGCACCGCCGTCCCCAACCGTCACGGTCAACCGCAGGAGGAACCCCGATGAAGTACCGCTCCGTCCTGACCGCCCTCGCCCTCGTCCTCGGCGCCCTCTTCGCCCCCGGCTTCGGCGTCCTGTCCAGCGCCACCGACGCCCACGCCGTCACCAAGATCAGCCACGCCACCGCGACCTCGATGTTCCGCGCCTCCGGAATCACCTGGTCCTCGTCGGGCGGCTGCTCCGACCGCAACAACCCCACCTGCACGTCCTTCGAGCAGCTCAACCTCGCCACCGCCCAGGGCGCCCAGACCCTCAAGAGCGCCAGCGGCTGCGCCCTGAACATCACCGGCGGCACCGAGACCGGCCACGCGAGCGGCACGTACTCGCACTGGAACGGCTACAAGCTCGACTTCGCCAAGGGCACGTGCGTCACGAACTACGTCAAGAACACCTTCACCTACATCGGCCTGCGCGGCGACGGCGCCCCGCAGTGGAAGTCCGGCGCCGGCAACGTCTACGCCGACGAGGGCAACCACTGGGACGTGACCTTCTACAACTGCGGCGGCTGCTGAGCCACTTGGACTAACCGCAGAGGGTTGTTGGACTGGAGGGCCCCTCGGGGCGCGATCTCGTTGACGGTGGTCCGCCACCCGGGCCAACTAGTGCGCATGTCGCACCCATACCCTCCCTCCGCGGCGCGGCGGCTGCGCACGGCCTGTGCGCTGGCCGCCGCCACCTCCGCCGTGCTCGCCCTGGCCGGCCACGCCCAGGCCGGCACGCACGACGCCGCACGGACGAGCGCGAGCGCCGCCCCGATCACGAACGCCGCCACGGCCGCCACCGCCGTCATCGGATCCGACCAGCTCTCCGTCGCCGTCGCCGAGGACTTCCCGCGCGTCCTCTCGTACACCGACCGCGCCACCGGGGCCAGGCTGCTCGGCTCCACCGCCCCCGTCACCCAGGTCGTCCTCAACGGCACCCCGTACGCCGTCCAGGCCGCCGCCGCCCCCGTCGTGACCGGCGACTCCGCCGCGTACACCCTCGCCTTCCCGGCCCTGCCCGGCGTGGAGATCGACGCGCGCCTGAGCGTCAGCGGCCGGGCCACCACCTTCAAGGTGACCGCCGTCCGCGACACCGGGACCTTCCGGGTCTCCACCCTCGACATCCCCGGCCACGACCTCGTCTCCGTCGGCTCCGCCGACACCGGCGCCGCGACCGCCTTCACCCGGCTCGACCCGGACTCCACCCGCACCGCGGACGTCTTCGCCCAGGTCACCGAGGCCACCCCGGCCGAAGCCGCGGCCGTCGGCGCCAGCTACGCGATCGTCAACACCGGGCAGCTCGCCGCGGCCGTCGAGTCCAACTCCTCGTACGACAAGCCCGCCGGCCCCTCCGCCCGCGACGGCGCCCGCTTCTGGCACCAGGCCCGCAAGACCGGCTCCGAGACCCGCGTCGGCGTCTGGTCCGGCCAGTGGACCTACCGCGGCGCCGGCGCCCCACAGCCCGAGAGCGGCGAGAACCTCCCCTGGGCCAGGGTCGTCGTCACCCCCGACGCCAACGCGGACGGCCGCACCGACTGGCAGGACGGCGCCGTCGCCTTCCGCACCATCGGCATCAAGGCCCCGGGCAGCGACCGGACCCCCGACCGGGTGGTCGCCCACATCCCCTTCAACTTCGCCTCCAACGCCACCCACCCCTTCCTGCGCACCCTCGACGACGTCAAGCGGATCTCGCTGGCCACCGACGGACTGGGCCAGTTCGCCCTGCTCAAGGGGTACGGATCCGAGGGCCATGACTCCGCCCACCCCGACTACGGCGGCAACTACAACAAGCGGGCCGGCGGCCTCGCCGACCTCAACACCCTGCTGCGGGAGGGCCGGAAGTGGGGTGCGGGCTTCGGCGTCCACGTCAACGCCACCGAGTCCTACCCCGAGGCGAAGAACTTCAGCGAGAGCCTGGTCGACCCCGCCAAGCCCGGCTGGAACTGGCTGAACCAGAGCTACTACATCGACCAGCGCCGCGACATCAACAGCGGCGACCTCGCCCGCCGCTTCCAGCAGCTGCGCGACGAGACCGACCCCAACCTGTCGATGCTCTACATCGACGTCTACTACACGCACGGCTGGATCGCCGACAAGACCATGCAGGCCGTGCAGGCCCAGGGCTGGAACGTCGCCACCGAGTGGGCCGAGAAGTTCGAGCGGGCCTCCCTCTGGTCGCACTGGGCCAACGACCTCGACTACGGCGGGGCCACCAACAAGGGCCTCAACTCCCAGATCATCCGCTTCATCCGCAACGGCGAGAAGGACGTCTGGAACGACCACCCGGTCCTCGGCCAGACCGCCCTCGTCGACTTCGAGGGCTGGACCGGCGAGACCGACTACACGGCGTTCTCCGCCAACATCTGGCAGCGCAACCTGCCCGCCAAGTACCTCCAGAAGCAGACGATCACCCGCTGGAACGGCAACGACATCACCTTCACCGGCGGCGTCCGCGGCACCGTGGAGAACGGCCGCCGCACCTTCTACGCGGACGGGCGCAAGGTCCTCGACGGCGAGAACTACCTGCTGCCCTGGGCCGGCGGCGCGAAGCTGTACCACTACAACAAGGGGGGCGGAAAGACCAGTTGGGAGGTGCCCGGCACCGGCTGGTACACCGTCTACAAGCTCACCGACAACGGCCGCGTGAAGACCGGCACCGTCACCCCCTCCGGCGGGCGGGTCACCCTCGACGCCGTCGCCGGACAGCCCTACGTCCTCTACCCGGACCGGGCGCCCGCGCAGCCCGCCCCCCGCTGGGGCGAGGGCACCCCGGTCAAGGACCCCGGCTTCAACGACGCCACGCTCGCCGCCTGGACGAAGACCGGCGCCGTCGTCCGCGACACCGACGCCCAGGGCCGTAACAGCGCGAAGCTCACCGGCTCCGCCACCGCCGCCGTACGCCAGCAGATCACCGGCCTCACCCCCGGCGCGCGCTACACCGCCTCCGCGCTGATCGAGGTCGAGCCCGGAAGGACCCGCCCGACCACCCTCTCCATCGGCGGAGGCTCCGTCACCGTAGAACGCTCCGCCCTGGAGGACCGGGTCGCCGCGTCCGACTGGAACGGCACCCGCTTCCAGCGCGCCAAGGTCACCTTCACCGCCCCCGCGAGCGGCAGCACCCCGCTGCGGATCGAAGCCGCCAGGGGCGGCACGGCCGGCGTCCGGATCGACGACGTCCGGATCGTCGCCAACGCACCCGCGGGCAAGGCCGGGGCGCTGGTGTACGAGGACTTCGAGGCCGTGGACCAGGGCTGGGGTCCCTTCCTCAAGGGCGACGCCGGCGGCACCACCGACCCGCGCACCCACATCGCCCAGCTCCACGCCCCGTACACCCAGGCCGGCTGGAACGGGAAGGCGATCGACGACGTGCTCGGCGGGGCCGAGTCCCTGAAGTCCCACGAGGAGAACAGCGGCCTGGTCTACCGGACCGCACCCTGGACCGTCCCCATGAAGAACGGCCGCAGCTACCACGTCGAGTTCGACTACCAGTCCAGCCACGCGGGCGCCTACGAGTGGATCACCGGCTACGACCGTACGAACGGCCAGGGCGCCCCCGTCGAGACCCGCCGCACGCCCCTCGCCCAGCAGCGGACCACCGGCCACTTCTCGGAGACCGTGACCGCCGGCTGCGGAGACACCTGGACCGGACTGCGCAAGCGCGCCGACGCACCCGACGGCGCCGACTTCGTCCTCGACCACTTCACCGTCACCGACCTCGGCCCGGCCGCCGAACGCGCCGCCTGCGGCACGCTCGCCGTCACCGCGCCCGAGACCCTGGAGCCCGGCCGGGCCAACACCGTCACGGCCACCTTCGGCAACGACGAGGCCACCGCCGTCTCCGGCGCCCGGGCGACGCTGGCCCTGCCCGAGGGCTGGACCGCCGAACCGGCCGCGCCGGTCGCCCTCGCCACGGTCGCCGCGGGCGCGACGGTCACCGCGACCTGGCAGGTCACCCCGCCGGTGGACGCCGCCTACCGGCCGTACGGCGTGGGCGCCACCGTGGCGTACGACATCGGCGGAGCGCCCCGGAAGCTGACCGCCGCCACCACCGTCCGCACCCTGCCCCCGCCGCCCACCGCCGACAGCTGGGCGAGCGACCTCGACTGGACCTCGACGGCCAACGGCTGGGGCCCCGTCGAGCGCGACCTCTCCAACGGCGAGACGGGTACCGGCGACGGTGGCCCGCTGCGGATCGGGGGAGTGGCGTACGCCAAGGGCCTGGGCACCCACGCCCCCGCGAAGGTCCGCTACTACCTGGGCGGCCGCTGCACCTCCTTCACCGCCGAGGTCGGCGTGGACGACGTCCAGACCAGCCGTGGCTCCGTGCAGTTCAGCGTCCTCGCCGACGGCGCGCAGAAGGTCACGTCCCCGGTGCTCAAGGCCGCCGACACCGCCTGGTCGCTCACCGCCGACGTCACCGGAGCCTCGTACGTGGAGCTCGTGGCCGGCGACGGCGGCGACGGGAACGGCAACGATCACGCGGACTGGGGGAACGCGCGCTTCCACTGCGGCGGCTGACCGTGGACGACACCGCAGAAAGCGCTTGTCGTGCTCATTGATTGCGTCGGACGACGGGTGTTACACCGGGCGCCAACCGGTCTCCACCACCTTCCCGGGAGGCTCCCGTGCCCGTTCCCGTCTGGTCCCGCCGCACCTTCCTGACCGCCACCTCCGGCGCCGCCCTCGCCCTCACCCTCCCGCCGCAAGCCCACGCGGCGGAGGACGAGTTCGAGACCCTGCGGCGACGCTGGCTCGACATCACGCTCGGCTCCGGCTTCGACGCCGGGGCCGAGCCCTACGCCTCCCGGCTCGCCGAGACCGGCACCCTCGCCCGCGGCTTCCAGGCCACGATGGCCCCCACCGCGAGCTCGCTGTGGCCCGGCTACTCCTTCGACCCGCCGTCCGGCATCACCCAGAGCTACGGCCGGCTGTGGACGATGACCCAGGCGTACGTCCAGGAGGGCACCGGCCTCACCGGCGACCCGGCCCTCCTCGCCGACGTCCTGCGCGGCCTCGACCACCTCTCCGAGCGCGTCTACCACCCCGGCACCACCCGTTACGGCAACTGGTGGGAATGGCAGATCGGCTCACCGCGCCTCCTCATGGACGTCGTCGCCGCCCTCCACCCCCTCCTCGGCGCCGACCGGACGGCCGCCGCCTGCGCCGCCGTCGACCACTTCGTGCCCGACAGCATGCTCGGCGACTACACCGGCACCTCCACCGGAGCCAACCGCGTCGACCTGTGCCGCTCCGTCGCCCTGCGCGGGGTCCTCGGCGCGCACCCCGCCAAGATCGCCCTCGCCCGCGACGCCCTCTCGCCCGTCTTCCCGTACGTCACCAAGGGCGACGGCCTCTACGCCGACGGCTCCTTCGTCCAGCACACCTGGGTCGCCTACTCCGGCACCTACGGCCAGGTCATGCTCGACGGCCTCGGCCGCCTCTTCACCCTTCTCGCCGGCTCCACCTGGGACGTCACCGACCCGAACCGGCAGATCATCCTCGACAGCGTCGAGCACGCCTACGCGCCCCTCATCCACGACGGCCTGATGATGGACAGCGTCAACGGCCGTGCGGTCAGCCGCGGTTACCTGAAGAACGACGAGCGGCAGATCATGCGCTCCGACCACTTCCACGGCCAGGGCCTCATCGCCGCCATCGCCCTGCTCGCCGGCGGCGCGAGCCCCGCCGAGCGGACCCGCTGGCACGCCCGCGTGAAGGGCTGGATCGAGCGCGACACCGTCTCCCCGGTGCTCGCCGCCCGCCAGTTCGGCGTCGCCGACCTCGCCCGGCTGCACGCCATCGCCGCCGCACCCGGCCCCGCCGCCCCCGAGCCCACCGGGCACCGGCTCTTCGCCGCCATGGACCGGGCCGTGCACCGCCGCCCCGGCTGGGCCGCCAACCTCTCCATGGCCTCCGACCGGATCGCGTACTACGAGTGCGGCAACGGCGAGAACCCGCGCGGCTGGCACACCGGTGCCGGGATGCTCTCCTGGTGGACCACGGGGCAGGGCGGCCAGTACACCGACTGGTTCTGGCCCACCGTCGACCCCTACCGGCTGCCCGGCACCACCGTCTCCACCCGGCGCCTCGCCGACCGGGCCGGCGGCGAGTGGGGCGCGCCGAAGCCGGCCGTACGGTGGGTCGGCGGCGTCACCGACGGGGAGTTCGCGGCGGTCGGTCAGCACCTCAAGGGCCTCGGCTCCACGCTGGAGGCCCGCAAGTCCTGGTTCTGCGCCGCCGACGCCGTCATCTGCCTCGGCGCCGGGATCACCGCCGCCGACGGGGTGCCCGTCGAGACCGTCGTCGACAACCGCAACCTCGGCGAGGGAGGGGCGAACGCGCTCACCGTCCGCGACCGCTGGGCGCACCTCGAAGGCCACGGCGGCTGGGTCTTCCCGGGCGGTACGGGCAACCTGCGCACCCTGCGCGAGGACCGCACCGGCGCCTGGAGCGACATCAACACGACCAGCTCCACCGAGCGCCGCACCCGCCGCTACCAGACCCTCTGGCTCGACCACGGCACGGACCCGTCGGGAGCGTCGTACGGCTATCTCCTGATGCCCGGCGCCTCGCCCCGCGCGCTCGCCGCGCGCGCAGCCGACCGCGGCTGGCTGCGGATCCTCGCCAACGGCGCCGACCGGCAGGCCGTCGCCGTCCCGTCACTCGGACTGACCGCGGCCAACTTCTGGCAGGCCGGTACGGTGGACCGCCTCACCGTCTCCGCGCCCGCGAGCGTGCTGCTCCGCCGGCGCCGCTCCACGGTGGCGCTGCGGATGAGCGACCCGGTGCGCTCCGGGCAGCCGTTCGAGCTGGTCTGGGACCGGCCGGTGCGCGCGGTGCTCGCCCGCGACGCCACGGTGGAGGTGCTCGCCACCGTGGCGGGGCTGCGGCTGCGGATCACCCCGGGTACCGCGGGCGCCACCCATGGTTGCGATGTGCTTGTGTAGAAACCCTACAATCAGCTGGGGTGTCTGGCTGTCGACTCGGTCTGGTGGGGCGAATGTTCTGTCCAGCCCCACCAGGATTCGACACGCGAGACTGTACGGAGTGGACGGCGGGGTTTTCTTGTCGGAGTTCGTAGGGTCGGTACATGACCGTTGTGGACCAGATCCCGAGCGAGATCCCGAGCGAGATCCCGAGCGAGCCCGCTGACGCCCGTGGCCGTGTGGCCGAGCTGCACGAGCTGCGCGAGCAGGCTCGGCGTGGCCCGAGTGACCGAGCGACCGAGGCCCAGCACGCCAAGGGCAAGCTGACCGCTCGCGAGCGCATCGAGCTGCTGCTCGACCCGGGTTCCTTCCAGGAGGTCGAGCAGCTCCGCCGGCACCGCGCCGTCGGCTTCGGCCTGGAGGCCAAGAAGCCGTACACCGACGGTGTCATCACCGGCTGGGGCACGGTCGAGGGCCGCACGGTCTTCGTCTACGCGCACGACTTCCGGATCTTCGGCGGCGCCCTGGGCGAGGCCCACGCCACCAAGATCCACAAGATCATGGACATGGCCATCGCGGCCGGTGCCCCGCTGGTCTCCCTGAACGACGGCGCCGGCGCCCGTATCCAGGAGGGCGTCTCCGCCCTCGCCGGCTACGGCGGCATCTTCCAGCGCAACACCAGGGCCTCGGGTGTCATCCCGCAGATCTCGGTGATGCTCGGCCCGTGCGCCGGCGGCGCGGCCTACAGCCCCGCCCTGACCGACTTCGTCTTCATGGTCCGCGAGACCTCGCAGATGTTCATCACCGGACCGGACGTCGTCAAGGCGGTCACCGGCGAGGAGATCACCCAGAACGGTCTCGGCGGCGCCGACGTGCACGCCGAGACCTCCGGCGTCGCGCACTTCGCGTACGACGACGAGGAGACCTGCATCGCCGAGGTGCGCTACCTCCTGTCGATGCTCCCGCAGAACAACCGCGAGAACCCGCCGACCGTCGCCTCCGAGGACCCGGCCGACCGCCGCTCGGACGTGCTGCTCGACCTGGTGCCCGCCGACGGCAACCGCCCGTACGACATGCACAAGGTCATCGAGGAGCTCGTCGACGAGGGCGACTACCTCGAGATCCACGAGCGCTGGGCCCGCAACATCATCTGCGCCCTCGCCCGCCTCGACGGCCAGGTCGTCGGCATCGTCGCCAACCAGCCCCAGACGCTGGCCGGCGTGCTCGACATCGAGGCCTCCGAGAAGGCCGCCCGCTTCGTGCAGATGTGCGACGCGTTCAACATTCCGATCATCACCCTTCTGGACGTGCCCGGCTTCCTGCCCGGCGTCGATCAGGAGCACGGTGGAATCATCCGCCACGGCGCGAAGCTGCTGTACGCGTACTGCAACGCGACCGTGCCCCGGATCTCGCTGATCCTGCGCAAGGCGTACGGCGGCGCTTACATCGTCATGGACTCCCAGTCCATCGGCGCCGACCTGACGTACGCCTGGCCCACCAACGAAATCGCGGTGATGGGTGCCGAAGGCGCCGCCAACGTCATCTTCCGCCGCCAGATCGCGGACGCCGAGGACCCCGAGGCCATGCGCGCACGCATGGTCAAGGAGTACAAGGCCGAGCTGATGCACCCCTACTACGCCGCGGAGCGCGGCCTGGTCGACGACGTCATCGACCCCGCCGAGACCCGCGAGGTCCTGGCCAAGTCCCTCGCGATGCTCCGCACCAAGCACGCCGACCTGCCGTCCCGCAAGCACGGCAACCCGCCTCAGTAAGAGGAGCCCACCCAAGTGACCACGCCTGCCACAGCCAACCTTCTCCGCGTCGAGAAGGGCCACGCCGAGCCCGAGGAGCTGGCCGCGATCACCGCGGTCCTGCTGGCCCGTGCCGCCGCGCGCCCCGACGAGGACGTCGCGATCTCCCACCGCGGCCGCTCGACGGCCCGCTGGCGCCGTCTCGAGCGCCAGTCGGGCTTCCGGCCCTCCCACTCCTGGCAGGGCTGACCCGCCGACGTGCGAAGGCCCCGCTCCCCTTTCCGGGAGCGGGGCCTTCGGCGTATCCGGCCGCCCTCAACCGGCGCGGGGCGAGCGCGCAGACGCAGGAGGCCCCGTGCACCGAGACGGTGCGCGGGGCCTCCTGCGTATGCCGAACCCGTCGGGACTACCGCAGGCGGGCCATGAGGGCGTGCTCGACGAGGGTGATGAGCGCGCTCTTGGCGTCCGCGCGGTGGCGGGCATCGGTGGTGATGATCGGGGTGTCCGGGCCGATCTGGAGGGCCTCGCGGACCTCCTCCGGGGCGTACGGCTGGTGGCCGTCGAAGCCGTTCAGGGCGATGACGAAGGGCAGACCGGAGTTCTCGAAGTAGTCGACGGCGGGGAAGCAGTCGGCGAGACGCCGGGTGTCGACGAGCACCACGGCGCCGATGGCGCCGCGGACCAGGTCGTCCCACATGAACCAGAAGCGGTCCTGGCCGGGCGTACCGAAGAGGTACAGGATCAGGTCCTGGTCCAGGGTGATACGGCCGAAGTCCATGGCGACAGTCGTCGTCGTCTTGTCGCCCGTGTGGGTCAGGTCGTCGATGCCCGCGGACGCGGACGTCATCACGGCCTCGGTTCGCAGCGGGTTGATCTCCGAGACCGCGCCGACGAACGTGGTCTTGCCCACGCCGAAGCCACCCGCCACCACGATCTTCGCGCTGGTGGTTGAACGGGCCGCGCCGCCGTTAGAGCTTGCGAAGTCCACTGAGCACCCTTTCGAGCAGTGTCACGTCTGGCTGACCGCCGGCGGCCTCGTCGCCGCCCGGCTGGTGGATGGCGACAAGTCCGGCCTCGGCCAGGTCGGCGACGAGAATCCGGGCAACGCCGAGGGGAATGGAGAGGAGTGCCGAGATCTCGGCGACCGACTTGATCTCGATGCACAGCCGGCAGATCCGCTGGTGCTCGGGCAACTGCCCCTGCAGCCGGGACGGATCGGCCGTCGTACTGACCAGTGCCTCGATGGCGAGCTGGTACCGCGGCCGGGTCCGGCCGCCGGTCATGGCATACGGACGCACGAGCGGGTTGTGCCCGCCCGAGCCGCCCTGGCCACCGGCCCTGCGGCCCTGCGCGGGCGCGCTCGGGCTGCCGGCGGCGGAGGGCTGAGGCTGCTGCTGATAGGGCTGCTGCGACGCACCCTGTCTGCTCGGTGCGGAGGGGAAGTTGAACCGGTTTGTGGTGTCGCCCAGCTGCCCCTGATGCGCGTCAAAACCGTTGTAGGGGCTTCCGCCCGGGGGTGTTCCCACGTCTCCTCCTCCGACTGCCTCGCGCTCCATGTCCCTTGGAGCCGCGCCACCGCACCCTACGGTGCGGTGACGAGAAACGCACTGTCTGTCTGCTAGTTGAGCAGACTTCCCTGAAGCTCCGCCCGGAGGTCAGGAGTCAGGACGCTTCCCGCGCGATCGACGAGCAGCGCCATCTCGTAGCCCACGAGGCCGATGTCGGCCTCCGGGTGGGCGAGCACGGCCAGCGAGGAGCCGTCCGAGATCGACATGATGAAGAGGAAGCCGCGCTCCATCTCCACCACCGTCTGGTTGACCGCCCCGCCCTCGAAGATCCGGGACGCCCCCGCGGTGAGCGAGGTCAGTCCGGAGGCGACGGCCGCCAGCTGGTCGGCGCGGTCCCGGGGGAACCCCTCGGACATCGCCAGCAGGAGTCCGTCGGCGGAGACCACCACGGTGTGGGACACCCCGGGGGTGTTGTCCACGAAGTTGGTGATCAACCAGTTCAGATTCTGCGCCGCCTGGCTCATGCTCACACTAACGCTCCTGGTTGTAGGTACTACCCGGGCCGAGGCCCGATCCGTTCGTGTCCGTCCCCGCGGTGCGTCCCTGCTGGACACCACGGCGCAGGTTGCTCAACCTGCCCCGGACGTCCTCCGGTGCGCGGGAGACCTGGGGGCCGCCCTGCGGGGTGTGCTCCGCCTGTCCCTCGACCAGATTGGCCTTGGGGACCCGTCGGGGAAGACCGGAGGGGGTGACCCCGCCCGCCTTCGGGTCGCGGAGCTTCTCGGCCCGCTGCCAGCGCTCGTCGTTGGTCGAGCGCCAGTCGTCGGTGCCTTCGGCTTCGTTGACCGCCGGTCGCACGGGCTGGGCCGGCGGCGCGGGCTGCGGTGCCTGCGGGGTCCGCGGCGCCTGCGGGGCGGCGCCGCCGCGGCGCGGCAGACCGGCGTCGGTCATCGCGTGGCCGGTGTCCGGGGTGGAACTCTGCGTCGGACCCGGACGGTCGAAGCCTACGCGCTCGGGGGCGGGTTCGGCAGCGGCCTGCGCAGATTCCGATTCCGTTCCGAACTGCTGCGCGTAGCCGTTCTGGTACGCGGCCTGCTGCTGCCAGTCACCCTGCTGGACCTGGGGTTCGTAGGCGTTCTGGTACCCGGAGTGGGCGGCGGGCTGACCGTCGTACGCGGCTTCCGCATACGCCTGGTCCCGGTAGCCGTCGACCGGCTGCTCGTACCCGTCGTAACCCTGCTGCGGGTAGCCGAAGGCGTCCTGCTGCTGCGCGTACTCGGCGGGGTACTCGGTGGCGTACTCCTGCTCGTGCTCCTGCTGTACGTAGCCCTGCTGCGAGGCGCCGGAGTCGAGCCCGTCCTGGTACAGCGGGTGATCGCCGTGGTGCACCTGGGCCTCCAGGGCCGCACGGCGCTCCTCGCGCTGCAGCGAGCGGTTCACCGGGTCGAGCTGGCGCTCGTCGCCCGGCTGCTCGTAGCGGGAGTCGTCGAAGCCGAGCTCCGCCGCGGTCCGCATCGGCTGCTGCTGCGGCTCGAAGGCCACCGGCGCCGGCTGCTGCGGGATCATCTGCGAGACGGTGAAGTCGTCCTGCATCGGCTGCTCGCCGCCGCCACCGTGCGTGATCGCGTCCGGCAGCATGACCAGCGAGGTCGTCCCGGCCTGCTCGCCCGAGGGGCGCAGCTGGACCCGGATGCCGTGCCGGTCGGCGAGGCGGCCGACCACGAAGAGGCCCATGCGCTGCGAGACGGCGGCGTCCACGGTCGGCGGGTTGGCCAGCTTGTGGTTGATGTCCGCGAAGTCCTCGGCGGTGAGGCCGATGCCCTTGTCGTGGATCTCGACCATCACGCGGCCGTCGGGCAGACGGGTCGCGGTGACGCGGACCTTGGTCTGCGGGGAGGAGAACGTGGTGGCGTTCTCCAGGAGCTCGGCGAGCAGGTGCACGAGGTCGGTCACGGCCTGGCCGTGGATCTCGGCGTCCGGGACACCGGCGATGTCGATGCGCTCGTACTGCTCCACCTCGGAGGAGGCGGCGCGCATGACGTCGACCAGCGGGACCGGCTGGTCCCAGCGGCGGCCGGGCTCCTCGCCGGCGAGGACCAGGAGGTTCTCGCCGTTGCGGCGCATACGGGTGGCCAGGTGGTCCAGGCGGAAGAGGTTCTCCAGCTGGTCCGGGTCGGCCTCGTTGTTCTCCAGGTCGGTGATGAGGGTCAGCTGGCCCTCGATCAGCGACTGGTTGCGGCGCGAGAGGTTGGTGAAGATCGCGTTGACGTTGCCCCGGAGCATGGCCTGCTCGGCGGCGAGCCGGACGGCCTCGCGGTGCACCTGGTCGAAGGCGCGGGCGACCTCGCCGATCTCGTCCTGGGTGTCGATCGGGATCGGCTGTACGCGGGTGTCGACCCGGCCGGGCTCGGTACGGGACAGCTGGTCGACCAGCATCGGCAGGCGCTGCTCGGCGATGCCGAAGGCGGCGGTGCGCAGCTCGCGCATCGAGCGGCTCATCTGGCGGGCCATCATCCCGGCGAGGATGAAGGCGGCGAGGAGCGCGATCACGACGATGCCACCGTTGAGGAAGGCGTCCGTCTTGGCGTCGTCGGAGATCTCGGCGGCCTCGGTCACGGCCTTTTCGACGAGTTCCTTCTCGACCTCGGTGTAGCCGTCGAACTTGGCGGTGGCGACGGCCATCCAGGTCTCGGCGGTGACGCCCTGGCTCTTCAGGGCGGCGAGCCCGTCGGCGTCCTTGGCGGCGCCGATCAGCTGCGCGGAGCCGGTGTAGACGGAGCCGTCCCCGCCCTTGGGGAGCTCGACGCCCGCCTCGGCCATCCGCTTGGCGCCGTCGGCGGCCTTCTTGCCCATGACCTTCTTGAGGTTCTCGACGTCGGCCTCGGTACCACCGGACTGGAACTCGCCGAGGGCGATCTGCTCCAGGTAGTTGTACGAGTTGAACGCAACCGACTGCTGCGCGAAGACGTCGTCCTTCTTGCTGGGACGGACGAGGAGCTGGATGCCGATCGAGCGCTGGAGGGACTCGGCGGCCTTGGCGAGCTGGATTGCGTAGACCGTACGGCCGTAGCTGGTGATGTTGCCGGTGCCAAGACCGAGCTCGTTCGAGAACTCCATCAGGTAGTGCTGGATGCCGGTGTAGGCGACCTGGGTGTTCACCGGGTCCTGCGCGCGGGTGTACGCGATCTTGCGCAGGTCGGCCAGCTTGGGCTCGGCGTCCCGGAAGAGCTTCAGCCGGCGCTCAAGGCCCTGTCCGCCCGGCATGCTCTTGACGGCCTCGTCGAACTTGACCTTGGCGGAGTCGGTGGCGGAGTAGGCCTGCGCGACCTCGTCGGCCTCGCGGTCGTCGGCGGTCTTCGCCTTGAGGAGGGGGATGGCGGTGAGGTCACGCTCGTTGAGCAGTGCCTGGCCGTACTCCGAGGCGGCGCGCACGATGAGCGCCGTCTTCTCGGCGTCCTGCGCCTCCTGCCAGGTGTCGATCGAGCCCTTCACCTGGAAGCCGCCCATGACCAGGCCGACGAGCACGGGTATGAGCAGGATCGCGTTCAGCCTGGTGGGTACGCGCCAGTTACGCGGGGACAGCTTGCTGGAGCTGCCCCTGCGAGCCGCGGCCGGGGGCGTCACGGGCTCGTCCGCGGGCGACATCGCCGCGCGCGACGGCGGCGTGAAGTTGCCCCGCGTCTGCTGCTCCGCGGAGCTTTCCTTGCTTCGCCTCACTCGACCAACAACCTCTCGGCGTCGGCACCTACGTTGTGCCGGTGTTTCGTTCAGGGCCGTACTACTCGGGAGTTCATGAATTGCAGCACGTGAAGGGGGTCCCCTCCAAACAGTGCGAAGCAGCCGGTTTTTGGGCCGTGGACTGGAGATAAAACGGGCATAAAGAACGAGCCCCGCCAAAAAGCGGGGCTCGTATGAGCGCAGCGGCACCAAATGGATGCGTCGGGTGTCCGAGGCGCCCCAATTCTCTGTCGAAACGTTATGAACGCGGGGGTGGCCGTGTCGAACGACACAGACCACCCCCAAAACCTCTACGACAACTTCCGTATATCGACTTCTACTTGAGGTGTACTACTTCAGCCGCGCCATGAGGGCGTGCTCGACGAGGGTGATGAGCGCGCTCTTGGCGTCGGCACGGTGCCGGGCGTCAGTGGTGATGATGGGCGTGTCCGGGCCGATCTGGAGCGCCTCACGGACCTCGTCGGGGGCGTACGGCTGGTGGCCGTCGAAGCCGTTGAGGGCGATGACGAAGGGGAGGCCCGAATTCTCGAAGTAGTCGACGGCGGGGAAGCAGTCGGCGAGACGCCGGGTGTCGACGAGCACGACGGCGCCGATGGCACCGCGGACCAGGTCGTCCCACATGAACCAGAACCGGTCCTGCCCGGGAGTACCGAACAGGTACAGGATCAGGTCCTGGTCCAGGGTGATACGGCCGAAGTCCATCGCCACCGTCGTGGTGGTCTTGCCACCGGTGTGCGTGAGGTCGTCGATGCCCGCGGACGCGGACGTCATCACGGCCTCGGTCCGCAGCGGGTTGATCTCCGACACCGCGCCGACGAACGTGGTCTTGCCGACACCGAAGCCGCCCGCCACCACGATCTTCGCGCTGGTGGTCGAGCGGGCCGCGCCGCCGTCAGAGCTTGCGAAGTCCACTGAGCACCCTTTCCAGGAGCGTCACGTCCGGCGTGCCGCCGGCCTCTCCGTTGCCCGGCTGGTGGATCGCCACCATGCCGGCCTCCGCCAGGTCGGCGACGAGGATGCGGGCCACACCGAGCGGCATCGACAGGAGCGCCGACACCTCGGCCACCGACTTCACCTCACGGCACAGGTGGCAGATCCGCTGGTGCTCGGGGAGCAGGGTGGCCAGGTGCGCCGGGTCGGCCGTGGTGCTGACCAGCGCTTCGATGGCGAGCTGGTACCGCGGCCGGGTCCGGCCGCCGGTCATCGCATACGGACGGACCAGCGGCTGGTCGCCTTCAGCTCCGTAGCCGTCGTCTATCGACGCGCCATACGGATCGTGAGAGGCGGGGGGCGGTGTCATGAATCCTCCGGGCGTGACAGCAGAGGCTTCTGCCGTCTGATGGGGCCGGTGGGGGGCCGGGTGGGGCGGCCGGACGATGAACGGTCCGGGGGCGGTGCGGAGGGGCGCACCGCCCTGCGGTCGGTCGGGTACGTGTACGGGGAGGCGGCCGGCGGGGACGGCCGGGCTCGGCTAGTGGAGCAGGCTGCCCTGGAGCTCGGCCCGCAGATCCGGGGTCAGCACGGTGCCGGCCCGGTCCACGAGGAGCGCCATCTCGTAGCCCACGAGGCCGATGTCGCACTCCGGGTGTGCGAGTACGGCCATCGAGGAACCGTCCGAGACCGACATGATGAAGAGGAAGCCGCGCTCCATCTCCACCACGGTCTGGGCGACGGGACCGCCCTCGAAGATCCGGGACGCCCCCGCGGTCAGCGAGGTCAGTCCGGACGCCACCGCCGCCAGCTGGTCGGCACGGTCGCGGGGGAACCCTTCGGACATGGCAAGGAGCAGTCCGTCGGCGGAGACCACCACTGTGTGGGACACCCCGGGGGTGTTGTCCACGAAGTTGGTGATCAACCAGTTCAGATTCTGCGCCGCCTGGCTCATCGCGCTCAACTAACGCTCCTGCTGCTGGGTCGGACCGGTCTGGAAGGAACCCGTGGTGGAGTTGCCCGCCTGACGGCCCTGCTGGATACCGCGGCGCAGATTGGTGAGTCGGCCGCGGACGTCGTCGGGTGCACGGGAGACCTGGGGGCCGGCCGCGGTGGCCTGCTCCTGGGCGGTCCCGGGCACGAGGTTGGCGCGCGGCACCCGCCGCGGCAGCCCTGAGGTGGTGATGCCGCCGGCCGCGGGCTTGCGGACCCGCTCGGCCTGGCGCACCAGCTCGTCGTTGGGGGAGGTCCGCCAGGCGGCGGACCCCTTCTGCTGCTGACCCTGCTGACCCTGCTGCTGAGCCGCGGAGGCGGGCTGCTGCGGAACGGCCGGGGCCTGGTACGGGGCCTGCTGCTGCGCCGGGGCGGGCGACTGGCCCTGGCCCTGAGCCTGGCCCTGACCCTGCTCCTGGCGGAACCAGTTGGTCTCCAGCGTGTCGTACAGCGGGGTACGGCCGTCACCGGCACCCGTCGCCGGCGGCAGGGCCTCCGGCTGACGCGGCTGCTGGAGCTGCGGCTGCTGGGGTCGGCCCTGCTGCGGCTGCTGCGGCTGCGCCGGGCGCTGACGCGGGGCGGGGGCCTGCTGCGGGGGCTGGCCCTGCGGAGCCTGTGCCTGCGGGACGAACGGCTGCCGGCCGTACGCCTGCTGGGGCTGCTGCTGCGGGGCACCGAAGTCCGGACGCGGGAACTGCGCGGTGGACGCCGGGTCCTGGGCGCCCCCCTGGTAGCCCTGCGGAGCCTGCGGCTGCTGCTGCGCACCGAAGTCGGGGCGCGGGAACTGGCCCGTGGAGCCGGGACCCTGCGGGGCTCCGGGCTGCGCGTAGCGGCCCGCGTTCTCCGGCTCCTCGTGACCGCGCGGCGCGTCCAGCGGCGACATGTCCTGCTGCGGCCTGCGCACCGGCGGCGCCTGCTCGTTGCCCCAGCTCGCGGCCTGCGGGCGCTGCTGCTGCGGGTTGCCGCCGGGCAGCTCGGCACGCGGCAAGCCGTTCTGGGCGCCGGGGCGCTGCTCCTGCGGCTTCTGCGCCTGGGGCTGGGCCTGGGGCTGCTGGGCCTGCTGGCCCTGACCGCCCGCGTTCTGACCGCCCCACACGTCCGTACGGGACGGGATCGCGCTCTGCGCGCCGCCGCCGAAGCCGCCGGGACCCGGGCGCTGCGGCTCGGACCGCTGCGGCTCCTGGGGAGCCTGCGGCAGCTGCGCGGTCTGCGGCGCCTGGGCCTGCGGCTGCGAGGTCCGCTCCTGGAACAGCCCCTGGCCCTGGCCCTGCGGGCCGTTCGGGCGCTGGGCACCGTCCCGGCCGGGCAGCGCGGTGCGCGGAGCGGCACCGGCGCCGAGCCGGCCGCCGGGCGCGTTCGGGGCGCCGCCCGGGCGTCCGCCGGGCGCACCCGGGCCGCCGGCCGCGCCGGGACCGCCGGTCAGGCGGCCGCCCGGGGCACCCTGGCCCTGCGGCATGGCGCCCTGGCCGCCGGCGCCGGGCTTCGGCGCGGGCTTCTTGCCACCGTGGGCGACGTCGACCGGGAGCATGACGAGCGCGGTGGTGCCGCCGGAGTCGGACGGGCGCAGCTGGATCCGGATGCCGTGTCGCAGGGACAGGCGGCCGACCACGAACAGACCCATGCGGCGGGAGACCGAGACGTCCACGGTGGGCGGCGAGGCGAGCCGCTCGTTGATCGCCGCGAGGTCCTCGGGGGAGAGGCCGATGCCGGTGTCGTGGATCTCGACGAGCACCCGGCCGTCGGGCAGGGCGTGACCGGTGACGCGGACCTTGGTCTGCGGGGAGGAGAACGACGTGGCGTTCTCGAGCAGCTCGGCGAGGAGGTGCACGAGGTCGTTGACGACGCGGCCGGCGACCTCGGTCGCGGGCACCGCGGCGAGCTCGATGCGCTCGTACTGCTCCACCTCGGACGCGGCGGCGCGCAGGACGTCGACCAGCGGGACCGGACGGGTCCAGCGGCGGCCCGGCTCCTCACCGGCGAGGACGAGGAGGTTCTCACCGTTACGGCGCATGCGCGTCGCGAGGTGGTCGAGCTTGAAGAGCGAGGACAGCTGGTCCGGGTCGGCCTCGCGGGACTCCAGCTCGGAGATGAGCGAGAGCTGACGCTGGATGAGGCCCTGGGAACGGCGCGAGAGGTTGGTGAACATCGCGTTGACGTTGCCCCGGAGGAGGGCCTGCTCGGCGGCGAGGCGGACCGCCTCGCGGTGCACGTCGTCGAAGGCCGCGGCCACCTGGCCGATCTCGTCGCGGGAGTGCACACCGACGGACTCGACGGAGGTGTCGACGTCCTGCGGGTCGGCCTCGGAGAGCTGCTTGACCAGCTCGGGCAGGCGTTCCTGGGCGACCTTGGTCGCGGTGTCCTGCAGCCGGCGCAGCGAGCGGATCATGGACCGGGCCACGACGAAGGCGCCGACGAGGGAGACGCCGAGGACGAGGAGGATCAGCGCACCGTTGATGATGGCGTCGCGCTGCGACTCCTGGCGCAGCTCACGGGCCTTGCTCTCCATCTCGCCCAGCAGGGTGGCCTCGATGGTGTTCATGGCCGTGATCTTGGTGCCGTACTCGTCCGTGAAGTTGAGGTGACCGCGCTTGGCGCCCTCGGGCATCGCGCGGTCCGACTTCAGCACCCGCTTGGCGTACTTGTCGGCGGCGTCGATGGACGGGTTGCCGGTGGTCAGCGGGGCGGTCAGCTCGTCGGCGTTGCCGCCGGTCGACTCGTAGATCGACTCGAACGAGGTGAGCTCGACGCCCTCACTGGTGAGGGCGGCCTCGCCGTAGAGGCGGTCGCCGAGCTGGAGGCTGCCGGGCTTGCTGTCGCTGGAGGGGAGCGCGGAGGCGATGATCGCCTGCTGGATGGAGGCGTACTCCTTGGCGGACGAGAACGCGGCGAGCGCGCGGGTCCGCTTGATCATCTCCGGGTTGCTGGTCGCCTGGGCCATGTCCTGGGACAGGCTGAGCAGCGAGCGGATGAGGCGGCTGTAGGCCTCGACCGTCACCGAGTGGGCGATGTTCTTCTCGTACGCGGAGGCGCGGATTGTATTGAGCTGGCTGACCTGCGAGGCGATCTGGCTGACGTTCTGCCGGATGCTGCGCAGCGACTCGTCGTCCTCGGTGGCCGGGATGTCGTTGGTCGCGTCGAGGAAGGCCTTGTACGCGCGGTCGGTCGACTTTCGCGGGTTGGCGATCTGGTAGTCGCTGACCGGCTTGCTGTTGGCCAGCGGACCTGCCGAAAGGTCGCGCTCGGCCTGCAGGGCCTGCGCGAAGTCGGTGGCCTCCTTGGTCAGCTTGGTGAGCAGCTGCATGTGATCCAGCTGTTCCATGTCCTTCAAGGACTCGCTGATACGGATGCCGCCGAGGCTGGTCGCCGCGACCACGGGGAGGGTCAGCAGGGCGACCAGGCGGGTGGAGATGCGCCAGTTGCGCAGGGCTATTCGGGGCCCGACCTCGTTCTCGGCCTTGAGCTTGGGCAGCGCGGTCTGCTCGGCTGACGTGTCCGCGGCAGTGCTGCGCGCGGCGCCGTCACCGCTCTCGCCCTGTCCCGGGTTCTGGGAGTGCGGGGCCGGGGCACCGGGGTGGGTCCCGGCACGCGGCTCCTGCTCCGCCGGAGCTTCCCCTCGGCCCTTTCGGGCCTGGGAAGAGCCCGTGCCATCCCTCTTGAAACGTCCCTGCACTAGCGTCGCAACCTCTGGACCAGGCGTCCTTCCGGGTGAACGGAACGGACGGTGTCGGCGTCGTGGGGCACGGTGCACCCCAGTGGTGGTCGTCGGTGACCGGCGCAGATCCCCCTTTCCCGCCACCCGGCCGGCGCTGAGTCGCGCCCCCTGCGCGCCGGCTTGAAACCCGCAGCGGTGCGTGGAATTCCAGCACAGTGCCGGATCTCCAACAAGGGCCGTGCCGCGCGTCGCGAAGGGGATGACAACGTGTGAACGACGTGTCACCCGATGTAGAAGATGATCACGGAGGAATCGGGCGTATCCCCCCGAAGGGGCGAGGTGGCTCGTGTGTCCCAGTCGACATGATCAGGAGCGGAATGGTTCATTCGATGCGGGATTGTCCGTTTCGGTGACGACGTGTGGCGGTGCGTAATGCCCCATTTGCCCCCGTGGTGGTGAGCAAACTCACACATAGTTCGTTGGATCCGCCATGCAATCGAAGGGAATTGCGTGTTTAGCCTGACGCTTTACAAAATGAATGCTGCAGCCCACCCCCTCCCCAGACAAGGGTCCGACACCGCGATGAAGACGACGTTCGTACTCCGCACCACGGCCAACCCCCGCCGCGCCACCCTCGCCCACCTCGAGGACGCCGCACAGCTGAGCCGGGGTGCCCAGCCCGAGTACGCCGCGGTGCTCCCGGAGCAGACGGCCAACCCGCGCCGCACGGTCCTGATGACCGCCCCGGCGCCGTACCGGCCCGGCGAGTAACCAAGGCGCCCGGTCATCACCCGGGGCGCACGTCCCCGCGCGTTAGCCTGGAGCGTCCGACTCCAGCCAGTAGCAAGTGAGGGGCGACAGCACGCGTGCGCATCGCCAGATTCTCCATCGACGGCAACGTCGCCTTCGGCGCGGTCGAGGGTGAAGGGACCGTCGAGTCCGGCGGCCTGGTCCTCGACATCATCAAGGGCATCCCGTACACCGACTTCGAGCTGAGCGGCACCAAGGTCCCGCTCAGCAAGGTGCGGCTCCTGCCGCCCGTGCTCCCCAACAAGGTCGTGGCCATCGGCCGCAACTACGCGGAGCACGCCAGGGAACTCGGCAACGAGGTCCCCGAGGTCCCGGTGACCTTCTTCAAGCCCACGACCTCGGTCATCGGCCCCGGCGACGCCATCGTCTACCCCTCCTTCTCGAACGAGCTGCACCACGAGGCCGAACTGGCCGTGGTCATCGGCCGCATGTGTCGTGAGGTCCCCCGCGAGCGCGTGAAGGACGTCGTCTTCGGCTACACCTGCGCCAACGACGTCACCGCCCGCGACGTCCAGCAGCGCGAGGCCCAGTGGGCCCGCGCCAAGGGCTTCGACACCTCCTGCCCGCTGGGGCCCTGGGTGGAGACGGACCTCGACCCGGGCGACCTCACCATCCAGGCCACGGTCAACGGCGAGCAGCGCCAGCTCGGGCGCACGAGCGACATGATCCGCTCCATCGAGGACCTGGTCGTCCACATCACCGAGGCCATGACGCTGCTCCCGGGCGACGTCATCCTCACCGGCACCCCCGCCGGGGTCGGCCCCCTCAACGTCGGCGACGAGGTCGCCGTCACCATCGAAGGCATCGGCACTCTCACCAACAAGGTGATCAAGCGTGGCTAACGCGATCCGCGTCCGTTTCTGTCCCTCCCCGACCGGCAACCCCCACGTGGGTCTGGTCCGCACGGCCCTGTTCAACTGGGCCTTCGCCCGGCACAACCAGGGCACCATGGTCTTCCGCATCGAGGACACCGACGCGGCCCGCGACTCCGAGGAGTCGTACAACCAGCTGCTCGACTCGCTGCGCTGGCTCGGTCTCGACTGGGACGAGGGCCCCGAGACCGGCGGCCCGCACGCCCCCTACCGCCAGTCGCAGCGGATGGACATCTACCGGGACGTCGCCGAGAAGCTGCTCGCCGGCGGCTACGCGTACCACTGCTACTGCACCACCACCGAGCTCGACGAGCGCCGTGACGCCGCCCGCGCCGCCGGCCGGCCCTCCGGCTACGACGGCCACTGCCGTGAGCTCAGCGCCGAGCAGGTCGAGATCTACCAGGCCGAGGGCCGCGACGCGATCGTCCGCTTCCGCATGCCGGACGAGCCGATCACCTTCACCGACCTGGTCCGTGGCGAGCTCACCTTCACCCCGGACAACGTCCCGGACTACGGCATCGTGCGCGCCAACGGCGCCCCGCTGTACACCCTGGTCAACCCGGTCGACGACGCCCTGATGGAGATCACCCACGTCCTGCGCGGCGAGGACCTGCTCTCCTCCACCCCGCGCCAGATCGCGCTCTACAAGGCGCTGATCGAGCTGGGCGTCGCCAAGGAGATCCCCGCCTTCGGCCACCTGCCGTACGTCATGGGCGAGGGCAACAAGAAGCTCTCCAAGCGCGACCCGCAGGCCTCCCTCAACCTCTACCGGGAGCGCGGCTTCCTCCCTGAGGGCCTGCTGAACTACCTGTCGCTGCTCGGCTGGTCCTTCTCCGCCGACCAGGACATCTTCACCATCCCGGAGATGGTCGGGAAGTTCGACATCGCGGACGTCAACGCCAACCCGGCCCGCTTCGACCTGAAGAAGGCCGAGTCGATCAACGCGGACCACATCCGGATGCTGGACGTGAAGGACTTCGCCGCGGCCTGCGAGCCCTGGCTGCGCGCCCCGCACGCCAACTGGGCCCCGGAGGACTTCGACGGTGCCGCCTGGGAGGCCATCGCGCCGCACGCCCAGACCCGCCTGACCGTCCTGTCGGACATCACGGCCAACGTCGACTTCCTCTTCCTCAAGGAGCCGGTCTTCGACCAGCCCTCGTGGGACAAGGCGATGAAGGGCGAGCCCGCGGCCCTGCTGACCACCGCCCGCGAGAAGCTGGTGGACGCCGACTGGAGCGACCCCGAGTCCCTCAAGAACGCCGTCCTCGCCGCCGGCGAGGCCCACGGCCTCAAGCTGGGCAAGGCCCAGGCCCCGGTCCGCGTCGCGGTCACCGGCCGCACGGTGGGCCTGCCGCTCTTCGAGTCCCTGGAGATCCTGGGCAAGGAGAAGACCCTCGCCCGCATCGACGCGGCGCTGGCGAAGCTCGCCGCGTAACGGGCTCCCGTACGCGTCGTCGGTACCCCCGTCCCTCCCGGGCCGGGGGTACCGTCGTCTCCATGACCATCCGCGCGGTCCTGTGGGACATCGACGACACGCTCTTCGACTACTCCCGCGCCGACCTGCGGGGCATGCGCGACCACCTCACGACCGAGGGCCTGATCGACGGTTTCGACTCCGTGGACCAGGCCCTCGCCCGCTGGCAGGAGCTCACCGCGGCGCACTGGCGGCGCTTCGAGGCGGGCGGGGTGACCTTCGAGGAGCAGCGCAGGGACCGCGTACGGGACTTCCTCGGCCTGCCGCTGATGACGGACCCGGCCGCCGACGACTGGTTCGGGCGGTACCTGGCGCACTACGAGGCGGCCTGGGAGCTGTTCCCCGACGCCCTGCCCGTACTCGACCTGCTGGCGGGGGAGTACCGCCACGGGGTGCTCTCGAACTCCAGCATCCACAACCAGGACCGCAAGCTGCTCGTCCTCGGCGTACGGGACCGCTTCGAGGCCGTCCTGTGCGCGGCCGAGCTCGGGGTGGCCAAGCCGGCCGCCGAGGCCTTCCACGCGGCCTGCGAGGCCCTGGGGCTGCCGCCCGGGGAGGTGGCGTACGTCGGTGACCAGCCGGAGACGGACGCCCGGGGGGCCGTCGAGGCGGGGCTGCGCGGGGTCTGGCTGGACCGCTGGGACACCGGTGGTCGGCCCGGTCTCACCCGCATCACCGACCTCCACCAGCTCCCCGATGTGCTGCGCGGGGATACCCGTTTTGGAGCCCAGGACACCTTCAGGTAATGTTCTTCCTGCGCCGAGGGGAGCGGGCCGAAAGGCCGAAAGCCCCGGAAGCGCAAGCCGAGCAAAGTCCCTCCAAGGGGGGGATCGCGCCCCGGTGGCCTATGGTGTAATTGGCAGCACGACTGATTCTGGTTCAGTTAGTCTTGGTTCGAGTCCAGGTAGGCCAGCTCGCAGAGCTCATCTGCAACCGTGGATCAGATCCACAAAGCCCCCGTTGTGTAGCGGCCTAGCACGCTGCCCTCTCAAGGCAGTAGCGCCGGTTCGAATCCGGTCGGGGGTACAGATCCTTCCCGCGGGATCACTTGGGTAGCTCCCGGTGAACTCGATGCAGGATCGCTAGGGCCCCCGTTGTGTAGCGGCCTAGCACGCCGCCCTCTCAAGGCGGTAGCGCCGGTTCGAATCCGGTCGGGGGTACCAACTGGTCTAGACCACCAGTGGCCTATGGTGTAATTGGCAGCACGACTGATTCTGGTTCAGTTAGTCTTGGTTCGAGTCCAGGTAGGCCAGCGGATCTCTTTTGATCTTGCCCCCGTTGTGTAGCGGCCTAGCACGCCGCCCTCTCAAGGCGGTAGCGCCGGTTCGAATCCGGTCGGGGGTACGAACGAGGAAGCCCTTCCCTTCGGGGGAGGGCTTCTTCGCTGTTCCCGTCCGGCGACCGGCGGCGCGCACAACTCCGGCCCACCGCTGCGGCGTTGGAGCGGTGGGCCGGGGAACGTACAGGAGAAGAGGGAAGACGGTCAGCCGTTGCGGCGCAGGGCCTCGCTCAGGCGGGCGGCCGCGTCGATGACCGCCTGGGCGTGCATACGGCCCGGGTGGCGGGTCAGGCGCTCGATCGGGCCCGAGACCGACACGGCGGCCACCACGCGGTTCGAGGGGCCGCGTACGGGCGCGGAGACGGACGCCACGCCAGGCTCCCGCTCGCCGATCGACTGGGCCCAGCCACGGCGCCGTACGCCCGACAGGGCGGTGGCCGTGAAACGGGCGCCCTGAAGACCGCGGTGCAGCCGCTCGGGCTCCTCCCAGGCCATGAGGATCTGCGCGGACGAGCCGGCCTTCATGGTCAGCGTGGAGCCGACCGGGACGGTGTCCCGAAGTCCGGACAGCCGCTCGGCGGCCGCCACGCAGATGCGCATGTCGCCCTGGCGCCGGTAGAGCTGGGCGCTCTCCCCGGTCACGTCGCGCAGATGCGTCAGCACCGGCCCGGCGGTCGCGAGCAGGCGGTCCTCTCCGGCCGCGGCGGCCAGCTCGGCGAGCCGCGGTCCGAGGATGAACCGGCCCTGCATGTCGCGGGCCACCATCCGGTGGTGTTCCAAAGCCACGGCGAGTCGGTGTGCCGTGGGTCGTGCGAGTCCCGTGGCCGCGACCAGACCTGCGAGGGTGGCCGGACCGGACTCCAGGGCGCTCAGGACAAGGGCTGCCTTGTCGAGAACGCCTACGCCGCTAGAGTTGTCCATGAAACGATATTCGCGTCTCACTCTGTGAAACGCAAGTTCAATTTTCCCAGGAACTTGTCACTCTGGTGAGGCGGCCGCACAACGGCCCGCCAAACGGGTCTCTAGTGGTGCCGGCGCAGCCGCCGGCCGGAGGGAAAGCGATGGGTAGGACACTCGCGGAGAAGGTCTGGGACGACCATGTCGTCCGGCGCGCCGAAGGCGAGCCCGACCTCCTCTTCATCGATCTGCACCTGCTGCACGAGGTGACCAGCCCGCAGGCCTTCGACGGGCTCCGGCAGAACGGCCGGCAGGTGCGGCGCCTCGACCTCACCATCGCCACCGAGGACCACAACACCCCCACCCTCGACATCGACAAGCCGATCGCCGACCCGGTCTCCCGGGCCCAGCTGGAGACCCTGCGCAAGAACTGCGCCGAGTTCGGTGTCCGGCTGCACCCGCTGGGCGACGTCGAGCAGGGCGTCGTCCACGTCGTGGGACCGCAGCTGGGCCTGACCCAGCCGGGCACCACCGTGGTCTGCGGCGACTCGCACACCTCCACGCACGGCGCGTTCGGCGCGCTGGCGTTCGGCATCGGCACCAGCCAGGTCGAGCACGTCCTGGCCACCCAGACGCTGCCGCTGGCCCGCCCGAAGACCATGGCCATCACGGTCGACGGCGAGCTGCCCGCGGACGTCACCGCCAAGGACCTGATCCTGGCGATCATCGCGAAGATCGGCACCGGCGGCGGCCAGGGCTACGTCCTGGAGTACCGCGGCTCCGCCATCGAGAAGCTCTCGATGGAGGCCCGGATGACCATCTGCAACATGTCCATCGAGGCCGGCGCCCGTGCGGGCATGATCGCCCCCGACGAGACCACCTTCGCCTACCTCGAGGGCCGCGCCCACGCCCCCGAGGGCGAGGACTGGGACGCCGCCGTCGCGTACTGGAAGACGCTGAAGACGGACGAGGACGCGGTCTTCGACGCCGAGGTCGTCATCGACGCCGCCTCGCTGGCCCCGTTCGTCACCTGGGGCACCAACCCGGGCCAGGGTGCGCCGCTTTCGGCGAACGTCCCCGACCCGGCTTCGTACGAAGACGCTTCGGAGCGCCTGGCCGCCGAAAAGGCCCTGGAGTACATGGGGTTGACCGCCGGGCAGCCGCTGCGCGACATCAAGGTCGACACCGTCTTCGTAGGCTCCTGCACCAACGGCCGCATCGAGGACCTGCGCAACGCGGCCTCCCTGCTGGAGGGCCGCCAGGTCGCAGAGGGCGTGCGCATGCTGGTCGTCCCCGGCTCGGTCCGGGTCGCCCTGCAGGCCGTCGAGGAGGGCCTGGACAAGGTCTTCAAGGAGGCCGGCGCCGAATGGCGGCACGCGGGCTGCTCGATGTGTCTGGGCATGAACCCCGACCAACTGGCGCCCGGTGAGCGTTCCGCGTCCACCTCCAACCGCAACTTCGAGGGCCGGCAGGGGAAGGGTGGCCGCACCCACCTGGTCTCCCCCCAGGTGGCCGCCGCCACCGCCGTCCTCGGCCACCTGGCCTCCCCGGCCGATCTGTCCGACGTCGCCACCACCGCGGGGGTCTGAGGAACCATGGAAGCTTTCACCACGCACACCGGCCGCGCCGTTCCGCTGCGCCGCAGCAACGTCGACACCGACCAGATCATCCCGGCGCACTGGCTCAAGAAGGTCACCCGCGACGGCTTCGAGGACGGGCTGTTCGAGGCCTGGCGCAAGAGTGACGAGTTCGTCCTCAACCGCCCCGAGCGGCAGGGCGCCACGGTCCTGGTGGCGGGCCCCGACTTCGGCACCGGCTCCTCCCGGGAGCACGCCGTCTGGGCGCTGCAGAACTACGGCTTCAAGGCCGTGATCTCCTCCCGCTTCGCCGACATCTTCCGCGGCAACTCGCTGAAGAACGGCCTGCTGACCGTCGTCCTGCCGCAGGAGACCGTCGACGCGCTGTGGGAGCTGACCGAGGCCGACCCGACCGCCGAGGTCACCGTCGACCTGCGGGCCCGCAAGGTCGTCGCCCCCGGGATCGACGCCGACTTCGAGCTCGACGAGAACGCCCGCTGGCGGCTCCTGAACGGTCTGGACGACATCAGCCTCACCCTTCAGAACGAAGCGGACATCGCCGCCTACGAGGCCGCTCGACCGGCCTTCAAGCCCCGTACAATTAGCGTCTGAGCAGCGCTTTTCCAGTACTGCGCCCCCCACCCTCCGGTGGGGGGCGCAGTCGCTTGTTGAGACCCCGTCGGGCGACAACTCGCCCTAGATGGCACAATCGGTGCATGGAACGCGACAGCCAACTCGAGCTCTACGAGGCAGTCGCCGCCCGATTGAAGGAAGCGCACAGCAAAGTGCGCGCACTGCAAGTCCCGGAGGGCGTAAGGATGGCGCTGTCCCGGAAGCTGCTGGTCGTCACGGCCGCGGCGAAGCACGATCTCGCGGACGCGGCAACGCGTCTGGACCGGTTGATGAAGGACCTCGATGAGGGCCGATTCCCTGAAGACGACTGACACCAGGAACTCCGCAACAGGACTTCAGCGTTGCGGCACTAGGGTGATTAGACCGTTTCGTGTTTGATTTGCGGTATATACATGCCTAACGTGCGAAAAAGCTTGAACACTTTCGTTCTGGCAATGTCTCCGAAGGGGAAGACGTGAACAAGGCGCAGCTCGTAGAAGCGATTGCCGACAAGATGGGCGGTCGCCAGCAGGCCGCCGATGCCGTCGACCACGTGCTCGACGCCATCGTGCGTGCCGTGGTCAGCGGGGACCGGGTCTCGGTCACCGGCTTCGGCTCGTTCGAGAAGGTCGACCGTCCGGCCCGCTACGCCCGCAACCCGCAGACGGGTGAGCGCGTGCGGGTCAAGAAGACCTCCGTTCCGCGCTTCCGTGCGGGTCAGGGCTTCAAGGACCTGGTCAGCGGCTCGAAGAAGCTCCCCAAGGGTGGCGAGGTCGCCGTCAAGAAGGCCCCCAAGGGCAGCCTCATGGGCGGCGCCGCGTCCGCGACCGTGAAGAAGGCCGCCGCCAAGAAGGCCACCACGGCCAAGAAGGCCGCCGCGAAGAAGGCCACTCCGGCCAAGAAGACCGTGGCGAAGAAGGCCACTCCGGCCAAGAAGGCCACCACGGCCGCCAAGAAGGCCACGACCGCCGCCAAGAAGGCGACCCCGGCCAAGAAGACCACCACGGCCGCCAAGAAGACGACGGCCAAGAAGGCCGTCGCCAAGAAGACCGCGCCGGCGAAGAAGGCCACCGCGAAGAAGGCGCCCGCCAAGAAGACGACGGCGCGCAAGACCACCGCGAAGAAGACCGCCGCGAAGAAGTAAGGCGGCAGGTGCTCACACGCCGGGCCGGGCTCCCTGAAGGGGAGCCCGGCCCGCGGCGCGTCAGGGGGTGTGCAGGTGAGGGTGCCTAGAGCGTCTGCAGCGTCACCAGCGTGATCCGCAGGGCCGCACCCGCGCCCTCCGTCTCGATCCGCACCCGCTGCCCGGGACGCAGCAGCCGCAGCCCGCCCGCCTCGAAGGCCTCGGACCCGAACTCCACCGGGGTGCCGTCGTCGAGCAGCACACTGCCGCTGCGGGTGTCGGGATCGTACGTGTACGCGGTCGCCTGCATGCCCCGCAGCCTATCCGGCCGCCCGTACCCAGCGAGCCGCCGTCCGCGGACCCACACCCAGCTCCAGCGCGGCGGCCAGATCCTCCCCGGTGTCCACGTCCCGGCGCACGGAATCCACCCCCGCCAGCCGGATTTCCACCGCCCCCGAGGACAAATGCCGGAGTCGCGAAGCCCCTCCGAAAGCCGGTTCCAATTCCGCCCCCGGCCCAGCCGAGAGGAATGTCGTACCTATTTCGGCGGCATCCGCCAGAAAAGCCCGCGGAAATTGCCCTGCCACGGCCAGGACGCGTCGCAGCTCAGCGGGGCGCAGCGCCGGCAGATCCGCGTTCAGTGCCGCCACCCGCGCCCCCGGCCGCCCCGCCCGCACCGCACGCGCCCCGTGCGCGAGCGCCGCGTTGAGCCCGGCACCCGGTCCGTCGGACAGGACCCGCGCCCCCAGGGCCGCGAGCGCCGCCGAAGCCGCCGGATCGTCCGTGACGACCACCACATCCCGTACCGCCCCGCAGGCCAGCGCCGCCGCCACCGTGTCCTCGGCGAAAGCGAGCGCGAACCGGGGCCGCAGCCCCCCGCCCACCGCCGCGGCCAGCCTGCTCTTGGCCCGCGCCAGCGGCTTCAGAGGCACCACCAGGGACCAGCCCTCGTCCGCGTAGCTCTTCATCGGGGCCCATTGTGTCCCGCCCGCGCGAAGCGCCGGAGCCCCGGGGCGTACCGTGTCCTCGACAGACCAGGAGCGGGGAGTGACACTTGACCCCCTGCGAAACAGTCCCGGAGAAAGGTGTCCGAGTGCCCCGCCGCAGAATCGGCTTCTGGTACCGCCTGGCGGCGGTCATCGCCAAACCCCCACTGGTGGTTCTGTTCAAGCGGGACTGGCGCGGAACGGAACACATTCCGGCCGACGGCGGGTTCATCACGGCCGTCAACCACAACTCGTACCTGGACCCGCTGTCCTACGCGCACTACCAGTACAACACCGGCCGCGTCCCGCGCTTCCTCGCCAAGGCGGCCCTCTTCAAGGGCTCGTTCGTCGGCACCATGCTCCGCGGCACCGGCCAGATCCCGGTCTACCGCGAGACCACCAACGCCCTGGACGCCTTCCGGGCCGCCGTCGACGCCATCGAGCGCGGCGAGTGCGTCGCCTTCTACCCCGAGGGCACCCTCACCCGCGACCCCGAGATGTGGCCCATGGCCGGCAAGACCGGCGCCGCCCGCGTCGCCCTGCTCACCAGGGCCCCGGTCATCCCGGTCGCCCAGTGGGGCGCCAACCTCGCGATGCCGCCGTACGCCAAGGAGAACAAGCTCAACCTGTTCCCGCGCAAGACGCTGATCGTGCAGGCGGGCCCGCCCGTCGACCTGTCGCGCTTCTACGACCAGGAGCCGACGCCCGACGTGCTGCGCGAGGCGACCGAGGTCATCATGGCCTCGATCACCGCGCTCCTGGAGGACGTACGCGGCCAGAAGGCGCCGGCCGAGCCGTACGACCACCGCAAGGCCCGGCTGGAACAGCGGCGCAAGGCCGCCGGGGAAGGGACGAAGTGACCAAGGCCGCCGTCTTCGGCACCGGATCGTGGGGCACCGCCTTCGGCATGGTGCTCGCCGACGCGGGCTGCGAGGTGACCCTGTGGGGCCGCCGCGCCGAACTCGCCGAAGCGATCAACACCACCCGCACCAACCCCGACTACCTCCCCGGGATCGAACTCCCGGCGGCCGTCCGGGCCACCACGGACCCGGCCGAGGCCGCCCAGGGCGCCGAGTTCACCATCCTCGCCGTCCCCTCGCAGACCCTGCGCGGCAACCTCGCCGACTGGGCGCCCAAGCTGGCCCCCGACACCGTCCTCGTCTCGCTGATGAAGGGCATCGAACTCGGCACCGCCAAGCGCATGAGCGAGGTGATCCGCGAGGTCGCCGACGTCCCCGCCGACCGCGTCGCCGTCCTCACCGGCCCCAACCTGGCCCGTGAGATCGCCGCCAGGCAGCCCGCCGCCGCCGTCGTGGCCTGCGCGGACGAATCGGTTGCGCAGCGGCTCCAGACGGCCTGCATGACCCCGTACTTCCGCCCGTACACCAACACCGACGTCGTCGGCTGCGAACTCGGCGGAGCGGTCAAGAACGTCATCGGCCTCGCCGTCGGCATCGCCGACGGCATGGGCCTCGGGGACAACTCCAAGGCCACGCTCATCACCCGCGGCCTCGCCGAGACCACCCGCCTCGGCCTCGCCATGGGCGCCGACCCGCTCACCTTCTCCGGCCTCGCGGGCCTCGGCGACCTGGTCGCCACCTGCTCCTCGCCGCTCTCCCGGAACCACACCTTCGGCACCAACCTGGGCCGCGGCATGACCCTCCAGGAGACCATCGCGGCCACCAAGCAGACCGCCGAGGGCGTCAAGTCCTGCGAGTCGGTGCTCGATCTGGGCCGCCGGCACGGCGTCGACATGCCCATCACCGAGACCGTGGTCTCCATCGTCCACGAGGGCAAGCCGCCGATCGTCGCCCTCAAGGAGCTGATGTCGCGCAGCGCCAAGGCCGAGCGCCGCTGACACGCGAGGCGGGGCGCTCAGCCGTTCGGACGGCGCAGGGTACGCTCAACGCGATATGAGCGAGAACACCCAGAGCCCCCGCAAGCCGCGCGTGGCCGTCGTCTTCGGCGGACGCAGCTCCGAGCACGCCATCTCCGTCGTCACCGCCGGCGCGGTCCTCAGCGCCATCGACCGGGACAAGTACGACGTGCTGCCCATCGGGATCACCACCGACGGGCGCTGGGCGCTGACCGCCGACGCGCCGGAGCGGATGGCGATCGCCGACCGCGCCCTGCCGAACGTCACCGACCTCGCCGAGTCCGCGACCGGCGGCGTGGTCCTCTCCGTCGACCCCGCCAGCCGCGAGGTCGTCTACAACGAGCCCGGCTCCGTGCCGCAGGCCCTCGGCGAGGTCGACGTCGTCTTCCCGATGCTGCACGGCCCGTACGGCGAGGACGGCACCCTCCAGGGCCTCCTGGAGCTCTCCGGCGTCCCGTACGTCGGCGCCGGCGTCCTCGCCTCCGCCGTCGGCCAGGACAAGGAGTACATGAAGCGGGTCTTCGTCTCCTTCGGCCTGCCCGTCGGCCCGTACGTCGTGGTCCGCCCGCGCGAGTGGGAGCAGAACCCGGCCGCCGCCCGCAAGAAGATCGTGGAGTTCGCCGCCGACCACGGCTGGCCGCTCTTCGTGAAGCCCGCCCGCGGCGGCTCGTCCATGGGCATCACCAAGGTCGACGACCTCTCCGGCCTCGACGAGGCCGTCGAGGAGGCCCGCCGCCACGACCCGAAGGTCATCGTCGAGTCGCTGATCCGCGGCCGCGAGATCGAGTGCGGCGTCCTGGAGTTCGAGGACGGCCCGCGCGCCAGCGTGCCCGCCGAGATCCCGCCGGTCACCGATCACGACTTCTACGACTTCGAGGCCAAGTACATCGACTCGGCCTCCGGCATCGTGCCCGCGCCGATCGGCGACGAGGCCACCGCCGAGATCCAGCGCCTCGCCGTCGCCGCCTACGAGGCGGTCTCCTGCGAGGGCCTGGTGCGCGCCGACTTCTTCCTCACCGAGGACGGCGGGTTCGTCATCAACGAGATCAACACCATGCCCGGCTTCACGCCCATCTCCATGTACCCGCGGATGTGGCAGGAGAGCGGCGTGAGCTACCCGGAGCTCGTCGACCGGCTCATCCAGGCCGCGCTGAACCGCTCCACGGGCCTGCGCTAGAGGGACGCCCCTGGCGGCTCCCTAGAGGCTGGAGGGCACGGCCTTCTTCACGGGGGCGGCGAGACCCACGAGCGGGGCGACGTCGTGCGCGTACCGTTCGTCCAGCGTCACCTCGACGTACGCCTTGCGGTACGTCGTGGTGAAGCGGGGTCCGTCCCCCTCGCGCGGCTCGAACAGCCAGTTCACGCCGTCGGCGTCGACCCCCTGGGCCTGTGGATCGTTCATCTTTTCGGGCCTGGGGACGCCGCAGCGCAGTACGATCGCCGCATCCCCCCACGCGGCGGTCAGCTCGGAGTCCGGCTCGGTGCCGGTCCGCTCCAGACCCGCCACGGTGTCGGGCAGCTCCTTCGCGAGTGCCCGGCAGACGGCGGCCTCGGCCGCCTGAGGACGGGGAACCGGGACCGACGCCTTCGCGTCCGGAGAGGAACAGCCCGCGACGGCCACCAGCAGCACCACAGCTGCGGCGGCGGAAGCGGGCAGGCCGAAGGGCCGGTGGGAGGACATCACCGGCCAAGGGTAGACGGGGGCTAGATATGCACGACCGGGCAGGTGAGGGTGCGCGTGATGCCTTCCACTTGCTGGACCTTGGCGACCACCATGCGGCCCAGCGCGTCCACGGTCTCGGCCTCCGCACGGACGATCACGTCGTACGGACCGGTCACGTCCTCTGCCTGGATCACCCCCGTGATCTTGGCGATGGTCTCGGCGACGGTCGACGCCTTGCCCACCTCGGTCTGAATAAGGATGTACGCCTGTACCACGGAACCTCCAGGGCGGCCACGAGGATCTTGTGGGAGAAAGGGACGCCACGGTACCGCGTCGCCGCGGGCCGCGGGGAGACCTCCGCGCCCTCAGGCGCCCGCAGTGTGGCGTACGCACGTAAGAAGTTGACGGTCTACTTGACGGTATCCGGCACGGTGACGGCCCGCGACCCGCACGGCGCGAAGCAGCGGAGCGGCGCGGCGGCCGGCACGACGACACGAGGTGAGACGCGGTGAAGGGCACAGTCGGAGAGCTGGGCGAGTTCGGGCTCATCAGGGAGCTCACCTCCCGGCTCACCGCCACCCCGGCGGTACGGATCGGACCCGGCGACGACGCCGCGGTCGTCTCCGCGCCCGACCGGCGGGTGGTGGCCAGCACGGACATCCTGCTCGAAGGACGCCATTTCCGCCGCGACTGGTCGACGGCCTACGACGTCGGCCGCAAGGCCGCGGCCCAGAACCTCGCCGACATCGCCGCCATGGGCGCCGTCCCCACCGCACTCCTGCTCGGCCTGGTCGTCCCCGCCGAACTCCCCGTCACCTGGCCCACCGAGCTCATGGACGGCCTGCGCGACGAATGCCAGGTGGCCGGCGCCGCCGTGGTCGGCGGCGACGTCGTACGCGGCGACACGATCATGGTCTCCATCACCGCCCTCGGCGACCTGCGCAACCAGGACCCGGTCACCCGCGGCGGCGCCCAGCCCGGCGACGTCGTCGCCTACACCGGCTGGCTCGGCTGGTCCGCCGCCGGCTACGCGGTGCTCTCCCGCGGCTTCCGCTCCCCGCGCGCCTTCGTCGAGGCCCACCGCCGCCCGGAGCCCCCGTACCACGCGGGCCCCGCCGCCGCCGGACTCGGCGCCACCGCCATGTGCGACGTCAGCGACGGCCTGATCGCCGACCTCGGCCACATCGCCGAGGCCAGCAAGGTCCGCATCGACCTGCGCTCCGGCTCCATCGACATCCCCACCCAGATGAACGACATCGGCCAGGCCGTCGGCGTCGACCCGCTCCAGTGGGTGCTCACCGGCGGAGAGGACCACGCGATCGTCGCCACCTTCCCGCCGGACGTGAAGCTGCCCGCCCGCTGGAAGGTCATCGGCGAGGTCCTCAACCCCTCCGCGCTGCCCCAGGTGACCGTCGACGGCGCGCCCTGGCACAGCAAGGGCGGCTGGGACCACTTCGGGGAGGGCGAGTGACCCCGGGCCGGGACGAGCCGGTGGCCTCCCGTCCCCCCCTGGTGCTGACCGTCGCCGGATCGGACTCCGGCGGCGGCGCGGGCATCCAGGCCGACCTCAAGACGATGCTCGCCCTCGGCGTCCACGGCATGAGCGTGCTCACCGCCGTCACCGCCCAGAACTCCCTGGGCGTCCAGGGAGCCTGGGAGCTGCCCGAGGAGGCCGTACGCGCCCAGTACCGGGCCGTGGTGGACGACATCGGGGTCCAGGCGGTCAAGACCGGCATGCTGGCCTCAGCGGGGCTCGTGGAGACCGTGGCGGAGCTGCTGGCCTCCACCGGCGCCCCGGTTGTTGTGGACCCGGTCGGCGTCTCCAAGCACGGCGACCCGCTCCTCGCCGCCTCCGCCTTCGACGCCGTACGCGACAGGCTGCTGCCGACGGCGACGGTCGCGACCCCGAACCTGGACGAGGTGGCGCAGCTCACGGGCCTGGTCGTCGAGGACGAGACCGGGATGCGGCGGGCGGCCGACGCGATCCTGGCGTACGGGCCGCGCTGGGCGCTCATCAAGGGCGGGCACCTCGCGGGCGACGCGGTCGACCTGCTGACCGACGGCACCGTGGAGCACTGGCTGCGCGCCCCGCGGCACGACAACCGGCACACCCACGGCACGGGCTGCACGCTGGCCTCGGCGGTCGCGTCGGGGCTCGCGAAGGGGCTCGACGTGCCGGCGGCGGTGGGCGAGGCGAAGGCGTACGTGACGGGCGCGATCGCGGCCGGGTTCTCCCTGGGCGGGGGGATAGGCCCGGTGGACCACGGCTGGTCCTTCAGGCGCTGAGCCTGGCGCCGGGCCCGGTGCCGGGCATTTCTCCGGGCATGTCTCCGGGCATGGCAAAAGGCCGGTTCACCAAGGTGAACCGGCCTTTCAAGGCAACCGCAGGGGCTGCGCTACGACGAAACGTCGGCGTTAGCGCGAGACCTTGCCGGCCTTGATGCACGAGGTGCAGACGTTGAGCCGCTTCGGCGTCCGACCGACCACGGCACGCACACGCTGGATGTTCGGGTTCCAGCGACGAGACGTACGGCGGTGCGAGTGCGAAATGTTGTTGCCGAAGCCCGGCCCCTTGCCGCAGACGTCGCAGTTGGCAGCCACGGGTCACTCCAAAGACTTCAGATTTACAGTGAAACCGGCGCACCGGAATCGGATCAGGGATCTGAAGTGGCTTGCCGGGGAATGGCCCGACGAGTGCCGGGCAACCGAAGCAGCATACAACGACTGCTCCCGTGGAACGAAACTACCATGGTCCCGACGGCCCCCGCCCCGGGCCTCGGGCGATCACGGGTCTACCCTGCGGTGAACCCACCGCAGCGCACAGGAGGACCACCCGTTGCCGCGAGCTCCGCAGACCCTCGACGCCGAGGCGGTCCGATCCTGGTGCGCAGGGGCGCTGGAGGCGCTCGGCAGGGAGCGCGCGGAGATCGACGCGATCAACGTCTATCCCGTCGCGGACGGGGACACCGGCACCAACCTCTACCTGACCGTCGAGTCGGCCGCCAAGGCCGTCGACGCGGCCTTCGCCGACGGGACCTCCGATGTCGCCGAGGTCATACGGGCCATGGCCCATGGCGCGCTGCTCGGCGCCCGCGGCAACTCCGGGACGATCCTGTCGCAGCTGCTCCGCGGGATGGCCGCCGTCCTTGCCGAAGGACGTGACGGTGATCACCTCGCCCGCGCCCTCGGTGACGCGGCCGACGCGGCCCGGCAGGCCGTCGCCCACCCCGTCGAGGGCACCGTCCTGACCGTCGCGGGCGCGGCGGCCGAGGCCTGCGCGGGGGGCGGCGAACTCGTGACGGTGGCCACGGCGGCCTACGAGGGGGCCAGGACGGCCCTGGAGCGGACCCCCGGCCAACTGGACGTGCTGCGGCGCGCGGGGGTCGTGGACGCGGGCGGACGGGGCCTGGTGACGGTCCTGGGCGCGCTGGTGGAGACGCTCACGGGCGAGGCGCCCGTGCGGCCCGCCTCCCGCGCGGGCAGGCCGCTGCCCGACGCCGCCACCGCCTGCGCGGCCGAAGGCGGTCCCGGCCCCGCGTACGAGGTGATCTACCTCCTGGAGGCCGGCGACGCGGCCGTGGAGCGACTGCGGGCGCGCCTCGACGAGCTGGGGGAGTCCCTGGTGGTGGTCGGCGGCGACGGGCTGTGGAACGTGCACGTCCATGTCGACGACGCCGGGGCGGCCGTGGAGGCGGGCGTGGAGGCGGGACGCCCGTACCGGATCCGGATCACCCACTTCGAGGTGCGCGAACCGGCCCGGCGGGCGGTCGTCGCCGTCCTGCCCGGCGAGGGCCTGGCCGGCCTCTGCGCCGAGGCCGGCGCGACCACGCTGCTCGCCCGCCCGGGGCAGCCGCCGGCCGGCGAGGAGCTCGCGGACGCGATCCGGCGGGCGCACGCGCGGGAGGTCGTCCTGCTGCCCAACGACACGGAACTGCGCCACGTCGCCGCCGCGGCGGCGGAACAGGTGCGCGCGGAGGGCATCCGGGTCGCCCTGATCCCGACCCGCGCGGCGGTCCAGGGCATCGCGGCCCTCGCCGTCCACGAGCCCGACCGCCGCTTCGACGAGGACGTCGTCGCCATGACGGCGGCGGCCGGCGCGACCCGCTACGCCGAACTCGCCGTCGCCGAACGCCAGTCCTTCACCTCCGCCGGCGTCTGCCAGGCCGGCGACGTCCTGGGCCTCATCGAGGGCGACGTCGCCGTCATCGGCCACGACCTCACCACCACCGCCCGCACCGTCCTCGACCGCATGCTCTCCGCGGGCGGCGAACTCGTCACCCTCATCGTCGCCGCGGACACGCCGGCCGAGCTGGCCGAGACCCTGGAACGACACGTCCGCGCCACGTACTTGGCGGTGGACACGACGACGTACCACGCGGGCGAGGGGGCACCGCCGCTGCTGATCGGCGTGGAGTAGGCGGGCGACCGGGGGGCGGCCGGCCCGGCCGCGCTCCGGCCTCAGGCGCCCGCCTGCGCCAGGATCGACTCCGCCTCCGCCCGGCGCTCCGGGGAGCCCAGCTCCAGGACCTCGCGGGCCAGCGCCGCCGCGGCGGAGCCGTTCGCGAGGTCGAGGTGGAGCCAGGCGGTCACGAGGTCCGCGGCGAGCCGGGCGTCGAGGTGGGCGGGGCCGGCCTCGCGGTAGCAGGACGCGGCGCGTTCGGCGAAGGAGAGGACCTCCCGGAGGTCCGCGTCCTCCGCGCGGGCCAGCAGCTCGGCGGTCTGGCGGTACGTGTCCGCCCGCTCCGCCTGATCCGGTCCGCACGCCTCCGCCGCCGCCTCCATCAGCGTCCGGCCCCGCGCGCCGGGGCCCGCGATCCAGGCGCGTACGCGCAGGGTGCGGACGTACGCGGGCGCGTCGCCCAGGGACTGCCACAGCTCTCCGGCCCGCTCGTACGCGGCCGCCGCCTCCTCGTTCAGGTCGGCCCGCCACAGCGCCTGCGCCGCCAGGTTCGCCAGCATCGCGTGGTCGTGCTGCTCCGGCCACTCCTTGGCCAGCTCCGCGGCCTTCAGCCACTGCTCGGCCGCCGCCCGCGGCTCGTCCAGGGCGGCCAGGCAGTCACCGAGCCACCACAGCGTCTGGACCACCGTGCCGTCGCCGTGATCGTCCACGGACAGGTCCGGCAGCACCGCCTCCAGGATCGTCGCGGCCTCCTCGCGGCGGCCCTCGCGCAGCAGCCAGCCGCCCAGGAGATGGCGCGCGTACGCCCCGAGGCCCCGGCTCTCGCCCGCCTCGTCGGCCCAGTGCGCCGCCTCCAGGGCGTGTTCGGCCGCCTCCGAGAAGCGGTCCGTCGCGCCGAGGACCTCCGCGAGCCGCAGCCGCAGCCGCGCCTGCCCGCCGGCGGGCGCGTACGCCGTCCCGTGCTCCAGGGCCGCCCGCGCCGCCCGCTCGGCCGTCGCGAGGTCCCCGGTGTGCTGGGCCAGGCCCGCGAGCCGGGACTCGGGCTCCACCGCGTACCAGGGCAGCCCGGCCCCGTGGCAGAGCTCCGCCGACCGCTCGTAGCGCTCGGCCGCCCCCGCCAGGTCGCCGTCCTGCGCCGCCAGGTCGCCGAGCAGCCACTCGGCCTCGGCGACCCGGTCGGCGGCGTCCGGGGCGTCCGCGTGCGCGAGGACCGCCCCGGCCGCCTCGGCGGTCCGCAGCACCCGGGCCCGCAGCAGCAGTGCCCCTGACAGCTGGCGCGCCGTCGCGGCGCCGTCCGCGTGCAGCGTGCGCAGCCGGGCCACCGCCTCGTCGAGGCCGTCGGCCGCCTCGCGCACGTACGCGGCTCTGGCCCGCGCCGCCCACGCCTCACCGGGCGCGCCGGCCTCCTCGTACCGCTCGGCCGCCGTACGGAACAGCGCGGCCGTCTCCTCGGGGCCCGCCGCCCGGGACATCGCCCGGTGGTCGGTGACCTCGGCCAGGCCCAGCGCGTCGAGCTCGACGAGCCCGCCCTCTGCCGCCTTCGCGAGCTCCGCCCATGCCTCGTCGGCGTCCGGCCGCCGCTCCGCCGACATCCGCCGCGCCTCGGAGAGGAGGTCGCGGGGTGCCGCGAACGCCACGGGCGACGCCTCGGGCCGCGGCGCGGGAGCGGCCACCGCCCGTACCCCCAGCGGCAGCCGGTCGAGGAGCGGCTCGGCCGCCATCCGCTCGCGTACCTGCCGGCCGACCCGGTCCGTGCCGTTGCGCGCGTCGAAGCGGCGGGCCAGCTCCTCCGCCTGCGCCCGCGCGTGCCGCGCGAGTTCCGCCGCCGTCCAGTCCGTGCCCGCCGGGCCCGGCACCGGCTGCCCGCCGAGGCCGCGCGCCACCAGCCGGTCCATCAGGAGCGCCGTCACGGCCAGGTGGTCCAGCTCGCTGTCCGGGTCGCCGTGGTCGGTGAAGTACGCGGGGCGCTCGGCGAGCAGTTCCAGGGCCCGCGCCTCGTTGCCGGTCAGCGCGCAGAACTCGATGTGGTCCGCCAGCGCGCTGCGCATGCTCTCCATGGGCCGCACCAGGCGGTAGCCCCGCAGGTGGTTCGCCCGCGCCTGCTCGGCCCGGCCGAGCCGCAGCAGCGGCAGCAGCGAGGAGGCGAGCACCCCGTGCGGTTCGTGGGCGCAGGAGTGCTCGCCCTGGAGGACCGGCGCCCAGGCCGCGAGCGCCCCCTCGTCGTCGCCGAGCTCGGCCAGCCAATGGCCCTGCCCGTGCAGCTCGCAGGCGTGGCAGTCGGCCATCTCGTCCCGCTCGGCCGCCAGCCACGCCGTGTACGCGCGGGCCGCCCGCTCCCGGTCCCCGATGTGCCGGGCGACCCGGAACTCGCACTGCCGTACGGCCCGTTCGGAGTGGCCGGCCAGCCGGTAGCGGTGCTCCATCTCGCCCAGCCACTTCTCGACGGAGGCGAGCGGGATGTGCGGCTGGTCGAGCATGCCGCTGGAGACCCACTTGAACACCCAGTGCAGCGAGTGCGCCTCGTACGCGTCGAAGTCGGCCGGGTTCTCGTCCCACATCCGCAGCAGCCGCGAGAAGGGCACGAACATCTTCGCCTTCTCGGAGCTGTAGTTGTACACCTGCAGCTGGTGGCCGAGCGCCTCGATGACGGCGAGCGGCTCGCCGATCTGCTCCGCCTCCGCGAGCAGCCGTTCGGCGCGCGCGTTGCGCGCCGCGCCCTCGGGCTGGGCGTAGTTGTCCCGCATGGCCTCGCGCAGGGCCTGGAAGGTCAGGGTCATGCCTCGGTCCCCCTGCCGGTGCCGTGGGTCTTCTCGGTCGTCCATTCGAGCAGCCCGAGGAACGTCCGGTTGAGCAGGGCGTTGTCGGCGGGCCGCAGCGGCCGCTGGGCCATGAGGAGGGCCTGCCCGTAGAGCGCCTCGACGGCGGTGGCGGTCAGTTGCGGGTCGTCCAGGGCCGCGATGCGGCGTACCAGCGGGCTGTTGTGGTTGAGGACCAGGCGGGCGCGCGGGGCGGTGCCGCGCAGGGCGCCGAGGATCCCCGCCCACAGGTCGTCGGCCCGCTCCTCGGCCTCCGCGCGGGCCTGCTCGTGGCGCGCGGACCGGTCGTCGAGGTGCAGGGCGGGCACGGTCAGCGGGTGGAAGGAGCGCAGCGACACGTCGCAGTCGAGGGCGTCGAGGGTGGTCCGGGCGACGGACAGGAAGCCGGTGAGCGCGAGCTCCTGCGCCGGGTCGACGGCGTCGAGATGGGCGGTCACGGTGTCCGCGTCGAGCTCGGCGACGGACGTTCCCCGGCGCACCTCGGGCAGCCGCTCGACCAGGTCCGCGTCGTAGGTGTAGCCACCGTTGACGACACCGATGCCCTGGGCGGCGGCGATGGCGGCGACCTGGCGGAACTCCTCGACGGTGCGGGTGAAGTGGACGACGGGGTGGCGGCGGGCGAACGCGTCGAGGGAGAGCTGTCCGTCGGTGGTCTCGAAGGGCAGCCAGGGCAGCATCGCCGAGAGGATCTCGTCGTCGTGCCGGGCCAGCGACTTCACCCCCAGGTGGTGCACGGACAGGAACTGTCCGAGGCGCTCCGGCGACCCGGCGGCGAGATCGGTGAGCCAGCCGCGGATCGCGTCCCCGAGCGCGTCACGGACGCCCGCCAGGGTCTCGTCCTCGTAGAGGGACTCGCGGGAGGCGGTCGGGCGCAGGGTGTCGGTGTCCAGGACGCAGCGTACGAAGAAGGCCCAGTCGGGCAGCAGCCCGTCGGCCCTGTCCGTGAGCAGCATGCCCTTCAGGTGCACCCGGTGGCCGGCCCGCTGCGCCGGGCTGACCGCCGACGGCAGTACGTACGCCACACCCCGGATGCCGGCCAGCGGCAGATCGAGGTCGATCGAGTCGAGCGGCGCGAAACCGAACAGGCTCTGACAGTGCGTCGCGAGCGCCACCCTGCGCGCCGCCGGACTCGGATGGTCCCGGTTCCAGGGGGCGGGCAGGTCGGTGACGGGGTGGTCGCCGACGTGGATGTCGTAGGGCAGCAGGGAGCCGTAGTCGCGGGCGAGGGT
>NZ_JBITTJ010000011.1:0-295743 GCF_044541845.1 Streptomyces sp. NPDC085481
ACACCGCCCTGTGGCTGGAGTCCATCCAGCGCACCGGCTACGCCCGCAACGGCTCCACCGACGCGAGCGTGTCGCTGAACCCGGTCCGGTTCGAGCCGAACACCGAGGACATGCCCAACCGCGTGATGCTGCGGCGGACTGCGGACGAGCCGAACGGCCCGAAGGGCTCGGCGAACGACCCTCGCCCCGGCTTCTCCCGGCTGCGTATCTCGCGTGTCATCAACGAGTACGGCGGCGAGACCGTCGTCAGCTACAGCATCCCGAAGTGGGGCGACGTCGCCGACGCCTGTGCCACCGGACGAAACCTGCCCGGCAAGACCGACACGGCGGCCCTGAAGGCCAACAACCGCCTCTGCTACCCGACCTTCTGGAACCCGGACCCCGAGGTCGAGGACATCGACTGGTTCCACAAGTACGTGGTCCAGTCGATCGAGGAGCTCCCCAACGTCGACGGCGCCTACGCGACGAAGACGGCGTACGACTACACGAACCCCGGCTGGCGGTTCGCCGAGCAGGAGTTCAGCAAGAAGTCCACGCGCACGTACTCGCAGTTCGCGGGCTTCGAGCAGACCACGGTCATCACCGGTGCGGAGGACCCGGCGATCGGCAGCAAGCAGTCCAAGGCTGTAAACCGGTTTTTCCGTGGCATGGGTGACACCGTCCCGGTCAAGGACGTCCACGGCAACGTCATCAAGGCGTCGGACGGCTCGACCGTCTACGACCGCGAGGCCTTCGCCGGCCGCATCGCCGAGGAGCTGACGTATTCCAACCCACAGGACGCGGACACCGACTGGCTGAGCCGGAGCGTCACCATCCCCGAGGCTACGCTGCTGGCCAAGCGGGACCGGGACGACCTGAGCGACCTCAAGGCCTGGCGTGTCACGGAGCCGGAGGAGGTCGCCTACACCAAGTCCTCGGGCACCAACACGGATGACCCGCGCACCGTGCGCGAGGTCCGTACGAAGACGACGTACGAGTCGACGTACGGCCTGCCCACCCTGGTGGAGACGATCGGCGACACCGGCAAAACCGGCGACGAGTCCTGCATCAAGTCCGAGTACCTGCACCACACCGGCAAGAACATCATCGGTCTGACCAAGCAGGTACTGAGCTCGCCGACGCTCTGTGCGAACGCCAACTGGGCCGACCTCACCACGCTGACCGACGCAGCCCGTACCGCCTACGACAACACGGCGTACGGCACGGCGCTCGCCGACACCACGCGTGCTCTGGCGACCGAGACCTGGTCGCTGAAGGGCGACGGCACCGGCTTCCAGACCAACGGCACCGCCGGGTTCGACGCCATCGGGCGTGTGGTCCGTGAGACCGACCCGGACGGTAAGTCAGGCACGATTGCCTATGACCCGCCGACCGGTCAGGTCTTCAAGGTCACCCAGACCAACGCCGCAGCGCACACGCAGGTGCAGGAGCTGGAGCCGGGCCGCGCCGTCACGCTCAAGACGACGGACCTGAACGGTCTGGTGAGCGAGGCGAAGTTCGACCCTCTGGGCCGTCTCGCCGAGGCATGGGCCCCGGGCCGGACCCCGACGACGGGGGCTGTACCGGATTTCCGTGCCGAATACACGATCCCGAAGCCGGAGCCGGACCCGAACGACTCGACGCTCGAAATCCGCAAGCCTCCCTATGTCACGAGCTACGCCCGTGGCTATGAGGACCGGATCGAGACGTCCGTCACGCTGTACGACGGCCTTGGCCGTGAGCGTCAGTCGCTGGAGGAGGCCGACAACAACGCCGGCTACCTCGTCACCGACACGCTGTACAACAGCTCCGGTGAGGTGTGGCAGACCAACAACGCCTACCTGACCAAGGAGGCGAAGCCGGGCGAGCTGTTCACCCCGCTCGCCGACACGGCCATCCCCAACATCACCCGCTACACCTACGACGGCCTCGGCCGCGTGGTCACCGAGACCCCGTACATGAAGTACGTGGACCCGGTCACCAAGGAGGCCTCCTCGAAGGCGTACCCGGAGCGGGCCACCCGCTACGAGTACGGCCAGGACTGGTCCAAGATCATCAACCCCGAGGGCGCCTCGTCCTACCGCGTCTACACCGACGCGCTCGGCCGCACGGTCCGGACGGACACCTTCAACCCCGCGGCTCCCAACGGCTACACGTCCACGCGCTACGAGTACGACGCGCGCAGTCAGCTGGTGAAGGCGACCGCTTCCGCCGACCCGACACACCCGTGGACCTGGACGTATGACCACGGGGGTCGGGTGGAGACCGCCACTGACCCGGACTCGGGTACCACTCGGACTGCCTACGACCATCGCGGCCGTGTCCTGACCACCTCGACGGCGCGTGGCACGATCTGGAACGGCTACGACGAACTGTCGCGGCCCAAGCAGCAACGCCTGAACGACGCCAACGGCACGCTCCTGGCGGACTTCACGTACGACACCGCCCCTGGCGGCAAGGGCATGCCCGCCACCGCCACCCGTTATACGGACGGTCTGGCGTACACCCAGAGGGTCAACGGCTACTCCAAGGACTACCAGCCGACCTCGACCACCTTGTCGCTCCCGCAGTCGCTCGTCGACACGTGGGGCTTCGCGAAGGACTACACCTACGGCTACTCGTACTCGGACACGGGCGCGCTGGAGGAAGCGGAGCTTCCGGCGATCGGCAAGCTCGCCGCGGAGAAGTTGGTCGTCCGCTACAACAAGGACGGCAAGCCGCTGTCCCTCTCAGGCAAGGACTGGTACGGCTCCGAGACGACCTACGACGCGTACGGCCAGATCGTGCGCTCCACGCTCGGGGCTCAGCCCTATCGGGTGTGGATGCAGAACTCGTACGACGAGGGCAGCGGTGAGCTGAAGGAGCAGTCGGTCTACCGGGAGAAGAACGACGCCTCCCTGGTCGGCGGCAACCTCGTCTCCAACCGGGCGTACACCTACGACCCGGCCGGCAACGTCACCTCGATCCAGGAGAAGTCCGTCGGAATCGAGGAGCGCCAGTGCTTCGCGTACGACCCGCTGGGTCAGCTGAGCAAGGCTTGGACCGACAAGAACCAGGGCACTTGCTCCGCGGGCCCGAAGAACGCCGACGGCACCGTCAACGTCGCCGCAGGCAAGGACAACTCCGGCTACTGGCAGGAGTACGAGTACGACCTCCTCGGCAACCGCACCAAGCTGACCGAGAAGGACCTCACCGGCGACGCCAACAAGGACGCCACCAGCACCTATGCCTACGGCAAGGGTGTCGCCAAGGACCAGCCGCACACGCTGACCAAGGTGACGAAGAAGTACACGACCCCGGCCGGCGCCCAGGTGACCGCCGAGGCGGAGCGTCTGTACGAGCTGACCGGCGAGACCAAGTCGATCACCTCCCTTCAGAACGGTGACAAGCAGGACCTGACCTGGACGTACGACGGCAAGGTCGACCGGATCACCGGTCAGGGCTCGAACGGCAAGACCCCGTACGTGGGTCTGGGCCAGAAGTGCCTCGACCTCAAGTCGGGTCTCGCGACCGCGGGCAACGCCGTCCAGCTCTACCAGTGCAACGGCACCGTGGCGCAGGCGTGGCACTTCGACCCGGCTCCGGGTCAGGCGGACGCCAACCTCGGCACGCTCGAGGTCTACGACACCTGGTGCGTCCAGCCCGCCGCCAACACGGCAGGCTCCGCGGCGCAGCTGCAGAAGTGCAACGGTTCCACCGCGCAGCAGCTGAAGCGCAACGCGTCGGGTCAGCTGACCCATGTCGCCTCCGGTCTGTGCCTCGCGGTGCAGGGCGCGGCGAACGTCAACGCCACCCCGATCGTGCTCGCCACCTGTGACGCGGCGCAGGCCGCCCAGCAGTGGCTGCCGCAGAACGACACCCGCCACATCTACGGCCCCGACGGCGAGCGTCTGCTGACCATCCAGGGCAAGCAGGCCACGCTGGACCTGGGCGAGGCGCAGGTCACCGTCCAGCAGGGCGGCGTCCTGGTCCGCTCCGATCGCACGTACTCCGCCCCTGGTGGAGGAGTGCTGCGGTACGCCAACGGCACCGGCGGCGACGCTCTGGTCGCCCTGGCGATGGATCACCAGGGCAGCGTGTACGCGGAGGTCACCCTCTACAGCGGCCAGGCGGTCCGGGTCCGCAAGCAGGACCCGTTCGGCAACCAGCGTGGTGCCGACACCGCGGGTCAGAACGTCCAGACCCACCAGGGCTTCCTGGGCAAGACCCGTGACGACGCCTCTGGCTTCCAGCCGCTCGGCGCCCGTCTCTACGACCCCGTCGTCGGACGCTTCCTGTCCACCGACCCGGTCCTGGACCTGAACGACCCGATGCAGTCCAACGGGTACGCGTATTCGCACAACAACCCGGTGACCCACTCGGACCCAACGGGTCTGTCGATCACCCTGACCGCCTCGGAGCAGGCTGCGGCCCTCGCGGGCGCCGGCCTTTCCGCGGCACAGGTCGCGCAGGCACAGGCGACCATGGGCAAGTCCCTGACCTCGGTGATCCTCGCCATCGCTTGGGAGACGCTGAAGGACTTCATCGGCATCAACGACGCCCTCGCCTGCTTCGGCGGCGACATGTGGTCCTGCGGCAGCATCATCCTGGACGCCATTCCGTGGTCGAAGCTCGGCAAGATCCCGGCGGTTCTGAAGGCGATCAACCGCACCATCGACGCCATCCAGGCGTTCAAGGCAGCCAAGAAGGCCGCCGAAGCAATCCTCAAGGCTGCCAAGGCCGCCGAGGAAGCCGCGCTGCGGGCCAAGAAGCTAGCGATAGAGAAGGCCAAGCAGGAGGCCGCACAAAGGGCCAAGAAGAAGGCCGCTGAGGAGGCGAAGAGAACAGCCGACAAGGCCGTCCAGAAGGCGAAGAAGACGGGTAACCCTGTCCAGAAGAAGGCGCAGGCCAAGGCTGCGCCGAAGGCTTCGGCGCAGCCGAAGGCAAAGGGTTCCGGAGGCGGCAAGGGATCCGGAGGCGGCGGCAAGACCGGCGGTACCTCCGGTGGCTCTTCCCGCGGCAAGGGCGGAAGCAGCGGTAGCGGTGGCTCCGGCAAGGCCGAGGGCGGTACCTGCAACAGCTTCGTGCCCGGCACGAAGGTGTTGATGGCCGACGGCTCCGCCAAGCCGATCGAGAATGTCAAGACCGGCGACAAGGTCGTCGCGACCGACCCGAAGACCGGGGAGACCCGGATCGAGACGGTCACCGCGGAGATCAAGGGCCAGGGCCTCAAGCACCTGGTCAAGATCACGATCGACACCGACGGCAAGGCCGGCTCCAAGTCGGCTCAGGTCACCGCGACCGACGGCCACCCCTTCTGGGTTCCCGAGCTCGGCGAGTGGATCGACGCCACCGACCTGAAGTCGGGCCAGTGGCTCCGGACCAGCGCCGGTACGTACGTCCAGATCACGTCGATCCAGCGCTGGACGGTCCAGTCCGCGACCGTCCACAACCTGACCGTCTCCGACATCCACACGTACTACGTCGTGGTGGCGGGCGACACCTCCGTCCTCTCTCACAATTCGCTTCCTTCGCAATGCGAAATGGAGGACGGCCTCAACCGGGCACGCGATGCCGCCAATGACTTCGCCGAGCCCGGAGGAATGTCCGGCCATCTCGTCCTCGCTGACGGTCAGCGCTTCAACCTCTCGTCGGGTAGAACGCCGGACGGCAGGTGCCGGAACTGCCTCCCCGGGCATATCGCTCCTCCCGGTACGACGCGCGAGAACTTCCACCACCTGGAGAACCAGTCCGCCGCCATCATGCGGCGTAACCCCGGAGTGACCGCGACGCTGTACATCACCGGAACGTACGGTGCATGCCAGTACTGCAGGGATGCCATGCGGAGCATGCTTCCTCCAGGGGGGCGGATGTTGGTCATCTGGAGAAACGACAGCGGCGCAATCAGGAACAGAATGTTCATCGGAGGCGCGGATTAATTAGCAGCACCCAGTGAAGCTCCCGGCCGGTATTCACCGGCCGGGAGCTTCACTACTTCTTGGGCCGTGGCATAATGGCGCGGTGATCAATCCTGCCGATATTGACCTGGTCGACTTCCTGACGCGCTGGCACGGCACGCCGCAGTCCTCCGCCCGCCCGCTGCCAGCCGAGACTTCCTGGCTTCCTGGGCCACTTCAGGAGTGGCATGGTCTCGCCTCCCGCTGGACGAGGTTGCACCGTGGGGGAAACCGTATGACCGATCCGTCCCGGATACAGGTGGATCAAGGGAAGGCGGTCTTCATGAAGGATGCCACCGGTGACTGGATCTGGGCATTCGCAGCGGAAGATCCTGATGCGGTGTACGAGGGAATTCCCGGTGGCCAGCTGGACCGCGTCCCCGAGTCGCTCACCGAGTTCCTCACTCACGTGACAGTGACCGAAACACTCATGAGTGTCGACTTCGCTCGGCTGGGTGACCAGGTGCCTGACGGTGAGCTTCCTTCGATTCTCGCTCCGATGCGAGAGATCGGTTTCGGCGGCTGGAAGTGGCCGGATCCCGGTAATCGCACCTTCATGAGTGATTCGCTGCTGGCCACCGTCGGGCCGGCAATTGATCCCGCTTCTCCATGGCTGAACAGATCGGGATACTCTGCCGTGCGCATCGCGGGAATCAATGCGTCGGAGCTCGGGTATCTGGATGCCGACACCACGGTCAAGTGGATTGAACGCGAGCCTGACGACGACTGCTGAGGTGTCCCCGCGGAGCCGAAGGTTCGGCGAGTGCCGGAGTCCGTCGCCCTGAGTCTGTGACGCTCTGAACTTCGCGGTCGCGTCCCCCTCACACTTTCGGCCGCCCCTCGCTGGCCCGCTCGTCGGGGGGCCCGCAGGCTGGGAAGGGCACCCAGCCTGCGAGGAGACCGCCCCATGCCCTCGACCGCGTACCGTTACGACGATCTCAGTGCGCTCTACGTCAACTGCACGCTCAAGCGCTCCCCCGAGGCGAGCAACACCGAGGGGCTGATCGAGCGGAGCCGGGAGGTGATGACCGGGCAGGGGGTGAGCACCTCGCTCGTGCGGGCGGTCGATCATGACATCGCCACCGGGGTGTGGCCGGACATGACCGAGCACGGGTGGGAGTCGGATGCCTGGCCGGGGCTGTACGAGCAGGTGATGGCCGCGGACATCCTCGTGCTGTGCGGGCCGATCTGGCTGGGTGACAACAGCTCGGTGATGAAGCGGGTGATCGAGCGGCTGTACGGCTGTTCCGGCATCCTCAACAGCGCCGGCCAGTACGCGTACTACGGGCGGGTCGGCGGGTGTCTGATCACCGGGAACGAGGACGGCGTCAAGCACTGTTCCATGAACGTGCTCTACAGCCTCCAGCACCTGGGGTTCGTGATCCCGCCGCAGGCCGACGCCGGCTGGATCGGCGAGGCGGGGCCCGGACCCTCGTACATGGATCCGGGGTCGGGTGGTCCCGAGAACGACTTCACCAACCGCAACACGTCGTTCATGGCGTGGAACCTGATGCATCTGGCCGCGCTCGTCAAGCGGTCCGGGGGGATTCCGGCGCACGGCAACCAGCGGTCGGAGTGGGACGCGGGGTGTCGGCCGGATTTCGCCAATCCCGAGCATCGTTGACCCGGGCCACCAGGGTCCGCACGCTCAGTCGCCGAACAGCAGGCGCGTCGCCACCGTGCGGTAGTGGCGGACGTGGTGCAGCGCGTAGTCCGTGGCCGCGTCCGCATCGGCCGTGGCGATCGCCTCGTACAGCAGGCGGTGCTCCTCCCACAGCGGGCCGGGGTCGTCGACCTGCTGGAAGAGCCAGCGCAGCCGGCCCTCCAGGGGTTCGAGCGCGGTGACGAGCAGCTCGTTGCGTGACATGCGCACGATCTGGGCGTGAAAGGCCGCGTTGGCGCGGGAGAGGCGTTCGGGGCCGCCGGACTCGGTGGCGGTGCGGGCCTCCGCGAGGAGACGGGCGAGGGTGTTCAGCTCGGCTTCCGTGCGGCGTTCGGAGGCGCGGCGGACCGCGAGCACCTCCAGGGCCTCGCGCATGTCGAAGAGGTTCTCGACGTCCTGGCGGGTCATCTCGCGGACGACGATCCGGCGCTGGGAGACGGCCTGCAGGAAGCCCTCGCCTATGAGGATGCGGATCGCCTCGCGTACGGGGACCCGGGAGACGCCGAAGTCCTCCGCGACCTCGCGCTCGACCAGCCGGTCGCCGGGCTTGAGCCGTCCGGTGATGATGCGGTCGCGCAGTCCCTCGCAGACCTGGTCGCGGAGCCAGCCGCCCCTGCGGGCGAGCTCGCCGGCTTCGGGCTTCGAGGTCCCGGTCATATGTCCTCCCGGTGTCCAGCCCTTACCGTAAGCCACCCGTGACGAAAGCCCAGGTCCGGCCCTCTTTCGGGCGCCCATTCCAGCCGCCGTCCCACGCCTCGGACCACCCCTCCTGATCCACTTGACGTGCACACAGAGGACACTTAGCTTCGCCTTACCTAACCACTCCTTACCGTCAGGCGAGAGAAACCAGCCATGCCGAGACCCCTGCCGAGCTCCCACCCCGACGAGTCCCTCGAGAACCTCACCCCGGCCTGGCTGCTCACCGCCGCCGGTGTGCTCGCCGCGGGTGTGCTCGCGGCCTCGTGCTGGACCGCGGGACATCTCCACGCGGACACCTCGCTGCAGACCGCGGCCCGGTTCCTGCACGTGGCGAGCCTCGTGGTGGGGCTCGGCTCGGTGCTCGCCGTCGACTGGTTCGCGCTGCTCTGGCTCACCGGGCGGCGCCCGCTCGCCGGTGTCCTCGACACGGCCTGCGCCCTCCAGACGCCGATCTGGGCGGGGCTCGGCGGGCTCACCGTCACCGGGCTCTTCCTGCGGCCCGACCTCGGCTCGCCGCTCACCCTCGTGAAGCTCGGCATGGTGCTCGCCGTCACCCTCAACGGACTGTACGCACACCGCCTCGGCCAGCTCCTGGAGCGCTACCGCGAGGGCGGCGAGGTGCCCCGCCGGCTCCTCGTCCGGTCCGGCGCAGCGGCCGCCGTGAGCCAGGTCGGCTGGTGGGGGGCCACCTTCATCGGCTTCCTCAACAGCCAGTCCTGACCCGTCCTGACCCCTGCTCAGGGGCCCGGAGGGGACCCGGTTTTGGATTGCCGGACGATCATCCATACGATCCTGCGATGATCACGAGAAAACGGCTGGCGACCGGGGCCTGCGCACTGCTCGCCGCCCTGGCCGTCGGGCTCCTCCCGACGAGTGCCGCCGCCGACGACGGCCCGGCGGCGACGGACTCCCCCAAGGAATCCCCCAAGGTCGAGCTGGTCCTCGACGTCAGCGGCTCGATGCGGCAGCGCGACATAGACGGCCAGTCCCGCATGACCGCGGCGAAGCAGGCCTTCAACGAGGTCCTGGACGCGGTGCCGCAGGAGGTGCGGCTCGGCATCCGCACCCTCGGCGCCGACTACCCGGGCCAGGACCGCAAGCGCGGCTGCAAGGACACCCGGCAGCTGTACCCGGTCGGCCCGCTGGACCGCACCGAGGCCAAGACCGCGGTCGCCACCCTCGCCCCCACCGGGTGGACCCCGATCGGCCCCGCCCTGCTGGGCGCGGCCGAGGACCTCAAGGGCGGTGAGGCCACCAAGAGGATCGTCCTCATCACCGACGGCGAGGACACCTGCGCCCCGCTGGACCCGTGCGAGGTGGCCCGTGACATCGCCGCCCAGGGCATCCACCTGGTCATCGACACCCTGGGCCTCGTGCCGGACGTCAAGACCCGCCGGCAACTGATGTGCATCGCCGAGGCCACCGGCGGCACGTACACCTCCGTACACCGCACCGAGGAGCTCTCCGGACGCGTACGGCAGTTGGTCGACCGGGCGGCCGACCCGGTCGTCACCCCCGTCGCCACCCAGGGCGCCGAGCGCTGCGCCGACGCGCCGACGCTCAAGCCGGGCGTCTACACCGACCGGCAGACCTTCGGCAAGCACCGCTGGTACCGCGTCGACGTCCTGCCCGGCCAGGAGCTGCGCGCCTCGGTGAGCATCTCGGCCGACCGCGCCGTCAACAACGACTACGGCGTGCTCCTGCGCGCCGTCACCCGGCACGGCCGGGAGATCGTCCGCGGCTCCGAGGCCGGCGACGGCCGCACCGACGTCATCTCGACCGGTCTGCGCTACCCGAAGAAGGAGGATGACGAGGCGATGGCCGACGACACGAAGTCCGCCGCCGAGACCGTCTGCCTCGAGGTCAGCAACTCCTTCTCCGCTCCCCCGTCGGTCAAGACCACCCCGGGCATGCCGGTCGAGCTCGCCATCGACGTGGTCGACGGCCCCGACTCCGCCTCCGACGTCGCCTCCTTCGGCCTCGGCCGCGGCTGGTGGCTGCTCGGCGTCCTGGTGCTCGCCGGCTTCCTCGGCGGCCTGATCTGGGGCTGGCTGTCCCGCTGGCGCTTCGCCGTCTGGAGGACCCACTGATGCGTACCCCACTGATGCGTACCCCACTGATGAGTGCCCCAATGATGCGCCCGTCATCGAAGCGCGGCATCCTGCGTGCCGTACGCAGGGTCACCGCGGGCCTCGTGCTCGCGGGCGCCGCCCTGCTCGGCCCGGCCGCGCCGATGGGCCTCGCCGACTCGGCGACGCCCACCCCGACCGGGAGCGCGAGCACCGACGCCGCGCAGGCGGCGCCGACCGAGGCCGGCACCTCCTTCCGTACCGCCGCCTTCTTCCGGCAGGGCCAGGAAGCCACGGCGCAGGCGTCCACGGGTGACTACCTGTACTGGGTGTTCCCCGCCGACACCGGTCAGCGGCCGACCGTCACGGCGACGGTCACGCTGCCCGACGCCGCTCTGCGGCACGGCTCCTCCGCCTGGCGGGTCGACGTGTACGACGGGCTGCGCAGACGCCAGCCGTGCATGTACGGGATGCAGAGCCGCCTCGCGGCCAAGGACGCGGCCACCGTGCAGCTGGCCTGCACCCTGCGCCCGGTCCGGGGCGCCGCGGACACCTGGTCCGACGACCCGCTGCCCGGCAGCTACTTCGTCCGGCTCACCGTGACCGGGCTGCCGGAGGAGGACCTGGGCCAGCCGTTCACGGCGCGGCTCGGTGCGACCTCGCTCGACAAGGGCGGGGCGTACGCCACGGACGGCTCGCTCGCCGTGCCGCTGGTGCCCGGGGCCACCACACCGGAGACGGTCGAGGCCCGCGCGCCCGAGGACGGCTGGTCCTCCGGCTGGTGGTCCGACCGCTGGCTCTGGACGGCGGCGGGCGGCGTGCTCGCCGCCCTCGCGGGCATCGGCGGCTACGTCCTGACCCGCGGCTCGGGGCGCCCGTCCCACGTCCCGCCGACGGCCTGAGGCGCGGCTGACAGCCGCCTGCCAGCCGCCTGACGCGCGTGCCTGACACGTCGTTCGTCCCGGCGGGCTCACAGCCCGCCGGGACGGACCAGGCCGGTCTCGTACGCGTGGACGGCGGCCTGCGTGCGGTCGCGCAGGGAGAGTTTGGCGAGGATCCTGCTCACATAGGTCTTCACGGTCTGCTCGGCGACCACGAGCCGTGCGGCGATCTCCGCGTTGGACAGGCCGTGCGCGATGAGCGTGAGGACCTCGGTCTCGCGTTCCGTGAGCGCGCCGACGCGGTCCATGAGCGGGGCGCGCGGAGCGTGGCTCAGCCGGGAGAACTCGGAGATGAGCCGCTTGGTGACGCCCGGGGCGAGCAGCGCGTCTCCACGCGCCACGACCCGGACGGCCTGGGCGAGTTCCTCGGCGGAGGCGTCCTTGAGCAGGAAGCCGGAGGCGCCGGCGCGGAGCGCCTCGTACACGTACTCGTCCAGGTCGAAGGTGGTCAGGACGAGGACCTTGACGGTGGCGTCGGTGGGAGCGGTGAGCAGCCGGGTGGCTTCGAGACCGCCCGTGCCGGGCATCCGGATGTCCATCAGGACGACGTCGGGGGCGAGTTCGGCGGCCTTGGCGACGGCGTCGGCCCCGTCGACGGCCTGACCGACGACCTCGATGCCCGGCTCGGCGTTCAGCAGGACCGTGAAGCCCTGTCTGACCATGATCTGGTCGTCGGCGATGAGCACTCTGATGGCGCTGCTCACGCTGCCACCGGTGCCCGGGCTGCCACACGTGCTCGCGTTGCCAACTGTGCTCGCGTTGCCACCGGTGCTCGGGCTGCCGTCGGTCATGAACCGTCCTTCGTGAGTCCGTCGAGGGGAAGGGGCGCGGGCAGGGTCGCGGTGACGTCCCAGCCGCCGTCGGGGGTGGGTCCCGCGGCGAGTTCGCCGCCCAGCATGGCGGTGCGCTCGCGCATGCCGAGCAGCCCGTGGCCGGGTTCGCGGGCGCGGTCGGCGGCGACCGGACCGGAGCGCCGGACCGGAGCGGTGTTGGTGATCCGCACGGTCAGCCCGTCCCGGTGGTAGTGGACCGCCACCGAGGCCCGGGCGCCCGGGGCGTGCCGCATGACGTTGCTCAGGGCCTCCTGGACGATGCGGTACGCGGAGAGCTCGGCGCCCGGCGAGAGCGGCCGCACCTCGCCGCGGGTCTCTGCGGTGACGTCGAGCCCGGCGGCGCGGACGTTGGCGAGGAGTTCGCCGAGCCGGTCGAGGGTGGGCTGCGGGGCGTGCCGTACGCCGGCTGCGGCGTCTCCCGGCGCGCCGTCGCCGCGCAGCACGCCGAGGACGCGGCGGAGTTCGGTGAGGGCGTCGACGGCGTTCTGCCGGATGCCCGCCAGGTTCTCGCGGAGCTCGGGGGACGGGTCGTCGACCAGGTGCGGGGCGACCTGGGCCTGGATGGAGATGACCGACATGTGGTGGGCGACGACGTCGTGCAGCTCGCGGGCGATCCGGCCGCGCTCCTCGAGCAGGGCGCGCCGGGCCCGTTCCCCGGCGGTCAGCTCCTCCTGCCGGACGAGCCGGGTGCGCGAGACGCGGGTGGCGCGCAGCGAGCAGCCGACGACCGTGACGGTGGTGAAGGAGACCGCCCCGAAGAGCAGGCTGGGCGGGTGCGGCACCGTGAGCGGCAGCAGGCCGCCGACACCGGTGAGCAGGGTGGCGCCGAGGGCCGCGGCGGCGGCGACCGGGCGCACGCGCAGCGAGAGCAGCAGCTGCACCAGGCTGTGCAGGAGGATGGAGGGGGCGCTCCAGGGCCACGAGGTTCCGAAGACCGGCGCCGTGAGGGTCGCGGTCAGCAGGAGCGCGGCTGTGGAGAGCCACCAGGCGGCGGCGGGCCGGGTGAGGGCGATCACGGGCGCGGCGCCCAGGAGGACGACGAGCAACGAGACGGCGCCCGTGGCCGGTTGCATGGTGTCCTCGTACACGGCCTGGCCCCAGAGGCCCACGAGGACGCAGAAGAGGACGGCGTGGGCGTGCGGCAGCCAGCTGAGGTAGCGGTGGCGGGGCAGCGGGTCCCGGCGCCCGGGCCGCAGGTCCGTACGCAGGATGCCCGGGACGGTGCCCAGAGCGCCCTCCCATCGTGCCGTGTCCCCCACCGTGCTCCCCCTGCCGCGCGCGCGTGCGTCGTCGCTGTCGTACGCGTCCGTGTCCGTATCCCTTTCCGTATCCGTATCCGTATCTGTATCCGTATCTGTATCCGTGCCGATGTCCGTGTGCGTGTATGCGTGCGAGCGCGCGTCCGCACGCCCCAGCCTAGGCACGCCCTGCCTCCGTCCTTCGCCCGGGCCGCTGTTCCGATGCGCACGGTGCGCACGGTGCGCACGACATGCTCGGCGTGCTCGCCTTCGGTGCACGCTTCTTCCGTACGCTGCTCGCGCGTTCGTACGTGTGGAAGGCGGCGCCGCAGACGAGCAGCGCGCCCGCGAAGAGGGGCAGCCAGCCGAGCCGGGCGAGGACCCAGGCGTAGCCGTCGGGGACGGTGTGGAGTCCGGTGAGCGGGCCGTGGCCGAGGAGTTGGGCGGTGAGGAGGCCGCCGCCCGTGACGGCGATCATGGCGGTCTGGTGCCAGAGGAAGACGGTCATGGCGCACAGGTTGAGCAGGGCGACGGCCGCCCAGGCGGCGGGCCGGCGCAGGACGCGCCGGAGCGGCCCGAGCAGCAGCACGGCGGCGCCGGACTGGGCGAGGCCGAAGGTGACGGCGGCGAGCGTGGGCGGGTTGAGGTTGGAGACGGGGGCGCCGGGCACGCCGACCATGGAGCCGGGGTAGCCGCCGAAGGCCACGAGGAGGCCGGTCGCGGCGGCGCCGCCGAGGAGCAGCGTCCAGGCGCCGGCCGGTGCCAGGGGGCCACGGCGGGCGAGCAGGGTGCCGAGGCAGTACGGGACGAGCCAGCCGGCGGGCAGGTTGAGCCAGCCGAGCGCGTCCGGGCCGCCGAAGCCGAAGCGGACGAGGTCGACGTGGAGGACGACGGCGAGCGGCCACAGCGGGTGGACGCGGGCGACGAGCGGGGTGGCGGCGGTGAGCGCGGCGAGCACGAGCAGGAACCACAGGGGGGACAGCACGAGCCGGCCCAGCGTGTACAGGGTCTGCCAGGGCACGCCGGAGGCGAGCATGACGGCCGTCGCCGCGGACCAGACCGCGAGCAGCGGGACGACGGGCCGGAACAGCCGGTGGAGTCGGTCGGCGATCCACCGGCCGTGACGCTCGCCGCGGGCGCGGGCGGCGGCGTGGCCGCGGGCGGCGACGTACCCGCCGACGAGGAAGAACACGGCGAGGGTCTGGAACACCCAGGAGACCGGGGTGAATTCGGGCAGGTGGCCGAGGGGGCTCTCGGCGCGCAGGGCGCCGCTGTCCGTGACCAGGGCGGTGACGAGCCAGTGGCCGAGGACCACGCCGAGGATGGCGAGGGCGCGCAGCGCGTCGAGGGCGCGGTCGCGCTCGGGCGGGGTGGCGTCGGATATGCGCCGGACGAGCTCAGGCACGGGACGGCTCCCGTCCGTCGACGATCCGGGCGAGGTTGTCCAGTGCCACGGAGCCGGGGGCGAGGTAGTCGCTGTGGCCGCCGTCGCCCGCGGCGAAGTGGCGGGCCCCGAAGGCGCGGTCCACGGGGTCGGCGCCGAAGCCGAGTTCGGAGCCGGGCAGCAGGGGCAGGCGGAGGTGGGGCACGTCGGCGACCCAGTCGTTCGCGGCGCGGCCCGCCCAGACGGTGGCCGGGGTGTCCAGGTCGGTGACGCTGTCGACGGCGGCGCCGGGACTGCCGTACAGGACGATGGCGGCCGCCGGGAGGCTCGATGCGGCGCGGGCGCAGACGACGGAGCCGTACGAGTGGCACAGGAGGGTGATCCGGGCGCGGGGCTTCGCGGCGCTCAACTCCTCGACGAAGGCGCGCAGTCCGGGGGCCGCCTGGTCGGCGCGGCCGGGCGTGAGGGAGGCGGCGCTGGCGGTGCCGGGGGTGCGGTAGCCGAGCCAGGCGACCACGGCGGCACGGGCGCCGAGCTCGCGCCTGAGGGTGCCCTCCAGGGCGACCGCGCCGGCGCGGAAGCGGCCGTAGCTGTCGGGGCCGGTGTCGGCGCCGGGGACCAGCACCGCGATGCGGTCGGCCCGGGCGAGATCGCCGACGGCCTCCACGCTGCGGCCGCCGTCGCGCCCGTCGAAGGACAGGAACTGTCGTCCCGGGCCTGCCATCCGGCGCAGCGAGGCGGCCCGCCGGTGCGCCCCATAGGCGTCCGCCGCCCGCTCCGCCGCCCGCAGCCCCTCGCGCGCCGCCGCGTAGCGCGCCGTCAGCTCGGCCGGCGTGGCCGAACCCAGCGGCACGGTGGGCGCGGGTGCGGGCGCCGGTACGTCCACGGGCCGCGCCGCTCCCGCGACCGGCACCGCGACGGCGGCGGCGACGAGCCCGGCGAGGAGGGTGCGGCGGAGGCGGGCGACGCGACCGCCGCGGCTGGGGGACTGCGCGGGACTGGGGGACTGTGCGCGGTGGTCGCCGCGCCGGTGGGGTGCCATGGGGGTCCTTCCGTACCGGGGTTCGTTCCGCTACGGACGGTATGAAGGCGCTCGTGTGGTCGGCGTCCCGCCAGGGAGCCAACCCTGCGGGTAGCTCTCAGGTATGACGGGTAGTCGACTGTCCGCGATGTCCCTCTCCCCCGGCCCCGCGGCCGGCGATCCGGACGCGCGTGTGCCCCTCACCGTGGTGAGGGGCACACGTCGTGGTTCCGCCCGCTACGAGGCGTTGTCCACCCACAGCTGGTACTTGCCGGAGGACGTCGGGCGGCATTCCCAGTCCGCGTAGGCCGAGTTGACGCCGTCGTTGTAGCAGTCCTGGTGGTAGCGGTACGTACCGACGTAGATCCACGTCTGGGCGATCGGCGCGACGGCCGCCGGGCCCGTCACCGTGGAGACGGGCACAGCCTGTGCGGTGGCGACGGCGGTGCCGCCGGTGACCAGGGCCGCGCCGAGAGCGGCGCCGGCGAGCAGAGCACGAGTACGCATTTCTCTCCTTGGGTCGGATTCACTGCGCACCCATCGTGACCCGACTCGGCGGGCGAACGGGGCGTCCGTGCCCCGTCCCGGACAGTCCCGGACGGCAGCGGTGTCCATGGGGGTGGAGAGGAGGTGCCGCGGCTCGGCAGACGACGGGGGCGACTCACTCCATGCGGCGGGCGCCCTCCATGATGGCCTCACGGATACGGTTGTAGGTTCCGCAGCGGCAGATGTTGCGGATCCGGTCGAGATCGGCCTGGTCGACCTCGCGGCCCGCCTCGCGGGCGCGTCGTACGGCGGCCACGGCGGTCATGATCTGGCCCGGCTGGCAGTAGCCGCACTGGGCGACGTCGATGTCCAGCCAGGCTTCCTGCATCGGGTGCAGTTCCTTCCCGACGGTTGCGGGCAGGCCCTCGATGGTGGTGACCTCGTCGGCGGCGTCGAGGTCCTTCACCGGTACGGAGCAGGGGGTGAAGGCCCGGCCGTTGAGGTGGCTGGTGCAGGCCTGGCAGACGCCGACGCCGCAGCCGTACTTGGGTCCGGTGACGCCTAGGACGTCCCGGAGCACCCAGAGCAGCCGGACGTCGTCCTCGACCTCGGCGGTGACGGCCTTGCCGTTGAGGATGAAGGTGTGCTGGGGCACGGTGGCTCCTGGTTCTCGAGGGGTGCTCAGAGGGCGCGGTCGCGGCCGTCGGTCGGGGAGGCGGGGATCGGCGGGACGGCGGGCGGCGGCGTGAAGGGGAGCGGCGCGTCGTGGTTGACCGGGAAGGTGGTCGGCATCGTGCCGGTGGCCCGGCCGTAGGCACAGGCGACGGCGGCCGCGGCCGCCGCGACGGCCAGTTCGCCGGCGCCGCCGGGCTTGTCCGTGGTCGGCGGCATGACGACGATCTCCAGCTCCGGCGGGGTGTTCCACTGCCGGGTGTAGAAGTAGTTGTCCCAGCTGCTCTCCAGGAAGCGGCCGTCCTTGAGGTGGAGGCTCGACGTGAGCGTGAGGGCGATGCCGTCGATGATGCCGCCCATCATCTGGGCCTCCAGGCCGCGGGGGTTGACGGCGAGGCCGACGTCGACGGCGCACACGATCCTGGTGACGCGTGGTCCCGTGTAGGCGTCGCGGATCTTCCGGCCGGTGGTCTCCGGGCGGCAGTCGATCTCGGCGAGTACGGCGACGAACGCGTGGTACTCGGGGTGGAGCGCGATCCCCTGGGCCGTGCCGGGCGCCATCTGCCGGCCCCAGCGGCCGACTTCGGCGACCTTGTCGAGCACGGCGCGGGCCCGCTCGTCCTTAAGGAAGCGGCGGCGGAACGCGAGCGCGTCCTGGCCCATCCGCTTGGCGAGTTCGTCGACGACGAGCTCCTGCGCGCAGCGCACGTTGGGCGAGTAGATGTTGCGCATGGAGCCGGTGTTGAAGCCGTGGTCGACCTCGTTCAGCAGCTGGGTCGTCAGGCCGAAGTGGTACGGGCTCGACTGCGTGAGCTGGAACATCGTCTCGGAGAACGTCAGGTCGCCGACGGGCAGGCGGGCCGCCTCCGAGGTGATGATCTCGCCGACGCCGTGGCCGAAGTCGGTGGCCACGGAGGTGTGCCGCTGCTCGTACGTGAGCACCTCGCCGAGCGCGTACGTGGCGCGGACCCGTGAGGTCGACATCGGGTGCGTACGGCCCTGGCGGAAGTCGTCGGTGCGGTGCCACATGAGGCGGACGGGCTTGCCCATCGCCCGGGAGATCTCGGCGGCCTCGCCGGCGGCGTCGTGGAACAGCTTGCGGCCGAACGAGCCGCCGCCCTCGGTGACGTGGACGCGGACTGCGCTCACCGGGAGACCGAGCTGGAGGGCGATCTTCTCCTGGGCCACGATCGGCGACTTCAGGCTGGCCCAGATCTCGGCGGAACCGGGGCGTACGTCGGCGACGGCGCAGTTGGTCTCCAGGGCCCCGTTGCTGGCGAAGTGGAAGGTGAAGCGGGCGTCGACAGACTTCGTGAGCAGGTCGAGCGGCGGTACGACCAGGGGGAGTTCGGCCCTGCGGAGCTGTTGCAGCACGGTGGCGTCGGATGCGCCCTCGGCGGTGCCGGGGCCCCAGGTGACCTTGAGGGCGCGGACGGCGTCGATGCACTGGCCGAAGGTGCGGCCGCGGACGGCGACGCCGGTGGAGACGGTGACGACGTCGGTGATGCCGGGCATGGCCCGCACGTCGGCGAGGTTGTCGACGGACCGCACCTTCCCGTTGATCGTCGGCGGGCGGCAGACCATCGTGGGCAGGGCGCCGGGGACCTGCACGTCCATGGCGAACTTCTTGCGCCCGGTGACGGCTTCGAGCGCGTCGATACGGCCCTGCGGGGTGCCGACGAGCCGGAACTCGTCGGGGTCCTTGAGGCTGACGGCGACCTGGGTGTCGGTGAGGGCGGCCGCCTTCACGGCGAGCTCGCCGTAGGTGAGGCGTATCCCGGCCGCGGAGGTGATGACGCCGGCCTTGGCGGTGAGGGTGCCGATCGCCTCGCCGAGTTCGAGGGCGGCGGCGCGCAGCAGCCTGCCGCGGGCGACGGCGGCGGCGACCCGGATCGGGGTGAAGGTGGAGATGGTGGTGTTGGAACCGCCGGTGAGCTGGTTGAAGAGCAGCTCGGGGCGGGCGTCCGCGAGGGTGACCTTGACCCGGTCGAGGGGCAGGTCGAGCTCCTCGGCTATCAGCATCGCGGTGGAGGTGGTGATGCCCTGTCCGACCTCGGCGCGCGGCAGCGCGAAGTGGGCGGTGCCGTCGGGGTCGAGCCGGATGGTGATGAGGTTCGCCGTGGGCAGGGTGGCGACGGTGAGCAGGTCGTTGAGGTCGAGGATCTCCGCGGGCCCGGGGAGGGACGGGACCACGCCGGGGACGGCGGCCGCAGCGGGCGTGGGGGCGAGGACGTCCTCGCCGATCCGGGCGGCGACCGTGAGGGTGGGCGCCGCCAGTACGTACCCGAGGAACCGGCGCCGTCCGATGCCGCGGGGCGGCGCTGCCTCCTGCTCGCGCTGTGCGGCGCGGTCCTGCGCTTCTTCCATCGGCGCTGCCTTTCGGATGAGGAGTGATGAGGGGTGATGAGAGGGGTGAGGGGTGTGCAAGTTGATCATCACCCGTTCGAGCGAGCGGCGGGGCCGGAACGGCACAGCTTTCACCCGGAGCTCCCCAAGCCCTCACGTCCCGACGGAGGCCGCACGGGGAGGCCGGACGGCCGCTGGGGAATAGCCGCTGGGTGGCCCCGGTTGGCCACTCCCGAGACGGTGATCGGCACGGCGGCTCGCACGGTCGGTCAGATTCGGGTTTCCGGTTCGGCTTTCTCGGTTCGGTTCGGCTTTTCGGTTCGGTTCGGTTCGGAAGGAAGATCGATGAAGATCGGCATCATCGGGGCAGGCAACATCGGCGGCAATCTCACCCGTCGGCTCAGCGCGCTCGGACACGAGGTGTCCGTCGCCAACTCGCGCGGCCCGGAGACCCTTGCCGCCCTCGCCGAGGAGACCGGGGCGACGGCCGTCCACGTCACGGAGGCGGCCCGGGGAGCGCAGGTCGTGGTGGTGACCATCCCCCTGAAGGCGATCCCGGACCTGCCGTCCGGCCTGTTCGACGAGGCGGCCGAGGGCTTCGCCGTCATCGACACCGGCAACTACTACCCGCAGCAGCGCGACGGCCGCATCGCCGCCATCGAGGACGACGGCCTCACCGAGAGCCGCTGGACCGAGCGCCACCTGGGCCACCCGGTGATCAAGGCCTTCAACGGCACCTACGCCCAGGACATCCTCGACCGCCCCCGCCCGGCCGGCGACCCCGACCGCATCGCCCTGCCGGTCGCGGGCGACGACGAGGCCGCGAAGAAGACGGTCCGCGCCCTGATCGACGAGCTCGGCTTCGACACGGTCGACGCGGGCAGCCTCGACGACTCCTGGCGCCAGCAGCCCGACACCCCGGTCTACGGCCTGCGCGCGGGCATCGACGCGGTGGAACGGGCGCTCGCCGACGCGTCACCCGAGCGGCCGGAGACGTTCCGGGCCTGAGGGGGCGGCAGCGGACCGAGACCGAGGCGCGCGGGGCCGGCCGTGCAGAAGGCCGTCAAGCGGGCCCTGGAGGCGCTGAAGCCGGGCGCGATCGCGCAGCTGCACATCGGCACCCTTGACGGCCAGGGCCCGGTCATCGATGCCCAGGCGGTGCCCCAGATCATCGACGCCGTCCGCACCCGCGGCTACCGGACCGTCGGCCTCCGCACCCTCCTCGCCCCCGGCGTCACCCGGTGACGTGCGCCCCGCAGGGCTTCCTGCTCGCCCACCGCGCCGACCGACCCCACGCACCGCGCGCCGTCTCGAGCGCCCGGCCACCGCAGCTCCGCACCTGACCGCGGCCGATCCGGGCCCGCTGACCGCCACCCGCGATCATCGCGTTGACCGACACCATCGGGTCACCCCCGAACGTCCGCGCCACCAACACCCCCACCACCAGCGGAAGCAGGGCCACCGCGAGGGCCGCGCCGGTGGCGGTGGCGGTGGCGGTGACTTCGCGGAGGGCGCGGGGGCGCGGGCTTTCGGTGTTCATGACGACAGTCCACCAGCGGACCAGGGGGCGGCGTATCGGACGACGTACTCAGTCGACCGCGCCCCAGGTACTCATCCCGCATCCGGCATCCCCATCCTTCACGGGCGCGCCGTCGTGCGAGCCGGGCACCCACCCGTACCGGCGTCGGCCGGGTGGGAGTGATGGGATGGGCCCTGCGCACGCGTCCGCGTGCCGCCGCGCGCATCTCGCGCGTGCAGCGCAGTGAGGAGCCTCGCCGTCATGGCCGACTACCGGATCGAGACCGAACGCACCGGGTACCGCACCTGGACCGCCCGCAACGACCGGGGCGCGGAGGTACGGATCGGGGCTGCCGACGACGCGGACGCCCAGCCGTCCTTCACGCCCGTGGAGCTGCTGCTCGCGGCGATGGGCGGGTGCGGCGGGATGGTCATCGACCGCACGGCCCGGGCCGTCGATCACGACGACCTGCGCATCGTGGTCGAGGGTGTGTCGGGTCCGCAGGACGACGGCCGCATCGGGCGGATCCGGGTGAGCTACGAGTTCGAGCTGCCCGACAACAACCCGCGGGCCGCCGACGTTTTCGCCCGCGGCGTCCGCCTCACCCACGAGAAGTTCTGCACGGTGAGCCGCACCGTCGAGCACGGCGCGGAGGTCGAGGCCGTGCTGCCGGACGGGACGATCGGCTTCCGGGCCGGGTAGCAGGGGGATGGAGTACGGACCCCATGCCCCTACTCCTCGATCGCCCCTCCCACCCGCCGCAGATGCCGCCGGAACGTGTACCCCGGATCCTGCGCCCGCTCCCGCAGATACTCGTCGAAGCGGGTCTGCCGGCGCAGGGTCTCGCCCTCCCTGATCCGGCGGGCCTGGTTCCGCTCGGTGTGGAAGATCGTCTCGGCGGTGTCCAGTACGGCGTCCGCCCGCTCGGCCGCCACGAACAGCACCCCGTCGTCGTCGGCGAACACGACGTCGCCCGCGCCGACCGTGTGCTCGCCGACGCGCGCGGTGCGCAGCGCCTCGGGGTCGCGCGGGTCGACGCGTACGGGGCCGGGTGCGTGCCGGCCGTACGAGAAGACCGGGAGGCCGATGGCGACCAGGTCCGGGGTGTCCCGGTGCAGGCCCCAGACGACCACGCCCGTGATCCCGGCCGCCTCGGCCTCCAGGACGGCGAGGTCGCCGATGCAGGCCTCGTCCGTGCGGCCCTCGTTGTCGATGACGAGTACGGCGCCGGGGGCTGAGGACCGCGTGAAGGCCTCCAGGAAGACGTCGACGCTGCCGTAGTGCCGTACGGGCAGGGCGGGGCCGGCGACACGCCGGCCGGGGATCACCGGCAGCACACCCGCCGGGGCGGCGCGCAGCGGTTCCCCGAGCCGTACGCAGGCGTCGGCGACCAGCGGCGTGGAGAGCTCGGCGAAGCGCTTCTGCAGAGGGTGCGGGGCGGGCATGGGGTGCTCCTTTCGCGGGGTCGGGCGGTCCGGATGCTATCCCGGTGACAGCGTCAGGAAAGGGCCAATGAGGAGCAGTTGGCCCGCGCGGCGGGCCCGACGGGCGTTGTACGGTCCGACGGGGGCGGAGGGGCCGCTCCCGCGCCGGAGAAGGGGACCCCACCGTGATCGTGATCGCGCACCTGAGCGACGTCCATGTCGACGCGTCCGCGCGCAGCAGGGCGCGCACCAAGGCCACCATGGAGTTCCTGGACTCGCTCGCGTACGACTTCGAGGCGGTGATCGTCACCGGTGACGTCGCCGACCACGGTCTGGAGTCGGAGTACGAGTGGATCCGGGAGCACGTGCTGAGCTCCCGTCACCCGGTGCTCACCTGCCCCGGTAACCACGACCGCAGGGACGTCTTCCGGCGGGTGCTGCTCGGCGAGGAGCCCGCGGCCCCGGAGGCTCCGGTGAACCAGGTCCTGCGCGGGGACGGCTTCGTCCTGGCACTGTGCGACTCCTCGGTGCCCGGGAAGGACGAGGGGTTCCTGGAGGAGGAGACGCTCGCCTGGCTGGAGAAGGAACTGGCCCGGACGGCCGAGGGCACCCCGGTCTTCGTCGGCTTCCACCACCCGCCGGCCGAGCTCGGCATCCCCTTCGTGGACGGCATCCGCCAGTTCGGCGAGGACCGGCTCGCCGCGGTGGCCCGGCGTCACCCCTCGATCGCCGCGTTCCTGTGCGGTCACGCGCACACCGCCGCGGTCACCAGCTTCGCGGAGCGGCCCGTGCTCGTCGCGCCGGGCGTGGTGTCGATGTCGAAGCTGCCCTGGGAACAGAGCGGCGATCCGCAGGACTACGTCTACAAGGACGAGATGGCGCCGTCGCTGGCCTTCCACGTCCTGCACGACGACGGCCGGCTGACGACCCATTTCCGGAGCGTTCCGGTCCGCTGAATCCGCGCCGGGACGGGAAGCGGAAAGGGGGACAACCGGAGCCGGCGCCCGGAGCGAGGCGCCTGCCCGTCCCCGCTCGGCTCAGCCGAGCCAGATCTCGCGGACCTCGCGCAGCGGGTCCTCGGCCACCCGCGGATTGCTGTCCCAGATCATCGTCGCCCGGCTGCCGGTCGTGTACGCGGGCCAGTCCGCGCCCGGATCCTGCTCCGTGACGAACGCGACCCAGGCGCGGTGCACGGCGTCGGCCAGGTCCTGGGGCGGGGTGTCGCCGGCTGCGGCCCGTACTCCTTCGGCGTCGAGGAGATCGAAGGCGTAGGGCAGGTCGAGGCAGTGGTAGGCCTGGCCGTTGACCGGCGAGGTCCAGGTGAACTGGTAGAGCCAGGTGGGCTGTTCGCGCTCCGCGCGGGCGTCGGCGACGGCGACCGACGGGGCCCGGAACGTGACGTCGGTGAGGGCCTGGCCGAAGAGACCGGACGGGTCGGCGTCCGCGTACGTCTCCGCGAAGGCGCCCGCCCTCGCCTCGTCGAGGCCCAGTCCGCCGAGGAGCAGCGGCAGCGGCAGGCCTTCAGGGGTGGGGATCATGTTGAACTCGTGCTCGGTGAAGCCGAGCATCAGCGGCACGCCGGCACCGGCGTCGCCCGTCGTCAGCGCGTCCAGGACGGGTTCGGGGATCAGGTCGCCGTCGGCGAAGGGCACGAGCGAGAGCATCGGCGGCAGCCCCTCGCGGTCGGGCCCGGGCTCGCCCAGGCGGTCCTGGAGGGCGAGCAGTTCGTCGTCGCCGAGGTCCTGGAGAGCGGCGGCCGTGGCCGGTACGCCCGTACGCCCGGTGAACAGGCGCGAGACCGCGCGGGCGACCTCGGGCCCGTCGGGCCGCATGACGGCGCCCGACACGGAGATCACGCCACGGAACAGCGGACGGGCCGAGGGGACGGCCAGCAGGGTCTGTACGGCGCCGCCGCCCGCCGACTGCCCGGCGATGGTGACCTTGGCCGGGTCGCCGCCGAAGCGGGCGATGTTGTCGCGGACCCATTCCAGGGCGGCGATCCAGTCCCGTACGCCCCGGTTGTCGGGCGCGTCCTCCACGTGCAGGAAGCCCTCGATGCCGAGCCGGTAGCCGAGCGAGACGAGCACGACGCCGTCGCGGTTGAACGCGGCTCCGTCGTACCAGGGGCTGGCGGCGGAGCCCGCGACGTACCCGCCGCCGTGGATCCAGACGAGGACGGGCAGGCCCGCGCCGGAGTGGGAGCCGGGGTCCGGGTGCGGGGTGAACACGTTGAGGTTGAGCACCCCTTCGCCCGGGATCGACGGCTCGGGGATGGTGGTGACCTCGGCGAAGGGACGGCGCTGGGCGGTCGGCCCGTACGCGGTGGCGTCCAGCGGCTCGGTCCAGGGCTCCGGCGGCACAGGGGCGGCGAACCGCAGCGGGCCGACCGGCGGCTTCGCGTACGGGATGCCGAGGAAGCGGCAGCTGCCGTCGGCCCGCCGCTCGCCGCGGACCGGGCCGAGGGTGGTGGTCACGACGGGGGAGGTGTCGACCGTCACGGGTGAGGAGTGGGGCATGGGGGGCTGCTCCTGAGCTGGGGTCCGGTTGCTCCGGGCGCGCGACGCCCCGGAGGCGGTGGCGCGACGCCCACAGCGTCTGGCCGGGAGCCATGTGCGTCAATGCTTGAAAGAGAAAGGTGACACGAGTCACTTACTCGTGTCACCGCCTCGCCGGTGCGGGTGCCGGCGAGGGGCTGGACCGCCGGGTGACGGCGCCGCCGGGGCGTACGGCACCCGGTTCGGCCGCACGGTCCCGGGGAAGGGTCGCCGTGTGAACGTGAGTTTCGATGCCGCTGTCGGCGTCCTCGTGGTCGTGACCGGTGCCGTCCTCGTCGCGGCCGGTGTGCTCTGGAAGGGGCGGGCGGTGCGGCCGCTCGCGCCGCGGCGGGCGCGGAGCATCGCCTGGGAGCGGTACGTACGCGCGTTGACGCGCTCGGCCGAGCTGGCCATCGCCTCCGCGCGCGGGGCGGCGGGGCGCGGTGAACCGGCCATCGTCACCGTCGAGTCCGTGGTGCGGCTCGCCCACGAGCGGTTCGGTTACGAGGAGGTCAACCGGGCCCACGCGGCGGCCGCGCTGCGGCACGCGTACGAGCGCGGGCGGTGCGCGGCGGACTGCATGACGGACGCCTACAGCTCGATCCAGTAGCGGCGCTTGCGCCCGATCTCGGTCTCGCGGACGTCCTCCAGGACGCCTCCGTTGCGCTCGATCGTGCGCGCCGAGGCGATGTTGGTGTCGTCGCAGGTGAGCAGGACGCGGGTCAGGCCGAGTGCGCGGGCCTCCGGCAGTACGGCGCCCAGCGCCCAGGTGGCGAGGCCGCGGCGGCGGGCGGAGGGCCGGACGCTGTAGCCGATGTGGCCGCCGGCCCGCAGGAGGAAGTCGTCGAGCTCGTGGCGCAGGTCGATCGCGCCGAGGTACGTGTCGTCCTCGACGATCCACCAGTGGGTGGCGTGGACCCGGCCGTCGGGCTGGGGGCGGGTCCGGTCGGACTGTTCGCGGAGCCGGTACACCCAGGAGGCGAACACCTCGGGGATGGCGAAGGCGCTGTCCGCCGCGAGCCGCATGCCCGGACCGTCCTGGCCGGTGCCGCGCGTCCATTCGGAGTGGGCGTCGAGCCAGGAGGTGTGCAGCTGCGCGGTGGGGGCGATCAGGTGCGGCATGCCGCGACGATAACAGCCGCCGACTCCCCTGCCACCAGCGGTTTTACGGCTTCCCCGGGTGGGACTTCAGCCGCCGTCAGGAGCCTGACCTGATCGCGTAGTCGGCGAAGCCGGCCCAGTCCAGCGCCACGCAGGGTTCGTCACCGAGAACCCACGCGTCGTGCCCGGGCTGGACGTCGATGAAGTCGCCGGGGCCCGCCTCGCCCGTCTCGCCGTCGTTCATGACGATCTTCATCCGGCCGCTGACGATGTAGCCGACGTGGTGCGCCTGGCAGCTGTCGGTGCCGGCGATCGGCTTGACGTTCTCGGACCACCGCCAGCCGGGTTCGAACACGGCCCGGCCCACCTGAAGGCCGCCGGCCGCGTTGATCACGTCGAGTCTGCCCTTGCCCTCGAAGGGCCGGGTCTCGTCTGCCGAGTCGAAGCTCCTGGAAACGATTCCGGTCATCGTCGTCCGCCTCCCGGCGGTGGAAACCGTGCCCCGAGTCCACTTCCAGGCTACGCCGCGGGGCCCGGCCCGCACTCCGCGCGACCCTCCGCCCCCAAGCCCTCGCCCCCTGGCCTTAAAACGCGTTGCCCGGGAAGTCCGGCGGGAGTTACCTTGATCATATGACTGCCGGGTCGGCCATGGGCCGTGATCGAGAGAGGCGCCCGGCCGTGGCGTGAGCGCCCCCGGTCGGTGGGCGCGGGGTCCGCCGCGGTCGTCCCCTCCCGTACCGCGTGTACGGGACAGAGGAAGACACCAGCGTCTGTCCCGCGAAAGGACCCCCAGTGACCGCACAGCTCAACCACACCGTCGTCCACGCCCGTGACAAGCGGGTCTCCGCCGAGTTCCTCGCCGAGGTGCTCGGCCTGGAGGTCGGCGCGCCCTTCGGGCCGTTCCTGCCGGTGGACACCGGCAACGGCGTCACGCTCGACTACTACGAGCAGAATGACGCGCCCTTCACGCCGAACCACTACGCGTTCCTCGTGCCCGACGAGGAGTTCGACACGATGATCGCGCGTCTGGACCGGATGCGGGTCACGTACTTCGCCGACCCCGGTCACACCGAGGCCGGGCGGATCAACCATCTCTTCGGCGGCCGGGGCGCCTACTTCGACGACCCCGACGGCCACAACATGGAGATCATCACGCGGCCGTACGCCCGCGCGTGATCCTTCTTCGACCGTTCACCGAACTTATGTTGAACGCGCGCCGCCTTTGGTGGTTCTCCGCACATCCGACGTGGGTTTTCTGTGTGGATTCCCTACCGGACACATCTACACATAAAGGCCAGATAAGCGCACAATGAAACCGCGGCACGATGCCGCAAGCGCGGTCAGACGTGCAAGACGCCAGAAGGAGGCGAGTCGTATGGCCGACGTCTCTCACCGTCCCGGTGATATCAGTGGACACCCAGACGCCCCCGAAATGCGGGACCGATATGCCCGTATGCTCCAGACCCGGGGCGTGGCGGCTGTCGAGGAACTGACGATCCTCGCCGGACTCTATGCCGCTGTCTCCGCTTGGACGGTCCACTTCTCCGCCGCAAGGCCGGAACTCGCCATCAGCAACCTGATCGTCGGCCTCTCCATCGCCGCCCTCGGTCTGTGCATGTCGATGGCGCCTGAGCGCTCCCAGGACCTCAACTTCGTGGTCCTGCTGCTCGGTGTGTGGCTGATCGTCTCCCCGTGGGTGGTCTCTCGGGACGCCGGTACCGGCGCGATCCTCAGCAACGTCATCACCGGCGCGTGTGTCTGCCTCTTCGCCCTCACGGCGGGCGGACTGCTCATGACCAAGAGAAGGACGTGACGTCCGGTCCTCTCCCCGCAGCGGCGTCGTCTCCTCGCAAGAGGAGGCGACGCCGTTCACTTTCGTCCCACCCATGTCTGTGAACGGCCACTGCCAGGTAACGAATTGACCCACATGGTTTCAGCCACATAAGTTCTGCGTAAAGCTTGCTCCACAGGGACAGGCTCCCGCTCACACCCAGTCCTTGGGGGGACGAAGTGAACTGGTACCTCGACGTTCTCAAGAAGTACGCCGTATTCTCCGGCCGGGCGCGCCGCCAGGAATTCTGGATGTTTACGCTGTTCAACCTGATCGCGCTGATCATCGTCATGGTGGTCGACATGGCGATCGGCACGTACCCGCTGCTCTACGTCGTCTACGCGCTCGCCGTGCTCCTCCCGACCCTGGGTGTGACGGTCCGCCGCCTGCACGACACCGGCCGCTCCGGCTGGTGGATCCTGATCGACCTCGTGCCGCTCGTCGGCTTCATCATCCTGATCGTCTTCCTGGCCACCGAGGGTGAGGCCCAGGCGAACGCCCACGGCCCGAACCCGAAGCTGGCCCCGGCCTACTGACGGTCCGCCCGCCGAGGCGCCCCAGCCCCTGGAAGCTCCGAGCTTCCAGGGGCTTTCGCATGCCCGGCACCGCCCCTGCCGTCGCCGCCCCTGCCCGTCCCCGCCCCGGCCGCATAGAGCCGCTCCGGCCGCATAGAGCCGCTCCGGAGCAATTCCCGCCCGCCGCTTGTGCACGACGGCGCAGGACCCACCCCACACGCCCCGCCTAGCCTCGCCGGAACGGAGCGCGACAGCACGAACGAGGGGCGGTACCCGCGGTGAACTGGCTCATCCACGACTACCGCGAGAGCGATCTCGCCGGCGTCGTCCATCTGATCGACACCACGGCCGAGCTCGGCCAGGAGTCGGTCTTCTCGCTCGCCGAGTGCATCGGCGCCCTGACCTCCCGCCAGCCGGCCGTCGTCGCCGTCCACCAGGGCACGCCCATCGGCGCCGCGCTCGCCTGCGTCGCCGGCGAGCGGGCCTGGGTGATGCGCATCGCGATCTCCTCCGGATGGCGCGGCCGTGGCCTGGCCAGCGCGCTGCTCGTGGAGCTGGAGCGGCGCCTGGTGGCGGCCCGGGTGGCCCGTATCGCGTACGTGCTGCCCGAAGAGGAACTGGTGGGCGAGGGGCTGCTCAACGCCGGATACACCCGGCAGCCTGCCGTCGCGTACTTCGAGAAGGTCGAACCGCTGCACGGGCCGGCCGCGAACCTCCTCGACGACCTCGGCGGTCGGCTGCTCCCCGCCGACCTGTGGGCGAAGGTCGCCGGCATGGAACGGGAGAAGGACCTGATCGAACGGCGTGTCGTGCTGCCGCTCGCCGAGCCCGAGCGCGCGGCGCGGCACGGGGTCAGGCCACCGCGGGCCATCGGTCTGTTCGGACCGCCCGGCACGGGCAAGACCACCTTCGCGCGGGCCATCGCCTCCCGACTCGGCTGGCCGTTCGTGGAGATCCTGCCGTCGCGGCTCGCCGACGAGGGCAACCTCGCGGCCGCGCTGCGCTCCGCCTTCGCGCGGATCGCCGACCTGGAGCGGGTGCTCGTCTTCATCGACGAGGTCGAGGAGATCGCGCCCGTACGCGCGGAGCCCGTACAGCCCGGCGGGATGCACGGGGTCACCAACGAACTCCTCAAGCTCATCCCGGGTTTCCGCGAGCGGGACGAGCGGCTGCTCGTCTGCGCGACCAACTCCATCCGCTCGCTCGACCCGGCGTTCCTGCGCCCCGGACGTTTCGACTACCTCATCCCGATCGGTACGCCGGACAAGGCGGCCAGGGCCGCGATCTGGGCCCGCTACACCGACGCCCGCCCGGACGTCGACGTCGACGAACTCGTCCTCGCGAGCGAGCTGTTCACCCCCGCGGACATCGAGCACGCGGCCCGGATCGCCGCACAGAACTCCTTCGAGCGCGACCTCGTGGCGGTCGGCGGACGTGCCGGGGACGAGCCCGCGCCCGGTGCGACGACGGCGGACTACCTGGACGCGATCGGCCAGTGCCGGCCCACCGTGACGCCCGAGATGATCACCCAGTTCGAGTCGGACATCACGACACACGCCCGTTTCTGAACCCCGGATATCTTGGTCCCGAGGGATCCGTCGTGCCGAGGAAGGGGCGTGCCGGGGTGGAGACGGTCGAGGGACTCGCGGTGATGGCGTTCGGCGGCGGGGCCGATCTCGAGGCCTGGCTCGAGGAGCACCATGGCGACACGCCGGGGATCTGGCTGCTGCTCGGCCGGCGCGGCTCGGACCTCGCCTCGCCCAGTGCGGACGAGATCCTCGACAGCACGCTCGCGTACGGCTGGATCACCGGCAAGCGCAAGGCCCGCGACGAGCGGAGCTACCTCCAGAAGATCACCCCTCGCCGGCCCCGCAGCCTCTGGTCCCAGGTCAACGTGCGCCAGGTCGAGTCACTGCTCGCCGCGGGCCGGATGCGTGAGCCGGGTCTCGCCGAGGTGCGGGCGGCGCAGGCGGACGGGCGCTGGGAGGCCGCGTACCCCTCGCAGAAGGACGCGACGGTGCCGGACGACCTGGCGGGCGCCCTGGCGGCGGACGCGCGGGCGGCGGAGGCCTTCGAGGCGCTCGGGAAGACCGACCGGTACCTGATCATCCTGAGCCTGTGGCAGGCGAGGACGGCGAAGACCCGGGCGGCGCGGCTCGAGCGGGCGGTGGCGGAGCTAGCGCGGGGCGGGCGGACGGGCTGAGGAGCTGCGGGCCGGACGGACTGCGGGACGGAAGGACTGCGGGACGCGGGGACCGGGCCGGGCGTCAGGCGGCCCGCCGCCGGTAGAGCACCTGGTTGGCGTCCCACTCCACGAAGGATTCGGCGTGGGTCAGGCCGACGGCATCCAGGAGCCGCCGCGAGCGGTCGTTGGCCTCCTGGGTGACGGCGACGACGCTCGGCGTGTCCTCCAGGGCCCGGTCGACGGCGGCGGCGACGGCCTCGCGCGCGTACCCGTGGCCCCAGTGCTCGGGCAGGAACTGGTACGACACCTCCGTCTCCCCGTTCCGCCCCTCCCGCTCCACCGTCACCAGGCCGAGCACGACACCGTCGGCCGCCCGCTCGACGGCGTGGAAGCCGGGCGCGCCGACGATCCGGCGCTGCCGGATCCGCACGACGGAGTCGGTGACCGGACCGCCCAGGTGCAGCCTGACCTCCGGGTCCGTCCAGAGCCGCGTCACCGCCGGGATGTCCCGGGTGCGTACGGGACGCAACACGAGTCGCTCGGTGAAGAGCGGGACCGCGGGAGCGGCGGAGTCCGTGGCGGCGGACCGGGACGAGGACGCGGGGGTCATACGTCGATGATGTCAGGTGGGAGGCGTACGACGCCTCGGCGGGCCACGAGCCCACGGCCAAGGCCGCGGTCCGCGACCTCCGCCACGACCCGGGCCGGCCCGCGGACTCGCTCCTCGGCCTCGGCCTCGGCCTCGGCGGCATCGCCACTGCCCGGGGCCAGGAGCACTCCAGCCTGCTCCTCATCGGCGTGGCCGAGGCGATCGGCTCGTACGACTTCGGGCTGCGGGTCGTGCGGCGGAAGGGGCCGGGACACCCCCTGGGCCGGGGCGCAGGTCAGCTCAGCCGGCGCTGCAGCGCGGCCAGCGCCCCGGCGTGCCGGCCGGGCACGCGGCGCCGCAGGTCGACCAGCGCGGGCCCGAGGGCGCGGGCGCGGGCCGGGTCGCGGATCTGCTCCCACTGGTGGTGCGCCCGGTCGACCGCGCCCTCGACGTCCGGTTCTTTCGGATCCTGCCGCATCCCAAGCCGCGCCTGGGCGGCGGCGATCCACAGCTCGCAGCTCCTGGCCGGCTCCCCCGCGAGCCGGGCGAGATCGGCCCGCACCTCCACCCAGTGCACGGCCTCCCCCGACCGCGGCCCATGGCGCCGCAGCGCCTCCCCTTCCCAGGCCGCGGCCACCGCGGCGGCCTCGCTGTGCCGCCCTGCCATGGCAGCGGCCAGGATCGCCGGGTGCGGATCCCCGTCATCGCCGGGGCGCGGCGGGACGGGCGGCTGCCCCTGGGGGGCCGGGGCGGCCATGTCGGGGGCGCGGCGGGGTGGCGGCGGGGGCGGTGCGTTGACGGTGGGGGCAGGGTGGGGCGGTTGCGCGCCGGCGACCGGTGCCGGGGACGCGGCGGGCCGCGGGCCCTGCGCGCCGGCTGCCGCCTGCGGGGCCGCCACGGGCGGAACGGGGGCCGCCGCACCCCGGTCGGGCGCTGAGGCGGGCCCGGTGGCGGTCGGCGCGGTGGCGGTCGGCGCGGTGGCGGTCGGCTCGGGAAGGTCCTCCGGGCTCGGGCCCGGCTCCGGCACGAGTCGGGCGTGGTGCGCGGCGGCGGCCCCAGGTGCCGCACCGCTCCCGGGCGTGTGCGCGGCGGGCGGTGCGGCGAGCCGTTCGGGCGCGCTCGCCGGGCCTGCGGACGGTTGCGAGGGGGGCGGGGCCTGCCGCGTTGCCGCGGGCACTTCGGACGCCGGCTCTGCCGGCGCCGAGCGAGCCGCGGCCCGCGCGGGTACCCGAGCGGCCAGACCGCCGCCTCCAAGGCGTCGTGTCGGCGGAGACTCGATGCAGGCGACCTCGACTCGTGAAGGGGGCGTCATGGACCCGGGAGCCGGTGCCGGCGCCGCCTCCGTCGGGGCGAGCAGGATCGACTCGGGCGAGCCCGATGCCGTCGCCGCCTCCGCGTGGAGGTCCGCCAGCGGCGGGCGGGCCCCCGAGCGCCACACCGTCGCGTAGTGGCGGAGGTAGTCCGGGGTGGTCAGGGTGCCGCGCTTCGGGAAGGGCGTGACGCGGGCGAACAGTCCGACAGACGGGCCCGGTTCGAGGGCCGACCGGTTCGCGGTGAGGAGCTGCCAGAGGCCGGGGTCGGCGGCCAGGTCGGCGATCACCGTGGTCGTGCCGGGGCGGCGCGCGGACAGTTCGGTGGTCAGCCAGTGCCAGGGAAGTCCCGTATAGCGCAGGGTCGTCGGTGTGCTCCGGGCGAGGGACAGGTGCGGCAGCCGCTGACGGCGGTCGAGTTGGAGCTGGCCCGCCAGGTAGAGCGCGAGCGGTCCCGGCGTCGCCGCGGCGGCCCGCAGCCGGGTCAGGACCGCCTGCGGGTCCAGCGGGTCCGCCAGTTCGACCACCGTCGCCATGTCCGTACCGGTGAGCACCCCCGGCGGTACCGCCGCGAGCGCGGGCAGCACCGACGCCGCGTCCATCGCGCGGCCCCGTCCGGCCGGCGCGGCCGCCAGCAGAACCGCCGTACCCACTGCGTTCACCTCGTCGCTCGCCACACCAGCACCGTAACCCTTGGCCGCGTGGCCGAATGCCGACGCGTCTCCCGCGGTGCACCTGTGGGCCGTTGGCATATGTCAGAAGCACCACCGTATCGAGTGTTGCCAAATCCCTTACGAGGTGTCCCGAGCTGTGCGAAAGTCTTAGCCGGGCTTCAGTTACCAGACCTGGCCGTGCCACGTCGCCTGCATCGGAGTACGACATGCCGTCCCATCTGTTCGCGGACCGTCCCGCCCAGCCGCCCGAGCCGGGCATGGTGGACGCGCTGATCTCGCAGACGCGCCGGCTGCGCGGCGACGTGGACGCGGTGCGCCGGGACTCGGTCGTGGACGAGGACGACCCCCGCAACCGGTGGCAGCGCGCCCTGTGCGATCTGGCCGTCAACCAACTGGACGACCTCGGCGAGCACTTGGGCCAGCTGAAGGCCGGCCTGCCCGGCGAGGTCGCGCTCGAGTCGCCCGCCGCCTACGCCGAGCCCGCCCCCCGCCTCACCGGGTCGCTCCTCTCCCGGGTCGGCAGCGCCGAATGGGATCTGCTCACCGACGAGGTCCACTGGTCGGACGAGCTGTTCCAGATCTTCGGCCGCCCCCAGGAGAGCGGCCCGATGTCGCTCGACGAGCTTCCTTCGATGGTCTTCGCCGAGGACCAGTCCCTCCTCCAGGCGATGGTGACGGACTGCCTCATCGACGGGAAGCCGATCGACGGCGAGTTCCGCATCGTCCGCACCGACGGCCGGGTCCGCACCGTCCACATGACCGGCGAGCCGGTCCTCGACTCCGACGGCTGCACCGCGTCGATGTGGGCCGTTCTCCGCGATGTCAGCGAGCTGCGCCGCAGTGAGCGTGCGGTCCGCGAGAGCCGGGACAGCCTCCAGCGCCACCAGCACATCGAGCACACCGAGCGCCGGGTCGCCGTCGAGCTCCAGGAGGCCGTGCTGCCGCCCTGGCGCGGCTCGCTGCGTTTCGCCCACGACGGTCCCGCCCCGCTCGACGTGGCCGGGCACTATCTGCCGGCCGCCACGACCGGCCTCATCGGCGGCGACTGGTACGACGCCCTCGCCCTCCCGGACGGGGACGCGCTGCTCACCGTCGGCGATCTGACCGGCCACGGCGTCGCCGCGACCTCCTCCATGGCGATGCTCCTCGGCGCCCTGCGCGGCATGGCCGTGGCCGGAATCCGCCCCGGCGCCCTGATGAGCCACCTCAACCAGCTCCTGGAGACCTCCGTCCAGCCGGCCCTCGGCAGCGCCATGTGCTGCCGCTACGACCCGGCCGCCCAGACCCTCACCTGGTCCCAGGCCGGGCATCCCGCCCCGCTGCTGTTCCGCGAGGGAACGGGCCGCGTCCTGGGCAGGCCGGAGGGCGTGCTGCTCGGAGCGACGACCGGAGCGGCGTACGGGGAGGCCGAGACCCGGCTGTTCCCCGGCGACCTGCTCCTGCTGCACACCGACGGGCTGACCCGCACGGCGGGCGTCATGGACGACGACCGCGGCACGGCTCGACTGCTCTCCCTCGCCCCGCGGTTCGCCGCCGCGCGCGACGCGCAGGACTGTGTCCGGTCGGTGGTCGAGGAGTTCGGCGAGGGTCCTCGCGAGGACGACGCCTGCGTGATGGTCGTGCGGGTGGGCGGCGGGCGGTAGCCGGTCCGGGGACGGAACGCAGGCAGGGGCCCACACCGGTGGGCCCCTTGCTCATGGCTACGGGCACCAGCTACACGCAGCACGTACCCTGCTCGTCGAACACGTACCGTACGCGTACCCGCAACGCCCTACGCGCCGCTCACGCCTCCCCCGCCCTCGGCCGGTTCGACGGTGCCTTCGGCAGCGCCACCTCGATCTCCTCGCGCAGGTGCTCGATCCTGGTGTAGCCCGCGTACTGGCCGGTCAGCCGGTACATCTCACGCAGCCGGTCCCAGGTGCGGTGCGAGGAGGTGTCGCCCATCGACACCAGAGCCAGCCGGGCGTAGCGGTCCGCCTGTTCCGGGTCGTCGGCGATGAAGCAGGCCGAGGCCAGCGAGATGTGGTCGAACAGCTTCGAGCGGTCGTGGCCGCCGCGGCGCAGGTCCAGTGCCAGCTTGGCGTGGCGCTGGGCGGGGATCGCGGCTGCGGGGTCGTGTTCGGCGAGGGTGCGGTAGGCGAGCGCCTGCATGCCGTGCAGGTCGGCCTCGTCGAAGTTCTGCATCCAGCTGGGCTTCTCGTCGCCCCGGTCGGAGACGAAGAGGTCCTCGGCCTCGCCGAGCGTACGGCGCATGGCCTGGCCGCGGCCCATCGATGCCTGGGCCCAGGCCTCGATGGTGTGGAACATGGCCTGGGTACGGGGCAGTACCCGCTCCCCCGCGCCGGACTTGGCGAGCTTCATCAGGTCGAGGGCGTCGTCGGGGCGGCCGAGGTGCACCATCTGACGCGCGGCGCGGGAGAGCGCCTCGCCGGCCCGCGGCCGGTCGCCGCCCTCGCGGGCCGCGTGCGCGGCGATCACGAAGTACTTCTGGGCGGTGGGTTCGAGGCCCACGTCGTGGGACATCCAGCCGGCCAGGACGGCCAGGTTGGCGGCGACGCCCCACAACCGGCGCTGGAGGTGGTCGGGGTGGCGGTAGGCGAGCATGCCGCCCACCTCGTTGAGCTGTCCCACGACGGCCTTGCGCTGGAGGCCGCCGCCGCGGGAGGCGTCCCAGGCGCGGAAGACCTCCACGGAGCGCTCCAGTGCCTCGATCTCCTCCGACCCGATGGGGGCGGCCTCGTAGCGGTCGAACCCAGCGGGGTCGGCGTGGAGGGGATCGATGGCGCTGGGGGTCGCGCCGGGGCGTGAAGGGTCGGTGTGGAGCCAGTCCTGCATGGCGTTGCTGAGTACGGAGCCGGCGGCGAGCGCGGCGCCCGCGCCCACCAGGCCGCGTCGGTTGAGCATGAGGTCCATTCCCGTGAATTCGGTGAGGACCGCTGCCGTACGTTCGGGCGCCCAGGGCAGCCCGTCAGGGTTGTCGTCGTTCCTGACGTCCCGCCTTTTGCCGGCGCGCCCGTGTCGTACGAACCCGAGGTCCTCGATGGTCACGACACGGCCGAGTCGCTCGGTGAACAGCGCTGCCAGCACCCGGGGCACGGGATCGCGCGGGGTCTCCCCCATGTCGATCCAGCGCCGCACCCGTGAGGTGTCGGTCGACAGTTGCGGGTGGCCCATGGCCGCCGCCTGCCGGTTGACGAGCCTCGCGAGTTCGCCCTTGGACCAGCCGGCGAGGCCGAAGAGGTCTGCCAGGCGGGTGTTGGTCTGTCCGGTCACGTCTAAGCCCCCAGGTTCTCGGCTGAGTTGACAGTAACCCCCTGTCATAGGGCTGGCGACTATTCGCCAGGCTTCGCCAGGGTGCGCCCGATGTTCCGCCACCCGCGCCCGGGTGTCAGGTAGGAACGCGCCACCCCGCCCCATCGACCGGCCCTCATTTTCCCCAGGGTGCGGACCGTTCGGGCGGGCGGGGCGACGCACGCAACTCGTCGGCGCACGAAGGGATCTGTCACCTCCATGTACACAGCATCGTCCTCCGTGTCCGCCCCGCCCCGGCCGCTGCACCGCACCGTTCCGGCCGGTTCCGGACCGTACCTCGCCCCCGCTCCGCAGGGAGCGGTGCGGCCGAGGCGCTGGGCGGGGAGCACCGTCCAGCAGCCCAGCGGGAGAATCGACCTGTCCGGCCCTCAGGGCGCGCAGCTGCGCATGGCCATCGCGTCCGTCCACCGGATCTGCCCGGAGTTCAACCCGGTGCAGGTGCTGCGGCGCAGCGGCCGCTCCGTACTGATCCTCGGGGCGACGGGAAGGACGACAGCGGTCGCGAAGTGTTTACTGGACCACTCCCCCGCGTGGGTCGAGCGGTTCCAGCACGAAATAGCTTCCTACCGTTCCTTCGTCCGGCACCGTCCCCCGGTGCGCGCGCCGCGGCTGATCGCCGCGGACCCGGAGAACTGCACGCTGGTCATCGAGCGGATGCCGGGACGGGCGGCGGCGCTGACCCGCCACCCCGTCGAGGCGCCGCCCCGCGCGGACGTGCGGGCCGTGCTCGGAGCGGTCGCCCGGCTGAACGCCTGGCGGCCGCCGGCCGGGACCTTCGACGCCCCGCTCGACTACGGGGCACGGATCGCCCGCTACCACGAGCTCGGTCTGTTCACCGACCGGGACCGCGACGACCTGCAGAAGCTGCTGCACGGCCTGGCCCACGCGGGCGGGCGGCAGGGCATGGGGCAGTTCTGTCACGGTGACGCCCTGCTCTCCAACATCCTGCTCTCCCCCGCCGGTCCCGTACTCGTCGACTGGGAGCACGCGGGCTGGTACCTGCCCGGGTACGACCTGGCGACGCTGTGGGCGGTGCTGGGGGACGCTCCGCTCGCGCGGCGCCAGATCAGTCAGCTGGCGCAGCAGGCGGGCACGGCGTCCCGGGACGCGTTCCTGGTCAACCTGATGATCGTGCTGACCCGCGAGATCCGTACCTACGAGACGGCCGTGCAGCGCACGATCAGGGAGGCGCCGCCGGCCGGTTCGGTGCCGGTGCCCGCCGGGGCGGTCTCGCCCGGTGAGGAGCAGCGACTGTTGCTGCGGCGGCTGCACGACGACTGCGCCATGGCACGGCGGGCCGTGCGCGCGGCGGTCGGGACGCGCTAGGCACCCAGTCCGGTGGTGTTCCGATACGAGACGGGGGTGGCGCGCCGCGCACCCGGTGCCGACACCGGGCGCGCGGCGCTTCGTCATCGGCCCTGCGCCATCGGCATCGGCGCCGCGCCCGGACCCCCGTACCGGTGCCCCATTGGTCCACTCCACTGACGCGTCGCAGGCGGGCGCCCCGCCCGGGCGAAACCGCGAGCGATGGCCCCTCCCGACCGCCTGACGTGGGAAATCGCCCTGCCGAGCGGGTCATTGACGGATCGTCCGGAAGCCGCTACCCCTGTACGGGTTCGGTTCCGCACGCCCCCGCTCTCTCCCCCGTCTCTGGAGGCTGCCTTGCTCCGTTCCACGTCCCTCAGACGTGTCGCGCCCGCCGTCCTGCTTCTTCCGCTGCTCGCCGGCGCGCCGCCCGCGACCGCCGAGGGGCCCGAGGCGGGCTCGCTGCAGCGGCAGTTCGCGGTGGCGGCCGAGCGGCACGGTGTCCCGCAGAGCGTGCTGCTCGCCGTCTCGTACCTGCAGTCGCGCTGGGACACGCACGGCGGCGCGCCGAGTGTGACCGGCGGCTACGGGCCGATGCACCTCACGGACGCGGCGACCGCGCTCGCCGAGACCCCGCACCATTCGGAGGGCGCGGAGGACGCGCGCGGCGACGACACGCGGGCGCCCCGTTCCGGCACCGAGGCGAGGCTGCCGACCGCGGCGGAGCTGCCACCGCGGCTGCGCACGCTGGAGCGGGCGGCCGAGCTGTCCGGGCGGTCCGCCGAGGAGCTGCGCACGAGCACGGCGGCGAACATCGAGGGCGGCGCGGCGCTGCTCGCCGCGGCGCAGCGCGAGGCAGGTCTGCCGGCGAGCGCGGATCCGGCGGACTGGTACGGGGCGGTGGCGCGCTACTCGGGCGCCGACGACTCGGCGACCGCGGCCACGTACGCGGACGACGTCTTCGACGTGATCCGCACCGGCGAGTCGCGGACGACGGACAGCGGGCAGGGCGTGTCGCTCCCGGCCGACCCCGACGTCTCCCCGGCCACCCGCCAGCTCGCCGCGCTGGGTCTGCGGGCGCCCGCCAAGGGGCCGGTCGAGTGCCCGCGTTCGGTGGCGTGCGAGTGGATCCCGGCCCCGTACGAGGAGTTCGGGGACGGTGACTACGGCAATCACGACAAGGCGGACCGGCCGGCCTCGCAGTCGGTCGACTACATCGTGATCCACGACACCGAGGCGAGCTGGGACACCACCCTGAAGCTGGTGCAGGACCCGACGTACGTGTCGTGGCAGTACTCGCTGCGCTCCTCGGACGGTCACATCGCGCAGCACCTGTCACTGAAGGACGTGGGCTGGCACGCGGGCAACTGGTTCGTGAACGCCAAGTCGGTGGGCCTCGAGCACGAGGGCTTCCTCACCTCGCCGGACTCCTGGTACACGGAGGCGATGTACCGCACGTCCTCCCGTCTGGTGCGGTATCTCGCGAAGCGCTACGGCATTCCGCTGGACCGGCAGCACGTCCTGGGGCACGACAACGTGCCGGGAACGGTGACGTCGACGATCCGGGGGATGCACACGGACCCGGGCCCGTACTGGGACTGGGCGCACTACTTCCGGCTGCTCGGCCGGCCGATCACGCCGAGCGCGGGTCCGGACGCGGGCGTGGTGACGATCCGTCCGGAGTACGCGGAGCACCAGCCGGTGTACACGGGGTGCGTGACGGCCGGGGAGGCGTGCGCGCCGCACGGGAGCGGGGCGGTGCGCCTGCACACCGCGCCGAGCGCCGATGCGCCGCTGGTGAAGGACATCGGGCTGCGGCCGGGTGGGCAGGACTCGACCACCGGGGTCAACGACACCGGGGCGCGGGCCTCGACGGGCCAGAGCTATGCGGTGGCGGAGCGGCAGGGCGAGTGGACGGCGATCTGGTATCTGGGGCAGAAGGCGTGGTTCCACAATCCGCGGAGGCAGCCGACGGCGGTGAACGCACGGGGTGTGGTCCTGACGCCGAAGGAGGGGCTCGCGTCGGTGCCGGTGTACGGGCGGGCCTATCCGGAGGCGTCGGCGTATCCGGCGGGGGTTCCGGTGCAGTCGGTGTCCCCGCTGCCGTACCAGCTGCTCGCCGGCCAGTCGTACGTGGTGGGCGGCCGCACCCCGGGTGAGTACTACTACGCACCGGTGTTCGATGTCTCGGGTCACCGGGTCGTGCGCGGCCAGGAGGAGTACTACGAGATCCAGTTCGGCCATCGGGTGGCCTTCGTGAAGGCCGCTGACGTGCGGGTTTCCCGGGCCTGAGCGCGGCTGGCGCCCGGGAGCGGTCCCGGCGCGGGGGCGCCGGCGGACCACGGTCCGGCCGGCACTCCGTGGCGTTCGTATGACTTTCACGGTGTTCGCGTGGGCGCGGGGGTCGAGGGGTAATGCTCGGCCGGACGACGCCCACGCTCACCGAAAGGCCCTCCTGGCATGGCTCAGCCCTTCGTTCTGCCGGATTTCTATGTCCCGTATCCGGCGCGGCTCAATCCCCATGTGGAGGCGGCCCGCACGCACACGCGTGACTGGGCGCGGGAGATGGGCATGCTGGAGGGATCCGGCATCTGGGAGGAGGCGGACCTCCAGTCGCACGACTACGCGCTGCTCTGCTCCTACACCCATCCGGACTGCGGCGAACAGGTCCTCTCCCTGGTCACCGACTGGTACACGTGGGTGTTCTTCTTCGACGACCACTTCCTGGAGATCTTCAAACGCACCCAGGACCGGGCCGGCGGCAAGGCCTACCTCGACCGGCTCCCGCTGTTCATGCCGGCCGACCCGGCAGCCGGCCTGCCCGAGCCGGCCAACCCGGTGGAGGCGGGCCTCGCCGACCTGTGGCGGCGAACCGTTCCCTCGATGTCCGAGGCCTGGCGGGTGCGCTTCGCGGAGGCCACCGAGCACCTGCTGTACGAGTCGCTGTGGGAGCTCGACAACATCAACGAGGGGCGGATCGCCAACCCCGTCGAGTACATCGAGATGCGCCGCAAGGTGGGCGGCGCCCCGTGGTCCGCGGGGCTCGTCGAGTACGCGGCGGGCGCCGAGGTCCCGGAGCAGGTGGCGTACTCCCGGCCGCTGCGCGTGCTGCGGGACGCGTTCGCCGACGCGGTCCACCTGCGCAACGACCTCTTCTCGTACCAGCGCGAGGTCGAGGACGAGGGCGAGAACAGCAACGGCGTCCTGGTCCTGGAGAAGTTCCTCGGCTGCACGACGCAGGAGGCGGCCGACGCGGTCAACGACCTGCTGACCTCGCGGCTGCAGCAGTTCGAGAACACCGCGCTCACCGAAGTGCCCGCGCTCTGCCTGGAGACGGGGCTCGGCCCCGCGGAGGCCGCGGCCATCGCCGCGTACACCAAGGGCCTGCAGGACTGGCAGTCCGGCGGCCACGAATGGCACCTGCGCTCCAGCCGCTACATGAACGAGGGTCTGGTGAGCGGGCCTTCGATGCTGGACGGGGTGATCGGCACCTCGGCCCTGGACATCCGGACGCTGTTCGGCCGCCCCGCCGCGAGCCGGCTGCGCGCGCTCACGCATGTTCCGCACCAGAAGGTGGGGCCGTCGCTGCTGCCGGAGTTCGACCTGCCGTACCCGCTGTCGCTCAGCCCCCACCACGAGGAGGCCAGGCAGGGCTCCCTGGACTGGGCCGAGGCGATGGGGCTCCTGGACGACATCTGGGACCGCCCGATGGCCGAGGGGTTCGACCTCGCGCTCTGCTCGGCGGGGCTCGACCCGGACGCCACCCCGGAAGAGCTGCGGCTCAGCGCCGACTGGCTGACCTGGGGCACGTACGGGGACGACTTCTACCCCTTCGTGTTCGGGCGTTCGCGCGACCTGATCGGCGCCAAGGTGCAGACCGAGCGCTTCAAGTCCTGCATGTCGCTGGAGGATCCGGCCGCCGGGGCCGCGCTCGCCGTGAACCCGATGGAACGTTCGCTCGCCGAACTGTGGGCACGGACCGCGGGCCCCATGGCGCCGGAGGCGCGTACACAACTGCGGGTCGCGGTCGACGCCATGCTGGACAGCTGGCTGTGGGAGCTGCACAACCAGGCGCAGCACCGGGTTCCCGACCCCGTCGACTACATCGAGATGCGCCGCACCACCTTCGGCTCGGAGCTGACCATGCTGATGTGCCGGCTGCGGCACACCGAGGCGCTGCCGCCCGAGCTCTACCGCACCGGCACCGTGCGGGCCCTCGAGCACTCGGTCATGGACTACGCGACGCTGCTCAACGACCTGTTCTCGTACCAGAAGGAGATCGAGGTCGAGGGCGAGGTGCACAACGGCGTCCTGGTGCTGCAGAAGTTCTTCGACTGCGACTACCCGACGGCGGTGGCGATGGTCGACGACCTGATGCGGGGCCGGCTGCGCCAGTACGAGCATCTGAAGCGGCACGAAGTCCCGCTCCTTTACGCGGACTTCGGGCTCGACGCGGCGGGCCGGGCGGCCTTCGGGGCGTATCTGCGGGAGCTGGAGGACTGGCTCGCCGGCATCCTCAACTGGCACCGGAAGGTGCGGCGTTACGGCCCCGAGGACGTGCACTCGGGCGCCGGGACGTCCCTGGTGCGCCGGGGCCCGACAGGGTTCGGCACCTCGGCGGCGCGACTGTCGTCGGCTTTCGGCTCGCTGGTGCCCTGAGCTCGGGCCCCTGACAGGCGGGCGCCGCGAGCCCGGCGTGATCGGCGAGACACCCCCTAGGGGCGCAGCCCGCGCAGCTGGTCGAGTTCGCGGCGGTCCCGCTTGGTGGGGCGGCCGGCGCCGCGGTCGCGGACCGCGGCGACGGCCACGTGCTCGCGCGGCGGCGGGGGCGGGCTGTTGTCGATGTAGGCCTCCGCCGCGGCCGGCGGGCCGACCCGCTTGGTGAGCAGCTGCTTCACCTCGACGATCCGCTGCCGGCCGCCGTGGAAGAGCCGCACCTCGTCGCCCGGCTTCACGGGCTGGGCGGGCTTGGCCCGCTCCCCGTTGACCTTGACGTGCCCGGCGCGACAGGCCGCGGCGGCCTGCGAGCGGGTCTTGGTGAGCCGGACCGCCCAGATCCAGCTGTCGACGCGTGCGCTCATCGGCCCCCGCCTCCCGTCTCAGGCCTGCTGGAACAGCTCGGCGGGCAGCGGCTTGAGCAGCGCGTACAGGTCGTCGGTGATGGGCCGGTCCCAACTGGCGATGGTCACCAGGACGTTGTCGCTGCGGTCGAACTGCACGCAGGCGATCCGGCTCTCGGAGAGCTTGAGGCGGCGCACGATCAGGAGGTTGTCGCCCTGCATCACCGGCATGTCCTCGGTGTCGACGACCTCGACCGGCTCGTCGTTCTCCAGGGCGGCGAGCAGCTGGGCCACCTCGAAGGGGATCTGCCCGTCGGCGAGCTCGCGGGCCGGGGAGCCCTCCGGGAGGTTGCCGATGATCATCGCGGGTCCGCGGCCGCCGAAGAGGTCGTAGCGGAGGAAGACCCCCTGGCAGCTGCCGTCGGGGGCCGGGAGGAGACCGGCGCCGAGATTGCCGGGCCAGTCCCCCGGGTCCATGGCGAGGACGTCGAAGTCCGGGCCAGCGGGTGTGGCGGCGCTGCGGCGGCGGAGGAAGGACATACCGCCATGGTACGTGTCCCGGCACGCGATGCGGCGCGCCGGGGCGGGGTCAGGGCGTGCCGCCGGTCAGGGCCTCGGCCAGTCCGGCGCGGTCGGTGCCGAGCTTGCGGTAGACGGCCGAGAGCAGGCGGGTGACGGCCGGCTGGTCGAGGCCCAGGGCGGCGGCGGGGTCCTCGCCGCGGGCGGTGAGCTCGGCGGCGGCGCGCTCGGCGACGGTGAGCGTGTCGGTGCCGGTGGGCCGCAGCGTGCGGGGGCGCAGGCCGGCGGCGGCGAGCTCGGCCCTGGCGTCGTCGACGAGCCCGTCGGCGCCGCAGCTCTGGGCGGTCTCCAGGCCGCGGTAGAGGTGCTCGGCGGCCTCCCGGGTGCGGCCGGTGCGGCGCAGGGCGGCGCCGAGGGCGACCAGGGAGCGGGCCAGCTCGTAGGCGGCGGGCGAGCGCTCGAGCCACTCGACGGACTCCTCCAGGAGCTTGACCCGGTCGGCGTCGCCGGTCACCTCGGCGGTGACGCGGAGCGCCTGTCCGATCGCGGAGGGCGCACCGTACTGACGGGCGCGGGTGACGGCGGCGAGGGCGGTGTCGCGGGCCCGCGCGGGGGTCTCGCAGGCCTCGGCGAGGGCGAGGTGCAGCTGCCAGGGGCACCAGGCGGGGTTGCGCATGCCGCGCGGATCGAGGCGGCGGCCGACGGCGGCGAGCTCGGCGGCGGCCTCCTCGGTGCGGCCGGTGGCGAGGAGCAGTTCGGCGTGGACGGTCTGGGAGTCGGGGAAGGTGACGGCGGCGGGGAAGGGCTCGCCGAAGTCGTGGGCGCGGGCGACCTGCTCGGCCTCCTCGGTGCGGCCCCGGGCGAGCAGCACTTCGATCATGACGCCGACGGCGTACCACTCGGCGGGGGTGCGGGGTCCGACGCGCTCGGCGAGCCTGAGGCCGGCGCGGACGAAGTCCTCGGCCTCGACGAGCCTGCCGCGCCGGTAGCGGATGTAGCCGAGGAGGGTGTACGCGAAGGAGAGGTGGGCGCCGCGCCAGCCCTGGCGTTCGAACTCGGCCGTGCCGGCGGCGAACAGCTCCTCGGCGCGGCCGGGCCGGTCGGCGTAGAGGAAGGTGAGGGCGACGAGCACCGGCACCTCGAAGCCACGGCTCTCGTCGGCCCAGCTCAGGCCACCTTCGAGAGCGCGCTCGGCGTGGTCGACGGCGACGCCGGAGGGTTCGGCGCGCAGGGTGGCGTCCCAGGCGCGCAGGCCGATGATGTAGCGCTCGGTGAGGTCGCGGCCGGTGAGCCGGTCGGCGAGCCGGGCGAGGCGGCGGGAGCGGGCCGGCGAGTCGGGTTCGTCGGCGCGGAAGGCGTCCCACATGAACTTCTCGGACTGCATGCGCAGCCGGGTGCGGGCGTCGGTGGTGAGCCGGGACTCGCGGCCGAGGAGCTCGGAGGCCTCGACGAGCCGGTCGCTGTGCGCGAGGACCTGGGAGAGCCGGTAGACGATGCCGTGGCGCAGGGCGGGCTGGGCGACCGGCTCCTCCAGGGCGGCGCGCAGGTGGTTGACGGTGGTGGCGGGTTCGTTGAGGAGCGAGGCGGAGCCGAGTTCGAACAGGACGGCGGCGCGTTCGTCACGGTCCGGGGGTTCGCGCAGGGCGCGGGCGAGATAGCGGCGGGCGGTGTCGGGGGCGCCGGCCCGCAGGGTCTCCTGGGCGGCGGCGCGCAGGTGCTGCACGACCCAGGGGTCGCCCTCCGGGTGGGTCTCGACGAGGTGGCGGGCGGCGGCGGTGGGTCCGAGGCCGGCGTCGACGACGCACCAGGCGGCCTGGCCGTGCAGGGCGACGCGGGTGGCGGCGGGGATGGCGTCGTAGACGGCGGTGGCGATGAGGGGGTGGACGAACTCCAGGGTGTCGGAGCCGGGTTCGGTGTCGGGGTCGGCCGGGGCGAGGACGCGGGTGCGGCGCAGCAGTCCGGCGCAGCGGGCGACCTCTTCGCCGCCGAGTCCGGCGACGGCGCCGGCGAGCTGCGGGGAGATCTCGGTGCCGAGGACGGCGCAGGCCCAGGCGAGGCGGACGGTGGCGGTGCCGAGCCGTTCGATCTGGGCGATGAGGCCGCTGCCCTTGACGGCGGCCGCGAGGTCGCGCAGGGCGGGGGCACGTTCGGCGGTGGGTTCGAGGCCCCGGTCGCGGATCTTGGCGGCCAGCTCGACGGCCTCGAAGGGGTTGCCGGAGGTGACGGCCCAGCACTCGCGGCAGAAGGCGTCGTCGGCATGGGCGCCGACGCGGTCGCGGACGAGCCTGGCGATGGCGCCGGAGGTCAGCGGATCGAGGCCGAGGGGGCGCTGGCCGGACCGGCGGCCGGTGAACTCCTCGCCGGAGTCGGGCAGTTCGTCGGGCCGGTACGCGACGACCAGCAGCATGGGGAGGTCTTCGGCGCGGGGCGCGAAGGCGGAGAGCCAGCCGAGGGACTCGGGGTCGGCCCAGTGCGCGTCGTCGAGGACGACGACGAGCGGGGCGCGGCGTACGGCGAGATGGGTGAGCACCCAGTCGAGGCCGTCGCGCAGGCCCTGGGGGTCCGGCGGCGCGCCTTCGGCGGCGGTGCACAGGCCGAGGGCGGGGCCGACGATGTCGTACCAGCTGCCGAGCCGCTCGCGCAGTTCGGCGCGGGACGCGGCGGCGAGCTGTGGCTGGAGGAGCTGCCGGGCGACGTGGAAGGCGACCCGCTGCTCCTGGTCGCCGCCGCGCGCCGAGAGGACGGTGCATCCCCTGGCTGCGGCGCGGCGGCGGATCTCGGCGAGCAGGGTGGTCTTGCCGAGGCCGGCGGGCGCGGCGTACGCGAGCACGCCACCGCGGTGCACGGTGGCCGCGGTCCGCCGGGCTGGAGTGCCCGGCGCGTCCGGAGCACGGTCCTGCACGATCCGGAGAGCCGTACGCTGCCACGAGGTGTCCGCCTCGTGGCCCGTCAGAAGGGTCAGCGCCTCCTCGGCCGCCGCCAGTTCGCCCTCTCGTTCGAACAGGCCGAAGCCGCGTCCGCCGGCCCTGCCGGTGTGTGTCGTCATGGTCCACCCCCACGCTGGGGGCGCACACCCGGCGCACGAGGGGTGCGTCAGGGGTGGTGGCCCCGCGAGATGCCCAGCGTACGCGGGGACGCGCCGCCGGCGCGTAAGTTTGTGAAGATCACGTGAACGACCGGGAGGCCCGCTTCGAGAGGCCTTTCAGGGTGGCCAACGCCTCGCCCGCGCGGGCGTGTTCGACGAACAGGTGGTCATGGTGGAACCCGGCGACGACGTTGCAGCTCAGACCGGCCGCGGCGAGCTCGCGGGAGACCGCCGCGGTCAGGCCGACGGCGTCCAGGGCCGAGTGGACGCGCAGGGTGATCCAGCCGGCCACGTAGTCGTACGCCAGCGAAGCCGCGTCGGCGTCCTCCTGGCGTACGACCATCGTCAGACCCTCGCGCTCGACGACGGTGGCGACGGGGTCGACCCCCGCCGGAGCGGGGCCGGCCACGGTGGTGAAGACATAGCGGCCGGGGTGGAGCTCCGGTCGCATCCCGGCGACGAGCCGGGTCAGATCACGCTCTGCACTCATGATCACCACCCTAGGGCGGGACCCGCGCGCCTCACGTGAGGTCGAACTCACCCTCGCGCGCGTTCACCACGAACGCCCGCCACTCCGCCGGGGTGAAGACGATCGACGGCGCCTCGGGCCGTCGCCCGTTGCGCATCGCGATGAAGCCCTCGACGAAGGCGATCTGGACGTCGCCGACGCCCTGACTGCCGGAGCGCCACTCCGCCCCGGCCAGGTCGAGTTCCGGCATGTCCTGCCCCGTCAAGGCGTGCTGGGTGATGGTGCTCTCCGCCACGTCCGCGCTCCTCCCGATCACTCTGTGCCGTCGGTAAGGGCCTCAGCGTAGCGACCGGTACGGAGCGCCGACAGACCCTAAGCGGCAGGCGGCCGATCTCCCACGAGCCACATCGAGAAGAACTGCGCGCCCCCTCCGTACGCGTGTCCGAGCGCCCTTCGCGCCCCCTCCACCTGGTGCTCGCCCGCCTGTCCGCGGACCTGGAGGGCGGCCTCGGCGAAGCGGATCATGCCGGAGGCGCCGATGGGGTTGGTGGAGAGCACCCCGCCCGAAGGGTTCACGGGCAGATCGCCGTCGAGTTCGGTGACCCCGGCCTCGGTGAGCTTCCAGCCCTCGCCCTCCTCCGCGAAGCCCAGGTTCTCCAGCCACATCGGCTCGTACCAGGAGAACGGCACGTACATCTCGACCGCGTCGATCTCCCGGCGCGGGTCGGTGATGCCGGCCTGCCGGTAGACGTCGGCGGCGCAGTCCCGGCCGGCCTGCGGCGAGACGAAGTCCTTTCCCGCGAAGAGGGTGGGCTCGCTGCGCATCGCCCCGCCGTGCACCCAGGCCGGCGGCCGCGGCGAACGGGCCGCGCCCGCCCGGTCGGTGAGGACCATGGCGCAGGCGCCGTCGGAGGACGGGCAGGTCTCGGAGTAGCGGATCGGGTCCCACAGCATCGGGGAGGACTGCACCTTCTCCAGGGTGATGTCGTGCTCGTGGAGGTGCGCGTAGGGGTTCTTCAGGGCGTTGCGCCGGTCCTTGTACGCGACGAGGGAGCCGATCGCGTCGGGGGCGCCGGTGCGGCGCATGTAGGCGCGTACGTGCGGGGCGAAGAAGCCGCCGGCGCCGGCCAGCAGCGGCTGCTGGAAGGGGACGGGCAGCGACAGGCCCCACATCGCGTTGGACTCGGACTGCTTCTCGAAGGCCAGGGTCAGGACGGTGCCGTGGATCCGGGCGGCCACCAGGTTCGCGGCGACCAGGGCCGTGGAGCCGCCGACCGAACCGGCGGTGTGGACCCGCAGCATCGGTTTGCCGACCGCGCCGAGCGCGTCGGCGAGGTAGAGCTCCGGCATCATCACGCCCTCGAAGAAGTCGGGGGCCTTGCCGATGACGACGGCGTCGATGTCCGCCCAGGTCAGTTCGGCGTCGTCCAGGGCACGCCGGGCGGCCTCGCGGACGAGTCCGGCGAGCGAGACGTCCCGGCGGGCGGCGACGTGCTTGGTCTGGCCGATGCCGACGATCGCGACGGGTTCCTTCGATGTCACGGCCTTAGCCACGGAGGTCTCCTTCCAGGACGGCGACCAGGTTCTGCTGGAGGCAGGGCCCGGAGGTGGCGTGGGCGAGCGCGCGGTCGGAGTCGCCGCGGTGGATGCGGGCGGCGGCCTCGCCGAGCCGGACGAGTCCGGCGGCCATCACGGGGTTGGCGGCGAGCGCCCCGCCGGAGGGGTTGACCAGGACCTCGTCGCCGAGGCCGAGGGCCTTGCGCAGGACGACCTCCTGGGAGGTGAAGGGCGCGTGGAGTTCGGCGGTGTCCAGGGGCCGGTCGAAGGCGCCGGCGCGTTCGGCGGCGAGCCGGGTGGAGGGCGAGTCGGTGAGGTCGCGTACGCCGAGGGCGTGGGCCTCGATGCGGTGGTCCATTCCGGTGATCCAGGCGGGCCTGGCGCACAGTTCGCGGGCCCGGTCGCCGGCGGCGAGGATCACGGCGGCGGCGCCGTCGCCGATGGGCGGGCAGTCGCCGGTGCGCAGCGGCCGGACCACGTAGTCGCCCTGGGGGCGGGCGCCGGGCAGTTGGGCGTGCGGGTTGGCGGCGGCGTCCTCGCGGCTGCGGTTGGCGATCGCGGCGAGCGCGGGCTCGTCGGTGTCCCCCGCGTCGATGAGGGCCTGCGCCTGGAGCGCGGCGAGGGCGACGGAGTCGGGCCAGAGGGGGGCGACGTAGTACGGGTCGAGCTGGCGCGTCAGGACGTCGCGGACGGAGCCGGGCGAGGACTTGCCGTAGGCGTAGACGAGCGCCGTGTCGGCCTCTCCGGTGAGGAGCTTCACCCATGCCTCGTACAGTGCCCAGGCGCCGTCCATCTCGACGTGGGACTCGGAGATGGGGGGCCAGGCGCCGACGCCGTCGAGGGCCATGGTGAAGGAGAAGGCCCGCCCGGCGAGGTAGTCGGAGGAGCCGGAGCAGGTGAAGCCGATGTCGGAGGTCTTCAGACCGGTCTGCCGCAGCACCTCGTGGAGGACCGGCATCACCATCTCGACTTCGGAGAGTTCGTCCGTGCGCCGTGTGTGGCCGGTCTGCGCGAAGGCGACGATGGCGACGTCCCGGCGTGCTGCAGTCACAGGAGCTCCTTGTACGTGTCGTAGTCGGCGTCCGGCTCTCCGCAGGGGCGGTAGTGGTCGGGGTAGCGGCCGTCCTCGCTCCACACGGGTTCGACGCGCAGGCCCATCCGGACCTGGTCGTAGGGGATGCCGCCGATCCGGCCGTGCAGGGCGAGCCCGGCGCCGTCGAGGGCGATGTGGGCGTAGACGTACGGGACCTCGATGTCGAGATTCGCAGCCTTGATGTTGACGATGCAGAAGGTGGTGACGGTGCCGCGGGGCCCGACCTCGACCCGGTCGGTGGTGGCGACGCCGCAGGTGGGGCAGGCGCCGCGGGGCGGGACGTACACCTTGTGGCAGGAGGGGCAGCGCTCGCCGACGGTGCGGCGTTCGGTCAGGGCCCGGAGGTAGCCGGTCTGGGCGCGGCCGGGGGTGTAGGTGTAGTCCAGCCGGGCCGGCGCGACGATGCCGGTGACGGGCTCGTCGAAGCGGCCGTCGTGGGGGCGGGGTCGGCTCGCCTCCGCGCCGTCGTACGGCTCGAAGCAGGCGATGTCGGTGAGCGCGCCGTGCCGTTCGCCGGCCCAGCGGATCCGGACCCGCATCCCGGTGTGTACGGCGTCGGGTCCTGACGCGTCGAGCGCGTGCAGGAGCGCGGTGTCGGCACCGTCGAGCCGGACGAGCACCCAGGCGAAGGGGCGTGCGAGCGGCTGCCCGGGGCGGGGCTCGTGGTTCCAGGCCCAGGTGGTGACGGTCCCGCCGGCCCCGACCTCGACGAGCTCGCGCAGCTCGGCGGCGGTCTCGGGGTCGTACTCGACGGGCGGCACGAGCACCCGTCCGGCCTCGGTCCGCACGCCGAGCACGGTGCGCTCGCGCAGCCCGCTGAGGAAGGCGCTCTGGACGGGGCCGAGGGACCGGGTGAAGGGGAACTCGACGACGAGAGGGGCGTGGAGGGTTTCGGGGGCGGCTGTCATGGGGGCTCCTTGGTGGGTGAGGGGGCCGGGCGGGAAGGGTCACACCTGCCGGTGCACCGGTGGGCCGGTCACACCCCGTCGACAGGGCGGTGGGCCGGTCACGCCCGTCGCTACGGCGGCAGACGGCTCACGCCCGTCGGTACACCGCTGGGCGTTTCTCCGCGAAGGCCTTCGCGCCCTCCTTCGCGTCCTCGGTCGCGAAGATCGGCCAGCCCCGCTTCAGTTCCGCCGCGAGCCCCTCCTCCTCCGTCATCTCGGCGGTCTCGTAGACGGACGCCTTCACGGCCTCCACCGCCAGCGGCCCGCACGCGTTGACCCGCTCGGCGATCTCCAGGGCCGCCTCCAGCGCCGTCCCGTCCGGGACGACCCGGCCCACCAGGCCGATGCGGGCGGCCTCCTCGGCCGTGTACGGGCGGCCGGTGAGGAGCATCTCGAGCGCGTGGGTACGGGGGATCTGGCGGGGCAGGCGGACGGTGGAGCCGCCGATCGGGAAAAGGCCGCGGCGGACCTCGAAGAGACCGAAGGTGGCCGAGGCCCCGGCGACGCGGATGTCGGTGCCCTGCAGGATCTCGGTGCCGCCGGCGACGCAGTGGCCCTCGACCGCCGCGATCACCGGCTTGCGGGGCCGGTGGTGACGCAGCATCGCCTTCCAGTGCAGGTCGGGGTCGGCGGTCATCCGGTCCCGGTACTGCTCTCCCGCCATGCCCTGGCCCGCGAGTGCCTTCAGGTCCATGCCTGCGCAGAACGTGCCGCCGGCGCCGGTCAGGACGACCGAGCGGACGGTGTCGTCGGCGTCCGCCTCCAGCCAGCCGTCGTACAGCCCGACGAGCATCGGCAGTGAGAGCGCGTTCTTGGCCTCGGGCCGATTGAGGGTGAGTACGAGCGTGGCGCCTTCGCGCCGCACGGCGAGGTGCTCGGTGCTGCCGCCCATGTGCGTCTCCCGTCTCCAGTTCTGGAACAGGTTGCAGTAGTGCGGGGTCCAGTTCAATAGTTTTCTGACACTCAGTCAGATTCTTCTGCGCGCCCCCTTCCCACCTCCGCCCTTCGGCGCTCTAATGACCGCCGAGTCAGTCACGGCCAGGATCAGGAGGAACGGTGGAGTACAACCTTGCCGACCTGTTCGAGTCGGTCGTGGACGTGGTCCCCGACCGCGAGGCACTGGTCCACGTCGACCACCCCGGTACGGGCGCGGAACGCCGGCTGACCTACGCCGAGCTCGACGCCGCGGCCAACCGGATCGCGCACCACCTGATCGACGCGGGCATCCGGCCCGGCGAGCACCTCGGCCTGCATCTGTACAACGGCATCGAGTACCTGCAGACCGTACTCGCCTGCCTCAAGGCCCGCATCGTGCCGGTGAACGTGAACTACCGGTACGTGGAGGAGGAGCTGGTCTACCTCTACCGGGACGCCGACCTGGCCGCGCTCGTGTTCGACGCCGAGTTCACGGAGCGGGTCGCGGCCGCGCTGCCGCAGACGGAGAAGCTGCGGCACCTCGTGCGGGTGGGGACCACGCCCGAGGGCGCGCCCTCCCTGCGGTGCGTGGAGTTCGCGCCGGCCGAGGCGGCCGGATCGCCCGGGCGCGGCTTCGCGCCCCGCTCGCCCGACGACCTGTTCATCATCTACACCGGCGGCACCACGGGCATGCCCAAGGGCGTGATGTGGCGGCAGGAGGACCTCTTCTTCGCCGGGCTCTTCGGCGGCGACCCGAGCGGGGAGCCGGTGAAGCGGCCCGAGGAGCTGGCCGAGCGGGTCGCCGCGGGCGGCGCGGGGCTCACCTTCTTCCCCACTCCCCCACTGATGCACGGCACCTCGACGCTCACTTCGTTCATCGCCTTCAACTACGGGCAGCGGGTGGTGATCCACCGCAAGTACGTGCCCGAGGAGGTGCTGCGCACCATCGAGAAGGAGAAGGTCTCCAGCGTCTCGCTGGTCGGCGACGCGATGCTGCGGCCCCTGGTCGACGCCCTGCACGGGCCGCTCAAGGGCACCGACCTGTCCTCGCTGTTCAGCGTCTCCTCGTCCGGGGCGATCATGTCGGACACCGTGCGCGAGCAGTTCCAGGCCCTCGTGCCGAACGTGCTGCTGCTCAACAACTTCGGCTCGTCCGAGTCCGGTTCCAACGGCCGGGCCACCGACGACTCCGGTCCCGCCAAGGGCTTCCGGCTGCACGTCAACGAGCGCACCCAGGTCGTCGACCCCGCCACCCACGAGCCCGTCGGCGTGGGCGAGATCGGCCGGCTCGCCCAGCGCGGCCACGTGCCGCTGGGCTACTACAACGACGCCGCGAAAACCGCCGAGACGTTCTTCCGGAAGGGCGACGAACGCTGGGTCCTGCTCGGCGACATGGCCACCGTGGACGAGGAGGGCATCGTCACCGTCCTCGGCCGCGGCTCGCAGTGCATCAACACCGGCGGCGAGAAGGTCTATCCGGAGGAGGTCGAGCAGGCGCTCAAGTCCCACCCGGACGTGTACGACGCACTCGTCGCCGGAGTACCGGACGCGAAGTGGGGCAACCACGTGGCCGCCGTGGTCCAGCTGCGCGCCGGTGCCGGCCCCATGGACCTGGCGGCGCTCCAGACCCACTGCCGCACCCGGCTCGCCGGCTACAAGGTGCCCCGCCAGCTGGTCCTCACCGACCGGATCCAGCGCTCGCCCAGCGGCAAGGCGGACTACCGGTGGGCCCGGTCGGTGGCGGCGGACGCGGACACGGCGGCGGGGCCCCGAGTGGGGTCCTGACCGTCAGACGCCGAACTCCCTCAGGGCGGCGAGGAATTCGCGTGGCCGCGACTCGTGGATCAGATGCCCGGTCTCGATCGTCACCAGCCGGGCGTCCGGGATCCGTGACGCCATCCACGCCAGCTGCTCCTGTGGCAGATGGCTGTTCTCGCCCCCACCGACGATCAGGGTGGGGGCGGTGACCGCGATGAGCTCGTCCCGCCAGGCCGGGTCGGGCTCGTTCAGCTCGGCGTCGGTCGCGTGCACCACCGCCCAGTCGAGGGCGACCGGCTCCTCCGGCAGAGCCGCCCGGCCGCGGGGCGGATCCAGCGGGAAGAAGACCGGCGCGTCCTCCAGGACGAGCCGGCCGACCAGCGCCGGCTCACGCTGGGCGAGCAGACAGGCGGCCGCCCCGCCCATGGAGTGCCCGACGACGGTGGCGCCGCTGAGGCCCAGCGCCTTCAGGAAGCCCGCCAGTTCGTCACGGAACACGCCGAAGCCGTACCGCCCCGGGTGGTCGCTCAGGCCGTGGCCGCGCAGGTCGACCGCGTACACCCGCCGATCGGCGGCCAGCTCCGCCGCGAGCTCCGCCCACGTGGTGCCGTCGCCGCCCCGCCCGTGCACCAGGACGACCGGTGGGGCGTCCTCGGGCCCCTGGACCCGGTAGGCGAGGCGGACCCCGCCGACGGTGACCGTGCGCACCTGCGGGTCGAGGAAGGCCGCGACGGGCCGTACGAACGCCCCGGCCTCGTCGATCCACGGGAAGTGCCCGGCGGCGGGGTGGACCACGACCTCGGCGTTCGGGAAGCAGGCGGCCTGCTCGGCTGCCTGCGCGGGGCTGGGTGCGGCGTCGTGCTCACCGGCGAGCAGGAGCACCGGCGCCGTGAGGGACGCGAGACCGGCACGGACCGCATCCGGGTCGAAGACCCCGGGCGCGTAGAAGTGGTCCGGCGCGTCCCGGTTCATCTCCGCGTCGAGCCCTGCCGCGTGCGCCCGGGCGGCCTCGTCCCAGCGCCCGTACGCGAAGGGCATGTACACAGCGGCGGCCTGCCGCGCGGGGGTGCCGGGGGCGAGAGAGTCCAGTGCGGCGCGCGCCTCCGCGTACCACGGCCGGTCGGCGAAGACCTCGGTCGCCTTGTCCCACTCCGCTTCCGAGGTCTCGATACCGAGGGCCCGGCCACTGCCGGAGACGAGCACGAGCGCGCGCACCCGCTCGGGGTGCGTGGCCGCGTAGAGGGTGGCCAGGTCGCCGCCGGCGGAGTGGCCGAGCAGGTCGATCCGGTCCATGCCGAGGTGGACCCGCAGCGCCTCGACGTCGGCGACCTGGCGGTCGCAGCGGTAGCTCGCCGGGTCGGCGGGCACGGGGCTGTCCCCGGTGCCGCGCGGGTCGAGGAGGATCAGGGTGCGGTGGGCGGTCAGGCCCCCGAGGTCGCCGAGGTAGACCGCGTCGCGCATGGGGCCGCCGGGCAGCACGACGAGAGGGTCCCCCTCGCCCCGGATCCGGTAGGAGAGTCCGGTTCCGTCGTACGTCGTGAACTGAGGCATGCCGCCGATCATGAACGCCCCCGACGGGCGCGGCAACCGGTTTGCGCGACAGCGCGATACGGTGGGATGTCCGCCCCCACCAGCGAAGGAAGCCGTTTCACCGTGTCCGAGACCCGTCAGGCCTCGATCCTCCCTGCCGAGCTGCGCGGCGACTGCGCGAACTGCTTCGGGCTGTGCTGTGTGGCCCTCCCCTTCGCGCAGTCGAACGACTTCGCGGTCGACAAGTCCTCGGGCGAGCCCTGCCGCAACCTCCAGGACGACTTCCGCTGCGGCATCCACACCCGGCTGCGGGACAGCGGCTTCCGCGGCTGCACGGTGTACGACTGCTTCGGCGCCGGCCAGCAGGTCTCCCAGGTCACCTTCGGCGGCGTCTCCTGGCGCGAGGACCCGGCGACCGCGCGGCAGATGTACGAGGTGTTCCCGGTGATGCGCCAGCTGCACGAGCTGCTGCGCTACCTCTCCGAGGCCCGCGCCCTCGCCGCGACCCGCCCGCTGCACCGGGACCTCGACCGGGCGCTCGCGCGGGTGACGGAGCTGACCGAGGGCGCCGCGGCCGACCTGGAGAAGCTGGACGTCGGCCCGGTGCGGGCCGAGGTGAACCCGCTGCTCCTCAAGAGCAGCACCCTCGTGCGGGCGGCCGCCGGCGGCAAGCCCAAGAGCCGGCGGGGTGCCGATCTGATGGGCGCCCGGCTGCGCGGGGCGAAGCTGCGGGGCGCGGACCTGCGCGGGGCGCTGCTCATCGCGGCGGACCTGAGCGGGGCGGACCTCTCGCTCGCCGACCTGATCGGGGCGGACCTGCGGGACGCCGATCTGTCCGGCGCCGATCTGACCGGGGCCCTCTTCCTCACCCAGCCGCAGCTCAACGCGGCCCGCGGCGACGCTTCCACCCGCCTGCCCGAGGGCTTCGAGCGCCCCGCGCACTGGACCGCCTGAGCACACGTGCCCGCCGGGATCGCGTACGCGGCCTACAGCACGTACAGGTACGGCGTCGTCGTGGTCAGCTCGGCGAAGCCCAGGCGTCGCAGGATCGGGCGGCTGGTGTCGGCGGCGTCGACCTGGAGGTAGCGGTAGCCCCGGTCGGCGGCGATACGGGCCCGGTGGGCCACCAGGGCGCGGTAGAGGCCACGGCCGCGCCAGCCCTCGACGGTGCCGCCGCCCCACAGGCCGGCGAAGTCGCTGCCCGGCGGGAGCTCCAGGCGGGCGGCGCTGACGGGTGCGCCGTCCGCGAGGGCGACGACGGCGGCGACGGTGCCGGGCGCGTGGTCGAGCTGGTCGAGGATGCGGTGGCCGAGGTGCGAGGAGTCGGTGCCGAAGGCACGCTCGTGCACCTCGACGACCATCCGCACCCCGGCCTCGTCGGTGACCGCGTGCAGCTCCATGCCGTCCGGGAGGCCGTCGTGCGGGGGCAGGGCGGTGGCCTCGGCGACCATCACGGTCTCCCGCTCGCCGGCGGTGAACCCGGCGGCGAGCAGTCGCTCGGCGAGGTCGGCGGGGCCGTCGTGCGCGTACAGCTTCCATTCGAAGGAGCGGCCGGCGGCGCGGAAGTGGCGTATCTGCGCGGCGATGGCCGCGTCCGCGTCGTAGGCGCCGAGCCCGGACCACAGGACGCCGTTCCACGCGTGCGCGGGCCCCGTCTGCCGTACGACGAGCCCGTCGCGTTCGACCCGGGCGCCGGGCCCGTCGGGGCGGGCGCCGAGGCGGAGCTGACGGTCGTGGAGGGTGCGCAGTGCGGCGAGGTCCATGGTCCCCACCCCAGCACCGGCCGCCGGGGCCTGGCAATCCGATATCCGGGCGGGGACCCTTCACCAGGTGACGGGCAGCGTCTCCGGCCCCCGGTTGACCGTCCCGGTGCGCCAGACGATCCGTTCCGGCTCGACCGCCGGGGCGAGCCGGGGGAAGCGGGCGAGCAGCGTGGCCAGCATGACCTCGGCTTCCAGCCGGGCCAGCTGGGCGCCGGCGCAGTAGTGGGCGCCGTGGCCGAAGGCGAGGTGCGGGGCCTCGTCGCGGTCCAGGTCGAGCCGGTCGGGGTCGGTGTAGACGGCGGGGTCGCGGTTGGCGGCCGGGTAGAAGACGTAGACCGCCTCGCCCTCGCGGACGGTGACCCCGCCGACCTCGATGTCGGCGGTGGCGACCCGGGGCATGCCGACGCCGCCCCGCTGTGGGATGTAGCGCAGCAGCTCGTCGACCGCACGGGGCAGACGGGCGGGGTCGGCGCGGAGCCTGGCCGTCTGGTCCGGGTGGACGAGCAGTACGTACACCATGGTGGAGACGATGTTCCGTACCGCGTCGAGCCCGTTCAGGGTGAGCATCACGGCCATCGACACCAGCTCCGGAGTGCTGAGCGCTCCGGCCGCGCGCGCGGCGGCGAGTTCGCTGATCAGGTCGTCGCCGGGGTGGTCGGTGCGGTGGCGGGCGAGGTCCGCGAAGTATCCGGCGATCTCCTTCTTGACGGATTCGCCCGCGGCGGCGGTGGTCTCGTGGGAGAGGACCCCGGCCCGCCATTCCTGGACCCGGTCGAGGTCGGCGGCGGGGACGCCGAGGAGTTCGGCGGTCACGGTGGCGCAGAGCGGTCCGACGAAGGTCTCGGCGAGGTCGGCGGGCGGGCCCGATCCGAGGGTGCGGAGCGCCAGCGCGTCGGCCGTCCGCTCGGTGTGGGCGCGCAGGGCGGCCATGCGGCGGCGGCCGAAGGTGGGGGCGATCAGCTTGCGCAGCCGGGTGTGGTCGGGCGGGTCGGCGCGGCCGACGCCGCCGGGCGGGGCGAGGGTGTGCGGGGTCATGCTGGTGATCGGCCGGCCGACGGTGAGCGCCCGGCTCAGCCGCGGGTCAGAGGCGATCTGCTTGACGTCCTCGTAGCGGGTCACCAGCCAGGCATGGCCCTCGCCGTGCGGGAGGCGGACGCGGGCGACGGGTTCCTCGTGGAGCAGCCGGTGCGGGAGGGGGTCGAAGTCCGTGGCGGGCAGCGGGACCGGGGCCCAGTCGTGGACGACGGGGTCGGGGTGCTCGGGTGGGGTCATGGGGTGGGCGCCGTGTTCTGGCGGGGTCCGGCGTCGTGCCGGAGCGGGGTGATCTGTTCGATGTCGTAGCGGACGCGGAGCTTCTCGATGGCCGCGTGATCGACGGCTCCGCCGTCGCCCGCCGCTGCGAGGATCTCCATGAGCTCCTCGAAGTACCGCTCGTGGTCGGGCGGCGGCGAAGCCTGGAACAGCATCCGTACGGGGTCACCGGTCGGGTTGGCGAAGGCGTGCGGGCAGCCGGGCGGCACCAGGATCAGGGTGCCGGCGGTGGCGCGTACGGCGCGCTGCCCCGCGGCGGACTCCCACTCCCGCCAGCTGTCCCGGGTACGGACGAGCGGCTCGAAGGCGAGGACGTCGAGCTCGCCCTCCAGGACGTAGAAGAGCTCCTCGCTGTGGCCGTGGGTGTGGGCGCCGACGTCGAAGCCGGGTGGTACGACGACCTCGAAGGTGGAGGCGGTACGGGTGTGGGCGCCGGTCACCTTGAAGGTGACGTGCTGGGCGGCGCTGGTGAGGGTCCTGCCGTGGCCGGGCGGCACGACGAGGCCGCCGCCCGGTCCGATGGCTGTGGCGGTCACGGTCCTGCGGGTCCTCTCACCAGGTGACGGGCAGGGTCTCGGGCCCGCGGATCAGGGCGCCGCGCTGCCAGCGGAGCTCGTCGTCGGGGACGGCGAGCCGCAGGCCGGGGAAGCGGGTCCACAGGGAGTCGAGCAGGATCTCGGACTCGATGCGGGCGAGGGCGGAGCCGGGGCAGAAGTGCGGGCCGTGGCCGAAGGCGACGTGCGGGTTGTAGCCGCGGTCGAAGTCGAGCTTCTCGGGGTCGGGGAAGACCGAGGGGTCGCGGTTGGCGGTGAGGTACGAGACGTAGACGGGGTCGCCCTCGGGGATGGTGACGCCGCCGACCTCGACGTCCTCCAGGGCGATGCGGGAGAGGCCGACGGCGTTGCGGTGCGGGATGTAGCGGAGCAGTTCGTCGACGGCCTGCGGCAGGAGCGCGGGTTCGGCGCGCAGCCGGGCCAGGTGTTCGGGGTGGGTGAGCAGGGCGTACACCATGTTGGCGCTGTTGTTGCCGACGGCGTGGGCGCCGCTGATCTGGATGAGGGCGGCGAGGCCGACGGCCTCGTGCTCTTCGAGGGTGCCCTCGTCGAGGGCGTCGGCGAGGACGGCGGCGAGGGTCTCCTTGCCGGTGCCGTGGCTGCGGCCGATGAGCTCCGTGAAGTAGCGGCCGAGCTCGGCCTTGGCGCGTTCGCTCGCCTCGCGGCCGGCGGCGGCGGAGATGACGGTGTCGGCCCAGTGCCCCATGAGGGGCCGGTCGCCTTCGGGGACGCCCATGAGTTCGCTGACCATGGCGAGCGGGAAGGGCCGGTTGACCAGCTCCATCAGGTCGGCGGGCGGCCCGCCGCGTTCGAGGCGGTCGAGGAGCCGGTCCATGACGTCCTGGGCGGTGTCGCGCAGGGTGCGCAGGGCGCGGGCGCTGAACGCGCGGGCGACGACGCGCCGGATGCGGGTGTGGTCGGGCGGGTCGGCGAAGCCGACGGCGCCTTCCAGGGGGATGAAGTGGGGGGCGAGCCGGGTGATGGCACGGCCGTAGACGGCCTGCCGGCTGAAGCGCGGGTCGACGGAGACGAACTTGACGTCCTCGTAGCGGGTCACCAGCCAGGCGTGGCCCTCGCCGTGCGGGAGCCGGACCCGGGTGACCGGGTCCTCGTGGAGAAGCCTGGCCAGGAGCGGGTCGAAGTCGAGTCCGGTGAGGTCGGGGACGGCCCAGAAGTGGACCTGGGGCTCGTCGGAGGCGTCCTGGGGCGCCGTCGTCGTCGTGGTCATCGGGCCACCGTCGCTGTCGTGGGGAGAGGGCTGACGAGAGGGGCGCTGCGGGGAGCGCCGAGGGGGACGGTCTCGCGGGAGGGGCGCTCGGGCTCGGCGCCGGTCCAGCTGCCGAGGGAGATCTCGGCGGTGATGCCGGGGCCGAAGCCGGCGACGATCCCGGTGGCGCCGGCTGCGGGCCCGCCTTCGTCGAAGAGCCGGCGCAGGGCGTCGAGGACGACGGCGCTGGCGATGTTGCCGTATTCGGTGAGGGTGTCCCGGCTGAAGCGGAACATGTCGGGGGCGACGTCCAGGTGCTTGGCGAGGTCGTCGAGGATGCGGGGGCCGCCGGCGTGGATGATGTAGAAGTCCTGGCGGCCGGCGTCGCGGCCGTGCCGGGCGGCGAGGTCGACGAGGGCGGGCGCGAGCTGCTCCATGGTGCCGGGGACGCGCTTGTCGAGCATGAAGTGGAATCCGGTCTCCCGGACCTTGTAGGCGATCCACTCCTCGCTGTCGGGGACGAGGTGGGAGCCGTTGTGCTCGAGGCGGACGCCGGTGCCGCCGGAGCCGCGCACGACGGCGGCGGCGACGGCGTCGCCGAACAGGCCGTTGGAGAGCAGGTTGCCGACGGTGAGGTCGGCCGGCTGGTAGCACAGGGAGCAGAACTCGCACGCGACGATCAGGGCGTTGGCGCCGGGGTAGGCGGCGCAGAAGTCGTGGGACCGGTTGATCGCCGCGCCGCCGGCCGCACAGCCCAGCTGGGCGATGGGCATCTGGCGGGTGTCGGTGCGGAAGCCCAGGGTGTTGATCATCCAGGCGGTGAGCGAGGGCATCGTGAAGCCCGTGCACGAGACGTAGACGATGAGGTCGATGTCGCGCGCCTCGAGACCCGCGTGGTAGAGGGCCTCGGCGACGACGGCGGGGACGCGCGCCTTGGCCTGGGCCTCGTACATCGCGTTGCGGGCCTCGAAGCCCGGGTGGGCGAGGGTGCGTTCGATGGGCTGCACCAGATGCCTCTTGGCGACGCCGGTGTTCCCGATCAGGCGGAGCACGAGCGGGAGTTGCTCGTGCCCCGCGTGCAGGGTGCGGGCCAGCTCGAGGGTCTCTTCCCGCGTGATCGTGTACTCGGGCACGGCGACGGCGGGACGGCACAGGACGGGCATGACGGTCCATTTCGTCCGGGGGTGAGGGGAGACCGGACCCCCTCATCTTCCGGCCCCTCCTCCTGCGCGCAGCACCGTTGCTGCTCTCCCGGGGACAATCGCACCCGAATGTGTGATCTTCTCCGGACGCCCGTGACCTGCGGGAAGTCGCAGGCGCCGCCTGCGGGAGGCCGCCGGCGCCGCGTGGCGGCCGCTCAGGCGCGCGGGCGTACCTCGACGTTCTCCAGGATGCCGACGGCGTCCGGCACGAGGATGGCGGCGGAGTAGTAGGTGGAGACGAGGTAGGAAATGATCGCCTTCTCGTCGATGCCCATGAAACGGCAGTTGAGGCCGGGCTCGATCTCGTCGGGCAGTCCGGTCTGGTAGAGGCCGATGACGCCCTCGTTGTCCTCGCCGGTGCGCACCGCGATGATCGACGAGCTCTGGTGCGGGCTGACCGGGATCTTGCCGCAGGGCAGGATCGGGACACCGCGCCAGGCGGGGATGTGGTGGCCCTCGACGTCCACCGTGCCGAGGGCGAGGCCGCGCTTGTTGCACTCCTTGCCGAAGGCGGCGATGGCCCGCGGGTGGGCGAAGAGGTACTGGGTGCCGCGGCGCATGCTGAGCAGGTCGTCGAGGTCGTCCGGGGTGGGCGGGCCGCAGTGGGTCTGGATGCGCTGGTCGAAGTCGGCGTTGTTGAGCAGCCCGAACTCGGGGTTGTTGACCAGCTCGTACTCCTGGCGCTCGCGGAGCTCCTGGACGGTGAGCCGCAGCTGCTGCTCGGTCTGGTTCATGGGCTGGTTGTAGAGGTCGGCGACGCGGGTGTGGACCTTGAGGACGGTCTGGGCGACGCTCAACTCGTACTCGCGCGGCTTGAGTTCGTAGTCGGCGAAGGCGCCGGGCAGCGAGGTCTCGCCGAAGTGGCCGGCACTGAGCTCGATCGCGGCCTCGCCGGCCCTGTTGGTGGGGCGGTGGTGTCCGTTGGAGCCGTTGCCGTGGACGTGGTCGCGCAGGTTGTCGTACTGGCCGGCGACGGCCTTGTACGCCGACTGGGGCAGCGCGAGCAGGGTGACGGCGGTGGCGGCCTTGGCGGTGAATTCCCACTTGCCGCCGCCGTCGGCGAGGACGTGCCCGCCCAAGGTGTCGCCGTCGCCGAGCCGTCCGAGCAGGGTCTCGTCGCCGTACTTGCCGGTGCCGGTCTTCTCGACCTTGCCGTGCGCGATGAGGTAGACGTGGTCGGCCTTCTTGCCGGCGTGGACGATGACCTGGCCGGGCTCGTACTGCTTCTGGACGAAGCGCTGGGCCAGGGCGCCGAGCGCGGTCGGGTCGTCGAAGCCGCGCAGCAGGGGCAGTTCGGTGAGTTCGGCGGGGACGACCTCGACCTTGGATCCGCTCTTCACAAAGGTGACGCGCCCGTCGCCCACCACGTACGACAGGCGCCGGTTGACGCGGTAGGCGCCGCCGGGGGTGTGCACCCAGGGGAGCGTGCGCAGCAGCCAGCGGGAGCTGATGCCCTGCATCTGGGGTTCGGACTTGGTGGTCGTCGCGAGGTTGCGCGCGGCGGCCGTGCTGAGGCTGAGCTGGACCTGGCGCGTCTCGACAGAGTGCGCGGGGGCCGAGGCGGCCGCCCGTTCGGTGTCGACCGACATGGACTGACTCCCATTCGTGAAAAAACTGGATGGTCACTCTCCGCGTCCACATGTAACGCATCGTCGCCAAGGCGTAGGTGCCCGGCGTGCCGGTCCCGATGCGCTCCCGGCGGGCGACCACCCTCCGCGAGCCCCGAGCGCTCCGCCGTCCGTGCGGACGGACGAGCCGAGAAATCCCGCCCCCACCTCTTGCCAAACCCCGGGGGCGGCCGGTTTTACTGGCTCCGAAAGGATCTACCGAATGATCGGTCGTCCGTTTTACGACGGACGGCGCGAGACACGCGCGAGGGCGAGGGAGCGGCGGATGAGGGACCTGCTGGACGCGGGCGAGCGACTCGGACGCGACGAGCTGGAGGCGCTCCAGCTGGAACGGCTGCGCGCCACCCTGCGGCACGCCTACGACAACGTGGCGTTCTACCGGCAGTCCTTCGACAAGGCGGGCGTACGCCCGGAGGACTGCGGCTCGCTCGCCGACCTGGCCCGCTTCCCCTTCACCGCCAAGACCGATCTGCGCGAGCACTACCCCTTCGGCATGTTCGCGGTCGACCAGTCCCGGATCCGCCGCATCCACGCCTCCAGCGGCACGACCGGCCGGCCGACCGTCGTCGGCTACACCGAGCGGGATCTCGACACCTGGGCGGACGTCGTCGCCCGCTCCATCCGCGCGGCCGGCGGCCGCCCCGGCCACAAGGTGCACGTGGCCTACGGGTACGGCCTGTTCACCGGCGGCCTCGGCGCGCACTACGGGGCCGAGCGGCTCGGCTGTACGGTGATCCCCGCCTCCGGCGGCATGACGGCCCGCCAGGTCCAGCTCATCCAGGACTTCCGGCCCGAGATCATCATGGTGACGCCCTCGTACATGCTCACCCTGCTGGACGAGTTCGAGCGGCAGGGCGTCGACCCGCGCACCACCTCGCTCGAGGTCGGCATCTTCGGCGCCGAGCCCTGGACGGAGGAGATGCGCCGGGAGATCGAGGAGCGCTTCGCCATCGACGCCGTCGACATCTACGGACTCTCCGAGGTCATGGGCCCGGGCGTGGCGCAGGAGTGCGTGGAGACCAAGGACGGCCTGCACATCTGGGAGGACCACTTCTATCCGGAGATCGTCGACCCGATCACCGGCGAGGTGCTCCCCGACGGCGAGGAGGGCGAACTGGTCTTCACCTCCCTCACCAAGGAGGCCATGCCGGTGATCCGCTACCGCACCCGCGACCTGACCCGGCTGCTTCCGGGCACCGCGCGGGTCTTCCGGCGGATGGAGAAGGTCACCGGGCGCAGCGACGACATGGTGATCCTGCGCGGGGTGAACCTCTTCCCCACCCAGATCGAGGAGATCGTCCTGCGCACCCCCGCGGTGGCCCCCCACTTCCAGCTCCGCCTGACCCGCGAGGGCCGTCTCGACGCCCTGACCGTACGGGCCGAGGCCCGCCCCGACGCGACCGCCGAGCAGCGGGCGCAGGCGGCCCGGACGATCGCGGCGGCCGTCAAGGACGGGATCGGGGTGTCGGTCGGGGTCGAGGTGGTCGACCCGGAGACCCTGGAGCGCTCGGTGGGGAAGATCAGGCGGATCGTCGACCTGCGGGACACCCGGGGCGAGCGCTGAACACGGTCGCTGCGTAGCCTGGAGGGAGGAGGTGGTTGCGATGCTGGCGGACTCTCCCATAGCGGCGATCATTCCGGTGAGCGACCTGGCCAGGGCGAAGCGCTTCTACACCGAGACCCTCGGGCTGCCCCTGACCAAGGAGACAGCCGAGGACACCCGCCTGGAGACCGGTGGTACGACCATCGGTCTGTACGAGACCCCCTACGGCGGCCAGGCCCAGCACACGCTGGGGAGCTGGAAGGTCGCCGACCTCGACTCGGAGATGTCGGAGCTGCGGTCGAAGGGCGTGACCTTCGAGGAATACGACCTGCCGGGCCTCAAGACGCTCGACGGCGTGGCCGAGACGGACACCATGCGCGCGGCCTGGTTCAAGGACAGTGAGGGGAACATCCTCTGCATCACCGAGGAGCGTACGGGCTGACATCGGCGGGTCTCACGAGGCGGCGAAGCGGTCCCTCAGTTCCCGCTTGAGGATCTTCCCGCTCGCGTTGCGGGGCAGCTCGTCGACGAACAGGACCCGCTTCGGCGCCTTGAAGTGGGCCAGCTTCTCCCGTGCGTGGGCGAGGAGTTCGGCCTCGGTGACCTCGGCCCGGAGAACGACGACGGCGGTGACCGCTTCGATCCAGCGTGCGTCGGGCAGGCCCACGACCGCCGCCTCGGCCACGGCCGGGTGCGTGTAGAGGGCGTCCTCGACCTGACGCGGGGCGACCAGGACGCCCCCGGAGTTGATGACGTCCTTCACCCGGTCGACGACCGTGAAGTAGCCATCCTCGTCGCGCACCGCGAGGTCGCCGGAGCGGAACCAGCCGTCCCGGAAGGCCTCCTTCGTCTCCTCCGGCTTGTCCCAGTAGCCGGTGCACAACTGCGGGGAGCGGTAGACGACTTCGCCGGGCGTGCCGGGCGGCACGTCCTTGCCGTCCTCGTCCACGACCCTGGCTTCCACGTGGCGTACCGGCCGGCCGCAGGAGTCCATCCGGCCCTCGTGCTCGTCGGGGCCGAGGACGGTGGCCAGCGGGCCGATCTCGGACTGGCCGAAGCAGTTGTGGAAGCGCAGCGCGGGAAGGCGATCGCGGAGCCGTTCCAGGACCGGTACCGGCATGATCGAGGCGCCGTAGTACGCCTTGCGGAGGGCGGAGAGGTCACGGGTCGCGAAGTCGGGGTGGTTCGCGAGCCCGATCCAGACCGTCGGCGGGGCGAACAGGCTGTCGCAGCGTCCGGCCTCGACCAGGTCGAAGAGGACGGCCGGGTCGGGGCCGTCGACGATCGTGTTCTCCGCGCCCACGGCGAGGTAGGGCAGCAGGAAGACGTGCATCTGCGCCGAGTGGTACAGCGGCAGCGAGTGCACGGGCCGGTCGTCCTCGTGCAGGCCGAGCGCGTCGATGGCGCTCGCGTACTCGTGGACCAGGGCCCGGTGGGTCATCATCGCGCCCTTGGGCAGGGCGGTGGTGCCCGAGGTGTAGAGCAGCTGCACGAGACCGCGCGCGTCGCGGCCGGCGTCGTCCGGCTCCGGGTCCGGCGCCGGCCGCGACCCGGGGTCCCCTGCGCCGAGCGCCGCGAGGAGTGAGTCGTCGGTGTCCCGCAGGGCGCGTACGGGGAAGGCGTCCGGGACCCGCCCGGCGAGCGCCGGATCGGCGAGGACGAGCGAACTGCCCGACTGGCTCAGGATGTAGTCGAGGTCGTCGCCGGCGAGGTGGTGGTTGACCGGCACGTGGACGAGGCCGGCCCTGGCACAGGCGAGGAACGCGATCAGGTACGCGTCGGAGTTGTGGGCGTAGGTCGCGACGCGGTCGCCCTCCGCGAGACCGAGCCCGGGCGCGCGCAGGACGGCCGCGGCGGCCGAGACGGCCGCGTCCAGTCCGGCATAGGTCCAGGCGCGGTCCGCGTAGCGCAGGGCGGTGCGGTCGGGAACGCGCTGGGCGCTCACGCGGAGCACACCGTCGACGGTAAGGGTGAGCAGTCGTCGTTCCATGGCTGGATCCTGGGCGCGGCCGGGCGGCGGGTCAAGTACCCCTTCCGCGCTCGCGCCCCGCGACCTCGGATACCGAACGGGATGTTGACAAAGCAAGCGCTCACCTGAGTGCATGGCCCAACCGGCTTTCACCGCAAGCTTGTTGGGAGGCACGTTGCTCTTCCGCACCTTCTTCCCCACCCGGCTGAGACAGCTCGCGCTGGTGGGCGCGGCCCTCGCCACCGTCACCGCCTCGCTGCCCGCCACGGCCGTCGCCCACCCCGACCGTGGCCTGTCCGCCGTCATCCGCTACACCGAGTACGGCATCCCGCACATCGTCGCCAGGGACTACGCGAGCCTCGGCTTCGGCACCGGCTGGGCACAGGCCGCCGACGAGGTCTGCGTCCTCGCGGACGGCTTCGTGACCGTGAACGGCGAGCGCTCCCGCTACTTCGGTGCCGGCGCAGCCCCCGACGGGTCCCTGTCGTCGGCGGCCGGGAACCTCTCCAGCGACCTGTACTTCCGCGGGGTCAAGGAGGCCGGCACCGTCGAGGCCCTGCTCGCCGCGCCCGCCCCGGCCGGTCCGAGCTGGCAGATCACGGAGCTGATGCGCGGCTGGGCGGCCGGTTACAACGCGTGGCTCAGGAAGAACCCCGTCACCGACCCGGCCTGCAAGGACGCCGCCTGGGTGCGGCCGGTCACCGCCCTCGACGTGGCACGGCGCGGCTACGCGGTCTCCGTCCTCGGCGGCCAGGGCCGCGGCGTGGACGGCATCACCTCGGCCCGGCCGCCCGCCGGATCCACTGCCGACGGGCTTCCCGACGCCCGCCGCACGGCCGAGGCGGCCCGCGAGCTGCTCGCGGCCGAGAACGCCACCATGGGCTCCAACGCCGTCGCCTTCCAGGGCGCCACGACCGCCGGCGGCCGTGGTCTGCTGCTGGGCAATCCGCACTACCCCTGGCAGGGCGGGCGGCGCTTCTGGCAGTCCCAGCAGACCATCCCGGGCGAGTTGAACGTCTCCGGCGCGTCCCTGCTCGGCACCGCCGTCGTGAACATCGGCTTCAACGACCGGGTCGCGTGGAGCCACACCGTCGCCACCGGCGTCCCGTTCAACCTGCACCAGCTCACCCTCGACCCGGCCGACGCCACCGCGTACCTCGTGGACGGCAGGCCGGAGAAGATGACCCGGCGCACCGTCACGGTCGCCGTCAAGGACGGCTCCCCCGTCACCCGTACCCAGTGGTGGACCCGGTACGGGCCGGTCGTCTCGGGTCTCGGCGCGCAGCTGCCGCTGCCGTGGACGGCGACGACGGCCTTCGCCCTGAACGACCCCAACGCGGCCAACCTGCGCGCCTCCGACACCGCACTCGGCTTCGGCAAGGCCCGCTCCACCCGGGACCTCGTCGACACCCTGCGGCGCACCCAGGGACTGCCGTGGGTCAACACGATCGCCGCCGACTCCACGGGCCACACCCTGTTCACCCAGGCGCAGGTGCTGCCGCGCATCACCGACGAGCTCGCCCAGCGCTGCTCCACCCCGCTCGGCCGGGCCACCTACCCGGCCTCCGGCGTCGCGGTGCTCGACGGCGCGCGCGGGGACTGCGCGCTCGGCTCGGACCCGGACGCGGTGCAGCCGGGCGTCTTCGGGCCGGCGCGGATGCCGGTGCTCCGGGACGCCCCGTACGTCGAGAACTCCAACGACAGCGCCTGGCTCGCCAACGCCGACCGGCCGCTGACCGGTTACGAGCGGGTCTTCGGCACCGTCGGCACCCCGCGCTCGCTGCGCACCCGCGGCGGTGTCGAGGACGTGGCGGCGATGGCCGCACGCGGCAGGCTGACCGTGGCCGATCTGCAGCGCCAGCAGTTCGCCGACCGGGCGCCCGCCGGCGACCTGGCGGCGGCCGACGCGGCCCGGGCCTGCGCTGCGGTGCTCGCCGACGACCCCGAGGCCTGCCGGGTGATCGGGGCCTGGGACCGCACGGTGGACAGCGACAGCCGCGGCGCGCTGCTCTTCGACCGGTTCTGGCGGAGGTTCACGGCCGGGGCGCCGGTGTCGGAACAGTAGAAGGTGCCGTTTTCGGCCGCCGACCCGGTCCGCACCCCGCACACCCTCAACACCGGCTCCCCCGCCTTCGCCAAGGCCCTGAAGGACGCGGTGGCCGAGCTGCGGGGGGCCGGGATCGCGCTCGACGCGCCGCTGGGGCAGCACCAGTTCGTGGTACGGAACGGGGCCCGCATCCCGGTGAGCGGCGGCACCGAGGCGCTGGGCGTCTGGAACAAGGCGGAGCCGGTGTGGAATCCGGCGGGCGGCGGCTACACGGAGGTGGCGCACGGCAGCAGCCATGTGCAGGCGGTCGGCTGGGACGGCGGGCGGTGTCCGGTGGCGCGCACGCTCCTGACGTACTCCCAGTCCTCGAACCCCGCCTCGGCGCACTACGCCGACCAGACCCGGCTGTTCTCCGGCGAGCGCTGGGTGACCTCCCGGTTCTGCGAGCAGGACATCGCGCGCTCGCCCGGCCTGAGGATCGTGGTCGTCAGGGGCTGAACGACAGGAACACGAAGGCGGCGAAGATCGAGAGGTGGACGCTGCCCTGGAGCAGGGTGGCCCGCCCGGGCACCACGGTCAGGGCGCTCACCACGGCGGTGAGCACGAACAGCACCATGTGGAGGGGTCCCAGGCCAAGGATCAGGGGCCCCTTCAGCCAGATCGAGGCGAGCGCGATCGACGGGATGGTGAGGCCGATGCTGGCGATGGCGGAGCCGTAGGCCAGGTTCATGCTGGTCTGCATCCGGTCCCGGCGGGCGGCGCATGAGCTTCGCGTTGCCGACGACCGCGACGAGAGCCAGCAGGAGCAGTCCGACGCTGAACCAGGTGGCACGCGCGGACGGCGGCTCGGCGTGCTCGTCCTCGGACTCCTTGCCGTCCTGCCCCGGCCGGGGCACCGGCAGGAAGTAGTCGCGGTGGCGAACCGTCTGGACGGCGACGAACACCCCGTACAGCAGGAGCGAGGCGACCGCGGCGAAGGCCAGCTGGGCGGAGGAGAACTCGGGTCCGGGGTGGCTCGTGGTGAACGTGGGGAGGACCAGCGTCATGGTCGCGAGGGTGCACACGATGGCGAGCTCGCCGCCGGAGCCCTCGGCGTTGAAGACGGCGGTCCGGTTGCGCAACGCGCCCACGAGCAGGGAGAGACCGACGATGCCGTTGCAGGTGATCATGACGGCGGCGAAGACGGTGTCCCGGGCGTAGCTGGTCGCCTTGTCACCGCCTCCGACCATCAGGGTGACGATCAGTCCGACCTCGATGACGGTGACGGCGACGGCGAGCACGAGGGAGCCGTAGGGTTCGCCGACGCGGTGGGCGATGACCTCGGCGTGATGAACGGCCGAGAGCACGGCGGCGAAGAGGCAGAGGACGATGAGCACCACCGCGAACCCCGGCAGGTCACGCCCCCAGCCCAGGGCGAGCCCCGCGGCGGCGACCACCGGGCCCCACGTCGTCCACTGTCGTGCCGGTCCTGCCGTCGTCGAACTCATGCCCTGAATCCTGCCATATGCGGAGGAACGTCCTCCGTGCGCCGCGTACGGCGAGGGCCTGACAGGGACTCAGGGGAAACGTCACATCGGCCGTTCGTGGCCCTCCCAGTACGGGTCGCGCAGGCGGCGCTTGTAGAGCTTTCCGTTGGGGTCGCGGGGCATGGTCGCGATGAAGTCGACCGTCTTGGGGCGCTTGTAGGAGGCCAGGTGGGTCTCGCAGTGGGCCAGGACGGCGGCGGCGAGGGCCGGGCCCGGCTCGTGGCCGTCGGCGGGCTCGACGACGGCCTTGACCTCCTCGCCCCAGTCGGCGTGCGGGATGCCGAAGGCGGCGGCGTCGGCGACGGCGGGGTGGGCGAGGAGCGCGGCCTCGATCTCGGCGGGGTAGATGTTGACGCCACCGGAGATGATCATGTCGATCTTGCGGTCGCGGAGGAAGAGGTAGCCGTCCTCGTCGAGGACGCCGAGGTCGCCGACGGTGAAGTAGTCGCCGATGCGGTTCTTTGCGGTCTTCGCCTCGTCCTTGTGGTAGCGGAAGCCGCCGGTGCTCATCTTCATGTAGACGGTGCCGACCTCGCCCGGCGGCAGCCGCTTGCCGTCGTCGTCGAAGACGGCGAGTTCGCTGATGGGCCAGGCACGGCCGACGGTGCCGGGCTTCTTCAGCCAGTCCTCGGCGGTGGCGAAGGCGCCGCCGCCCTCGCTGGCCGCGTAGTACTCCTCGACGCAGTGGCCCCACCAGTCGATCATCGCCCGCTTGACGTGCTCGGGGCAGGGCGCGGCGCCGTGGATGGCGTGCCGCATGGAGGAGACGTCGTAGCGGCTCCTGGTCTCCTCGGGCAGTGCGAGCAGCCGGTGGAACTGGGTGGGCACCATGTGCGTGTGGGTGCAGCGGTGGGCGTCGATGAGCCGCAGCATCTCCTCGGGGGTCCACTTGTCCATGAGGACCAGGGGGTGTCCGATGTGCAGCGCGGCGCCGGCGAACTGGAGCACGGCCGTGTGGTAGAGCGGCGAGCAGACCAGGTGGACGTTGTCGTCGAAGGGCTTGATGCCGAAGATGCCGAGGAAGCCTCCGAGGTAGGTCTCCTCGGGGAGCTTGCCGGGCAGCGGGCGGCGGATGCCGCGGGGGCGGCCGGTGGTGCCCGAGGTGTAGTTCATCACCCAGCCGAGGGTGCGGTCCCCGGGTGCGGACTCGGGCTGCCCGTCCAGGAGTTCGGCGTACGGCCGGAAGCCGGGCAGCTCGCCGACGCCGTAGCGGTGGCTCGCGGGCAGGCCCGCCTCGTCGGCGGCCGCGGTGGCGGCCGCCGCGAAACGCTCGTGGGCGATGAGGACCTTGGCGCCCGAGTCGGAGACGATCCAGGCGATCTCGGGCCCGACCAGGTGGTGGTTGACGGGGACGAGATAGAAACCGGCCTGCGCGGCGGCGAGATACGCGGTGAGGAACGGGACGCCGTTGGGCAGGACCACGGCGAAGACGTCGCCGCGCTCGAGACCGGCCGCGCGCAGGCCGTGGACCAGCCGGTTGACGTCGGCGTGCAGCCGTCCGGCGGTCCACTCCTCGCCGTCGGGTGCGATCAGGACAGTACGGGCGGGGTCGGCTGCGGCCTGGGACCAGAAGCCGTTGGGACCTTCGGTCACTGCGCGCTCCTTCCGGCGATGCGGTCGATCCGGTCGACGGCCCGCTCGAAGCCGCGGGTGAGGTCGTCGAAGACCTGCTGGACGCTGCGTTCGGAGTTCATCCGGCCGACGATCTGGCCGACGGGAGTGCCGAGCAGGGGGGCGATCTCGTACTTCTGGATCCGCGAGACGGCCTCGGCGACGAGCAGCCCCTGCAGCGGCATGGGCAGCGTGCCGGGTCCCGCGGGGTCGTCCCAGGCGTCGGTCCACTCGGTGCGCAGCTGCCGGGCGGGCTTGCCGGTCAGGGCGCGGGAACGGACGGTGTCGCCCGAGCCGGCCGCGAGGAGCTTCGCGGTGAGCGCGCGGGAGTGCAGCTCGGCCTCGGTGGTGGTGAGCCAGAGGGAGCCGAGCCAGACGCCCTGGGCACCGAGGGCGAGTCCGGCGGCGATCTGCTCCCCGCTCCCGATGCCGCCGGCGGCGAGCACGGGCAGCGGAGAGACGGCTTCGACGACCTCGGGGGTGAGGACCATGGAGGCGATCTCACCGGTGTGGCCGCCGGCCTCGTAGCCCTGGGCGACGACGATGTCGATGCCGGCCTCGGCGTGGTGGCGGGCGTGCCGGGCACTGCCGGCGAGGGCGGCGACGAGGACGCCGTGGTCGTGGGCGCGGGCGACGACGTCGGCGGGTGGCGAGCCGAGGGCGTTGGCGAGGAGTTTGATGGGGTAGTCGAAGGCGACGTCGAGCTGGCCGCGGGCGACCTGCTCCATCCAGCCGGTGATGCGCCAGCCGGAGGCCTCGCCGTCGGCGAGTTCGGGGACGCCGTGCTTGGCGAGGGTCGCGCGGACGAACTCGCGGTGCCCCTCGGGGATCATCGCCTCGACGTCGGCCTCGGTCACCCCCTCGACCTTCTTCGCTGGCATGACGACGTCGAGGCCGTAGGGCAGCCCGTCGGTGTGCTCCTGCATCCAGTCGAGGTCGCGGGCGAGGTCGTCGGGGGCGGTGTAGCGGACGGCGCCGAGGACGCCGAATCCGCCTGCTCTGGTGATGGCGGCGGCCACCGCGGGGAAGGGCGTGAAGCCGAAGATGGCGTGCTCGATCCCCAGTTTCCGACTCAGCTCCGTCTTCATGGGCGGCATGGTGCCGCAGCCGGTGTGCCGAGGGAAGAGATTTTCTGATGCAGTGTCAGATTGTTTCGGTCCGGGGAGCACGGTGGGAGAGGGTGGGCATGACGGAGACGACGAGGTTCAGGGGACCGGGACCGAGCCGCCGCGCGTTCGGCGGCGGGGTCCTGGCCCTGGGAGGTGCGCTGATGATCGGTACGGTGCCGGGGGCCGGAGCGGCTCCTGAGCCCGGGGCGGGCTCGGGAGCGACTCCCGGCCCCGGGGCCGGCGGCGGCCACGGACCGGGCTTCGGCGGGGCACGGCGGATCACGCTGCGCCGCGGCTCGGCCGAGCGGGCCGGGCTGCTGCCGGCACAGCTGGACGGCCTGGTCACCGACGCCGAGGCCTTCCTGCGGCCCTCCCCCACCCACCCCTGGTACGCGGGCGCGGTGCTGCTCGCGGGGCGCGGGGGAACGGTCGCGCTGCACCGGCCGATCGGGATGGCGGTGCGCTACGCGGCGTACGACGAGAAGAGCGACACCGGCGTCGAGCTGCCGGCGCAGCAGCAGATCGCCATGGGCGAGGACACGGTCTTCGACCTGGCCTCGGTCTCCAAGCTGTTCACCTCGATCCTGGCGGTGCAGCAGATCGAGCGCGGGACCCTCGGGCTCGAGGAGAAGGTCACCGCGCATCTTCCCGAGTTCGGGGGCGGCGGCAAGCAGGACATCACGGTCCGTCAGCTGCTCACGCACACCTCGGGGTTCCGCGCCTGGATCCCGCTCTACAAGGAGCCGACCCGGGAGGGGCAGCTGCGGCTGCTGTGGAACGAGGTGCCGGCCGACCCACCGGGCACCGTCTACCGCTACTCCGATCTGAACCTCATCACCCTGCAGCTGGTCCTGGAGGAGATCACCGGTCGCACGCTGGACGCGCTGCTGCGAACCGAGATCACCGGTCCGCTCGGGATGCACCGCACCCGGTTCAATCCCCCGCTCTCGTGGCGGCCCCGGATCGCGGCGACGGAGGACGCCCGCAGGCCCTGGTCCGGGCTCGACCGCGGGATGGTGTGGGGCGAGGTCCACGACGAGAACGCCTACGGCATGGGCGGCGTGGCAGGTCACGCCGGTGTGTTCTCCTGCGCCTGGGACCTCGCCGTCCTCGCCCGGACCCTCCTCAACGGCGGGGCGTACGGCGAGGCCCGGATCCTCTCGCCCGCGTCGGTGGAACTGATGTTCACCGACTTCAACACCGCCTTTCCCGGCGACGAGCACGGCCTCGGCTTCGAGCTCTACCAGCACTGGTACATGGGCGCCATGGCCACGCCGCGCACCGCGGGGCACACCGGGTTCACCGGCACCAGCCTGGTCCTCGACCCGACGACCGACGCCTTCCTGATCGTCCTCGGCAACTCCGTGCACCCGGTGCGCACCTGGCGCTCCGGCTCCGCCCCGCGCGTCGCCGCGGCGGACCGGCTCGCCCGGGCCGTACCGGTGCGGCCGGCCCGGGGTCGTGCGTCCTGGTTCTCCGGCATGGCGGGCCCCGCCACCGCCACCCTCACGTTGCCGGACCTGCCGGGGGCCGCGCGCTTCGAGTGCGGCCTGTGGTGGGACACCGAACCGGGCGCGGACGCCGCCTTCCTCGAGGCCTCGGCGGACGGCGGGGCGCACTGGGCGCCGGTGCCGTTCACCACCACCGCCCGCCGGGGCGGACACCGGGAGGAGCACCCGACCGGCGCGGTGAGCGGCTGGTCGGGCCGCGAGTGGTACGGGCTGTCCGCCGACCTGTCCGCCTTCGCGCCGGCACCCGTACGGCTCCGCTGGCGCTACGCGACCGACGCCCGCTACGCGGGACGCGGGGTGTACGTGGACGCCGTACGGGTCCTGGACGCCACCGGTCACCCCGTCTTCGACGAGGCCCGCCCGGCGGACGGGTCCCGGATCGAGGCGACGGGGTGGACGGCCTCGGCGGACTGAGCGGCCGGGTACGGCCGGCCGGCGTGCGCCCGGGGATCGCCGATCTCCCCCTAAGGCGTCTCGGGGGCGGGTTCCGGGCGGGCGGCGTCACCGAGGGCGGCCAGGACCGGGCGGATCAGGGGGTGGTCCTCGGCTCCGCGCCGTACCGCCGCGAAGACCCGGCGGGTGGGGGCGACGCCGTCCACCGGGCGGACGACGACGTCGGTGAGGTCGGCACCGCGCAGCGCGGAGCGGGGTACGAGGGCGACGCCCGCGCCGGCCGCGGCGAGGGCGACGACGGCGCGGAAGTCGTCGGAGATGTGCTCGAAGACGGGCGCGAAACCGGCGTACTCGCAGGCCAGGACGGTCACGTCATGGCACGGATTGCCGGCGGACTGGCCGATCCAGGAGTCCTTGGCGAGGTCGGCGAGCGCGATCCGCTCCCGTGCGGCGAGCCCGTGGTCCGGCGGCAGCACCACGTCGAACGGCTCGGCGTACAGCGGCACGCGGGTGAGGCGGGCGTCGTCCTCGCCGGGCGCCCCGCGGTACTCGACGGCGACGGCCACGTCGACCTGCCGGTCCAGGACCATGAGCAGGCTCTCGTCGCCCTCGGCGTCCTGGACGCGGACCCGGATGCCGGGCGAGGTACGGGCGAGGGCGCCGATGGCGGGGGCGACGACGAGGCCGATGCCGGTGGCGAAGGCGGCCACCGTCACCGTGCCCGCCTCGCCGGAGCCGTACGCGGCGAGCTCGGCCTCGGCCCGCTCCAGCTGGGCCAGAACGGCGTTGGCGTGGCTCAGCAGGATCTCGCCGGCGGGCGTGAGCCGGGCGCCACGGGCGCTGCGGTCCACGAGCCGGTGGCCGGTCTCCTGCTCCAGCGCGGCGAGCTGCTGGGAGACCGCGGAGGGGGTGAGGTAGAGCGCGGCGGCAGCCGCTGTGACGGTGCGGTGGTCGGCCACCGCCCGGAGGATGTGCAGCCGCCGCGCTTCGATCATGCCCCTAGTTTCGCAGGGCGGCGCGCGCGTCGACGAACGCGTCCACAGCCCGGTTCACATCATCCGACGAATGGGCGGCGGAGAGCTGGACGCGGATGCGCGCCTGGCCCTGCGGCACGACCGGGTAGGAGAAGCCGATCACGTACACACCGCGCTCCAGGAGCAGCTCCGCCATCCGGCCGGCCTCGGCGGCGTCGCCGATCATGACGGGGGCGATGGCGTGGTCGCCGGGGAGAATGTCGAAGCCCTCGTCGGTCATCCGGCGCCGGAACAGCTCGGTGTTGGCGTTCAGCCGCTCGCGCAGGTCGCCGGCCGACTCCAGGAGGTCGATGACCTTCAGGGACGCGGCGGCGATGACCGGGGCGAGGGTGTTGGAGAACAGGTACGGGCGCGAGCGCTGGCGCAGCAGGGCGACGATCTCGGCGCGGGCCGCGACGTAACCGCCGGACGCGCCGCCGAGGGCCTTGCCGAGGGTGCCGGTGATGATGTCGACCCGGTCCATGACGCCGTGCAGCTCGGGCGTGCCGCGGCCGCCGGGGCCGACGAAGCCGACGGCGTGCGAGTCGTCGACCATGACCATGGCGTCGTAGCGCTCGGCCAGGTCGCAGATCTCGGCGAGCGGCGCGACGTAGCCGTCCATGGAGAACACGCCGTCGGTGACGACCAGCTTGCGCCGCGCGCCGCCCTCGGTGGCCTCCTTGAGCTGCTGCTCCAGGTCGGCCATGTCGCGGTTGGCGTAGCGGAAGCGGCGGGCCTTGGACAGGCGGATGCCGTCGATGATCGAGGCGTGGTTGAGGGCGTCGGAGATGACGGCGTCCTCGGGGCCGAGCAGGGTCTCGAAGACGCCGCCGTTGGCGTCGAAGCAGGAGGAGTAGAGGATCGTGTCCTCCTGGCCGAGGAAGCTCGACAGGCGTGCCTCGAGCTCCTTGTGGACCTCCTGGGTGCCGCAGATGAAGCGGACGGACGCCATGCCGTAACCCCAGCGGTCCAGCGCCTCGTGGGCGGCTGCGACGACCTCGGGGTGGTCGGCCAGGCCCAGGTAGTTGTTGGCGCAGAAGTTCAGCACCTCGCCGGGGCGGCCGCCCGCGGTCACCGCGACGGTGGCGGACTGGGGGGTGCCGATGACCCGCTCGGGCTTGTGGAGGCCGGCCTGCCTGATCTCCTCGAGGGTGGCGCGGACGTCGTCGCGTACGGAATCGAACATGTTCAGGCTCCAGAGGTCCAGTCGAGGATGATCTTGCCGCCCTTGCCGGACGCGGCGTCGTCGAAGGCCGCGTCGAAGTCGCGGTAGTCGTAGCGGCCGGTGATCACCGGGGCCAGGTCGAGTCCGCCCTCCAGGAGCACGGACATGGCGTACCAGGTCTCGAACATCTCCCGGCCGTAGATGCCCTTGATGGTGATCATCGAGGTGACGATCTTCGCCCAGTCGACGGAGAAGTCCTCGCTGGGCAGTCCGAGCATGGCGATCTTGCCGCCGTTGGTCATGTTGGCGACCATGTCGCGCATCGCGCGCGGGTTGCCGGACATCTCCAGGCCGACGTCGAAGCCCTCCTTGAGGCCGAGGGTGCGCTGGCCGTCGGCGATGCTCTGCTCGGCGACGTTGAGGGCGAGCGACACACCCGCCTTGCGGGCCAGGGCCAGGCGCTCCTCGCTGACGTCGGTGATGACGACGTGGCGCGCGCCGGCGTGCTTGGCGACCGCGGCGGCCATGATGCCGATCGGGCCGGCGCCGGTCACGAGGACGTCCTCGCCGACCAGCGGGAAGGAGAGGGCGGTGTGCACCGCGTTGCCGAAGGGGTCGAAGATCGCGGCGACGTCGAGGTCGACCGGGACGCGGTGCACCCACACGTTGGAGGCGGGCAGCACGACGTACTCGGCGAAGGCGCCGTCGCGGCCCACGCCGAGGCCGACGGTGGCGCGGCACAGGTGACGGCGGCCGGCCAGGCAGTTGCGGCACTTGCCGCAGACCAGGTGGCCCTCGCCGCTGACCAGGTCGCCGACCGCCACGTCGGTGACGTCGCGGCCGGTCTCGACGACCTCGCCGACGAACTCGTGGCCGAGCGTCAGCGGCGTGGTGATGGTCTTCTGCGCCCAGCCGTCCCAGGAACGGATGTGCAGGTCGGTGCCGCAGATACCGGTCCGCTTGACCTTGATCAGGACGTCACCGTGTCCCGTCTCCGGCTCGGGTACGTCCGTGAGCCAGAGTCCCGGCTCCGCCTTCTGCTTGACCAGCGCCTTCAATGTCACGGCTCCCGACGTACGCGTCCTGTGATGTGCAGGATCTTGACACGGCGAAGCGCCAGGATCCTGGAAGAGAATCTTCCGTACGTCGGGCCCGTGGTCCATCGAGGTTTTCTTAAGCGGCTTCGCAGATCAGCTTCACGCCGCCGGCGGAGGCAGCTGCTGCGTCAGCCTCCGAGCACCGCCATCGCCGCGTTGTGGCCGGGCACCCCGCTCACTCCGCCGCCCCTGATGGCGCCCGCGCCGCAGAGCAGCACGTTGGCGTGCGCGGTCTCGACGCCCCAGCGCCGTTCCCCCGCCTCGGCTGTCTCCCCTGCTTCCCCGTAGGGGAAGGAGAGGTCGCGGTGGAAGATGTGCCCGCCGGGCAGCCGCAGCTCGTGTTCGAGGTCGAGCGGGCTCTTCGCCTCGATGCAGGGGCGGCCGTCGGCGTCGCGGGCCAGGCAGTCGGCGATCGGCTCGTCGAGGCACGCGTCCAGCTGGGCGAGAGTGGCCTTGAGCAGGGCCTCGCGGGCGCCGCCGGGATCGGCGGCGAACAGCCGGGCGGGCGCGTGCAGTCCGAACAGGGTCAGGGTCTGGTAGCCGCGGGCGGCGGCCTCGGGGCCGAGGATGCTCGGGTCGGTCAGGGTGTGGCAGTAGATCTCGGAGGGCGGGGCCCCGGGCAGCCGGCCGGCGGCGGCCTCGGCGTACGCGGTCCCCAGCTGCTCGTAACCCTCGGCGATGTGGAAGGTACCGGAGAACGCCTCGCGCGGGTCGACGGAGCGGTCGCGGAGCCTCGGCAGCCGGGTGAGCACCATGTTGACCTTGAGCTGGGCGCCCTCGGCGGGCTCCGGGGCCTCCTCGCCGAGGAGGGCGGCGAGCGCCTGCGGGGAGGCGTTCACGAGGACGTGGTCCGCCGCGACGACGCCTTCGCCGTCGGCGGTGCGGTAGGTGACCTCGGCGCGGGTGCCGTCGGTGTCGATCCGCAGGGCCTCGTGCCCGGTGAGGATCGTCGCGCCGGCCGAACGGGCGGCGGTGGCAAGGCAGTCGGTGAGGGCGCCCATGCCGCCGACGGGCACGTCCCAGTCGCCGGTGCCGCCGCCGATGACGTGGTAGAGGAAGCAGCGGTTCTGCAGCAGGGAGGGGTCGTGGGCGTCGGCGAAGGTGCCGATCAGGGCGTCGGTCAGGACGACGCCGCGCACCAGGTCACTGGCGAAGTTCTTCTCCACGGCGACGCCGATCGGCTGCTCGAAGAGCATGCCCCAGGTGTCCTCGTCGTCGACCAGGACCCGCAGCGCGTCCCGGCTCGGCAACGGCTCGGTGAGCGTGGGGAAGATCCGGCGCGCGGCCCGCTCGGTGCGGCCGTAGAAGGCCTGCCACGCCTCGTACTCCCGGTCCGAGCCGGTGAGCGCGGCGAAGGAGGCCCGGGTGCGGTCCGGTCCGCCGCCGACGAGGAGCCCGGTGTCGCCGTACGGGGTGTACGAGGAGACGGACCGTTTCCGCACCGAGAAGCGCAGGTCCAGGTCGCGGACGATCTTCTCGGGGAGCAGGGAGACGAGGTACGAGTAGCGGGAGAGCCGGACGTCCACCCCGGGGAAGGGCCGGGTGGAGACGGCGGCCCCGCCGGTCGAGTCGAGCCGTTCGAGGACGAGGACGCTGCGTCCCGCGCGGGCGAGGTAGGCGGCGGCGACGAGGCCGTTGTGCCCACCGCCGACGATGACGGCGTCGTACGAGCGCTGTGCGGTCATGCCCCTTGCTAGCACCTCGGGGGCCGGTCCCACCAGGGTGTCAGTGGTCAGGCCCGGCGTCGCCGCCGCCGGTCGCCGCCTCCAGGCGCTCGCCCTCCCGGACGCCAAGCCCGCCGCGGGGTCACGCGGTGCCGCCCAGCCGCTCCTCGCAGTGGGCCTCGTCCGCCCGGGCCGCCAGGGTCTCGGGATGGGTGGCGCCCAGGGTGCGGGTGCGGGCCGCGCTGACGAGGCGGTAGTACGGCAGGGCCTCGGCATGGCGGCCGAGCCAGCCGAGGGCTATGGCGATCTCGCGGTGGCTGACCAGCGTGTCGGGGTGCTCGGAGCCGAGGGCACGGGCGCGCAGTTCGCCCACCGCGCGGGCCTCCGCGAGTGCCTCGGGCCACCGTCCGAGCCGCCCGAGGTTCACCCCGAGGCCGTGCCGGGCCCGCAGCGTCTCGGCGTCCTCGGGCCCGGCGGCCCGGGCGCGGGCTTCGGCAAGCTCCCGGTACAGCTCGGCCGCCTCCTCGGCGCGCCCGAGCCTGCCGAGGCAGACACCGGCCTCGTAGCGGGCCGCCAGCGTGTCGGAGTGGTCCGCGCCGAGGGCCGCGGCCCGCGTGTCGGCCACCTCCCGGTAAAGGATCAGCGCGTCCGCCCAGCGCCCGAGCCGGCCGAGCAGGTGCGCCACCTCGTGCCGGGTGGCCAGCGTGTCCGGGTGGGCCGCCCCGAGCAGCCTCGTGCGGGCGTCGGCGACCTCGCGGGCCGAAGCGTACGCCTCCGGCAGGCGGCCCAGCCTGCCCAGCGTGAACGCCAGGTTGTGGCGGCAGCGCAGGGTGTCGGGATGCTCCTCGCCCATGGCGCGCTCGCGCGCGGCGAGCACCTCGACGTACACGGAGTGCGCCTCGGCGTGCCGCCCGAGCCCGCCGAGGACGTACGCCCTCTCCTGGCGCGCGGCGAGCGTGTCGGGATGGTCGGCGCCGAGCGCCCGGGCGCGCGCCTCCGCGACCCCGCCGAACTCGCGGAGCGCGTCGGCGTGCCGGGCGAGCCGGGCGAGCGCGAAGGCCAGCTCGTAACGGCTGGCGAGCGTGTCGGGGTGGTCCGCCCCGAGCACGTGCACCCGGTCCCGCACCACCGTACGGTGCACCCCGGCCGCCTCCTCCCACCGTCCGAGCCGACCGAGCCCGAGCCCGGCGCGGTGCCGGCCGGCGAGCACGGCGAGGAGCTCGGAGGACGGGGCGGGGGCGGGGACCGGCATGGGGCCGCTGCCCGGCGGCACGCTGTGGTCGTGGCCGGGGGCGGACGCCTGGGTACCGGCCGAGTGCCCGGTCGACGGGACGTCGGGGGCGCGGGGGGCGCCCGGAGCCGGGTCGTCGCCACGGGGCCGTTCATACGCCTCCGTCGGCCTCGCGAGCGCCGACGCGCGTGTCCACTCCCCCGTCAGTCCGGCCGCCGCGGCGTCGTACGCGGCGGTCGGACGGCCCGCCAGGGTGCCCGTGGAGGCGCGGCCCGTCGTCATGGTGCGGGCCCAGCCGGGCAGGGCGAGCGAGGCGGCCGGGACCGGCGTGGTGCGGCCCGAGGCGAGGCGGTGGCGCATCTCGGCCGCGTCGGCGGGGCGGCCCTCGGGAGTCTTGGCCAGCAGGTCGAGCACGAGCAGGTCGAAGTAGCCGGGGAGTTCGGCGCGGTGGCTGCGCAACGGCGTCGGCGGCGTGTCGCGGTGGCCGACGAGCACCGCCCAGGTGTCGTCCAGGTCGAACGGCGGGGCGCCGGTGGCGATCTCGTACAGCACGCACCCCAGCGAGTACAGGTCGCTGCGGTGGTCGATCTCGCCGCCGCCGATCTGTTCGGGGGACATGTAGTGCGGGGTGCCCATGGCGATGCCGGTGCCGGTGAGGCGCGAGGTGAAACCGATGTCGGCGCCCAGCCGCGCTATCCCGAAGTCGCAGATCTTCACGGCGCCGTCGCCGAGCCGCACGATGTTGGCGGGCTTGAGGTCCCGGTGCACCACGCCCTGGCGGTGGGTGTACGCGAGGGCGTCGGCGACCTGTTCGGCGATGTCGACGACGTCGGCCACGGGCAGCGGGTGCTTGCGGTTGTCGGTGAGGAGCTGGCTCAGGTTGCGTCCGTCGAGGAGCTCCATGACGAGGAAGAGCACGCCGTCGGACTCGCCGAAGTCGTGGACCACGGTGATCCCGCGGTGCTGAAGGGCGGCGGCGACCCGCGCCTCGCGCCGGAAGCGTTCGCGCAGCACGCCGAGCGAGGCCGGATCGCGCTGCTGGCCGAGCGGCCGGAGGCACTTGACGGCGACGCGCCGGCCCAGCGACTCGTCGGTGGCCCGCCACACCTCGCCCATGCCGCCGCGACCGATCACCTCGTGCAGCCGGTACCGGCCCTGGATCAGCCTGGTGTCCGCCATCGCCTGCTGTCGCCCCCGTTTGCCCCGTAGTCGTGCCGCTCCCTCCCCGGCCCGTCCAGTATGGCGGCCGCGGTGCGCAGAGCGAACGGCGCGGGTCGGGTGCCCTGGCCGAGCCGGTCCATGGCGCGCAGGATGTGCCGCGGGGGCAGCCGCCATCGCAGCCGGTCGGGAATGCAGCGGAGCAGATTGGCCGTGGCGGTGAGCCGGTACGTGACGGTTTCGGGCGGTGGCGAGGACCTGCCGTACAGCTCGTGGGCGTACGGGGGCAGGGAGTCGTACGCGAGGGCGGCCACGCGCCGCCAGATCACCTCGCGCGCGGGGCGCAGGGCGGGCGGGACGGGTGGTCGGCGCAGGAAGGCGTCCACGGTCAGCGCGTCCTGCCCGGCCGCGAGCTCGGGCCGGATGTCCCTGAAGTAGCGGGCGAGTTCGGCGGTGCTGCCGGGCACCTCGTCCGGGTCGAGGCCCACGAGCCGGGCGGAGGTGCGCTGTTCGCCGACGTAGGCGTCGGCCTGGGCGTCGGTGAGGGGGATGCCGGAGCGGCGTACGACGTGGAGGTACGAGTCGATCTCGGCGCAGTGCACCCACAGCAGCAGCTCGGGGTCGTCGACGCCGAGGAGCCGGTGGATCTTCCGCACCCGGGCCCCGGCGGCCTCGGCGGCCTGGGTGGTGCCGTAACTGAGCGTGCCGACGAAGTTCGCCGTCCGCATGAGCCGGCCCCACGCGTCCCGGCGGAAGTCGCTGTTGATCATGACGCCGCGGACGGCGACGGGGTGCAGCGCCTGCAGGTACAGGGCGCGCACCCCGCCGATCCACATGACCGGGTCACCGTGGAGCTGCCAGGTGACGGACCCGGGCCCGAAGAGCCCCGGGTCGCCGCCGTGCCGCGTGTCGTCCTGTCTCGCGCCTTCGGGCCGCATGGCTTCAGGCTAGGACGAGGCGCTCCCCGGGTCGACGGGTCAGCGCCAGATCGCCTGCACCGAGTCGAACTGCGCCCAGGTGATCGGGTTGCCGGTGTTGCCGCCGTAGACGCTGACCGAGCCGGCGGGGTTGATCTCGAAGCGGCAGGCGTTGATCCCCTGGCTGTTGTTACGCGGCGCGGCGGCGCGCACGTACCAGGTGGGGGGCGCGAACGCGGCCGGCAGCGTGGCGATCTTGGTGTCGGCGGTGAGGCTGCCGGTGATCTGGCCGCGGGCCTGGAGGAAGGTGGTGCCGGCGATGGTGACGAGCCGGACCTGCGGGGTGGCCCCGGCGGTGGGGGTGATGCCGGCCTCCAGGACGAGGTCGACCCACTCCCCCGCCTCGACGCCGCCCGCGACGGCGGCCGCGGGGGCGGCGGTGGCGACGGCGCCGACGGTGAGGGCGGCGGGCAGGGCGAGGGCGGCGCCGAGGATGCTGCGGCGGTTCTGCGACATGGTGGGGTGACTCCTAGGACGAGTTCGTGGCCGGGTCGGGGACCCGGCAGGTGAGGGGTACGGCGCACGACGCGGCACGACGGTGGCCGCGGCGCGGCGGACGGCTCGGCGGGCCGAGCCGGGTCGGGCCGGGTCGGGCCGAGCCGGGTCGGGTCGGGTCGGGTCGGGTCGGGTCGGCCGCTAGCGCCAGACGGCGCTGAAGCTGTCGAGCTGCGCCCAGGTGATGACGTTGGTCGTACGCCCGCCGAAGAGCCGCAGCTCGCGGTCGGTCCCGGCCTCCACCCGGGCGACCGCGTAGCCGCCGTTGCTGTTGCGGGCCACGCTCGCGCGGGCGGCCATGCTCGGGGTGAGCGAGTCCGGCAGGTAGCCGATGACCGCGTCGGCGCTGAAGCTGCCCTTGACGCCTCCGCTGAGCTGCAGGGTGGTGACGCCCGCGAGGCTGATCAGCCGGCCCCGGGGGGCGTTCTGGTCGACGGTCACACCGGCGGCGAGGGTGATCGGCTGCCAGTCGGTGAGGACCTTGACGCCGTCGGTCTCGGGGGCCCCGGACAGCGTCAGGATGGTGCAGGTGCGCGGGCCGGGGTCCTCGCAGGCGAAGCCGAAGTGCAGGTGCGGCACGCCGTCCTGCACGGTGACCGTCATGCCCTCGGCCTCGCGGTGTTCGAGGCCGGGTCCGGCGGTGATGTGCTGCCGGTCGAGCACCGCTCCGGTGGCCCATTCGATGGCCGTGATGTACGTGTTGCCGGGCAGCGGGACCTTGGAGAGGCCCTGGCCCTGCAGCGTGTACAGGACGCCGTTGTGGGACGCGTACCCCTGGAAGTCGACGCCCTCCGGCGGGAGGGTCACGGAGAGGCGCTGGAGGCGTTCCCACTCGCCGGCGGTCGCCTTGGCGAGGTCGTACCGGTCGAAGGTCATGACCCCGCCGAGATTGAAGCGCAGGACCAGCTCGCCCGCGCTGCGGTCGATCGTGGGGGTGACCCCGCGGGCGGCGGGGTCGGGCTTGAACGGCGGGGTGTGCGCGGAGCTGCCGTAGTCGACGACCGTGCCGGAGGCGAACGGGAAGCTGGTCACGGCGGTGCCGAAGCCCTCGTTCCTGCTGTTGGGCGAGGAGGCCGTCTCGGTCCACAGCCACACGGCCCCGTTCCGGTTGTCCACACCGAGGTTGACGCCGTGTCCGAAACCGCGCAGGTACATGTACCCGGTGATCGCGCCGGCCGGGCTGAGCCGGGTCAGGCACAGGTCGCCGTCGGTGAGCCGGGTCGCCCAGGGAACGGGCGCGGACTCGCCGGAGAGCTGGACGCCGCCCTCCATGATCTGCAGCACGTAGATGTCGCCGGAGACCGGGTCGATGCCGAACGACTGCATGACCGTCTCGTTCTTGAGCGGGCGGCGGTGGAGCAGTTTGCCCACCGGGCCCGCGATGTCTATCTGTCCTGCGATGGTGACGCTCAAGGGCGCTGCTCCTCGGGGTGGTTCGGGTGGTCGCGTGTCCCGGGTGACCGGAACTGCGACAGTGTGCCAAACCCGCCCGGCGGCTGTCGCCGTGCCCCTGCCGGCCCGGGTGCCGGTATCGGTGTCGCCACCGGTGCCGGTGCCGGCGCTCAGCGGCGGACGCGGGGCATGCCCAGGCCGATCCAGGAGATGATCTCGCGCTGGATCTCGTTGTTGCCGCCGCCGAAGGTGAAGATGACGGCCGAGCGGTAGCCGCGTTCGAGTTCGCCGTGGAGGACCGCGCCGGCCGAGCCCTCCTTGAGGGCGCCCGCGGAGCCGGTGACCTCCATGAGCCAGGCGTAGGCGTCGCGGCGGGCCTCGGAGCCGTAGACCTTGACGGCGGAGGCGTCCTGGGGGGTGAGGGTGCCGTTGTGGACGGCGTTGACCATCTGCCAGTTGAGCAGCTTCATCGCGTCGAGGCGGGTGTGGGTGCGGGCGAGGGTGCGGCGGACCCAGCCGAGGTCGAGGACGCGGCGGCCGTCGGCGAGCTTGGTGCCGGCGGCCCAGCGCTGGACGTCGTGGAGGGCGCGGATGGCCATCGTGCCGTGGGCGGCGAGGGTGACCCGCTCGTGGTTGAGCTGGTTGGTGATCAGGCGCCAGCCCTTGTTCTCCTCGCCGACCCGGCGCGAGCAGGGGACTCGGACGTCCTCGTAGTAGCTCGCGGTGGTGTCGTGCGAGGCGAGGGTGTTGATGAGGGTGCAGGAGTAGCCGGGGTCGGTGGTCGGCACGAGGAGCATGGTGATGCCCTTGTGCGGCGGGGCGGCGGGGTCCGTGCGGACGGCGAGCCAGACCCAGTCGGCCGTGTCGCCGTTGGTGGTCCAGATCTTCTGGCCGTTGACCGTGTAGTGACCGGTGGTCTCGTCGCCCTCGCGCACCGCGCGGGTCTTGAGCGCGGCGAGGTCGGTGCCGGCGTCGGGCTCGCTGTAGCCGATCGCGAAGTCGATTTCCCCGGAGAGGATCCTGGGCAGGAAGTACGCCTTCTGCTCGTCCGTACCGAACTGCATGATCGTCGGCCCGACGGTGTTCAGGGCCATCAGCGGCAGCGGTACGCCGGCCTGCGCGGCCTCGTCGAAGAAGATGAACTGTTCCATCGGGGTGAGGCCGCGCCCGCCGTACTCCGTGGGCCAGCCGACGCCCAGCCAGCCGTCCGACCCCAGGCGGCGCACCGTCTCACGGTAGAAGCGCTTCTGGGCGGCGGGGTCGGCGTAACGGGCGTGGACGTCTTCGGGTACGAGCTCGGCGAAGTAGGCACGCAGCTCGGCGCGCAGACGGTGCTGGGCGGGCGTGTACTCGAGGTGCATGGCGTCTCCCGTGGCTGAGTGCTCCGCGCGGTGGTGCGCCACGGTAGAACGTGTTCCATAAATGCGGAAGGCCCGTGCGTTCGCCGTCCGCACGCGGTCAGGCCGGAGCGGGGCACCTCGCCGGGGGCGTACCGGCGTCGCGAGGGCCCCGCGGCTTCCCGTCCGGCCGCTGCTCGCTCAGGGGAGCAGTTCGTCGAGTGAGGCGCGCCCTCTCTCCGCCATGCGCCGTTCGGCCCAGGCGAGGCTCTTCGGCGTCACGTCACGGCCGGAGGCGAGGACCAGGTCCTCCGCCGTGAACTCTCCCTCCGACCCGGCGTGCAGCAGCCTGTCGGGCGTCGGGACATCCCCCCGGGACGTCTTGTCGGTGTCACCGTTCATGCCGCCTCCTCGTGTTCTGCAGGCACTCGCCATTCTCGTGTCCACGCCCGGCTCCCGCATCCGGGCGACGCGCGACCCGGGGCGCCGGCCCGCACCGCCGTCCGGCCGCTCACCCCGAGGATGGTCAGGGTGACCCTCGGTGACCCCTCCCTGGCCCGGGACGACGCACCGACGCCCGAGGACCTCGCGGAGCCGCGGGAGCACCTGGCGATGCGGGCGGAGTGAGCCGGGCGGCGTCCGGTGGTACGGGCGGAGTGAGGGAAGAGCCCCGGCTCACACCAGGGCGGCGGCCTCCCGCACCGTGAGGGCGCCGCCCTCCTCGTACCGGGCCGTGTACGCCTGCGCGCCGAGCGCCGCCCGCAGCGCGCGTTCCGCGGCGGCGCGCACCGCGCTCTCGGTCTGGGCGGTGTACGGGCGGAAGCCCGCGCCGCCCGGCGTGCCGCGGTGGGCGTCGTACGCACCGAGCAGCCGCGCGCCCGTCGCGGGGTCGCCGCTGCCCGCACGGGCCCAGGCGGCCGTCGCGAACTGGGCGACGACGAGATAGGGCGCGACGAGGTACGCCAGGAGCTCCATGTCCCGCACGGCGCGGGCGAGGTGGGCGCGTGCCCGCTCGAACTCCCCGTCCAGGCAGTCGAGCCAGCCGCGCAACCCGCCGAGCATGCCGTGAAACAGGCCGGGCGTGCTCTCGCCGAACTCGGCCTCGATGAGAAGGATTTGTTCGCCGGCGAGCGAGGTGCGGCCGGTGTTGCCGTAGTGCTGGGCGAGCAGCAGCCGGGCGGTGCTGACGGGTTCGGCGCCCGACTCGCCCACCTCGTCGGCCGCCTCGACGAGCAGGCGCTCGGCCGCAACCCGCGCCGCGGGGTCCTCGGCCACGGCCGGGGTGCGCAGGCGGACGGCGGCGAGCAGCGCCTTGAAGACCGGGATCTGGGAGCGGGCACCGAGGCGCGCGGCGGCGTCCATCGCCCGCGCGAAGTCGGCGGCCGCCTCGGCCGTGCGGCCGGCCCGCTCGTAGGTCTCACCGCGCGCGGCGAGCGCTTCGGCGATGCCCCAGGAGTCCTCGGCGGCCTCGAAGAGCCCGAGTGCCTCCTCCGCGTCGCCGGGGTGGCCACCGAGCAGCTTGGCACGCAAGAGGAGGTTGAATCCGACGTCCCAGCCGCTGCCGTGCTCCCGGGCGGCGGCCACGAGGGCGGTCAGGGTCTCGTCGAGGCTGGTGAACGCGCCGGTCATGAGCTGCGCGAAGAACCACATCGCGCCCGGCTGGCGGCAGGTCTGCGGCAGTCCCGGCCGGTACGCGGCGACGACGGCGTCCAGGCGGGCGCGGGTCTCGGGGTGTTCGAGCACCTTGGCGCCGTCTCCGCCCTCGGTGGCGAGCGCGAGCAGCCGCCCACCGCGACGCGCCTCCCACAGCCGCTCCCCCGACCAGGGCGGCGGCACGTCGGTGCACCGCCCCTCGAACGGTTCGGCGCCTCGCACGGGCACCCGGAACGGGTCGGGACCGAGCCCGACGGCCGCCCGGACCCAGGTGCGCGAGTCGTGCACGTGGTTACGCAGCTGCCAGAACCAGCTCATCGCGTGGATGAGACAGAGCGCCTCCTGCTCCTCCCCGAACCGGACGGCCGCGCGGAGCGCGCCCCGGATGTTGTCGTGCTCGGTCTCGAACCGGCGCAGGGCGAACGGCTGCCTTCCGGTGCGGAGTTCGGGGTCGGTGAGGCGGGCGAACTCCCGGTAGTGGACGAGGTGCCGCCGCTCGGCGACCGCCCGGTCCCCGGCCTCGTCGAGCCGCTCGGCGGCGTACTCGGCGACGGTCTCCAGGAGGCGGTAACGCATCTCGCTCTCACCAGGAGTCGCGACGACGAGCGACTTGTCGACAAGGGAACCGAGGACGTCGAGCGCGCCAGCACCCTCCGCGGGCCCGCCGCACACCGCTTCCGCCGCCTCCAGGTCGCAGCCGCCCGTGAACACCGAGAGCCGCCGCAGCACCGCCCGCTCCGGCTCGTCGAGCAGGTCCCAGGACCAGTCGACCACCGCCCGCAGCGTCTGCTGCCGCGGCAGCACCGTCCGCGCGCCCGACGTCAGCAGCCGGAACCGGTCGTCGAGACGGTCCGCGATCTGCCGCGCCGTCAGCATCCGCAGCCGCGCCGCCGCGAGCTCGATCGCCAACGGCAGGCCGTCGAGCCGCCGTACGATCTCCGCCGCCGCCTCCACGTCCTCCTCCACCCGGAAGCCCGGCCGCACCGCGGCACCCCGCTCGCCGAACAGCCGCAGCGCCGGCCCGGCGGGCAACGGCCCCAACGGCCACACCGACTCCCCCGGCACCCCCAGCGGCTCACGGCTCGTCGCCAGCACCGTCACCCCCGGACAACGCTCGAGCAACACCTCCGCCAGCTGCGCCGCCGCGCCCACCACGTGCTCGCAGTTGTCGAGCAGGAGCAGCATCCGGCGCCGGGCGCAGTGCTCGACCAGCGCCGAGAGCGGGTCGCGTCCGGCCGGATCGGCGAGGGCGGGGCCGCTCCAGAGCTGGGTCTCGCGCGCTCCGAGGGCGGTGAGGACGGCGGCGGGGACATCCGACTCATCCCGTACGGAGGCGAGTTCGGCGACCCAGACCTCCGGGCCGTCCGCCGCGGCCTCGACGCCCCGCGCGGCCTCCATGGCGAGCCTGGTCTTGCCCACGCCGCCGGGACCGAGCAGCGTGACGAGCCGACCGGTCCGCAATTCGGCGGCGAGAGAGGCCAGTTCGCCGTCCCGGCCCAGGAACGAGGTGAGTGCGGCGGGCAGCGGCCGCCGGGTGGCTTCGACCACTTCCCCTCCGCCCCCTCCCAGCAACTCCTCGTACAGGCCCCTGAGTTCTGGCCCCGGATCCGTGCCCAGCCGTTCGGCGAGCGCGCGGCGGACGGTCTCGTACGCGGCGAGGGCCTCGGCCGGGCGGCCGGCGGCGCGCAGGTGGAGCGCGTGGAGGGGTTCGTCGAGCGGGTGCTCGGCGGTGAGCGCGGCCAGCGGGGCGAGGGCGTCCTGGGCGTGGCCGAGGGCGACGGCGGCGGCGAGCCGGTCGCGGCGGGCGCGGGTGCGGCGCTTTTCGGCCCGTACGGCGAGGGGGTCGTCCTCGTGGCCCGGCAGGTCGGCGAGGGCGGGTCCCTGCCACAGCCCCAGGGCCTCGTCGAGGAGCCGCGCGGCGTGCTCGGGCCGGCCCGCGTCCAGCTCCCGTACGCCGTCACCGGCCAGTCGCTCGAAGCGGAACAGGTCGATGTCCTCGGGCGCGGCGGCGAGCCGGTAGCCGCCCGGTGTCGAGGCGACGGCGTCGTGTCCGAGTGCCCGGCGCAGCCGCCCGACCAGCGCCTGAAGGGCGGCCGTGCGGTCACCGGCCGCCGCCGCCCGGCCCTCTGCCGCCCCCGCACCGCGCTCGGCCGCCCACGCCCGGTCCTCGGCGTCCCCGGCCCACACCTGGGCGATCAGCGCGTCCGTACGGGCCGGCCGGCCGCCCGCCGCGGCCAGGGCGGTGAGCAGCGCCCGGAGCCTGGCGCCGCTGAGGGCGGCCTCACGGCCGTCGGCGCCGGGGGCGTGGGCGGGTCCGAGGATGCGGTAGGGCGGCTGCACCGCGCCATTCTGCCGAATTCGCGACGCGACGTGTCGCCGCCATGGCGTCCGGGGGGTGCCGGTTCGACAATGGGGAAGATGACCGATGACGAGCGGAACCCGCGCGGCGGCGAGATCGAGCCGTCCGAGCGGCTCGCCATGAACCGCACCGGCAGCTTCGACTGGGATCTCGACACGGGCACCATCGATGTCGACGACGCGGGGCTGCTGGTCTTCGGTGTCGCCCCGGACGCGTTCGACGGGCGGCCCACGACGCTGGTGCGCGGTCTGGACCCCGACGAGCGGGCCCGGCTGGACGCGGTGATCCGGCGTGCCATCACGGGCGGCGAGACCTCGTACACGGCGCACGTCCGGCTCGAACAGGGCGACGGTACCCCCCAATGGACGCACGTGCAGGCGCGGATCCTGCGCCGGGACGACGGGATGGCGCACCGGATCGTGGGCATCGTGCGCGACGCCACGGCCGAGGTGACGCATTCGGCGTTCGTCCTGGACCTGGAGAAGCGCCGCGAGGTGCAGACCTCCATCGTGGAGCGGACGACGCACGCGCTGTCGCGGGCGGTGACGGTCGACGACGTCACCGCGGCCATGACCGGTCCGGGCGGTCTCGCCCGGCTGGGCGCGGACGGGCTCGCCCTCGGACTCGTGGAGAACGGTTCCCTCAACATCATCGCGCTGAGCGGCGAGTCCCTCGAGGTCTTCGACGACTTCCGCAGCCGCCGGCTCGACCGGGGGCTGCCGCTGGCGGAGGCGGTGCTGAGCGGCCGGCCCCGGTTCGTCTCCGCGTTTGCGACGCTGGGGCGCGACTTCCCCCAGCTGGCGCCGTACGTGGCCCGGATGCCGTTCAAGTCGGCCTGCTATCTGCCGCTGGTGGCGCAGGCCCGTGCGGTGGGCGGGATGGCGCTGTTCTACCGGCGCCCGAGCACCTTCAAGGCCGACGAGCGCAACCTGCTGCTCGGTCTTGCCGCGATCGTGGCCCAGTCGCTGCAACGGGCGATCCTCTTCGACGAGGAGCGGGAGCTGGCCACCGGGCTCCAGGCGACGATGCTGCCGCGCCGGATCCCGGAGATCACCGGCGGCGAGATCGCCGTGCGCTACCACGCGGCGTGGAGCGGCCGGCAGGTCGGCGGCGACTGGTACGACGTGATCCCGCTGCCGCGCGGCCGGGTCGGGGTCGTCGTGGGCGACGTCCAGGGCCATGACACGCACGCCGCCGCGATCATGGGCCAGCTGCGGATCGCGCTGCGGGCGTACGCGGGTGAGGGCCACGCCCCGTCCACGGTCCTGGCCCGGGCCTCCCGGTTTCTCGCCGAGCTCGACACCAACCGCTTCGCGACCTGCACCTACGCTCAGGTGGATCTGGTCGGCGGCACCGTACGCGGGGTGCGGGCGGGGCATCTGGGGCCGCTGATCCGGCACACCGACGGGCGGGTGGGCCGGCCGAAGCTGCGCGGCGGCCTGCCGCTGGGCCTGGCGACGGTCTTCGGCGACGAGGAGTTCCCTGAGACCCGGCTCGACCTGGTGCCGGGCGAGACCCTGGTCCTGTGCACGGACGGTCTGGTGGAGCAGCCGGGCACGGACATCGAGGCGGGCCTCGCGGCGCTCGCGGAGGCGGTGAGCACCGGCCCGCCCCAGGCGGAGGCGCTCGCGGACCACCTGTCGGAGCAGCTGTGGGAGCGGTGGGGTGCGGGCGACGACGTGGCACTGCTCGTGCTGCGGCGCAGCCCCGACCCGGGCACCCCCCGGGCGCCGCGCATCCACCAGTACATCCACCAGGCCGACCCGCAGGGCCTGTCGGACGCGCGGGCGGCGGTGGGCCAGGCCCTCGTGGACTGGGGCATGCCCGAACTCGCCGACGACGCCGAGCTGTTGACGGGCGAACTCCTGGTCAACGTGCTGCTGCACACCGAGGGCGGCGCGGTCCTCACCCTGGAGGTGCTGCCGGAGCCGGTGCGGCGGGTGCGGCTCTCGGTGCAGGACCGGTCGTCCGCCTGGCCGCGGCGGCGCACGCCGGGCGAGGCGGCCACCTCGGGCCGCGGGCTGCTCCTGATGGACGCGCTCGCCTCGCGCTGGGGCGTGGAGCCGCGCGGCGAGGGCAAGGCGGTGTGGTGCGAGATCGGCCCCGCCACGCCCACCCCCGCATCGGCTGCGTCCTCCGCGAACGCGGCGGACTGAGCGGGAGGGAGGTGCGGCCCATGGACCCGGTGGCGGCGCTGGAGCGGATCGCGTTCCTGCTGGAACGCTCACAGGCTCCGACGTACCGCGTCCGCGCCTTCCGTACGGCGTCGGCGGCCGTGACGGCTCTCGGCGCGGACGAGGTGGCGCGGCGGGCCGCGGCCGGCAGCCTGGAGTCGGTGAAGGGCATCGGCCCGAAGACGGCGGCCGTGGTCGCCGAGGCGCTCGCGGGGCGGGTGCCGGAGTATCTGGAGCGACTGGAGAAGGAGCTGCCGTCTCCCGGAGCGCAGGCCGGCGGCGAGACCTTGCGGGCGGCGCTGCGCGGCGACTGCCATCTCCACTCGGACTGGTCGGACGGCGGCAGCACCATCGAGGACATGGGGCGGACCGCGGCCACCATCGGGCACGAGTGGGCGGTGCTCACGGACCATTCGCCGAGTCTGAAGGTGGCGCGCGGGCTGTCCCCTGACCGGCTGCGCGAGCAGCTGGACGTGGTGGCACGGCTGAACGAGGAGTGGGCGCCGTTCCGGCTGCTCACCGGTATCGAGTGCGACATCCTGGAGGACGGTTCGCTCGACCAGGAGCCCGAACTCCTCGACCGGCTCGACCTGGTGGTCGGCTCGGTGCACTCGAAGCTGCGGATGGACGCGGCGGCGATGACCCGCCGGATGGAGCGGGCGGTGCGCAATCCGCTGATGGACGTGCTGGGCCACTGCACGGGACGGCTGGTGAGCGGTGGCCGGTTGCGGCCGGAGTCGGAGTTCGACGCGGAGCGGGTCTTCGCGGCCTGCGCCGAGTCGGGGACGGCGGTCGAGATCAACAGCCGCCCGGAGCGGCGCGATCCGCCGCTGCGGCTGTTGCGGCTCGCGAGGGACGCCGGGGTGTACTTCGCGGTGGACACGGACGCGCACGCGCCGGGCCAGCTGGAGTGGCAGATCGCCGGCTGCGCGCGGGCGGAGGAGTGCGAGGTGCCCGCGGACCGGGTGATCAACACCTGGTCCGCGGAGCAGCTCCTGGAGTGGACGCGCGACTGACGGGTGGCGGGAGCCGGTGCCTTCTCCCTCGTCACGCGGGTGTTCCGGACCCTGCCCTTGCCCTGATGCGCCGCCGCCTGGCGACGCCGCTCAGGCGCGCTGCCAGACGGTCGTCGCGTTGCAGAACTCGCGGATGCCGTGGCCGGAGAGCTCGCGCCCGTACCCCGAGCGCTTCACCCCGCCGAAGGGGAGCGCGGGGTGAGAGGCGGTCATCCCGTTGACGAAGACGCCGCCCGCCTCCAGGTCCCGTACGAAGAAGGCGACGTCCGCGTCGTTGCGGGTCCAGACGTTCGAACTGAGCCCGAAGGGCGAGTCGTTGGCGACGGCGACGGCCTCCTCGATGTCCGCGACCGGATAGAGGGTGGCGACGGGGCCGAAGGTCTCCTCGCGGTGGACGCGCATCTCCGGCGTGATGCCGGTGAGCACGGTCGGCCGGTAGAACCAGCCGCGCGGCAGCTCCTCGGGACGGCCCGCCCCGCACAGCACGGTGACCCCCTTGCGTACGGCGTCGTCGACGAGCTCCTCAAGGTCGGTGCGGCCCTGTTCGGTGGCGAGGGGGCCGACGTCGGTGTCGTCGTCGAGGGGGTCGCCGACGGTGAGGGCGTTCATCGCCGCGGTGAACCGCTCGGCGAAGTCGTCGTACACGTTCTGGTGGACGATGAAGCGCTTGGCGGCGATGCAGGACTGGCCGTTGTTCTGTACGCGGGCGGTGACCGCGGTCTTCACGGCGCGCGGGATGTCCGCGGACGGCATGACGATGTACGGGTCGCTGCCGCCCAGCTCCAGAACGGTCTTCTTGACCTCGTCCCCGGCGATCGCGGCCACGGACCGGCCGGCCGGCTCACTGCCGGTGAGGGTGGCGGCGACCACCCGGGGGTCACGCAGGACGCCCTCGACGGCGCCGGAGCCGATGAGGAGGGTCTGGAAGCAGCCCCCGGGGTAGCCGGCGCGGCGGAAGAGGTCGCCGAGGTAGAGGGCGGTCTGGGGCACGTTGGAGGCGTGCTTGAGAAGGCCGGTGTTGCCGGCCATGAGCGCGGGCGCGGCGAAGCGGATCACCTGCCAGAGGGGGAAGTTCCACGGCATGACGGCAAGGACGGGCCCGAGCGGGCGGTAGTGGACGCGGGCGACGTCGGCGCCGGCGTCCTGGACGTCGTGCTCGGCCGGGTGCTCGTCGGCCAGCAGGGCCTCGGCGTGCTCGGCGTACCAGCGCATGGCCTTGGCGCACTTGGCGGCCTCGGCGCGGGCGGCGACGATCGGCTTGCCCATCTCGGTGGTCATCGTCCGGGCGATGTCCTCGGCGTCCTCGTCGAGCAGCGCGGCCGCGGCGCGCATCAGCCGGGCGCGTTCCGCGAAGGAGGTCGTCCGGTACTGCCGGTACGTCTCGTGGGCGGCGTCGATCCGGCGCTCCACCTCGGCGGGCCCGTGGGCCTCGTAGGTGCGCAGTGTCTCGCCGGTCGCCGGGTTCACGGTGGCGATGCCCATGTCGTCTCCTCCTGGCCTCCGCCCCCACGGTCAACCTTTCGCGGCCTGGCCCGGGCCGCAAATCGGGGCGGGGCGGTGGGGTGACGGGATCAGCGGCCCGTCACCCAGTGGAGCGCGCCCGCGAGGTGGGCGCGGAAGGCCGGGTCCGCGTACGCCTCCGAGGCGTGGCCGAGCGCCGTGAACAGGACCCGGCCCCGGTCCTGCGCGGCCTCGCGGCACCACACCAGGGGGTGGTCGGCGCCGAGGGTGCCGCCGCGGTAGCGGGTCTCGTCGGCGCGGGCGAGGACGTGGACGCCGGTGGCCCTGGGGTTGGCGGTGAAGTTGTACCACTCGTCGGTCCACTCCCAGCGGGCCGGCAGATGGGCCGCCGCCGGGTGTGCGGGGTCGTCGACGCACACGGTGCCGGGCTGGATCTCGGGGTGGCCGTCGAAGCGGGTGCCGAGGAGGGCGCCGTAGAAGGGCCAGTCGGGTTCGGCGTTGGCCGCCGCGTGCACGGCGAGGAGACCGCCGCCGCCTCGTACGTACGTCTCGAAGGCTGCGCGGCCCGCGTCGGTGAGGACGGTGCCGGTCGTCGACAGCAGGACGACGGCGGCGCAGCGGGCGAGCCGGTCGGGGGTGAAGGCACCGGGGTCCTCGGTGGCTTCGGCGCCGAATCCCGCGGCGGCGGCGAGCTCGGCGAGGGCGGCGGCTGCGGCGGGGATGGAGTCGTGGCGGTAGCCGGCGGTGCGGGTGTAGATCAGGACGTCCTGGGTGGGCACGCGGTGAACTCCCCTGTCTGCCCCGGCGGTGGGCCGAGTGCTGCGGTAAGCGCTTTCTGAGGACCGTAGCCAGCATGATCCCGGCGCCGCAAGGTCTAGGGGTGGGGCCTCAGAGGGTGTCAGGCCGGGCGGGCGGGCTCGCCGGGCGGGTGGTGGACTCGAGGAGCGGGGCGAGGAAGTCGCGTTCGAGCGTGCCCGGGGGCAGCTCGGCCGGTTCGACGTAGCTCTGCGCGAGACCGCCCTCGCGCAGGGCGACGATGAGGCGGGCGAACCGGTCGGCGTCCACGGTGAGTTCGCGTCCGGCCCGGCCGAGCACGAGCTCGAGGCCGCGGGCGATCTCGGCCCGCAGCCGCGCGTCGTGCCGGGCCAGCACCCACGCCGCCTGCGGGTCGCGGATGGCGTGCAGGGTGAACTCGGTGCTCACCAGGTACCAGTCCCGCTCGTCCGGCTCGACCCGGGAGGCGAGCTCCGCGAGGCCCCGCAGCGTGTAGTCCTCCGGGCCGAGCGCGTCGATCGACGCGGCCAGGCGCCGCACGATCCGCTCGCTGTGCTCGTCGAAGAGGGCGAGGAACAGCTCTTCCTTGCTGGCGAAGTTCGAGTAGTACGCGCCGCGCGTGAAACCGGCGCGCTCGCATATCTGCTCGATCGACGCCGCGTGGAAGCCGTGCTCGGCGAAGGTCTCCAGGGCCGCCTTCAGCAGGGCCGCCCGGGTACGGGTACGGCGCTGGGCGACAGCCTTCGGCACGGTTCTCTCCCTTCGCCGGTTTCGCCGGTGCGGATTGCGCTTCCCCGGGCGGGAGGCAGCCCGCCCACGATACCGGCGGCTCGCACGGGCACGGACGGGTGCGCGAAGTTAAGATTCACCCATGGGAGAGCGGCCCTTCGCGCCTGTCGCGCCCGAGCTGGTCCTCGAGATCGACGGGGACGCGACCGCGTTGAACCCGAGCCGCGTCTATCGATTCGGACGCGACCCCACCTGCGATTTCGTCCTGGCCGACGCCCGGACGTCCTGGCACCACGCGACGCTGCGGACGGTCGGCGACCACTGGACCCTCGCCGACGAGGGCAGCACGAACGGCACCTTCGCCGACGACCGCCGGGTGGACCTCGGCGCGGTCGGCCCGGGCACGGTCATCCGCTTCGGACACCCGGCGGACGGGCCGCTGGCGGTGCTGTCCGGCCCGGCTCCCGCGGCGGCCGAGCCCGTACCGCAGGCGCCCGCGGAGCCCGTACCGCAGGCGCCCGCGGAGCCCGTACCGCCGGTGCCGGCCGCGGAGCCCGTACCGCCGGTGCCGGCCGCGGAGCCCGTACCGCCGGTGCCGGCCGCGGAGCCCGTACCGCCGCCCGTACGAGCGCGGGAAGCCGAGCCGCCGCCCCCGCCCCCTGTCTCGTACCCCGCCCGGACCGGCACCTTCCGGCAGCCGACGTCCGTGCGGCCCCTGCCCACCCGCAGCGTCCGTATCGGCCGCGCCCCCGACAACGACCTGGTCGTCGACGACCTCACCGTCTCCCGCCGCCACGCCGAACTGCGGGCGGAGGCCGACGGCACGTACGTGATCCACGACCTCGGCAGCCACAACGGCACCTTCCTCAACGGCAGTCCCGTTGTCCACGCGCGCGTGACCGGCGAGGACATCATCGGCATCGGCCACTGCGCGTTCTGCCTCATCGGCGGCGACCTCGTCGAGTACACCGACACCGGAGAGGTCTCCCTCGACGTGCAGGAGCTCGCCGTGACCGTCGACCGCGGCCGCAAGACCCTCCTCGACGACGTCACCTTCCCCGTCGGCCAGAAGTGCCTGCTCGCCGTCGTCGGCCCGTCCGGCGCCGGCAAATCGACGCTTCTCGGCGCGCTCACCGGCCAGCGGCCCGCCGACCGGGGCACGGTCCTCTACGACGGACGCGACCTCTACCGGGACTACGCGGAACTGCGCCAGCGCATCGGCCTCGTCCCGCAGGACGACATCCTGCACCTCCAGCTCACCGTGCGACGGGCCCTCGCGTACGCCGCCGAGCTTCGCTTCCCCGAGGACACCGCGCCCGCCGAGCGGCGCGCCCGGGTGGACGAGGTGATCGGGGAGCTCGGCCTGGTGGAGCGGGCCGGGCAGCCGATCCACAGTCTCTCCGGCGGCCAGCGCAAGCGGGTGAGCGTGGCCCTCGAACTGCTCACCAAGCCCTCCCTGCTCTTCCTTGACGAGCCGACCTCCGGCCTCGACCCGGGCATGGACCGCTCGGTGATGCACATGCTGCGCGGCCTCGCCGACGACGGGCGGACCGTCATCGTCGTCACGCACAGCGTGCTGAGCCTCGACGTGTGCGACCGGCTGCTCGTCCTCGCGCCCGGCGGCCGGGTCGCCTTCTACGGTCCGCCCGGCGACACCCTCGGCTTCTTCGGCTTCGACCAGTGGCCGGAGGCGTTCGAGGCCTTCGAGAACGACCGCGACCGGGACTGGGCGGGCCAGTACCGCGCGTCGCGCTTCCACCACCGGTACATCCAGGAGGTCATGGTCCGGCCCGGCCCGGCCGCGCTCGCCGGGGCGCCGCCCCGACCGGGGGCCGAGCCCGCGCCGCCACCGAAGGCGCAGAGCTGGTGGTCCCAGCTGCGTACCCTCGTACGCCGCTACGCCGCCGCCCTCTCCGCCGACCGGACCTTCCTGGCCATCATGATCGCGCTGCCCTTCGTCATGGGCGCGATGGCCCGCGCCCTGTCGGAGGGCGAGCTGGGCCCCGAGTCCACCCTGAACGTCCTGCTGATCCTGTGCGTCGGCGGCGTGCTGACCGGCGCGGCGAACGCGGTGCGCGAGCTGGTCAAGGAGCGGACCATCTACCGCCGGGAGAGAGCCGTCGGCCTGTCACGCTCGGCGTACCTCATGTCCAAGGTCGTGGTCCTCGGCCTGATCACCGTCGTCCAGGCGGTGGTCCTGACCCTGGTCGCGCTGATCGGCGTCCCGCTCAACGTGCCGGGCGGCGAAGGCGTCCTGATGCCGCCGCTCGTGGAGCTCACCCTCGCCGTCGCGCTGCTCGCCTTCACGGCGATGATGCTCGGCCTGTTCGTCTCCGCCCTCGTGCGCAAGGAGGAGGTGACGATGCCGCTGCTCGTCCTCCTCGCCATCGTCCAGGTGGTGTTCTGCGGCGCGCTCGTGAACGTGCGCGGGACGCCGGTCCTCGAGCAGCTGGCGTGGCTCGTGCCGTCGCGGTGGGCGTTCGCGGCGATGGGCGCCACCATCGACATCGGCCGGATCGCGCCGAGCGAGAAGACGGCGGACCCCCTGATGCACCACACCGTGGGCGCCTGGCTCTTCGACATGGGCATGCTGGTGGTGCTCTGTGTCGTCCTCGGCCTCGTCGTCGCCCGGCTGCTGCGCCGGCACGAGCCGGTCGTCATGCGGAGGTAGCGTGCCGTGAACGCCGTCGTACCGGAACTCCCGTACGTGCCGGACTTCCGGCCCACCCATGTCGTACCCCGCGACGGGCTGCCCGCCTGGGAGGCGCCCGACCCGGGGCTGCCCACCGAGCCGCTGGACGCGTTCCTGCCGGTGCAGCTGGTGGAGCGGGTCGGCGACTGGGGGCAGATCCTGTGCTCCAACGGCTGGACCGCCTGGGTCGACGCCCGGCTCCTCGTCGCCGTGCCCACCGATCCGCCTGCCGCCGGCGCGCCGCTCACCCGGACGGCCGACCCGAGGCCGCTGATCGCCCGGGTCGAGGACGCGCTGGGGCGCTACCGGCGGGCCGCGGAGGAGCTGGCGGGAGACCGGGTGGACGGCGAGACGTTCCGGCGGCGCACCCACGGGCTGCGGGTCGGGATGGTGGTGGACGGGGAGTCGCTGTGGCTGTTCGACGCGGAACACGAGCGGTGGGTGTACTGCGACGGCACCGGGCTGAGCACGTACGCGACCTCGTCGGCGCCGTCGGTGACGGGCGTGGGATCGTCGGGGGTGAGCGCTGCCGTGGCGGACGCGGGGCCTTCGCACGAGCCGACGCAGGTGGTGGCGGAGCTGCCGCAGCTGCCGCAGGTGCTTCCCGAGGGGCCGGACGCGCCGGTCGCTCCGGACGCGCCGGTGCCGGACGCGCCGGACACGCCGGTGCCGGACGCGACCGAGGCGCCCGGTGCGCCCGGTGCGGACGGGCCGGGTGAAGGCTGATGGGCGGGGTGGACCCGGACCGGGACACGGCGGGCGGGCTTCCCGCGGGCCGGGACTCGGGACTCCCCGGCAAGCGGATCGCGGGCTACGAGGTCGAGGCCGAGATCGGGCGCGGCGGCATGGCGGTGGTCTACCGAGCCCGTGACCTGCGGCTCGACCGTAGGGTGGCGCTGAAGTTGCTCGCCCCGGAGCTGGCCCGCGACGACACCTTCCGCAAGCGCTTCGCGCACGAGTCGCGGGTGGCCGCGGCGATCGACCACCCGCACATCGTGCCGGTCTTCGAGGCGGGTGAGACGGAGGGGGTGCTGTACATCGCGATGCGGTACGTGCCGGGGCAGGACCTGCGGGCTCTGGAGGACCGGGAGGGTGCGCTCGACCCGGTGACGACCGGGCGGATCGCGGTGCAGGTGGCCTCCGCCCTGGACGCGGCACACGCGCACGACCTGGTGCACCGGGACGTGAAGCCGGGCAACATCCTGGTGGCCGAGGGCACCGACCGGGACCACCCGGAGCACGTGTACCTGACCGACTTCGGCCTGACGAAGAAGTCGCTGTCCCTGACCGGGTTCACCACGGTGGGGCAGTTCGTCGGCACGCTGGACTACGTGGCGCCCGAGCAGATCTCGGGCAAGCCGGTGGACGGCCGCTGCGACGTCTACAGCCTGGCGTGCGTGGTCTTCGAGATGCTGACCGGGGTGGTGCCGTTCCGCAGGGACGACGACATCGCGGTGCTGTGGGCGCAGCAGTACGACCCGCCGCCCCCGCTGTCGGAGGAGCGCGCGGGGCTGCCGGAGGCGGCGGACGCGGTGATGGCGAAGGCGTTGGCGAAGGTTCCGGAGGAGCGATACCGGACGTGCCTGGAGTTCGTGGCCGAGCTGCGGGAGGCGCTGGAACGGGGGGTGAGCAGTCGCGAGACGCCCCCCGGTGGGAGCGGGGAGTGGCCGCAGGGGGCGCCGCCTGAGCCGCCGGCGTGGGCGCGGCCGGTGTTCAGGGAGCTGTGAGAGCCGCTCGTCCAGGGTCTGTTCACGGGGCTTGCTCGGGCGGGTTCTTCGGGGAGTGTCTCGGGGCGTCGTCGTGTGTCTCGATCGCGCCGCGGCGGCGGACGGGTGTGGCGAGCAGGCCGCCGAGGAAGCCCGCCACGAGGCCCCAGAGCAGGGCGAGGCCGGTGATCTCCCAGATGTGCGGGCGGAGCACGACCTCCGCGCCGAGCGATTCGAGCTCGCCGATGCCGAGGATCGACAGGCCGAAGCGGGCCTCGACGAAGGTGAGCGGGGCGGCGACCAGCATGGTGGCGGCGAAGGCGATCCCGAGGTGGAGGGCGTGCTGCCACAGCCGGATGCGGGCCGGGGAGCGTACGGCCATGACGAAGGCGGCGGCGAGCACCAGCACGGCCGCGATCGGCAGCAGCCACCAGGCGCGCCCGTCGTAGGAGGCGAGTGTGGACAGGTCGACGGTCGACAGTTCCCTGCCGCCGTCGCCACTGCGCAGGACGGAGTCGAGGATCTGCGGCATGGGCAGGCCGAACGGGCCGTCCACGCGGCCCTCCCAGGAGCCGCCGATGCCGACGCCGAGTGCGAGCCAGCTGATGTTGGGCAGGCCGAGCAGCAGGACGGCGAGGGTCTCGGGCACGTGCCCCTTGCTCGCGGCGACGACCACGCCGATGACGAGGCCCACGAACACGTACGCGAGGAGCAGGAACAGCATCGCGGAGGCGGCCGGGCGGACGGCCTCGTGGTGGCGTACGAGGCGGGGCGGCAGCGGGGTCCTGCGGGAGACCAGCAGCGCGATGACGAGGACGCCGAGGATCCACAGCAGTCCGTAGAAGAGCGTGGGACCGACGTCGGTGCGGAAGCCGACGGACGGGTCGACCGCGTCGAGAAGGTCGTTGAAGAGGTCGCCGAGGTCCCCGGTGTCCCGGCTGGTGTCGCCGCCGAGGGTGATCGGGAAGTCGTGCCGGGCGAGCGCGCTGAGGCCGCCGAGCGCGGCGAGCCAGAACACGACGGTGGGTACGGCCAGGGCGAGCAGGTCCCGGGTGCGGGCGACGGCGTGGTGGCGCAGGGGGCGCAGGAAGCAGAAGCCGGTGACGAGTGCGCCCACCAGGGTGACGGTGAGCGGCATGGCGGTCAGTTCGGCCTGGGTGCCGGCGAGCGAACCGGCATCACCGGACAGGCCGACCTGGCCGCCCGCTGCCATGGCGACGACGGCGGCGAGGACGGCGACGAAGGAGCCGAAGCCGCCGGGCAGGTCCGCCGCGCCGGCGGCCCACAGGCCGAGGGCGGCGGTGACGGCCATGGCCAGGAGGGCGGCGAGGACCGTGCCGAGGGCCAGGGCGACGTCGCGGGCGAGGTGCCCGTTGGCGCGCGCGGGGGCGGCCGGGCTGGGTGGGGTGGGGAGCCGACTGCTCACGTGCCCACGCTAATGCCGGCGGGTGCGGTCCGCTTGCGGGCGTGACCGGGTCGGCGCACACAATGGGCGCGGAACGGAAGAAAGGGAAAAACGTGACTTCCCACCCCCCGTCCGGCAAGCCCTCGATTCCCCCCACCGGCCCTCCGGCGGGCCCCCTCTCGGGCCCGAGCACCCACCCCGGCCAGGCCACGCCCCCGCCGGCGGAGCCACCGCGCGACGGCTCTGGGGGTGGTCCGGGCGGTGGCTCGGGGGGCGGTTCAGGGGGTGGTGCCGGCGGCGGAGGCTCCGGCGGGGCAGGCGGGGGCGGCGACGGGTCCGGGGAGGGTTCCGGCGGCGGTACGGGGGGTGGCGGCGCGGGCGGGGGCCCGTGGTGGCGCTCCGTACCCAAGGTCGCGTCGCTGACGGCCGTCCTGGTGGCGGCGATCGCGCTCGTCGTGGTCCTCACCCGCAGCGACGGGGGCGGGGACAACGAGGCGGACACCGCGGGCGGCGAGGTCTTCCTGCAGAACACCTCCGCCACGGGCCCCGATCCCTTCACCCGCTCCACGGCCCGCAGCGCCGCCGCCCCGGTGTCGCCCGTGCCCCTGCCCAGCCGGACCGGCGCCGACGCCGACCGGGCGCTCACCGTCTCGGGTTCGACGCCCGGGCTCTATGGGGGGACGCACCGGGTCGCGAGCTGCGACGTCGAGCAGCAGATCCGCTTCCTCTCCGAAGAGCCCGCGAAGAACGCGGCCTTCGCGAAGGTCCTCGGCCTCGCCACCGAGGAGGTCCCGGGCTATCTGCGCTCCCTGACCCCGCTTCAGCTGCGGGTGGACACCCGGGTGACCAACCACGGCTTCCGGGACGGCTCCCCCGTCCCGTACCAGTCGGTGCTCCAGGCGGGTACGGCGGTCATGGTGGACGACCGCGGGGTGCCGCGGGTCCGCTGCGCGTGCGGCAATCCGCTGACGCCTGCGGTCGCCCAGCAGTCCGCCAAACCCGTCGGCACGGCCTGGCCCGGCTACCGCACGAGCAACCTGGTGGTCGTGAAGCCCTCGGTGACGGTGGTCGACATCTTCGTGATCTACGACCCGCGGACCGACCGCTGGACCGCCCGCCAGTCGGGCGACACCGGCCGGCACGACCAGCACACGACTCCGCCGCCGCCTCCGACGATCTCCCCGCCGGCCTCCCCCTCGACCTCCCCACCCACGTCGCCCCCGACGTCGCCGACCACGCCGGTGCCCTGTGTGACGATCACGGGTACGGAGACCCCCACACCGAGCGACGGCGTCACACCGCCCCCCTGCCCCTCCACCACGACCCCGTCACCCTCCACGTCGACACCGTCGCCGGGCGACTCGACGCCCGGTGACGGAACGCCGAGCGACTCGTCGGCGTCGGCGGACACCGCCCCGGAGGGCGCCGGCACGAGCGGGTCAGCGGAGCTGTCGGAGCCTCAGCCGATGGGCTGAGGCGGGGCGAGCGGGCGGCGAGGGGCTGTCGCGGTGCCGCAGCGCACGTCGCAGAGATTGGATCCAATATCCGAATCCGATATCCCCTGGCGCGGCGATCCTCTGCTCCGCCCGCCGCTGCCACTCCCGCTCGTCTCGGTCGGTGAAGTGTCCGGACATGATCGGTTCTCCTCTCCCCTGTGGCCTCCAGGCCACTGACGCAGAGTCTGTAGGCTTATTGGCCTGGACAGCAGAGCCAATGGGGAGTGATTGGCATGGCAGAGGGTCGAGTGGTCCGGTCCGTGGTCGCCGTGGCGGACCGCATGCTGAGCGGCCGTCAGCTGGCGGCCCTGCTCACCCCGCCGCCCGAAGGCCGCTTCGGCTACCGGGAGCTGGCCCGGGCGGTGCGCGAGACGCTGCTCGACGGCCGGGTGGCGCTGCGGATGCGGCTGCCCGCCGAGCGGGAGCTCGCGATGGCGCTCGGGGTGAGCCGGACGACCGTCACCTCCGCGTACGACCTGCTGCGGGAGAGCGGTTACGCGCACAGCCGGCAGGGCGCCGGTACCTGGACGGCGCTTCCCGAGGGCCAGTCGCCGATCGGGCCGGCGGCGATCCACGGCGACACCGGAGCCGTGATCGACCTCGCACTGGCCTCTCCCGAGGCTCCCGCGGAGGTGCTCGCGGATGCGCTGGCCGCCGCCTCCGCCGAGCTGCCCCGCTACGCGACCACCCAGGGCTACCACCCGTACGGACTGCCCGAACTGCGGGCCGCCATCGCCGACCGGTACACCGCCCGCGGCCTGCCGACCCGGCCGGAGCAGATCCTGGTCACGACCGGCGCCCAGCAGGCCCTCACCCTGGCGCTCGCCCTGCTCGGCGGGCCCGGCGACCGGGTACTGGCCGAGAACCCCTCGTACACCAACGCCCTCGACGCCATGCGCGGCCACCGGCTGCGGATCACCCCCGTACCGGTGACCGAGGCGGGCTGGGACAGCGGTCTGATCGACGCGGCGCTGCGGCAGACCGCGCCGCGCCTCGCCTATCTGATCCCCGACTTCCACAATCCGACGGGCCGTCTGATGCCGCAGGAGCAGCGGCGGGAGGTGGCCGCGGCGGCGCGTGCCACCGGGACCTGGCTGGTGGTGGACGAGACGCTCGCCGACATCGCCCTGGACGTGCCGGCGCCGGCGCCGTTCGCCGCGTCGGCCGGCCCCGGCACCGGTGAGCAGATCATCAGCGTCGGCTCGCTCAGCAAGAGCTGCTGGGGCGGACTGCGGGTCGGCTGGGCGCGGGCCTCCTCGCGCATGGTGACGGAGCTGGCCCGGGTGCGGATCACCCACGACCTTGCGGGTTCGGTCCTCGACCAGCTGGTCGCGGTCGCCCTGATGGACCGGATCGACCCGCTGCTGCCCGGCCGCGCGGCCGAGCTGCGCCGGCGCCGGGAGGCGCTGGTGACGGCGCTCGCCCGGCACGTTCCCGACTGGCGCTGGACCCTTCCGCCGGGCGGCATGTGCCTGTGGATCGACCTGGGGCGCCCGATCGCCTCGCAGCTCGCGGCGCGCGCCCTGCGCCACGGCGTACGGGTCGAGGGGGGCGCCCGCTTCGGGGTCGACCCGGGCACCCACGAGCACCGGCTGCGCATCCCGTACGCCCTGCCGGGCGAGGTGTACGAGACGGCCGCCGAGCGGCTCGCGGCTGCCCTGGAAGGGGCTCCGGCCCGGATCTCCGACCCGGGCCTGCCGGACTGGGTGGCCTGAGGGACGGCCCGGCGCCTCCGACCCCTCCGATAACCGGATGCCTGGGGCAAGGAGTCCGGGTACCGTCCCAGAGTGGAAGCTCTGACCGACAAACAGATCCGTTCGTCCTTCGTGAACTGCACGAAGGGCGACGCCGCCCGCATGAAACTGCCTCTCGACTTCGCCGAACTGCCCTGGCACGACCTCGACTTCCTGGGCTGGGTCGACCCGGGCGCGCCGCTGCGCGCCCATCTCGTCGTGCCGCGCCCGGAGGGCCTGGTCGGCATCACCCTGCGGGTGCCGTCCGCGGGCCGTACCAGCGCGGTGAAGTCGAGCATGTGCCAGATCTGCCTGACCGCGCACGCCTCTTCGGGCGTGACGCTGCTGGCCGCGCCGCTGGCCGGCAGCCGCGGCCGCGAGGGGAACACGGTCGGCACGTACGTCTGCGCCGACCTGGCCTGCCCCCTCTACGTCCGCGGCAAGCGCCAGCCCAAGCTGCGCGGCACCCGTCACGAGGAGTCCTTGACCGTGGCGGAGCAGGTGGACCGGATGATGGGCAACCTCAACGGGTTCGTGAGCCGGGTGACGGCCGGCTAGGGCCGCTCCGGCCCTGACCCGCCGGACGGGCCCAGGGCCTGGCCACGGCCCCGTGGCATTCGGGCAGTCCGTGCAGGTCTACGCGTCTTGCCGCGCGGGTGCGGCGGTCCGGCGCTGGGACCGGCTCGTCCGTCGGTTCAGCGGAAGGCCTGCTCGCCGGTGAGCGCCTTGCCGATGACCAGGGAGTGCACCTCGCTGGTGCCCTCGTAGGTGAGGACCGACTCGAGGTTGTTGGCGTGGCGCAGCACCGGGTATTCCAGGGTGATGCCGTTGGCACCGAGGATGGTGCGGCACTCGCGGGCGATGGCGATGGCCTCGCGGACGTTGTTGAGCTTGCCGACGCTGATCTGCTCGGCGGTGAGCTCGCCGGCGTCCTTGAGGCGGCCGAGGTGGAGGGCGAGGAGCATGCCCTTGCCGAGTTCGAGGGACATGTCGGCGAGCTTGGCCTGCGTCAGCTGGTAGCTGGAGAGCGGCCGGGCGAAGACGGTGCGGTCGGCGGCGTAGGAGATGGCCGTCTCCAGGCAGTCGCGGGCCGCGCCGAGGGCGCCGAAGACGATGCCGAAGCGCGCCTCGTTGAGGCAGCCGAGCGGGCCGGACAGGCCGCGGGCCCCGGGGAGCATCGCGTCGGCGGGCAGGCGGACGTCCTCGAGGACGAGCTCGCTGGTGACGCTGGCGCGCAGGGACAGCTTCTGCTTGATCTCGGGTGCGCTGAAGCCGGGGGTCGCGGTGGGGACGACGAAGCCGCGGACCCCGTCCTCGGTGCGGGCCCAGACGACGGCGACGTCGGCCACGGAGCCGTTGGTGATCCACATCTTGGTGCCGTTGAGCACCCAGTCGGAACCGTCGCGCTTGGCGTTGGTGCGCATGGCGCCCGGGTCGGATCCGGCGTCCGGCTCGGTGAGGCCGAAGCAGCCGATGTACTCGCCGGCCGCCATCCCGGGCAGCCACTGCCGCTTCTGCTCCTCGGAGCCGTACTTCCAGATCGCGTACATGGCGAGCGAGCCCTGTACGGAGACGAGCGAGCGCAGGCCGGAGTCGACGGCCTCGAGTTCCATACAGGCGAGGCCGTACGCGACGGCGTTGGTGCCGGCGCAGCCGTAGCCCTCCAGGTGCATGCCGAGGACGCCGAGGCCGCCGAGGGTGCGGGCGAGTTCCCGGGCGGGGATGGCCCCCTGCTCGAACCAGCCGGCCACGTGCGGGCGCAGTTCCCGGTCCGCGGCGGCGCGTACGGTGCGGCGGATCTCCCGCTCCTCGTCGGTCAGCAGTCCGTCGATCGCGAGCAGATCGAGGGGGTGGACGGGCGAGGACTGGGTCGAACGCGACGGCTTCGGCGACGACTTCACGGACGGCCTCCTGGCGACTGTGGCAACTCGGCGTGCCGCAGCCTAGCCCCGGATCGGATATTGGATCCAGTATTGAATATCCGATCTCCGCTGCATACGGTCCCGGTGAATCCGATCGCCGACGAAGGAGAGCGGAATGCACGCGGAGCATGCGGAGCCGGCCACGCCCGGCGCCCTGTCCGGAATCGTCGTCGCCGACTTCGGCCGGGTGCTCGCCGGCCCCTACATGACGATGCTGCTCGCCGACCTCGGCGCCGAGGTGGTCAAGATCGAACGCCCCGGATCCGGTGACGACACCCGCGCCTGGGGGCCGCCGTTCGCCGACGGCGAGGCCACGTACTTCCTCGGGGTCAACCGCAACAAGCGGTCCGTCACACTCGATCTGACCGACCCCGCCGACCTGGCGAAGGCCCGCGCGATCGTCGACCGCGCCGACGTCCTCGTGGAGAACTTCCGCCCCGGCACCATGGACAAGCTCGGCCTCGACTACGAGCAGGTGCGGGCCGCCAACCCCGGCCTCGTGTACTGCTCGGTGACCGGCTTCGGCGCGGTCGACGGCGCCCACCTGCCCGGCTACGACCTGCTCGTCCAGGCCATGGGCGGCCTGATGAGCATCACCGGCGAACCCGGCGGCACCGGCACCAAGGCCGGCGTCGCCCTCGTCGACGTCATCACCGGTCTGCACGCCGGCATGGGCATCCTCGCCGCGCTGCACCACCGCGAACGCACCGGCGAGGGCCAGCGGGTGGAGGTCTCGCTGCTCACCTCGCTGCTCTCCGCGCTCACCAACCAGTCCGCCGCCCATCTCGCCGCCGGCGTCGTGCCCCGGGCGATGGGCAACCGGCACCCGAGCATCACCCCGTACGAGGTGTTCGAGGCGAGCGACCGCCCCCTCGTCCTCGCCGTCGGCAACGACCGGCAGTTCCGCACCCTGTGCGCCCGCCTTGGCGTGCCCCACCTCGCCGACGACGCGCGGTTCACCACCAACGCGGCCCGGGTCGCTCACCGCGAGGAGCTGACGACCGCGCTCGCCGCACCGCTCGCGGGGCGCACGGCCGACGCTTGGTTCGAGGAGCTGACCGCGGCCGGGGTGCCCTGCGGTCCCATCAACGACCTCGCCGGGGCCTTCGCCCTCGCCGACCGCCTCGGGCTCCACCCGCGCGTCCCGGAGGCCGCGGCCGGCCCGGGACAGGTCGCGAACCCGATCACGCTCGGCGCCACCCCGGCCGCCTACCGCTCCGCTCCCCCGCGCCTGGGCGAACACACCGACGAACTCCTGGCCGAGCTCGGACAGCAGCCGGACCGGCCGGTTGTCCACAGGCCGCGACGCACGGACCACGGGTCGTAGGAAGATGTACGCCACGCAGTCGAGGGAAAGGTCACGGGCCATGGACACCGCGCTGGAGAGACGACGGCCACCGACCGCCCAGCAGTTCGTCCTGGCGGAGCTGCGGCGCGCCATCACCACCGGGGAGTTGCGGCCGGGCGGCCCGATCCGGCAGGACGCGCTGGCGGCACGGCTCGACGTGAGCCGGGTCCCGCTGCGCGAGGCGCTGAAGTCGCTGGAGGCGGAGGGCTTGGTGGTGCACCACGTCCACCGGGGCTATTTCGTCGCCGAGTTGTCCCTGGAGGACCTGGAGGAGATCTACCGGATCCGCCGGCTCCTGGAGACGGAGGCGGTCCGCGCGGCCGTCGTCGAGATGCCGGACGGCACGGTCGGCGTCCTGGAGGAGATCCAGCGGGAGGTGGAACGGGCCGCCGAGGGCGGGGACGTCACGGCGATGGCCGAGGCCAACCGCCGCTTCCACTTCGCGCTGATCGAAGCCTCGGGCATGCCGCGCCTGGTCCGGCTGATCGCCACGCTGTGGGACGCGACCGACGCGTACCGCTCGCTCTACTACGCCGAGGACCCGCACCGGGAGCTGGCCGTCCGCGAGCATCGCGCCGTGATCTCGGCCCTGCGCAACGGCGACGTCGAGGCGGCGGTGCGCTGCCTCGACGAGCACCGGGACCACGCGGTCGCGGCGCTGCGCGAGGTGCTCGATCTGGAGTGACGGAGGCCGGCGGTGCGGGTGCGCGGGCGTGGCGGGCGGCAGACGATGGTGGAGGGGCCCTGCGCCGGGCGCTCGGCCAGGCCCTTGTGCCGGGCCCCGTGTCAGCCCCTGCGTCAGGAGGCGCCGGCGATGCGCAACGACAGCGACACCTTCCGTGCCCCGGGCGGCAGGTCCCCGTCCCTCCTGGACGTCCTGGTCGTCGGAGCGGGTCCGGTCGGGCTGACCGCGGCGGCCGAGCTGCGCCGCCGCGGCTCCACGGTCCGCATCGTCGACCGGCTCCTCGCCCGGCTTCCGTACGCCAAGGCGGTCGGCATCCAGCCGCGGACCCTGGAGGTCTGGGACCGGATGGGCTGCGTGCGGGCGGTGCTCGAGGCGGCCATCCCGATGCGGGGACAGCTGTGGTATGTCGACGGGGTCGAGCAGCCCCGGATCGAACTCTCGCTGCCGGCCGAGGTGCCCTACCGGTTCGCCGCGCTGCCCCAGTACGAGACGGAGCGGATCCTCGAGGAGTTCCTGGGCCGCTTCGGCACGCGGATCGAACGCGGCACGGAGCTGGTGTCGTTCGAGCAGGACGCGGACGGCGTGTCCGCCCGTCTGGTCACCGCCGTGGACGCGGGACCGCCGGCCGAGGAGGAGGTCCGCTGCGGCTATCTGGTGGGTTGCGACGGCGCGCACAGTGTGGTGCGCAAGGGGCTCGGTCTCGGTTTCGAGGGCGGGGCGTTCCCCGAGGAGTACATGCTGGGCGACGTGGAGGTCGACTGGGACCTGCCGTCCGGATACGGGGTGCGCTCGATGCACCGGGGTGCGGACGGGGCCGTGGACGACATCCTGGTGTGCATTCCGCTGCCGGGCCGCGGCCGCTACCGCATGTCGATGACGGTGCCGCCCGAACTCTCCGCGAGCAGGCGGCTCGAGGGCGTGGGGGCGGGCGGGGACGGAGTGGCGCACGGTCTGGAGCAGGGCGGGCGGGCGCCGGGGCTCGCCGACATCCAGAAGGTGCTCGACCGCCTCTCGCCGCAGCCGGCGACGGCCTCCACACTGCGCTGGTCGTCGGTGTTCCGGATCAGCCACCGGCTGGTCGACCGCTATGGCGAGGGCCGGGTGTTCGTCGCCGGCGATGCGGCGCACATCCATCCCCCGACGGGTGCGCAGGGCATGAACACCGGCATCCAGGACGCCTGCAATCTGGCCTGGAAGCTGTCCCTGGCCGCCGCGGGCAGCGCGGCCCCCGGGCTGCTCGACAGTTACGACGCCGAGCGGCACCCGGTCGGCGAGGAGGTCGTCGGGCGTACCGTGCGGCACGCGGCCCAGGGGATGCAGGCCGACCCGGAGGACCCGGAGACGCTGATGCTGCGCGAGGCGCAACTGCTCGTGGGCTACCGGGGCAGTCCGATCGTGGCCGCGCCGGACCGGGCCGTCGGCGGCGCGGCCGACACGACGGCCACGGCCGTCGGGGCGAGCCCGTGGGGCCCCCGGCCCGGCGACCGCGCCCCGGACTGTACGGGCCTCACCACGGCGCTCGCGGTCCAACCCCTGCGCCTCTACGACCTGTTGCGGGACAGGGACCACGTCCTGCTGCTGTACGGCGCCGACGACTCGGCGGCGGACTTCCCGGAACTCGCCGCCGCGGCCGCCGAATTGTCGGACGGCGCCGTGGAGTCCTGCGTCGTGCTCGCGGGCGAGGGTGCCGGTCCTGACGGCGCCGGTCCGCCCGGGCTGCCCGTATACCGGGACGCGCGGGGCGAGTTCGCCCGGATGTGGGCCGTACGGGCCCCGACGGCCTTGCTCGTACGGCCCGATGGCTATCTGGGAGCACGGCTGGAACCGCCCGCCGTCGGGTCGCTCACCGCCTGTCTGACGGGCGTGTTCCGGGCATGAGCGACGGCCGTTCCGGGGCCAGGGGCTCGCCATGCGAGGTCAGCGGCGCGGGCCTAGCCTGAGATGAGGAGTGTTGCCCTCGTCTGGCAGGAGGCTGCCGTGAGGAACTCACAGGCGCGTTGGCGCAGGCTCTGCATCGGTGTGGCTCTGGCGGGGACGATGTCCGTACCGGCCGTCGCGGGTTCCGCGTACGGCGTCACGGTCCCGGATCCACCGATCGCGGCCGCCGCGGCGGCGACCACGGCACCCTCCCCTTCGGGTGACGACTTCACCCCACTCAGCCCTGCCGTGCAAGCGCAACTGGACACCGCGATCCAGAAGGTGCTGCGGGAGACGAAGGTGCCCGGGGTGATCGTGGCGGTTTCGGCGCCGGGCAAGGGCGAGTACATCCGTTCGTTCGGCGTCGCCGACAAGGCGACGAAGGCGCCGATGACCCCGGACCTCAACATGCGGATCGGCAGCCTGACCAAGACCTTCACGGTCACGGCCATGCTCGAACTCGTCGACCAGGGCAAGCTGGGTCTCGACGACCCGATCGGGAAGTACATCGACGGCGTGCCCAACGGGGACCGGATCACGTTGCGGCAGCTCGCCGAGATGCGCAGCGGCCTGTTCAGCTACTCGTTCGACCCGGGCTTCTACAAGGCCCTGACGACCGACCCCGACCGGCCGTTCACCCCGCAGGAGTTGCTGGACTACTCGTTCAAGCATCCGGTGAACTTCCAGCCGGGCGCGGAGTTCGAGTACTGCAACACCAATCTGATCCTGCTGGGCCTGGTGGTGGAGAAGGCCGGCGGCATGCCGCTGCACGACTTCATCGCCAAGAACGTCGTCCAGCCGGCCGGTCTCAAGCACACCGTCTTCCCGACCGATGCGGCGTTCCCGAGCCCGCACGCCCAGGGCTACACCGTCCAGACCGCGTCGGGCAAGGAGGAGATCTCCACGAACTGGAACCCGTCGTGGGGCTGGGCGGCCGGTGCGATGATCTCCGACATGCAGGACCTGCGCACGTGGGCGAAGGTGCTGGCCACCGGTGAGCTGCTGACGGCCCAGACGCAGGCGCAGCGGCTGAAGACCCTGCCGACCGGGGTAGCGGGCGCCGGGTACGGCCTCGGCATCTTCAACGTCCAGGGCTGGCTCGGTCACAACGGTTCGCTGCCGGGCTACGAAGCGCTGGCGATCTATCTGCCGCAGGAGCGGGCCACGGTGGTGGTGGAGCTCAACACCGACATCCTGCACGACAACATCGAGCCCAGCACGCTGTTCGGGCAGGCGATCACGGAGATCGTGACCCCGAACCACGTGTTCAACCTGCCGGTGCCGACGAATCCGCAGGCTTCGAAGTCGCCCGCCTCGACACCGCCCGCCTCCTCCTCGCCCGGCTCGTCGTCGCCGGCCCCCACGGCACCCGGCTACTGACGTCCCGTTTCCCGGGCCCTCCGCCTCGGCTCCCGTCCGTGAGGGATCATGGACAAAGGAGCCGAGAAGGGACGGGACGAACGATGAGGCACCGCAGTGTCGCCGACCTCATGACACCGACCGCGGTGGCGGTCCAGCCCGGCACTCCGTTCAAGGAGATCGCCCGGCTGCTCGACGAGTACGGCATCACCGCCGTGCCCGTGGTCGACGAGGAGAACCGGCCGGTGGGCGTGGTCTCCGAGGCCGATCTGCTGCGCCGGCACACAACGAAGGACGGGCCGAGCACCGCGGAGGCCATGATGTCGAGCCCGGTCGTGGTGGCCCGCCCGTCGTGGACGGCGGTGGAGGCGGCGCGGCTGATGGAGCGCCACCGGGTGAAGCGGCTGCCGGTCGTGGACGCGGACGGGCGGCTGATCGGGGTGCTGAGCCGGAGCGATCTGCTCCAGCTGTTCCTGCGGCGGGACCGGGCCATCCAGGAGGAGATCCTGGAGGACGTCGTCACCAGGATCCTGGGTCTGTCCCCCGCGTCCCTGCACATCGACGTGGCCGAGGGGCGGGTGACGCTGACCGGGACGTTGCCGCGGCGGAGCGTCGCGCCCATCTTGGTACGGCTCTGCGAGGACGTGGACGGGGTGGTGGAGGTCGTGGACCGGCTCGCGTACGAGGACGAGCAGGAGCCGGAAGAGCGGGGCTGACCGCGCCGGCCGCGCCGGCTCCACCGACCCCACCGACCCCACCAGCCCTACCGGCCCCACCGGCCGAGGGGCGGAGCCGATGGACCCCACCAGCCCTACCGGCCCCACCGGCCCCTCCGGCCGAGGAGCGGAGCCGATAGCGCCGGGCGGAGCAGATCGCCCACCTGCCGGGCCCGTCGGTGCTCTCGGCACCGGCGGGCCCGGGTTCGCGGGACGGGCGGTCTACTCGACCGCCTCCGGCCAGCCGTATCCGGGTCCGGTGCGCCGCGGCACGGTGTCGGCGCCGACGGCCTCCATCTCCCGGTTGGCCTCCCTCATCAGCTGTCCGGCCAGATCCTTCATGGCCCGGCTCGCGGCGAGCTCGTCGCCGATCGCCGGGATGTCGACGTCCGCCGGGTTGCACCGGGCGGTGCCGTGGCCGGTGAGGGTCGACGTGCCGGTGTCCAGGTGCGCCTCCGCCCTGGTCCTGCCGCCGTCCTCTTCCAGATCCAGGCCGACCTTCCACTCCAGGTGTCGTGTCATGGTCTGCCTCCTCGTGCCCTCGTGCCCGCGGGCCCACGCGGACACGCCGCGCGGCCCCTCTCCTTTCAGGATCCCGCTGCCGGGGCGGTGGCGCCACGCGGTGATCGCGGCCGTCTGGGCGCGGGGCCGCTCGCCACGGATACTGCTGGGGCGGCCGGGCCCAGCCGGGACGGCCGCGCCGCACAACCTCACCTGGAGGTGTTCATGCGCATGTTGATCAATGTTCCGGAGACCGTGGTCGCCGACGCGCTGCGGGGCCTCGCCGCCGCGCATCCCGAGCTGACCGTCGACGTGGAGAACCGGGTCGTGCTGCGGCGGGACGCGCCGATGGCCGGGCAGGTGGCCCTGGTGTCCGGCGGCGGCTCGGGGCACGAGCCGCTGCACGCGGGGTTCGTGGGCCCGGGGATGCTGGCGGCGGCCTGTCCGGGCGAGGTGTTCACGTCCCCCGTGCCGGACCAGATGGTGCGGGCGGCGGCCGCGGTGGACAGCGGCGCCGGCGTGCTGTTCGTGGTGAAGAACTACACGGGTGACGTCCTCAACTTCGAGATGGCCGCCGAACTCGCCGAGGACGAGGGCGTGCAGATCGCCAAGGTGCTCGTCGACGACGACGTGGCGGTGACCGACAGCCTCTACACGGCCGGGCGGCGCGGGACCGGGGCGACGCTGTTCGTGGAGAAGATCGCGGGCGCGGCCGCCGAGGCGGGCGCTCCGCTGGAGCGGGTCGAGGCGGTGGCCCGGCGCGTGAACGAGCGCTCGCGGAGCTTCGGGGTGGCGCTGAGCGCCTGTACGACGCCGGCGAAGGGGTCGCCGACCTTCGATCTGCCGGAGGGCGAGCTGGAGTTGGGCATCGGTATCCACGGGGAGCCGGGGCGTGAGCGGCGTCCGATGATGACCTCCCGGGAGATCGCGGACTTCGCCGTCGACGCGGTCCTGGACGATCTGCGGCCGAAGGGGCCGGTGCTCGCCCTGGTGAACGGGATGGGTGCGACGCCGCTTCTCGAGCTGTACGGGTTCAACGCCGAGGTGCAGCGGGTGCTCGCCGAACGGGGGGTGGCGGTGGCGCGCACCCTGGTCGGCAACTACGTGACCTCGCTCGACATGGCGGGCTGCTCGGTGACGTTGTGCGAGGCGGACGAGGAGATGCTGCGGCTGTGGGACGCGCCGGTGCAGACGCCGGCGCTGCGCTGGGGCCGGTGAGAGGGGAGTGTCCGAGGTGACGCAGGGCGAGGGGTACGGCGAGGGGTACGACGCGGCGTTCTTCCGGGCCTGGCTGGCGGCCGCGGCGGCCGCGGTGGACCGGGAGGCGGACCGGCTGACGGAACTGGACTCGGCGATCGGCGACGCCGATCACGGGGCCAATCTGAAGCGGGGTTTCGCGGCGGTGACGGCGGCCCTGGAGAAGGAGCCGCCGGCGACGCCGGGTGCGGTGCTCGTCGCCGCCGGGCGGCAGCTGATCTCGACGGTGGGCGGTGCCTCGGGGCCGCTGTACGGGACGCTGCTGCGCGGCACGGGGAAGGCGCTGGGCGAGGAGGAGCGGGTCTCCCGGGCGGCGCTCGCCGAGGCGCTGGCCGCGGGGGTCGCTGCGGTGGGCCGGCTGGGCGGGGCGCAGGTGGGCGACAAGACGATGCTGGACGCGCTGGTGCCGGCGGCCGAGGCGCTCGGGGCGTCGTTCGCGGCGGCCCGCGAGGCGGCGGAGGCGGGCGCGCTGGCGACCGTACCGCTCCGGGCGCGCAAGGGCAGGGCGAGCTACCTGGGCGAGCGGTCCATCGGGCATCAGGACCCGGGGGCGACCTCGTCGGCGCTGCTGCTCGCGGCGCTCGCGGAGGTGGCGGGATGACGGCGCGGGTCGGGATCGTGCTGGTCTCGCACAGCGCGGCCGTGGCGGCGGCGGTCGCCGAGCTGGCCAGGGGCCTGGCGGGCGGCGGCGACACGGCGCCGATCCGGCCGGCGGGCGGCACTGCGGACGGCGGTCTCGGCACGAGCGCCGAGCTGATCGGGGAGGCGGCGGAGGCCGTGGACGGGGGCGCCGGTGTGGCGCTCCTGGTCGACCTGGGCAGTGCGGTGCTGACGGTGAAGGCGCTGCTCGCGGAGGGCGACGAGCTGCCGGAGGGCGCCCGCCTGGTGGACGCCCCGTTCGTGGAGGGCGCGGTGGCGGCGTTGGTGACGGCGAGCGCCGGGGGCGATCTCGACGCGGTGACGGCGGCGGCGTCGGAGGCGTACACGTACCGCAAGGAGTGAGGGACGGGGTCGGTACGCGAAGGGAGACGCCCCCGAGGGGCTGCGCCGCCCGCCACCGGCGCGGCCCCTCGCTGTGTCGTCGGGCACATCGCACCCCCACCTTTATGCAACTTGTTGCACAAGCGCGTCCGGGTCGTCTACAACAGTGCGTGACGTTCCCGCGCGAGGAGGCGCCCCGATGACCCCGTACCCGCATCTGCTGAGCCCGCTGGACCTCGGGTTCACCACCCTGCCCAACCGGGTGCTCATGGGATCCATGCACGTCGGCCTGGAAGAGGCCGAGCACGGATTCGAGCGCATGGCCGCCTTCTACGCGGAGCGTGCCCGCGGCGGCGTCGGCCTGATCGTCACCGGCGGCATCTCCCCCAACGAGGCCGGCCGGCCCTGGGACGGCGGCGCCAAGCTGACCACGGCCGAGGAGGTCGCCGAGCACCGCGCGATCACCGACGCCGTACACGGCGCGGGCGGCCGGATCGCGATGCAGATCCTCCACTTCGGCCGGTACGCCTACCACCCGGGCCTGGTCGCCCCGAGCCCCCTCCAGGCCCCCATCAGCCCCTTCCCGCCGAACGAGCTCACCGACGCCGAGGTCGAGCAGACGGTCGAGGACTACGCCCGCTGCGCCGAGCTCGCCAAGGAGGCCGGGTACGACGGCGTCGAGGTGATGGGCTCCGAGGGCTACCTCATCAACGAGTTCATCGCCTCCGCCACCAACCAGCGGACCGACCGCTGGGGCGGTTCGTACGAGAACCGGGTCCGCTTCCCGCTGGAGATCGTCCGCCGCATCCGCGAGCGGGTCGGCGAGGACTTCATCCTGATCTACCGGCTGTCCATGCTCGACCTGGTCCCCGGCGGCTCCACCCTCGACGAGGTGGTCGCACTCGCCAAGGAGATCGAGGCCGCCGGTGCCACGATCATCAACACCGGCATCGGCTGGCACGAGGCCCGGATCCCGACCATCGCCACCTCCGTGCCGCGCGGCGCGTACACCTGGGTCACCAAGCGGCTGATGGGCGCGGTGTCGGTGCCGCTGGTCACCAGCAACCGCATCAACACCCCCGAGGTCGCCGAGCAGATCCTCGCCGAGGGCCGTGCCGACATGATCTCGATGGCCCGCCCCTTCCTCGCCGACCCGGACTTCGTCGCGAAGGCCGCCGCCGACCGCGCCGAGACCATCAACACCTGCATCGGATGCAACCAGGCCTGCCTGGACCACACCTTCAGCCTGAAGATCACCTCCTGCCTGGTGAACCCGCGCGCCTGCCACGAGACCGAGCTGGTCCTCTCCCCCACCCGGCTCGCCAAGCGGATCGCCGTCGTCGGCGCCGGCCCGGCCGGACTCGCCTGCGCGGTCTCCGCGGCCGAGCGCGGCCACGCGGTCACCCTGTTCGACGCGGGCGCCGAGATCGGCGGCCAGCTGAACGTGGCCAAGCAGGTCCCCGGCAAGGAGGAGTTCGAGGAGACCCTGCGCTACTTCCGCGTCCAGCTCGCCGAGCGCGGCGTCGACGTGCGCCTGAACACCTTCGTGACGTCGGCCGACCTGGACGGCTACGACGAGGTCGTCGTCGCCACCGGTGTCACCCCCCGCACCCCCGAGATCGAGGGCGTCGACCACCCGAGCGTCGTCGGCTACCTCGACGTGCTGCGCGACGGCGCGCACGTCGGCGAGCGGGTCGCGATCCTCGGCGCCGGCGGCATCGGCTTCGACGTGGCCGAGTTCCTCACCGACGGCGGCGAGGGCTCGAGCCAGGACCCCGAGACCTACTTCCGGCAGTGGGGCGTCGACACCTCGTACGAGACCCGGGGCGGCCTGCGCACCCCGGAGCGGCCGCGGCCGCCGCGGCAGGTCCACCTGCTCCAGCGCAAGACGACCAAGGTCGGCGCGGGCCTCGGCAAGACCACCGGCTGGATCCACCGCACCGAGCTGAAGCACCGGGGCGTGACGATGGTCGCGGGCGCGTCGTACGAGCGGATCGACGACGAGGGCCTGCACCTGACGATCGACGGCGAGCCGCAGCTCGTCCCCGTGGACACCGTGGTCCTGTGCACCGGCCAGGAGCCGCGGCGCGCCCTGTACGAGGAGCTGGTGGCCGCGGGCCGTACGGCGCACCTGATCGGCGGGGCGGACGTCGCGGCCGAGCTGGACGCGAAGCGGGCCATCGACCAGGGCACGCGGCTCGCCGCCACGCTGTGACCACCGCAAGCCCTCCGGTCCGACGGATCCGACGGACCGGTCGTCTCTAGGATGCGTGCATGTCCCTCCCGCACGCGATCCTGACGGCGCTGCTCGAGAAGCCGTCCTCCGGCCTCGAACTGACCCGCCGCTTCGACCGGTCGATCGGCTACTTCTGGTCGTCCACGCACCAGCAGATCTATCGCGAGCTCGGGAAACTGGAGCAGGCGGGGTACATCCGTGCCCTGCCCGCCCCGGTGCCGGCGCGCGGGCAGAAGAAGGAGTACGAGGTGCTGCCCGCGGGTCGCGCCGAGCTCGCGGCCTGGGTGGACACGGCCGAGGACCCCAAGCCGATGCGCTCGGCGCTGCTGCTGCGGATGCGGGCGGCGGCCGTCGTGGGCGGCACCGGGCTCCGGGCCGAACTGGAGCGCCATCTCGGACTGCACCGGCGGCAGTTGGACGAGTACCGGGAGATCGAGCTGCGCGACTTCCCGCCGGAGAGGCGCTCTGCCGAGCCGGACCGGCTGCGGCATCTGGTGCTGCGGGGCGGCATCGACCTGGAGCGGTTCTGGGTGGAGTGGCTGACGCAGGCGCTGAGCGAGCTGGGCGAACCGGACGGGCCCGACGCGGCCGGCGGGCACGACGGGGCCGGCGGACACGACGGGGCCGGCGGACACGACGCGGCCGACCGGACCTGACGGGCCGGCGGGGCCCGGCAGCGCTCCCGGGCCTGGCAACCTGACGGTAAGTGAGCCCTCGCGCCCCGCCACCGGCGACGTACGGTGCGTCGCGGTGGATACTGGTCGGTACCAGACCAGAACCAGGGGATCCACACGCGAAAGGGCGAGGATGGCCGACGAGTTGGGGCACCGCAGGACACGGCATGCGGTGGTCATCGGGGGAAGTCTCGCGGGCCTGCTGGCCGCGCGGGTGCTGAGCGAGCACGCCGAGCGGGTCACGGTCGTCGAGCGCGACCGCTACCCGGAAGGGCCGGACGCGCGCCCCGGCGTACCGCAGGGGCGGCACCTGCACGTGCTGATCGAGGGCGGGCAGCGCGCGCTCGACGAGCTGCTGCCCGGCTTCATGGCGGAGCTGCGCGAACTGGGCGCGCCCAAGGTGGGCGTGCCAGAGGACATGGTCCAGTGGCAGAACGGCCGGTGGTTCCAGCGGACCCCGGCGACGGCGTACTTCTACACGGGCCCGCGGCCCCAGCTCGAATGGCTGGTGCGGCAGCGGGTGCTCGCCGATCCGCGGATCGAGCTCGTCGAGGGCACCGAGACCGTGGGCCTGCTCGGCGACAGCGCGCGGGTGCGGGGCGTCATGCTGCGCGAGCGCGGCGCCGACGCCGGCAAGGAGCCTCGTGCGCTGGAGGCCGATCTGGTCGTGGACGCGTCGGGCCGTTCCACCCGCGCGCCCGACTGGCTGGCGGGGATCGGCGCCGAGGCCCCGCACGAGGAGACCCTGGACACCGGTCTCGCGTACGGCACCCGGATCTACCGCTCCCCCGCCGAAGACCCGGCCACCGACGCCGTCGGCTACTACGTGGTGCCCAACCCGGCCCAGGTGTACGGCGGCGTGGTCCTGCCGCTCGGCGACGGCCGCCACCTGGTCACCCTCTCGGGGCTGCGGGGCGACGAACCGCCCACGGACGAGAGCCTGTTCGAGGAGTACGCGCGCAAGCTCCCGCACCCGGTGGTGAGCGACTGGCTCGCCAAGGCGGAGCCGCTGTCGAAGGTGTACGGCTTCCGCAGGACGGCCAACATCCGGCGCCGCTACGACCGTCCGGGCCGCCGTCCGGCCGGCTTCCTGGCCACCGGCGACGCCCTGTGCGCGTTCAACCCGATCTACGGGCAGGGCATGGCCGTCGCCGCGATGACCGCGGTCGCGCTGCGCACGGCCCTTGCCGACCCGAAGCGCACGCCGACGACCCGGCGGGTCCAGCGGGCCCTGCTCGACGCGTCGAAGCAGGCCTGGGACATCTCGGCCGGCGCCGACAAGAAGATGCCGGGGGCGACCGGTGACGCGGCCCGCAGCGGGGCCATGGACAAGGTGACCGGCTGGTATCTGCGCCGGGTACAGGCGCACGCCTCGGGCAACCCGGTGGTGGGCGCCCCGTTCCGCGCGGCGCTCACCCTGACCGCGCCGCTGACGAGCCTGTTCGCGCCCGCGGTGGCCCGAGCGGTGCTGTTCGACCCGCTGCCCGAGACGCCGGCGGAGCCGCCGATGCGCCGCGGGGACGCGTAGGACGTACGGAGACGGCGGTTCCGGGCCGGGGTTCAGACGCCCGGGGCCGCCGTCACCACACCGGCGGCGATGGCCGCGCTCAGCGCCGCGTAGTCGTCGGCGTTCTGTCCGACGTAGCGCAGGGCGAAGTCGGCGATGGCCCGGTCGAAGACGTCGGAGGTGCCGAGGTAGCCGGCGATGGCGATCCGGTCGCCTGAGCGGGCGTGGGCACGGGCCAGGGTGCGCCCGCACAGCCGCGCGTACTCGCGGAGCAGGGCCGGGGACATGCTCTCCACATCGGCGGAGCCCTTCATGTCGCGCAACTGCCTCCAGTAGAAGTGCCGTTGTTCGGGTCCGGTCATCCAGCCGAGGAAGATGTCGCTGGCGGCCTGGGTGAGCCGCTGGCCGCAGACGACGCGACGGCCCTGGTGGGCGAAGGCGCTGGGCTGCAGGTACTGCTCCAGGACCGAGTGGCCGGCCTCCTTGATCTGGAGGAACAGCGGGTCGGTATCGTCGCGGCCCTCCAGGAGCAGGATGAAGCACCGGGTGCCGACACTGCCGACGCCGACGACCTTGCGGGCGGCGTCGACGAAGCGGAAGCGGTCGAGGAGCAGCCGGCGTTCCTCGGACAGCGAGCTGCGGTAGTCGCTGTAGATCTTGCCGAGGCTGACCCGGTCGATGTCGGTGGCCCGCTCGAGGAGCGGTGGGTCGTCGACGATGTGCCGGCCGGAGTCGTCCCTCTCGGTCAGTTTGGTGAAGGCCTGGAGGCTGGTGCGGCGGCGGGCCTGGGCGAGCCGGTTCTCGAAGCGGCTCCGGTTGGCGCCGCGCAGCAGGGAGGCCAGGTCGTCGGCGGCGATCCGCTCGTACCAGACCTCCAGCTCGCCGAGACCGGCGAGGCGGCGCATGGCCGTGCGGTACGCCTCGGCGGCGACCAGGGCGGCGCGGTGGGCCTTGGCTTTGGTGGTGCCGTTCTGGAGGGCGGCGACGGCGATGGAGGCGGCGAGCCGCTTGACGTCCCATTCGAAGGGGCCGGGCAGGGTCTCGTCGAAGTCGTTGACGTCGAAGAGAAGCGTCCGTTCGGGTGAGGCGTAGACGCCGAAGTTGAGCAGATGGGCGTCGCCGCAGAGCTGGACGGTGAGTCCGGTGTTCCGCTGGGCGGCGAGGTCGGCGGCCATGATGGCGGCGGCGCCGCGCAGGAAGGCGAAGGGGGAGGCGGCCATCCGGCCGTAGCGGATGGGGATCAGCTCCGAGACGCGGTCGACGGACTCCCGTTCCAGGACCGTCAGCGGGTCGGGGCGCTGCGAGGAGGGTATCCAGCGGCCGTGCGAGGAGCGGGGGACGCGCTTGCGGGCGGCCCGGCCTCTATCGGCCCGTTCGGACGGAGTCGCCATCCCGCCTCACCCACCTCTTCCACGTGTGCTGCCACGCATGTTCCGTCGCGAACCATTACAAGGCGCGGTGCTCGTTTCGGCCACTCTCACCGATCAGGGCTTCCAGAATGGTTTAGACCAATGATAGGAAGTGATCACCCATGCGACTCGGACGGTGACACCGAGCAAGGGTTGGACTGCGCACCATCACGCGCACGACAGATCACCCGCACGACAGAGAGGGTCCGTGACATGGCCGAGCCCGTTCCCGAGCCCGAGCCGAGGGCGGCGCTTCCGCTCTACCTCAAGGTCGCCTCCGCGATTCGGGACGACCTCACCCAGCGCCGCATCGCCCCCGGCAGCCGGCTTCCTTCCGAGCGCCATCTGGCGCACCGCTACCACGTCAACCGGCAGACCGTACGCAGCGCGCTCCAACTGCTGCGCGACGAACGGCTGGTGGTGACGGACCGGCGGGGCACCTTCGCCGCCGGCACCGAGCACGAGCCGCGGGGACCGGTGCCCATGCTCTGCCGGCAGTCCTTCCCCGGCGGCCCCCAGGCGGCGGACGCCCTGGTGCGGACCACGCTCGCCTGGGAGACGCCGCCGGCCGCGCTGGCCGGGCGGCTCTCCCTCCCGCCGGGCGAGCCGACCCTGGTCCACCGCCATGTGGTGCTGGCCCCGGCGGGGACGCCGCTCCAGCGGTCGGTGTCCTGGTTCTCCCGGCCCGCCCTGACCGAGATCCCACAGCTGGGCCGCTACCGGCGCGGAGCGGACCGGTTCCACCAGCCGGATCTGCGGCTGCTGTACCACTGGATGCACCAGGCGGGCCTGCGGACCACCCACCGGGAGTCGATCGGGGTGCCGTCCGGCCCCGTTGAGCACCCGGGGGACGACACGGCCGGCGGCGCGGCCCGGCTGAACGTCCACCGGGTGGTGAGCGACCAGCACGGGCACGCGCTCGAGGTCACCGACATCGACTTCGCGGCCCGTACGGGCGCCTGGACCTACGAGTTCAGCGGCTGACCCCGGCGGCGGCGCGGGCCTCCGCCAGGGCCCACGCCGGAGCCGCACCGGCCCGGGAGAGCCGTACGACCCGGGGGGTGCCGTACCGGGCCGGGAGAGCCGTACATCCCGCGAGTGCCGTACCGGGCCGGGAGAGCCCTACATCCCGCGAGTGCCGTACAGCCAGGGACAACCGCCCATCCTCTAGACGATGCCCTCCGAGATCTCCGCCTCCTCGCGGGCGCTGCCGTACGCCGACGGCGTCCCGTACGAGCGGCGGGCGACGTACCACCAGACGCTGGCGAGGACGAGGACGATCGCGAGCGCGATCACCGCGTAGTTCATCGTGTCCACGGTGACCGGGGACTTCTGGGGCAGGCAGAACAGCACGGTGACGACGGCCACCCAGCTCACCGCGATCCAGCCGACCGGCCTGCTCCAGCGGCCCAGGCTCCACGGTCCGGGCACGAACCGCCGCCCGGCGCGCAGCCGCAGGAAGATCGGGATGGCGTAGGCGGGCGTGATGCCGATGACGTTGATGGCGGTCACGGCCCCGTAGGCGGTCGCGGAGTACAGCGACGGTACGGCGAGCACTGCGGCCACCACGACGGCGAGCCACACGGCCGGCACAGGGGTCTGGGTGCGGCTGCTGACCCTGCGCCAGAGCGCCGAGCCCGGCAGGGCGTTGTCCCGGCTGAAGGCGAAGACCATCCGGCTGGCCGCGGCGACCTCGGCGTTGCCGCAGAAGAGCTGGGCCACGATCACCACGAGGAGCAGGGCCTTGGCGCCGCCCTCGCCGAGCGCGTCGAGGAGGATCTGGGCGGGCGGGACTCCGGTGGCGCTGTTCTGGGTGCCCGCGTAGTCCTGGATGGCGAAGGTGAGTCCGGCGAGGAGCGCGAAGCCGGCGATCCAGGAGGCCCAGATGGAGCGGACGATGCCCTTGGCGGCGGTCACGGAGGCGTTGGACGTCTCCTCCGAGAGGTGCGCGGACGCGTCGTACCCGGAGAAGGTGTACTGGGCGAGGAGCAGGCCGATCGCGGCGACGTAGAGCGGGTTGCTCCATCCGGTGTCGTTGACGAACTCGGTGAAGACGAAGGTCGCCGACTGGTGGTGGTCGGGGACGAGGGCGAGCGCACCGACGATGACGGCGACGCCGCCGAGGTGCCACCAGACGCTGATCGAGTTGAGCACGCTGACGAGGCGGACGCCGTAGAGGTTGAGCACGGCGTGCACGAGCAGGATCGCCAGGAAGATCAGGAAGGTGGAGCCCGCGGTGGGGACGATGCCCCACTGGAGGTTGAGGAAGGCGCCGGTGAACAGGGCGGCGCCGTAGTCGATGCCGGCGATGGCGCCGAGCAGACCGAGCAGATTCAGCCACCCGGTGTACCAGCCCCAGCGGCGGCCGCCGAGCCGGTCGGCCATGTAGTAGAGCGCGCCGGAGGTCGGATAGGCGCTGGTGACCTCGGCGAGGGCGAGGCCGACGCACAGGACGAAGAGACCGACGCCGGCCCAGCCCCAGAGCATGACGGCGGGGCCGCCGGTGCCGAGGCCGAAGCCGTAGAGCGTCATGCAGCCGGAGAGGACGGAGATGACCGAGAAGCTGATGGCGAAGTTGCCGAATCCGCCCATCCGGCGGGCGAGGACGGGCTGGTAGCCCAGTTCTCTGAGCCGGGCCTCTTCGTCCCTGACCGGGGGCGGCTTGGGTATCGCGTCGGTGGGGGCGGTGCGGGACATGCGTTCCTCCGGGGGAAGGGTGCGGGGGCGTACGGGGGGACGGTGGGGGGCGTACGGGGGGGATGGTGGGGGAACTGCGGGGCCGGCGGGGAAGCCGGGTCAGGGGCCGGTACGGGCCTCAGGAGAGCCCAGGCAGCGGGCCCTGGCCCGTAAGAAGACCTCTTCGGCGGGTCCGCGCTCGTCGGGGTGCGCGGTGCGGTACGCCCAGGGCTGCGGGGTCCAGTACGGGCCGAGGGCGTCGAACAGCCGGGCCCCGTCGGCGAACTTGAGGGCGCCGTACAGGGCGTGCGCCAGGTGGTTGAGGTCGAGCAGGCTGGCCTCGTCGGTGGCGCAGAACAGGAACCAGGTGTCCATGGCGCGGCAGGCGTCGCGTACGGCGTCCTCGGCGACCCAGTGCAGGTCGAGGGCGCGTTCGTGGCCGCGTTCGCGGCGGTAGCGCTCGACGCGGACGTACAGCGGCAGGGCGTGCAGGGCGGAGCCGACCGGGGCCGAAGAGGCGGCCCACTGGGCGTAGTTGACGGCCTCGGAGAGCGGTCCGGGGCGGCGGGCGTAGACGAACTGGAGCATTCGGTGGTGCGCCTCCCGGTTGTACGGGTCGCGCTTCTCGGCCTCGGCGAGCAGCCCCCAGGGGCCGGGCGGCAGCATCGGGGCGGGTGGCGGGAGTCGGTGCTCCTCCATGCGCTGCTGCGCGTCCAGTGTCGACAGAGCGAGCCGGCACACCCAGGGCACGGGGTCGGAGGGGGCTCGTCCGGTGGCCTCCCGGCAGGCGGCCCACGCCTCCTGCCAGAGCTCCCTGGTGCGGGCGTGGCCGGAGCGGTGGGCGCGTACGGCGCGTTCGACGGCGACGCGGGCGTGCATGACGGCGGCGGGCCCCGAGTCGGGGTCCTCGGCGCGCCAGGTGGCGATGACGTCGGTGCCGGCGGCGACGGTGGCGAGGACCTGGGTGCGCCGGGTCCAGTCGGGCCAGCCCACGGTCTCGTCGAGCAGGCGGGCCATGGCCACCCAGCGGCCGGTCCGCAGGTCCTGGACGGCGCCCCGGAGGGCGTGGTCGTGGCCCGCCGGGTGGTAGACGGGCCGGAAGCCGTGCCCGGCCATCAGGGGGCGGGGCGGGGGGTGGGCGACATGGTTCCTCGGTGAGGTGGGTGGAGGGGGTGGTCAGCCCCCGTGGCCATCCCGGCCGGTGATCGGCGATCACTATAGAGGTCGCTGGACGTGACCGGTCCACTTTCTTCTGTGACCGTAATTATTCGGCCAACGACCGAATTTGACTGGATGTCAGCGAGACGTCTAGACCTGACGGGATCGCCCGCGGAGACTTGACGCGGCGGCCCGGCTGCATCAGGCTGACCGGTTCCACGATCAAGAAACCCGGGAAGACCCGGAAACCCGCGAAGCATCCACCGAGCACCACCGAACCGCGAGGAGTCGCACGCATGACGGGCCCGGTACTCGCCGTCGACCAGGGCACGTCGGGCACCAAGGCCCTCGTCGTGTGCCCCGAACGCGGGGTGATCGGCAGCGGTTTCACCCCCGTGCACCCGCGCGCGCTGCCCGGCGGCCTGGTCGAGGTCGACCCGCGTGAGCTGTACGACTCCGTGGTCGCGGCCGGTCGCGCGGCCCTCGCCGAGGCCGGGGAGCCGGCCGTGGCCGTGGGCCTCGCCAACCAGGGCGAGACGGTGCTCGCCTGGGACCCGGCGACCGGTGAACCGCTCACCGACGCCCTCGTCTGGCAGGACCGCAGGGCCGAGTCACTGTGCGCCGAACTCGCCACACATGGCGAGGAGTTGAGACACATCACCGGCCTCCCCCTCGACCCGTATTTCGCGGCCCCGAAGATGGCCTGGATCCGCCGGAGCCTGACCGGCGCCGGCGTCGTCACGACGAGCGACGCCTGGCTCGTGCACCGGCTCACGGGCGCCTTCGTCACCGACGCCGCCACCGCCGGCCGCACCGGTCTGCTCGACCTCGACACGGCCGCCTGGTCCGAGACCGCGCTCGACGTGTTCGGCCTCGGCGCCGAGCGGCTGCCCCGCGTGGTGGACTGCGACACTCCGGTCGGCACCACCACCGCGTTCGGCCCGCCGCTCCCGCTCACCGGGCTCCTCGTCGACCAGCAGGCCGCACTCCTCGCCCAGGACGTCACTGAGCCCGGCGCCGCCAAGTGCACCTACGGCACCGGGGCCTTCCTGCTCGCCCAGACGGGGGCCGCACCGCGGCGCGGCGACTCCGGCCTGGTCACCTGCGTCGCCTGGCGGCTCGGCGGGCGGACCAGCTACTGCCTGGACGGCCAGGTGTACACGGCCGCCTCCGCCGTGCGCTGGCTCACCGACCTCGGCGTGATCTCCGGCCCCGAGGAGCTCGACACCGTCGGCGGCGCCGTGCCCGACGCGGGCGGCGTCACCTTCGTCCCCGCCCTCGCGGGTCTCGCCGCCCCCTGGTGGCGCGGGGACGTGCGCGGCGCGCTCACCGGGCTCGGTCTGGACACCGGGCCCGGCCAGCTCGTCCGGGCCCTGTGCGAGGGGATCGCCGCGCAGGTGGTGGAGCTGGCCGGGGCCGCCGCGGCCGACCTGGGCGCCCCGCTCACGACCCTGCGGGTCGACGGGGGCCTGACCCGGTCCGCGCTGCTGATGCAGACCCAGGCCGACCTGCTCCAGCGGCCGGTCGAGGTGTCGGCGCTGCCCGACGCCACCGCCCTCGGCGTCGCGGCGGTCGCCCGGCTCGGCCACCAGCCCGGGCTCGGCGTCCGTGAGGCCGTCCCCGACTGGAAGCCGTCGGCCGTGTACGAGCCGCGGATCACGCCGTCCGAGGCTGCGGAGCGCCTGGGCCGCTTCCGCGGAGCCGTGGCGACGCTGCTCGCCGACGGGGGTTCCGGGGCGTGAGCGTGACCCGGCGCGGCGTCCTGCCGGACACTTCGGCGCCGGGCGCCGCGTACGACGTGACCGTCGTGGGCGCCGGTGTGGTGGGCTGCGCGATCGCCCGTGAGCTCGCCCGCTACCCGCTGCGGGTGGCGCTGGTGGAGGCGTCCGGCGACATCGGCGAGGGCAGCTCCAAGGCCAACACCGCGATCCTGCACACCGGTTTCGACGCCGTGCCCGGCACGCTGGAGGCCCGCCTGGTCCGCGAGGGCGGGCGGCTGCTGGCCGGGTACGCGCGGGAGACGGGCATCCCCGTCGAGCCCGTCGGCGCGCTGCTCGTCGCCTGGGGCGAGGAGCAGCTCGCCGCGCTCCCCCGCCTCGCCGACAAGGCCGGACGCAACGGACACCACGGCACCCGGCCCGTCTCCGCCGCCGAACTGTACGCCCGCGAACCACACCTGGGGCCGGGGGCGCTCGGCGCGCTCGACGTGCCGGGCGAGTCGATCATCTGCCCGTGGACGACCCCGCTCGCCTACGCGACCCAGGCCGTGCGCTCGGGGGTGGACCTGCACCTCGACTGCCCGGTGGAGAAGGTCCGCCTGGGCGGGCCGGGCGGGCCCGGCGGCCGGCGCGGACCGGCCGGGGCGGGCGGGCGAAGCGGCTCGGGCGGGCCGGATGTCCCGCACCGGCTGGTCACCCGGCGCGGGGTGCTGCGCACCCGCTTCCTCGTCAACGCCTGCGGTCTGTACGCGGACGCCTTCGACGCGCTCGTAGGGCGGTACGACTTCACCGTCACCCCGCGGCGCGGACAGCTCGTCGTCTTCGACAAGTTCGCGCGCGAACTCGTCCGGCACATCCTGCTGCCGGTGCCCGGCGCGCTCGGCAAGGGCGTCCTGGTCGCCCCCACCGTCTACGGCAACGTGATGCTCGGGCCGACCGCCGAGGACCTGGACGACAAGACCGCCACCGGCTCGACCGCCGAGGGGCTCGCCGCGCTGCGCGCCCAGGGCCGGCGGATCCTCCCGGCGCTGCTCGACGAGGAGGTCACCGCGGTGTACGCGGGGCTGCGGGCCGCCACCGGCGCCGAGGACTACGAGGTCGCCGCCCACCCCGGCCTTCGCTACGTCACGGTCGGCGGGATCCGCTCGACCGGCCTCACCGCGTCCCTGGCCCTCGGCCGCCACACGGTGGAGCTGCTCGCCGACGCGGGCCTGGAGCTCGGACCCGAGCGGCCCCTGGCCCCGGTGCGCATGCCCAACCTGGGCGAGGCGTACCTCCGCCCGTACCGGGACGCCGAACGCATCGCCCGCGACCCCGAGTACGGCACCGTCGTCTGCCCCTGCGAGCGCGTCACCCGGGGCGAGATCCGCGACGCGCTCGCCTCCACCGTGCCACCCGCCTCGCTCGACGGGCTGCGCCGCAGGACCCGGGCCAGGGGCGGGCGCTGCCAGGGCTTCTCGTGCGGGGCGACGGTACGGGCACTGTTCGAGGAGGGCGTGCGGTGAACCGTACCGTCGACGTCCTGGTGGTCGGCGCGGGCCCCGCGGGCCTCGCCGCCGCGGCCCGGCTCGCGGCGGCGGGCGCCGGCCGCGTCGAGGTCCTGGAACGGGACCAGGAGCCGGGTGGCATCCCGCGCCACTGCGGCCGCTTCGGCTTCGGCGCGCTGCCGGGACCCGCGTACGCCCGCCACGCGGTCCGTACGGCCCTGAGGGCCGGCGCCGAGCTCCGTACCCGGGCGGTCGCCACCGGCTGGTCAGGGCCGCTGACCCTGGACGTCACCGCCCCCACCGGCCTGGAGCGGATCACCGCCCGCGCGGTCGTCCTCGCCACCGGCGCCCGCGAACGGCCGCGCAGCGCCCGCCTGGTGCCGGGCACCCGGCCCGCCGGGGTCCTGACGACCGGCGAACTCCAGCAGTCCGTCGAGCTCTTCGGCCTGCGCCGCGAACGCATCGGCCGGCGCGCGGTCGTGGTCGGCTCCGAGCCCGTCGCCCGGCACGCGGCGCGCACTCTGCGCCGGGCGGGGGTCACGCTGGTCGCCGTCGTGTCGGACCGCCCGCGCGGGCCCGGGTTCGCCGGCCCCGTCCTCAGGGGAGCGACGGTGGTGGAGCTGGTCGGCCGGGGCCGCCTCACGGGCGTGCTGGTCCGGGGCGCGGACGGCCGGACCGGCCTGCTCCGCTGTGACACGGTCGTCTTCACCGGAGACTGGATCCCCGACCACGAACTGGCCCGCGGAGCCCGCGTCCCCCTCGACCCCGCCACCCGCGGACCCGCCGTCGACCCCGCCTTCCGCACGCCCGTCCCCGGCGTCTTCGCCGCCGGCAACCTCCTGCGCGGCATCGAACCGGCCCTGACCGCCGCCGCGGAGGGCCGCGCGGCCGCCGACTCCGTCCTGACCCACCTGACGGGCGCGGCCTGGCCGGCCCCGGGCCTGCCCATCCTCCCGGACGGCGCCCTCCACTGGACCTCCCCCAACCGCCTGACCCTCCCGGCCCCCACCCTGCTCCTCCGTCCCACGACCCGCCTGGTCCACCCCGTCCTCACGGTCACCCAGGACACCCGCCCCCTGCACACACGGCGCCTGCGCGCGGTCCTGGAGCCGCACCGCTCGGTGCGGGTCACGGCCGGCTGGGCCGGGGATGTCGACCCGGCGGGCGGGCCGGTGGTGGTGCGGCTGGACGCCGGTCTACGGTGACTCCTCCGCGGGGGCCAGGGCGATGCCGTCGGGGAGTCGGTAGCCGAGCTCCTGGAGTCGGGCGGTGACGGCGTGGGGCGTGCGCCCCGTGGCATGGGCCGCCCGCAGGACGTGGGCGGGGTGGACCGGTTCGTCGTAGTCGAGCCAGGGCAGGGCCCCGTCCAGATCACGGCTGATGATGCGAACGTCGTCCGCGTGAGCGGTCTTCAGAGGGGTGACGGGTACGCGGTAGCCGAACCGTGTCAGGCGGGAGGCGATCCGGTCGGTGCTGCGCCCTGTCGTGGAAGCCGCCCACAGGAGGAAGGCGTGAGGAACCTCCCTGTCGGGATCCAGCCACGGGCGACGCTCATCGCATTCCTTGCTCAGGATGCGGAGGTCTCCCGGTTCGGGCGGCGGAACCGGATGGACGGGCTTGCGGTAGCCGAGCTCGATCAGTCGGCTGACGATGTGGTCGGTGCTGAACCCGGTGACGTTCGCGGCGCGGATGACGACCGCGGGGTGCACCGCTTCGCCCGGACCCGGCCAGGCAGGGTCATCCGCCAGGTCGTCGCGAAGAATGCGCAGGTCGTCGGGCCCGACCTCCGGCATGGGCGTCGCAGGCGTGGCGAAGCCGTACGCCTTCAGGCGGGCGGCGACCTCGCCCACCGAGCGCCCCTTCAGGTGGGCGGCCAGCGCGATGTGAAGACCGTCGACCGGTGCCTCGGGATCGAGCCACGGCGCCTGACCGTCCAGGTCACGGCTGAGCAGGTCGAGATCGCCGGGCTGTGGGGCAGGCAGTGGTCGCGCCGGCACCTGATGGCCGAATGCGGCCATCCGGCTGCGGACGTGGTCACGGCTCAGCTTGAGGACGTTCGCGGCCTGGATGATGCGAGCGGGATGCACCGGGACTCCGGGGGTGAGCCAGATGCCGTCTTCCGTGAGGCTCGACGAGAGAAGGCGGAGGTCGCCTGGTTCCAGATCGGGCACCGGCAGGGCAGGGGTGGCGAAGCCGAGCTGCCTCAGACGTGCCGTGACCGCCTCCTGGGACCGTCCGGTCTCCCGGACGGCCTGCGCGATCACCCCGCCGCCTATCTCGGCGCCATGGGAGAAGTTCGTCCCGGGCCAGCCCAGTTCGGAGCCGACCGGCGCCCACTTCGGCATGAGCAGGTAGATGTCGGACGGTACGGGAAGCGCGCGGGAGCCGGGTCTCGTGGCGACGAATCCCGGGAAGAAGCCCGCCCTCGTCAACGCCTCCAGCCTGAATCTCATCAGGGCAGGAGGATTCCTGCGCGTGCTCGCCGGCCAGGGACGACCGTTTTCGGCGAAGACGCTCAGGGCGTCGTCCCCCGCGAAGTAGCCGCTCCGGGTGATGTCCGCCTCGTGGCCCGCGATCCGCCATGGCGTGAACCCGGCACGTACCGCCTCGGCGAAGATCTCGTCGGCGAGCCCCGGGCTCTGCGGGAGCACGCGCGCCAGCCACTCGTGCCGCAGCACGGCGTCCCTGGCCTCGAGCAGGCTGGGGATCTCCTGGCGCAGCAGCCGTTCGATCTCGGCCGTGTCCATGGTGATCGTCCGGCGTCGGTCGACGGTCAGTCGTGGGGTGTGGCTGCCCGTGAGGTTCACCACCGCGCCGAAGCGATGCTCGCCGGCCCACAGACCGTCGGCCAGTACCGCGCCGTTCGTGTTGCACCACCACACCGCGGGGGTCGAGCCGGGCACGGTGACCACCCCGCTCTCGCGGACGGCCTCCGCGTCGTGCGGATCCTGTGCGCCGATCGGAGCCGCCTCGCTCAGGACGTTCGGCTGCCAGCTCTCCTCCTCCCCCCGTTCGTCGCACGCCGTCACCGCGAACTCCGACAGCCACAGGATCCGGCGCAGCACGTCCACGCACGACACGGCGTCCGCGGAGCGGAGTCTGAGGCGGACGCTGGTGTAGGCGTCGGCGCAGCGTTCCAGGCGCTGGATGCGGAACAGGGAGCCGGGGCCGGCGATCTCGACCCTCAGGTGTTCGCCCGGCAGGCCGTCGGGGGTGAGGCGGCAGGTGGTGACGGTGATGTCGTCCGCGAGCATGAAGTAGCTGAGCACCCCCACGCCGAACTGGCTGTTGGGATGCATGAAGATGTCGTGATCCCCCCACCTCGCCGTCTCTTCGAGATATTCCGGCAGGTCGGCGAAGCGCATGCCGGCGTGCGAGAAGACGTCCCTCAGCTCGACCTCGCCCATGCCGATGCCGTTGTCACGGCATTCCAGGTACGGGCCCCTCTCGTCCACGCCCTGGGTGAAGGTGATCGCACCGTCGTACGGGGCAGGCCGGGAGCCGGTGGCGCGCAGGTACCTCGTGCGGGCGTCCCGGTAGCGGCAGGCGTCGAGGGCGTTCTGGTACAGCTCGCGGATGGCGAGGGCGGGGTCTCCGTACAACGCCTCGCCCATCAGCAGTTCCTGGATGCGGTCGTCGGCGAGCCGGAAGCGGAGCTCGGTCGACTCGTAGGCGCAGCGGCCGTTCGGCTCGGCGGCCGGGGTGACCTGCTCGGCGGTGACGTGCAGGGGCAGGTTGCGCAGGAGGGCGGGGCGTTCCTCGTCGCCGGTGCTGATGTCGATCCGCGCCAGCAGCGTGTCGAGGGCGGCGGCGTGCTGGCGCAGGCCGAGGTCGACGGAGAGGTGATCGCACGTGGCGCTCAGCACCCGGGTGCGCCCGTTCGACTCCCACCGGAAGCCGGCGAGCGTGCGGTGCAGGCCGGGGAGGTCCATGGCGTAGCCGATGCCGATGTGGTCCACCAGCACGTCCGGCAGGGCGATCGGGTCGATGGCGAAGAGATGGGCGATGCGCAGGAGTTCGGCGAGCTGGTGGGTCCGCACCCGTTGGGCGGTCTCGGCCACGCCCACGCTCCGGGCCCTGGCCGTGGAGTCCTCGGGAGGTCCGGGGAGCTGGGGGGCGCGCACGAGCCGGGCTATCAGCGACGGTTCGAGGATGTCCTCGACGAGTCGCTTCTCCCGCGGGGAGCGTTTGCCCAGGGGTACGGCGAGGTGGTCGAGGAGGGTCTCGACGGAGGCGGGCTCGTAGAGCCTGGTCTGCCGTACGAGCCAGCGGTGGAACAGCCACCAGCCGATCGCGTCCGACGCGTCCGGGTCCTGGTTCCGCAGCGCCCGGCGCACCAGCCGGGGCTGGCCCCGCAGGAAGACCTCGTACCCCTGCCGGGCCTTGGAGGTGGTCTGCGCCTCGGAGAGGTCGGTGGGGCCGATCGCACGGTACTGACTCGCGTTGCGCTGCCAGAACGCCGCGTGCAGATAGGGGTGGGTGACGAGGAGGAACACCTCCGCGGCGGAGAGCTCCAGCTCCTCCGGTCGCAGGCTGCTGTCGAGCAGCAGGCTGTCGATCCACTCGGCGAGCCGGTCGGTGAAGGACAGCGATCGCCAGGGATCGCCGGCGAGCGGCGCCGGGTCGTGCGCCATCGCGGCGGCCCTGGCGGCGAGCGCGGTGGCGGTGTCCTGCAGCACGGAGAGGCCGCGCTCGTCGGCGACGTAGTTCCACAGCGCGTGGTCCCGCGCAGCGGCCGCCCACTCGTGCTCCTCCGACGGCCCTGCCGTGCCGGAGCCCGGGTACTGCGGCGTCCCCGTGTACGCGCGGTTGCGGGCGAGCACGATCTGGTGGCCGAGGTCGCGGGTGCTCATCCTGGGGGCGGGCACGCGCAGGCCGTCGACCGTCTCGCCGTGCAGTCGGGAGGTGAGGACGTTGAAGACGTCGGTCATCGTGAGGTCGGCGAGGTGTTCGCCGCGGCGTCCGCCGGTGAGCTCGCCGCTGAGTCCCTCGCGTAGCAGCGTGGCGAGTTCCACGCTGAAGACGCTGCCGTCCGGCAGGCAAAGGGAGCGCTCCGTGTCCGCGGCCGAGGTCAGGACGCAGGCACCGGTGATCTCCATGTCCTGCTGTGTCGGGGTCCGCTCGTCCGACATGGGCAGGGCCCGGCCGCTGAAGCAGCAGTCGATGATGACCACTTTCCGTTGTGCGGCCGAGCCGGAGACGAGGTCGCGGATGTCGTCGTACTTCACGGAGTGGTAGGGGCGCTGGCTGCTGGAGGCCCGAGTGGCCAGGAAGAAGGAGCGGTCCCGGCCGCCGAAGTGTCCGTGTCCCGCGTAGTAGACGAGCAGGAGGTCGGTCGCCTCGCGGGCGGCCTCGTGCAGGGCGTCCAGCATCTGCTGCTGCGTGCCGTCATGTGGCACGACGGTGCAGTCCTCCTCGGCGAGACCGCCGACGTCGTCGCTGGTGAGCAGGGCGTGGAGGGCGGGCACGTTGTGCCGGACGCCGTCGAGCCGGGGCATGTCGGTGAAGTCGTGCACGCCGAACAGGACGGCTCGTGAGCGGCCGGATTCGTGGGTCATGCGTCCTCCCCGGCGGTCCAGGACTCGTTCGCGCGCGTGCGGAACCTCAATCGGCCACCGCCCCCGTGCAGGTGAAGGTCGTTCGGTGCCGTGAGCCTAGCCACCGCCGCGTCCTTGACCACGGGATCGCGCCAATCTGCGCCACGAGGGCAACCTCCGCCGGACATCCCGATCGTGGCGATGTACGACTTCGGATGGTGTCGGCCACACTGAGGGGTATGCCGGACAAGCGAAGTGCTGGGCTTCTTCTCTTTCGCAGGGCTGCCGATGGCCGTACGGAGGTGCTCATCGGTCATATGGGCGGGCCGTTCTGGGCGTCGCGGTCGGATGCGGCCTGGTCGATTCCCAAGGGGGAGTACGGGCCCGAGGAGACACCCGAGGCGGCCGCGCGGCGGGAGTTCGAGGAGGAGTTGGGGATTCGGGCGCCCGACGGGGAGCCGGTCGCGCTCGGCGAGGTGCGGCAGGCGAACGGAAAGACCGTCACCGTGTGGGCGGTCGAGGCGGATCTCGACCCGGCGCTGATGGTGCCGGGGACGTTCACCATGGAGTGGCCGCGCGGCTCGGGTGAGCTGCGGGAGTTCCCCGAGCTCGACCGGATCGGGTGGTTCGGCTTCGAGGAGGCGGCACCGCTCCTCGTGGCCGGTCAGCGGGAGTTCCTGGAGCGGCTGGCGGCGCACCTGGACGGGCCTGGGGCCTGATTGTCAGACCCGTGCGAGAGGGTGGGGAGGTCGACCGTCGACATCGCGAGAGGGAGCCCGACATGACGACGATCACCGGCCGTGAGCGCGCCGCCGCCCAGGCGTACCTGCGTCTGCTCGAATCCACCCAGGCGGTGCTCGCCGATCCGCGCCTCGAACCGTACGCGGCGGCGATGCTCACGCATCCGATGGCGGAGGCCGACGCGGCGCTGCGCGAGGCGGGGTTGTCGGGGAACGAGGCGCATCTGCTGCACCTGGTGTCGGCGCTGCGGGCCTCCCCCGCAGTGGAGCGGGGAAGGCCCAGGTGAGCCCGGACCGGGTCGGCTCAGGCGCACGGGGAGAGCGGGGACGCTGGTGCCGGCGAAGCCGGCGCACCGGGTCGGTTCCGCTCCGGGACCGCGAGGCCGAGGTCCGGGAAACGGGTGAAGAGGGCCTCCAGGGCGATCGTGGCCTCCATGCGGGCGAGCGGCGCGCCCGGGCAAGTAGTGCCGCCCGCACAGGCGACGGCCTCGCCGGCCTGCGGAGGTGGGGCGAGGTGCGGAGGTGGGCCGGGCTGTCCCGGGCCCCCGCGGCTGGCACGATCGGTCGGATCGTACGGTCAACCCCTTGCCGTTCGAGGGGAGTTGCGCGCCGTTTCGCGCCCGCCTCAGCCCGCGCGTTCGCCCGTCGGCTCCGGCCTGCGGGCCCCGCGGCCCAGCAGCTCGGCGAGGCCACGGCGGGTGGCGGCGACCACGACGCGGTCGCCGCGGCCGAGCACGGCGCCGGGCGGGACCTGCCAGACGAGGCCGTAGCCGGCGCGGTTCGCCGGGACCCCGGACTCGCCGCGGGCGATGACCCGCCAGGCGCCGGGCCGGAACGCCTGGGCGACCGTCCGGCCCTCCAGGAGCGGGTGGTCGGTGACGTCGAGCGCGGCGAAGAGCAGCACCCGGCGCTCGACGGGGATGGCGCCCAGGATCTGGCGGCCCATCATCGCCCCGGCGAAGGCGGGCGCCGACAGGTGCGAGACGCTGCGGCTGCGGGTGAGGGCGCCGGGGTGCGCGGCGCGCAGGGTGCGGTAGACGGCGGTGGCGAAGTCGTCGTCGTACAGGCGCAGGGCGACCCGCAGGTCGGGGCTGATCGAGCGGGCGTGGAGGGTGGCCTCCAGGTTGGTGATGTCGACGCTGGTGAGGGCGAGCAGGGCGCGGGCCCGGTGGATGCGGGCGGCCTCCAGGACGCCCTCCTCCGTGACGTCTCCGATGACGGTCGGCACCCGCAGCCGGCGGGCGAGCGCGAGGCCGCGGGCCTCGGGGTCGGCCTCGACGCACACCACGGGGATGTTCATCCTGCGCAGCCGGGCGAGGACCCGGGTGCCGACCTTGCCAAGGCCGAGCAGCACCACATGGCCGGACAGGCCGCGGGGCGGGCGGCGCAGAGCGGTCGCCGAACGGAAGGTGCCGAGTCCTTCGAGGAGCGCGGCGATCAGCACCGGCAGCAGGAGCAGTCCGACGAATCCGCCGAGGATCTGGAGGAGCTGACGGCTGGTCGGCTCGCCGACCGCGGGGTCGCCGATGGCGAAGACGTCGAGGAGGGTGAGGTAGCCGGCGTGCAGCGGGTGGTCGCCGGTGGTGAACGTCGAGGCCAGCGCGAGGCCGGCCACGGCGGCCGCCACGCCGGCCAGCGACCAGCGCAGCCGCCGGGAGAAGAGCGAGCCGACCGGGAGCGAGGAGGCGCCGAGCCGGCCGGTGGCCTGGGCGGGGCCCTCGTAGGTGACGGCTTCGAGGGCGACGATCCCGCGCCCGGTGGCGGCGGCGACGTCCGCGTCGCCGGGCAGCAGCTGCGGGCTCTGGTCGCCGCTGCGTTCGGAGCCCTCGCAGCCCGCCGGGTCGCTGGCCGTCGCCGAGAGCAGCGCCAGGGTGCACAGACCGGGGTCGGCGACCTCGCCGCGGGAGGGCGGGGTGCGGTCGACGGCGTGCAGGAGCAGGCCGCCGGCCTGGACCACCTTGCTGCTGCCGGCGACGGCGGTGGCCGCGAGGGAGGGTGCGGCGGTGTCGGCGTCGGACAGGACGGTGGTCGCGGCGTCCAGCTTGTCCGGGTCGAGGCCCGGTTCGGCGACGGCGGCGGCCTGGTCGAGGAGAGCGGCCAGGTGCTGGCCGAGCTTGCGGTTGTAGAGCCGGATGACCAGGCGCAGGCGCGGGTTCAGGCGGCGGGCGGCGAGTGCGGCGCGGATGTTGCGCTCGTCGTCCTCGTGGACGAGGGCGAGCGCCGCGGCGCGTTCGACGCCCGCGTCCAGCAGGACGGTGTCGTCGACCTCGGCCGTCTCGACGACCCGGATCGCCCGGGTGGCCTGGGCCGTGCCGCGCGGCTCGGCGGCGCCCGGCTGCGCGGTGCCGGCGGTGCCCGTGGTGCGGGTGACGGCCGCGGTGACCCGCCCGAAGAGCGCGAGGGCGCGGCCGGGCCTGGCCTCGGGCCGGCGCGGACGGTCGCCGGGCGCGGGGACGAGCAGGGTGACGCGCTCCTCGTACACCTCGTGCAGTTCGGCCGCGAGACGGTGGGCGAGGACGTCGTCGCCACAGACGATCATGTGCTCGGCGGGGGCGGAGCCGGGGCCGTCCGGGACAACGGGCCTGCTCTGGTACGGGAGTGAGGACACGTCACCAGGATGCCCTGCGCCACTGACAGCGCGGCCACCGCCCGTCGGCGGGCACGGGCGGGGCCGGATCGCCGGGTGCGACGCGCCGCCGTTCGCCACACGGGATACGCCGGTCGGCGCACTTCGATCTGCGGGCCGTGCGCCCGGTTCCTACGGTGGCTGAATGATCGTCACGTCAGCTGTCCGTCATACCGCCGCCGGTGCCGCGGCGATCCTGCTGGTCCTGCCGGGCCCCGCCGCCTCGGCCGCCTCCCTGTCCTCCGCCTCGTCCGTCGACGAGCCCACCCCTCCGGCGCGGTACGTCGTCGATCCCGGCCGCCTCGACCGCTCCGGGACCCAGGTGCAGCCGCTGCGGGGCGCCGCCGAGCCGCCCTCGGTTTCTGCGCTCTCCTGGGTGGTGGCCGACGCGACCACGGGCGAGGTCCTGGCGGCCCGCAACGCGCACAAGCCGCTGCCGCCCGCCAGCACCCTGAAGGCGCTGTTCGCGCTGACCGCGCTGCCTCACCAGGATGCGGGCGACCGGCATACCGTCAGCGACGAGGAGCTGACCGGGATCGGTGAGGGCAGCAGCCTCGTCGGGGTGAAGGAGGGATACACGTACAAGGTGTCGGACCTGTGGAACGGCGTGTTCCTGAGTTCCGGCAACGACGCCGTGCACGTGCTCGCCGCGATGAACGGCGGCTGGGAGTCGATGACCCGCCAGATGCAGGAGAAGGCCCGCTCGCTGGGCGCCCGGGACACGCACGTGGTCTCCCCGGACGGCTACGACGCGCCGGGCCAGGTCTCCTCCGCGTACGACCTGGCGGTGTTCGGGCGGGCGGGGCTCCAGGACCCGCAGTTCACCCGCTACTGCTCGACCCGGTACGCCGACTTCCCGGCCGGCTCCTGGTCGTACGGGATCGTCAACACGAATCGGCTGCTCACGGGCGCGAACGGGGTGGAGCGCTACCCCGGGCTCCTGGGCATCAAGAACGGCTACACGAGCAACGCCGGGAACACCCTGATCTCGGCCGCCCGGCGGGGGCCCCGCACCCTGGTGGTCTCGGTCATGAACCCCCAGTGGGGTGGCGGACTCGCGGTGTACGAGGAGGCGCGCGAGCTGCTCGACTGGGGCTTCGAGGCGGCGGGGCGCGTACAGCCGGTGGGCTCCCTGAAGCCGCTGGAGGACCTGCAGAAGAAGAGCCGGAAGGCAGCCCAGGCAGGCCCCAAGGCACCCGCCGCCAGGCCCGTGGCGGTGCATGCGGCCGCCGAGGCACCGGCCGGGTCGAGCAAGCGGGACGTCTCCAGGGGGGCGACGCCCTCGGGCACCACCGCAGGGCTCCCGCTCGCCCTCGTGGGCGCGGCCCTGGGGGCGGCGCTCTCGCTGTGGCTGTGGCGCCGGTTCGGTGCGCGGGGGAACTGACCGGACGGCGAGCGGGAACCGACCGGACGCCGGTCAGGAGGCCGTGCGAAGCCGAAGGGGCGAAGACGCCGCTCAGGAGGCCGTGGCCCGCTCTCCTAAGGGGCGTCCTCCTGATCCGGGCGGGGTCGCTCGTTGCCGCTGAGGTGGCGATGCGACCAGCGGATCAGCAGTTGCAGCACGCAGACCAGGGTCAGTACCCACACGGCGGCGAAGGCCCAGATCAGTGCGGGTGCCTCGGTGGCCACCGCGGTCACGAAGAGGGTGACGGCGGCGACGCCGAGGAGGGCGGCGACCGGTCCGGTCGCCAGGCGCCGGGTGCCCAGGCCGGGCCGTCCTGCGCGGAGTCTGCGGGCGAGGTGCTGGTCCTCGCCCAGGCCGTGCTCGATCTCGGCCAGGATGCGCCGCTCCTGCGGCGAGAGCCGTGCCTCGTCCATCGCCGACACCTCCTGCCGCTCGCGCGCCGGCACCCGGGCCGGTCGCGCGCCCCGAGCCGTCCTTACCCACCGATTACCCCGAGCGGCCGCGTCGAACCGCACCCGGGGCCACGGCCGTGACCACCGGTGCGGACGCCGGGCGGGACTCGGGTCCCGGTTTGGCCAGGTAGCGTTCGGCCGCCTGGATCGCGGCGAGGGCGGTGCGCTCGCCCATGAGGACGCACAGCGTGTACGCGGTGTCCTCGAACCGTCGGCGCGCCGACAGGTCACACGGCCGGGCCAGGACATGGCGTTCCTGGGCGCGGTAGTTCCGTATCAGCCGGTCGATCGCGTTTCGGTCGGGCAGCAACATCCGGTCCTCCTTGAACACGGCCCTGGTCCCCCGGCTCCACCATCGTCCGCGCTCACGGTCACCGGCGCGACCCACACCGCCACGCTCCGTGTTCCGGCCGCTCCCCCGCATGCGGGGGCCGCGCCGATGACGGAAGGTCGAGACATGAACGCGAGCGATCGACTGCGCGTCGTGGTCACCGGCGCCACGGGGAACGTGGGGACCAGCGTGGTCCGCGCCCTGGAGCGGGAACCGCGGGTCGCCTCCGTGCTCGGTCTGGCGCGCCGCAGGCCGCGGCTGACCGTCACCAAGACGGAGTGGGCGGAGGTGGACCTCTCCCTGGAGGGCGACGAGCCCCGGCTCGCCCAGTACGTGCAGGACGCGGACGCGGTCGTCCACCTGGCCTGGGCCTTCCAGCCGACGCACGACCCGGTGGCGACCTGGCGGACCAATGTGCTCGGTTCGGTTCGGGTCTTCGACGCGGTCGCCGCGGCGCGGGTCCCGGTCCTGGTGCACGCGTCCTCCGTCGGCGCCTACTCCCCCGGGCCCCCCGGGGGCGCGCCGGTGTCGGAGTCCTGGCCGACGCACGGCTGGCCGGGGGCCGCGTACACCCGGGAGAAGTCGTATCTGGAGCGGGTCCTGGACACCTTCGAGCGGGACCATCCGCAGACGCGGGTGGTACGGATGCGGCCGGCGTTCCTGTTCAAGGAGGAGGCTGCGAGCGAGCAGCGGCGGATCTTCGCCGGGCGCTTCTTCCCGGGGCAGCTGTTCCGGCCCGAACTGCTTCCGCTCGTACCGGAGATCGACGGACTGCGTTTCCAGGCCCTGCACACCGAGGACGCCGCCGACGCCTATCTGCGCGCGCTGCTGCGCGACGTGCGGGGCGCGTTCAACGTGGCGGCCGGGCCGGTGGTCGACGCCGGGACGCTCGCCGGACTCCTCGACGCCCGCCCGGTGAGGGTGCCGAACGCGGCGGTACGGGGGGTGCTCGCGGCGGCCTGGCGGCTGCGGGTGGCGCCCGCCGACCCCGGCCTGTTCGACGCGGTGCTGCGGCTGCCGCTGCTCGCGACCGACCGGGCGCGGCGCGAGCTCGAATGGGAGCCGGCCAGGACCTCGGTCGAGGCCCTGGAGGCGTTTCTGCGCGGGGTGCGCGGCGGGGGCGGTGACGCGACGGAGCCGCTGGCGGGCCGCCGCATCGGCTGAGCGTGCCCCTGCCCGTGCCGTGCCGTGCCGTGTCCCTGGCCCTGTCCCTGCCCCTGCCCCTGCCCCTGCCCCTGCCCCTGCCCCTGCCCCTGCCCCGAACCTGCCCCGAACCTGCTCCGGCGCCGCCCCTTCGCTCAGCCGCGCGCTGCCGCCCAGTCGACGATCCGCATCGCGGCGCCGGCCGCCTCGCGGCCCCGGCAGTGGGCGCGGTGGTGGGCGAGCAGGCCGTCGACGTCGAGGTGGCGGCCGAACGCGGGGAGGGCCGCGAGCCGCCCGGCGTAGGCCCAGAGCGCGGGGTGGTCCGCGACCCGCTCCATGGCGGCGGCGTCGAGGTGCCAGCGGTGGACGGTGTCCAGCTGGACGAGGGTGACCCAGACGGTGACGTCGGCGGCGGTGGGCGCGTCGCCGAGGACGTACGGGCGGCGGGTGAGCCGCCGTTCGAGCGAGCCGAGCGCGGAGACGAGCACGGTGAGCGGATCGCGGTGGGCTGCCGTGGCGTCGAGGCCGAGTTCGCCGGCGCGCTGGGCGGCCGCGTGGATGCTGTGCGTACACAGGTCGGCGACGGCCCTGATCTCGTCCTGGCGGGCCACGGGGAGGAGTTCGGGTCCGTCGCCGCGGAAGCGGAGGGCCAGGTCGCGCAGGATGTCGGGCACGTGGGTGGAGACGATCCGGCCGGTCCAGCCGTCGCTGAGGACGGGGGCGGCGGCCGGCCCGGCGTACAGGTGGGCGCTGGCCTCGTACAGCGGGCGCAGCACGGCGTAGCCGCCGTCGGGTGTGTCGGGGAGGGCGGGCAGGACGGTCAGCGGCAGCGTCGCGTCGAGGCCGAGCAGGCTGTGGGTCACGGCGACGCCCAGACAGCCGGGGTCGGCGGGTGCGAGATGGAGCCGGTAGCGGTGCGGTACGGCGTAGTGGCCGCTGCGCACGTCGCAGCCGATCCGGCCTCGGAAGACGGGGGCGGCGACGGCGGGGACGACGGACATGGCTTCTCCCTGGGGGTGCTCGGTGCTGGGTCGCGGTGGCGCACGGCGGCCGACGCCGTCGGCGCGCGCCCGGAGGCAGCAGGGATACGGGAAGGAGGAGAGCGGGATTCGGCGGTCGAGCGCGGGGACCACGGCCTTCCGCGGCCTGGTCCGGCGGACAGTCCCCCAGTGCGCCCTACGCGGCGCTGCAGACCCTGAGCAGGTCGATGTGGCGGCGGGAGGTCAACGGGAGGGGGCGCGGCAGCCGGACGGCGTGGGCCGTGTCCGGTGTGGCCGTGGCTCCCATGATTCCCTACCTGTCCGCTCGGTTTCCCGTCCCTGAGTGTGGGATCGCGCTCGTCCCCCGTCAAGGGTGCGGAATAATGCGGGTATGCGGATTTCAGCCAGGGCCGACTACGCGGTGCGGGCCGCCCTCCAGCTCGCCGCGGCCCGGGACGCCGGGCCGGTGAAGGCCGAGGCCATCGCCGACGGGCAGGGGATCTCGCACAAGTTCCTCGAAGGCATCCTCGGCGACATGCGCAAGGGCGGCCTCGTGCAGAGCCAGCGCGGTGGCAACGGCGGCTACTGGCTGGCGAAGCCGGCCGAGGAGATCTCGGTCGCGGACGTGATCCGCTGCGTGGAGGGTCCGCTGGTGTCGGTCCGCGGGGTGCGGCCGCCGGAGCTGTCGTACACCGGCCCGGCCGAGTCGCTGCTCACCCTGTGGGTGGCGTTGCGGGCGAACGTACGCCATGTGCTGGACGGGGTGTCGCTGGCCGAGGTGGCCGCGGCGAAGCTGCCGCCGGAGGTCGTGGCGCTCGCCGAGGATCCTGACGCGTGGACCAACCCGTAACCGCCATACCCTTCCCCCCATATCGCTGATCGAGATCCCGACGTCCGCGATGCGGACGCCTCTTGGGGTCCGGGTGGACCCTCTGCCAGTATCCCTAGCATTCCAGTGGGAATACTAGGGATCATGTGAGGTGACGTGAGAATGCCGAAGAGTGCTGCGATACGCCCCGCCTCCGCGCCGGTCGACCGCCCCGCGGACGACGAGATCTGGCCCCGCGTCACCAGAGAACTGGCCGACGACCTCGCCGTGGACGCGTCGGCGAGGGACCGGGCAGGCAAGGCCCCGTACGACGAGGTCGCCCGCCTCCAGGAGGCCGGCCTGCCCGCCCTCCTCACCGCGCCCGGGCCGAGCGGCCGCGGCGCGGACTGGCGCACCGCGTGCGGGGTGATCCGGGAGATCTCGGCCGCCGACGGCTCGATCGGCGAACTCCTCGCCCATCACTGCGTCCTGTCCTGGACCTCGCGGTTCCTCGGCCCCGCGGCCGGCCCGTGCGACCTCGACGCCCAAGCCGCCGGCGCACGCTGGCTGCTCGCCGGGGCCGTCGAGCCGCCGCGCGCCCCAGGGGGCTCCGACGAGCTCACCCTGACCCCGGCCGGTGGCGGTGCCTATGTCCTCGACGGGCGGCGCGGCTTCGCCTCCGCAGTCACGGTCGCCGACCGGCTGGTGGTCGGCGCCCGGTGTACGCAGACGGGTGACCTGCTCGTCGTCCTCGTCGACCCGGCCCACCCCGCCGTGTTCACCGAAGCGGGCGCCGAGCGGGTGGGGCAGCGCCTCGCGGGCGCGGGGACGGTCACCTTCGACCGGGCGCCGGTCGAGGCCGCGCAGGTGCTCGGCGCGCTCCCGCACGACGAGCACACCGTCGCCCCGTACCCGACCCTGGCGCCGCTCGCCCTGCGGCTGCTGCTCGTGCACGTCGGGCTCGGCATCGCCGAGGGCGCGCTCGCCGAGGCCCGCGACATCAGCCGGGCGACCCGGGCCGACAGCGACGATCCGTACCTCCTGCTCGCCTACGGGGAGTTGGCGACGGCCGCGCACACCGCCGCGGCGGTGGTCGAGCGGGCGACCGACGCCCTGGCCCACGGGCTGCTCGCCGAGCGGGCCCTGGACGTCGAGGAGCGGGCGGACATCGCGGTGCTGGTCGCGGCGGCCGAGACGGTCGCCAACCGGGCGGCGGTGGACATCACCACCCGCATCCTCGAACTGGTCGACCGTGCGACGGCCGCCGACCGCCACGGCACCGGCCCCGGCTTCGACCGGTTCTGGCGCAACGTCCGGGCGCTCACCGCCCCGGTCTCGCCGGACCACCGGTTACGGGACATCGGTGACCACTACCTCCACGGCACCCACGCGCGCCTCACTCTCCTGGCGTAACGGACGGATTCGGAATCCGGCGCATAGGAAGCCGCCCCAGGCACTCTCCTGGGCCGGACGTCGCGGCAGGTCGGCAGTCCGGCCCTCTCCGCGAGCGGTCCATGGGCACAAGCTGGGGCTAGGGACACCCCCTAGGGACACGCCCTGTCCATGCCGGCCGGCCCGCCCGGTCGGCCCGACGCCGAGCCGACGGAGGCAGCCTGATGAGTCGTGAGATCGTCGCGGGAGTGGACGGTTCCCCGGAGAGCCTGGCCGCGGCGGACTGGGCCGCCCGCGAGGCGCGGCACCGGGGGCTCCCGCTGCGCGTCGTGCACGCCTGGCGCTGGGAGCCGCTCGACCTGCCGCTGCTACAGGACCGGGCGACCCAGGAGCGGGCCGCCGAGGGCGTGGTGCGCGAGGCCGAGGCGACGCTCGCGGAGCGGTACCCGGAACTCGCCCTGACCGCCGAGGTCCTGGACGACACCCCGGTCGCCGCGCTGCTCGCCACCGAGCGACAGGCCGACATGCTCGTCATCGGCTCGCGCGGGCACGGCGCGGTCGCCGGATTCCTGCTCGGCTCGTACGGGCAGCAGATCATCGCGGGCGCGCGGGGCCCGGTGGTCGCGGTCCGCTCCCGGGACGGTGCCCCGGCCGAACCGCCCGCCGGGGAGATCCTGGTCGGCCAGCAGGGCAGCCCGGAGGACAGCGCGCCGGCGCTGCGGTTCGCCTTCGAGACGGCCTCGGCCCGTGGCGCGGCGGTCCGGGCGGTACGGGCCTGGAGCCTGCCGCCCCTGTTCGCGTACAGCCCGGCCTCGATGCGGCTCGCCGACGAGGCCGGCGGGCTCGTCCCGTACGAGGAGCAGGCGTTGCGCGAGGCGCTCGCCCCGTGGCGCGAGCGCCATCCCGACGTGCCGGTGAGCGAGCACGTGGAGCTGGGGAGCGCCGGTCAGGTGCTGCTGTCCGGTTCGGGTACGGCCCAGCTGCTCGTGGTGGGGCGGCGGGCCCGGCGCGGGGCGCTCGGGTCGCGCATCGGGTCCGTGGCGCACGCGGCGCTGCACCTCGCCCCGTGCCCGGTCGCAGTGGTGCCGCACGAGGTTGACGCTCAGGGTTGACGAGTGGTGTCGCGCTCCAGGTAGTCGGAAAGTGTTATCGCCGTCGCCCCCGGTGGTTCTTCCGAGCACCGGAACGTCCGGCGGCCTCGAGGAGAGAGCGGAGTCCATGCAGCACGACGCGTACGACGCAGGCGTCCCCGTTGAGGGCCCCGGGCCCGAAGGCCACAAGCACGACGGCTTCGCGCACGACGGCCTCGCACACGGCGGTCCCGAGCACGACGGCTTCGAGCACGACGCTGCCGGCCGGCACCGGAGAAGCGGCGGCCGCCGGTGGCGCCCCCGCTGGGCGCCGTCCTTCCGTACGGCCGTGACGACGGCAGGGGCGGTGGCGGCCGCACTGACGGTGACGACCGGCGTGTACGTGGCGACGCTGGGCACCCCGGCCGACGCGGGGACCCGCTCGGACCGAGCGGCCGCGAGCCCGGCCCCGGTGCCGCCCCCACCGACGAAGCCAACGGATCCGGCGGCGACGGAAGCGACCGCGGCGGCCGACCCGGCGGCCGCCGCGCCGGCCACGACCGGAACCGGCCACGCTGCCGGCAGCACCCCCGCCACGCGGACCGGGGCCGCCCCGGCCACCCGGGCCGACCTGACCTCGGCGCCGGAGGTGCGGCCTTCGCGGACTCCCGCACGGCGCACGGTCGCCGGGCGCCCCGCCCCGCCCGGGGAGGAGTCGGCGTTCGAAGAGGTGTCCGCGGTCGTGGGGACCGTGTCGCAGTTCGTCCAGCAGGTCGTGGGCCTCGCCAACACCGAGCGGGAGAAGGCGGGTTGCGCGCCGCTCCGGTCCGACGCCAGGCTCAGGGAAGCGGCGCAGAGGCACGCCGACGACATGGCCAGGCGGGACTACTACGCCCACACCAACCCGGAGGGGCACAACGCCGGCGACCGGATCACCGCCGCCGGGTACCCGTGGGCGACCTGGGGCGAGAACATCCACCGCGGTCCGGAGACGCCCACGCAGGCCATCGAGGACTGGATGAACAGCGAGGGCCACCGCAAGAACATCCTGAACTGCTCCTTCAAGGACATCGGCGTGGGCGTGACGCTCACGGGCAACGGCCCCTGGTGGGTGCAGGACTTCGCCACCTCTCGCTGAGCCCGGCCCGCTGAGCCCGGCCCGCTGGGCCCGGCCCGCCGAACCGGCGGACCCGCCGCCCCGCCGAGCTCCTCAGTCGAGCGGGGCGGCGAGCTCCTGCACCCAGACCGTGCCGTCGGGACCGGACACGGCGGCGACGCCGGTGTCCTGGTAGCGGCAGTCGAGCATGTTCCGGCGGTGCGGGGCGTCGGCCATCCAGTCCGCGACGACCGAGGACGGGCCGGCCTGCCCCCGGGCCAGGTTCTCGGCCCAGGCGCTCCACGCGTAGCCGCCCGCCGTCATCCGCGTCCCCGGGTCCGTGCCCTCGGGGCTGCTGTGATCGTAGTAGCCGCGGGCCACCATGTCCTCGGCGTACGAGCGGGCGGCGGCGGCCAGCTTCGGGTCGCTGCGCAGCGGGGCGCACCCGGCGGCGGCGCGGTGCCGGTTGACCAGCTGGTTCACCCGCTCCTCGACGCTCGGCCGCGGGGTCTGGGGCCTGCTCGGCCGGGGCGAGGGCTTGGGCGGCGGCGGCGCGGTGCGGGTGACGGCCGGAGCCGTCGTCACGGGGGCCACGGGCTCGCGCACCGCCACCCGCCGCTCGGGCTCGCCCGGCAGGAGCAGCACCCCGGCCCCCAGCACTCCGAGGGCGGCCGCCCCGCCGACCCAGACCCGCCAGCCGGTCCCGCCCCCGCCGGCCGCCGGTCCTGCCGCCGGCACGGGCGCCGGTCCGGCCGCCGGTCCGGGCGCGGGCGTGCCCACGCCACCAGCGCCGGCCCCTGATCCGGCCTGTGCCGGCACCCCCTGGGCAGGCACCGTCCCCGGAACCGCCGCCCACGCCGCCGTCTCCATCGCCGGGGTCCCCCCGCCGCTCCCGGCCGCCCACACCAGCAGCGGCGGGACCAGCCCGAAGCCCACCAGGAGCCCCTCCGCCGGGGCCAGCCCCGAGCGGCTCGGGGCACAGTGGCGGCAGGTGTCGAGGTGACGGGCGAGGCGCTTGCGCCAGAGCGGTGAGGGGCGTCCGTCCCAGCCGGCGGTGGTCTCGGCGAGCTCCGCGCAGTGCGGTACGGCGGCGAGCGCCCGTACGACCGCGCGGCCGGTCTCCAGGCGGCCCTTCATGCGCTGCACCCGGACGGCGGCGTGCCGCACCGGGACGTCCAGGGCGGCGGCCAGTTCGGCCCGGGTCAGCTCACCGGCGGCCTCGAGCCACCACAGCGAGAGGAGTTCGCGGTCGTCCTCGTCGAGCCAGCGGGTGGCCTCGGCCACCTCGCGGCGCTGGCCGGTGAGGCCGAGGCGCAGGATGGCGAGGTCGGTGAAGTCGCCGGCCGGGTCGGCGATCTCGGCGGCCCGGTCGAGGCCTGGCAGCGGTTCCTGTTGCCGTGCCCGCCAGCGGTGCCGTATCCGGTTCATCGCGATGGCGACGAGCCAGGAGCGGTAGCGGGCCGGGTCGCGCAGGCCGGGGAGGCCGTCGAGGGCGCGGACCATCGTCTCCTGGACGAGGTCGTCGACGTCGGCGTGGCCGTCGAGGGCGCGGCCGACGATGTTGTAGACGAGCGGCAGGTAGGCGCGTACGAGCTCGTCGCCGGCGCGCGCGTCACCCGCCCGCGCCGCCTCGACCAGCTCGACGGTGCGGTGCTCGACGCTGTTCATGTGGGTGCTCCCTCGTCCCCTGGTGCGACGTCCGTCCGGTGCGGGCCGTCGTACCGGAGACCGCGGGGAGCGTCCGGGACAACACTTATCCCGGAGGATGCGCTATCCCGACAGGTGCGGGAGGGTGGGCACGGTCGCCCCGCCCCCTTCCCGTACCACCGCGACCACGGCGTCGTGCAGGTCGCGGCTCTCCTCCTCCGATCCGCAGTGAACCGGACTGCCCGACATGGTGAACCAGTCGGAGGCGCCGCTGTACTGCACGGCCACACGTGCCTCGTCGTCGATGTAGGTGGTGTGCACGGTCAGATCGCCCGTGAGCACACCGGCCTCCACGGTCAGCACCCCGCCACGCCCGGTGTAGACACCGGCGGTCGTCCATGATGCCCAGCTCATCCATCCAGACTCACATCCGGACGTCGGATGCGCCACTGACGCGACCGCCCCGGCCGGACGGGTGTCCGGCCAGGGCGTTCCGGGCCCCTCCGAGGGCCCCTGAGGGCTCCCGGAGGGGCCCGTCGCGGATCAGGCGAGGGACGCGACGGCCTCGTTGAACGTGGCGGACGGGCGCATCACGGCCGCGGCCTTGGCGGCGTCGGGCTGGTAGTAGCCACCGATCTCGGCCGGGCTGCCCTGGACGGCGATCAGCTCGTCGACGATCTTCTGCTCGTTCGCGGTGAGCGTCTCGGCGAGCGCGGCGAAGGCCTTGGCCAGCTCCGCGTCGTCGGTCTGCTTGGCCAGCTCCTGGGCCCAGTAGGTGGCCAGGTAGAAGTGGCTGCCGCGGTTGTCGATGCCGCCGACGCGACGGGTCGGCGACTTGTCCTCGTTGAGGAAGGTGCCGGTGGCGCGGTCGAGGGTGTCGGCGAGGACCTGGGCGCGGGCGTTGCCCGTGGTGGTGGCCAGGTGCTCGAAGGAGGCGGCCAGGGCGAAGAACTCGCCGAGGCTGTCCCAGCGGAGGTAGTTCTCCTTGACGAGCTGCTGGACGTGCTTGGGGGCGGAGCCGCCCGCGCCCGTCTCGAACAGGCCGCCGCCCGCCATCAGCGGGACGACCGACAGCATCTTGGCGCTGGTGCCCAGCTCCAGGATCGGGAAGAGGTCGGTCAGGTAGTCGCGGAGCACGTTGCCGGTGACCGAGATGGTGTTCTCGCCGCGGCGGATGCGCTCGAGGGAGAACTTGGTGGCCTCGACCGGGGAGAGGATCTTGATGGTCAGGCCCTCGGTGTCGTGCTCGGCGAGGTAGGTGCGGACCTTGGCGATCAGCTGCGCGTCGTGGGCGCGGGTCTCGTCCAGCCAGAAGACGGCCGGGTCGCCGGTGGCGCGGGCACGGGTGACGGCCAGCTTGACCCAGTCCTGGATGGGCAGGTCCTTGGTCTGGCAGGCGCGGAAGATGTCGCCCTCGGCGACCTCCTGCTCCAGGACCGTGTTGCCGGCGGCGTCGACGAGGCGGACGGTGCCGGCCGCGGCGATCTCGAAGGTCTTGTCGTGGGAGCCGTACTCCTCGGCCTTCTGCGCCATGAGGCCGACGTTCGGGACGGAGCCCATGGTCGACGGGTCGAAGGCGCCGTGGGCGCGGCAGTCCTCGATGACGGCCTGGTAGACGCCGGCGTAGGAGCTGTCCGGGAGGACGGCGAGGGTGTCGGCCTCCTGGCCGTCCGGGCCCCACATGTGGCCGGAGGTGCGGATCATCGCCGGCATCGAGGCGTCGACGATGACGTCGGACGGGACGTGCAGGTTGGTGATGCCCTTGTCCGAGTCGACCATGGCGAGGGCCGGGCCGTCGGCGAGCTCGGCGTCGAAGGAGGCCTTGATCTCCTCGCCGAGGTGGGGGACGGACTCCAGGCCCTTGAGGATGGTGCCGAGGCCGTCGTTGGGGGACAGGCCGGCGGCGGCGAGGGCCTCGCCGTACTTGGCGAAGGTCTTCGGGAAGAAGGTGCGCACGACGTGGCCGAAGACGATCGGGTCGGAGACCTTCATCATCGTGGCCTTGAGGTGCACGGAGAAGAGGACGCCCTCGGCCTTGGCGCGGGCGACCTGCTCGGCGAGGAAGGCGCGCAGGGCCTCGACGCGCATGACGGAGGCGTCGACGACCTCGCCGGCGAGGACGGGTACGGACTCGCGCAGGACGGTGACGGTGCCGTCGGCGGCGACGTGCTCGATGCGCAGCGCGCCGGGCTCGGCGATGACCGTGGACTTCTCGGTGGAGCGGAAGTCGTTGACACCCATGGTGGCGACGTTGGTCTTGGACTCGGGGGTCCAGGCGCCCATGCGGTGCGGGTGGGCCTTGGCGTAGTTCTTGACCGAGCCGGGGGCGCGGCGGTCGGAGTTGCCCTCGCGCAGGACCGGGTTGACGGCCGAGCCCTTGACCTTGTCGTAACGGGCGCGGACGTCCTTGTCCTCGTCGGTCCGCGGGTCGTCCGGGTAGTCCGGGAGGGCGTAGCCCTGCGCCTGGAGCTCGGCGATGGCGGCCTTGAGCTGCGGGATGGAGGCCGAGATGTTCGGCAGCTTGATGATGTTGGCCTCGGGCGTCTTGGCGAGCTCGCCGAGCTCGGCGAGGGCGTCGGCGATGCGCTGGCCCTCCTCGAGACGCTCGGGGAAGCTGGCGATGATGCGCCCGGCCAGGGAGATGTCGCGCGTCTCGACGTTGATCCCGGCGGTCGAGGCGTACGCCTGGATCACGGGCAGGAACGAGTACGTCGCCAGGGCGGGCGCCTCGTCAGTGTGGGTGTAGATGATGGTCGAGTCAGTCACCGGGATTGCTCCGCTCCACGTCTGCGTCTGCGAGATTGCTCGACATCAAGATATCTCGTGATCGGCCTCCTCGGGAAAGGGGTCCTCGGGAACCGGACTCGCGAGCCGGTACGGGGCCTGGCCGGGGTCGAGGTCGACGTTGCGCAGCAGGCCGAGCAGGGCGAGGGCGACGGCGGCCCCGGTGCCGGCGGCGAGGGCCTGGCCGCAGCGGTGGGCGGTGCGGGCCAGCTCGGCGGGTACGGGGCCGGGGCCCGGCAGGCAGTCGCCGAGCAGGTACGCGCCGATGGCAAGCCCTGCGCCGGCGACGAGGGCGAGCGGCACGGTGACGAGGACCCGCTGCCGGGGCAGGCCGCTGCGGGGTGCGGGACGGACCTTGCCCTTACGGGCGAGCAGGGCGAGCGGTACGGCGAAGGCGGCGAGCACCAGCAGGTCGGCGGCGATGACGTCGCCGGGGCGGTGGCGTCCGGAGGCGATGGAGTACGCGCCGAGGGCGACGGCCCACAGGGCACCGAGGCCCACGGCGGCGGAGCGCAGCCGGCGTGGGACGACGAGCACGAGGCCGAGCGCGGTGCCGGCGGCGAGCACGGCGGGGCTGCTGGGGAAGCCGCTCTGGACGGTGGCGCCAGAGGCGTCCACGAGACGGGGGGCGGGCGCGTACCGCTGGAGGAGTTCCGCGGCGAGCAGGGCGCCGGCGAGGGTGCCGAGGGCGGCGATGGTGCGGGCGTAGCGCTTGCGCAGGATGCCGACGGCGGCGAGCAGCGGCACCGCGAGGACGAGGGAGAGGGTGCTGAGCCCGCTGAGCGTGGGGTGCTCGCGCAGGAAGTCGGCGACGGCGGGGTCGGTGAGCCGCCCGGCGATGGCGGCGTCCCCCCAGCGCCTGCCGGTCGCGGTGAGCACGAGTCCCGCGTAGGCGACGGTGAGCAGGAGCACGGCGGCGAGGCAGGTCCGCCGCATCCGTATCCGTATGCGGGCGCTGAACGATCCGGCGGCCTCGGCGGCGATGGCGGCGTACCACCAGGTGTCACCGGCCGCGGCGCTCCGAGGGGAGCCGCCGGTACGGGGCCTGTCGAAGGGTGCCATGCGTCGATTCGACCGCGTCATGGCCTGCGCCGCCCGCTGGAGGCACCCGAACGACACGCGGCGGTGCGGGGCCCGGGCCGCGGGGAGACGGCGGCTGCGCGGGACCGTGCTCGGCATACCTATGTACGACCCCGGGACCGCGCCCGGTCCGCGAGGGCTTCCCTGTCGGCGTGGTCATGCCACCGCGCTGCGGCGGCCGGCACCTCGTGCGCGGCTGCGGGTGCCGTCGAGGGTGAAGGCGGTGTTGACGAGGGCGACGTGGCTGAGGGCCTGGGGCGTGTTGCCGAGCTGACGGCCGGTGGCGGGGTCCCACTCCTCGGAGAGGAGGCCGACGTCGTTGCGGACGTCCAGGACCCGTTCGAACGCGGTACGGGCCTCGGCCGGGCGGCCGGTGAGGGCGAGGGCGTCGGCGTACCAGAACGTGCAGGCCAGGAAGGCCCCTTCGGCACCGCCGAGGCCGTCGACCTCGTGCACGTGGCCGTTGCCGGTGTCGGCGTACCGGCGCAGGAAGCCGCCGTCCTCCAGGCGGCCCATGGCCCGGACGGTGCCGAGGACACGGGGGTCGTCGACGGGCAGGAAGCCGAGCCGGGGGATCAGCAGCGCGGTGGCGTCCAGGCGGCTGCCGCCGTAGTACTGCACGAAGGACTGCTGTTCGTCGCTCCAGCCGTGCGCGCAGACCTCCGCGCGCAGCTCGGCGCGCAGCGCCTGCCAGCGGCGCACGGAGCCGCGCAGCCCGGCGACCCGGGCCAGGCGCAGCGCGCGGTCGGCGGCGACCCAGGCCATCACCTTGGAGTGGACGAACTGCCGCCGGGGGCCGCGGACTTCCCAGATGCCCTCGTCGGGCTCCTGCCAGTGTTTGCCGACGTACTCCAGGAGTTCGGCCATGAGGCTCCACATGTGGGTGTCGATCGCGACGCCGGCCCTGACGGCGGAGTAGATGGTGCTGAGCACCTCGCCGTAGATGTCGAGTTGGAACTGGCCGACGGCGGCGTTGCCGAATCTGACGGGGCGTGAGTCCTCGTAGCCGGGGAGCCAGTCGGCGTGGGTCTCGGGCAGCCGGCGCTGCCCGCCGACCCCGTACAGCGGCTGGAGGTCGGCCGGGTCGCCGGCCACGGCGCGCACCAGCCAGTCCTTCCAGGCGAGGGCCTCGCGGCGGTAGCCGCTGCGCAGCAGACAGGACAGGGTGAAGGTGGAGTCGCGCAGCCAGCAGAAGCGGTAGTCCCAGTTGCGCAGGCCCCCGATGGTCTCGGGCAGCGAGGTGGTGGCGGCGGCTATGACGCCGCCGGTCGGCTCGTAGGTGAGGGCCTTGAGGGTGATGAGGGAGCGGATGACGGCCTCGTGGGCGGGACCGTGGTAACGGAGGCCGGCCGCCCACTCGTTCCAGAAGCCGAGGGTCCGGTCGAGTGCGGCGGGCACGTCGGGGGCGGTGGGGGCCGGGGTGTGCGAGGGGTGCCAGCCGAGGACGAAGGCGACCCGCTGTCCGGCGGTCACGGGGAACGCGAAGGTGGTGCGGTCGGCGGTGACGACCGGCTCGCCCGCTCCGGGGCCGCAGTGCAGGCGGGTCGCGTCGGGCCCGGCGACCCAGTCGACGGTGCGCCGGTCCGGGGCGCGGGTCCAGGGCACGACGCTGCCGTGGTTGAAGCGCACCCTCAACTCCCCGCGCATCTCGACCCGTCCGGCGATCCCCTCGACGACACGGACGATCCGCGGGGTGAGCTGGCGCGGCGGCATGAAGTCGGTGACCCTGACCGTTCCGCTCACGGATTCCCAGACGGTGTCGAGGACGAGGGTGTCGCCGCGGTAACTCCGGCGGCTGCACGGACGGTTGCCGACGGGCGCGAGGCTCCAGTGGCCGTGCCGTCCGTCGCCGAGGAGGGCGGCGAAGCAGGCGGGCGAGTCGAAGCGCGGTACGCACCACCAGTCGACCGAACCGTCCCTCGCGACGAGAGCCGCTGTCTCCAGGTCGCCGATCAGGGCGTAGTCTTCAATTCGCCCAGCCATGACGGGATTGTAGTCCCGGGGCGGGGGCGAGGCGCGAATCGGAGATGTCCTGTGGACATGAATTCCCAGGCGAACGCATAACCTTACTCCGGCGATTTCCCGCCGATCGGGATTCCTTGACCCGGGCACCCCGGACGCCCGATCCTGAAGAACATCAGCGCCCTTGCGAGGCCACGAGCCATGAGCAGTGAACCGCATCCCCTGCGCCGTTCGACCGACCGCGTTCCCGCCACCGGCACCCGTACGGTGAGCCTGGTGGTCGCGGTGCGGCCCGGTGACCGCGGGACGGACTGGCTGCTCGCGCGAATCCCTTCCGCCGTACGGGAAGTGGTGCTGGTCGGGGACGTACGCGCGGGCTCGGTGCAGGCCCCGAGCGGGGTCCCGGTACGCCGGCTCGGCCCGTGGGACCACACGGCCGGGGACATCCCGCACGCCGGACTGCTCGCCGCCACGGGCGACCATCTGGTCCTCATGCGCGCCGACGGGACCATGTCGCCCCGGGAGATCCCGCACTACCTGCACTATCTGGAGAGCGGTTTCGACTTCGTCAAGGGATCGCGTTTCATCGCGGGCGGCGATTCCGCCGGCTATCCGCTGCTGCGGCAACTCGGCCACCACGCGCTGCTGCGCCTCGCCCGGCAGCTGTACGGTCAGCGGCTCACGGATCTCTGGTACGGATTCTGCGCGTTCCGGCGGGAATTCGTCGATCTGCTCCAGCTGCGCGAGGACGGGGTGGAACTCGGCGCCGAACTCGTCGCGCACGCCCTGCACTACGGACTGCGCGTCGCCGAGGTCCCGAGCCTCGAACTCCCGTCCCGCCATGGCCCTTCGCACCCCCACACGATCCGCGACGGCAGCCGCATCCTCGGCACCCTGCTGGCCGGGCGACCGCACACCGCGCTGCTCCGGCTCGCGCCGCCGGCGCGGCGCCGTCCGACGGAAGCCCAGGTCGGGCCCCGTGCGGTTGACGAATGACGTAGCGGATGATAGGCGTGGAACTTATCGCATTTCACCTGAAATGCTCCTATGACCCTCGGCAGGGTCGGTTGTCGGAAGAGGCGCGTCATGACCTCCCTCCCCATCAGCCGAGCGCCGGTGGCACCCGCACCGCATCCGCTGCGCCGGGTGACCGACTGGCCGACTGCCGAGCTGCGCCGCCGCTCTCCGTGCGAGCGCACCCGCCCCGCCGCTCCCCGGGTCCACCCCACCCGCCGCGCGACCGACCGCGTCGATGACGCGACCCGGCTCTGCCACCGCCACTCCGGCGCGCGCAGGCCCCGCTCGGGCCCCCGGCGCAGGCGTTCCCGCGCGGTCCGCGCCGGCGTCGCCCGCGGCCGCTCGGCGAGTCCGGCCGGCCCGGACGGCTCAGACGCGCACGACGGCCCATCGGGCGGCCACGGCCACCGACCCGGCAGCCCCCGGAGACGTCCGCCCGCGCCCGCTCCACCGCAGGTCACCGCACGGCAACCCGTCGGCGCACCGCGCAAGGCCCTCGTCCCCGCGCTGATCCCCCGTACCCCCGCGCGAGCCGCGCGCCGCGCCCTCCCCCGAGGAGGCGAGGCGCGATGACCGCCGTCCGCGGGCACGCACCGCTCCCCCGCTCGCTCACCCGCCCCCCGGTCGAACTCGAGCTGATCATCCCGGCCTTCAACGAGCAGCGGCGACTGCCCAGCACGGTCGCCGCGACCCTGCGCTACCTCGACGGCCGGCCCTGGTCGTCCGCCGTCGTCGTCGTGGACAACAACAGCGTGGACGGCACCCTGGACGCGCTCGACCGGTTCACCGGCTCCCCCACCGGGCTCGACGTGGGCTTCCATGTGATCGGCTGCGGCGACCAGGGCAAGGGCGCCGCCGTGCGGCGGGGCATCGCGACCTCCTCCGCCCGGTTCGTCGGCTTCGCCGACGCCGACAACGCCACCCCCATCGACACCCTGGACCGGGTCGTGGAGCTGCTGCGCGCGGGCCACGGAGCGGTGATCGCCTCCCGGCACGCCCCCGGCGCCCACCTGGAGGTCGAGCAGTCGGCGCTGCGCCGCGGCGGCGGCGCGCTGTTCCGCACGCTCGCCCACCTCACCCTGCCGGACATCGCCGACACCCAGTGCGGCTTCAAGTTCTTCGACGGGACGCTCGCCCGCGAGATCGCCGGCGACTGCCGCATCGACGGCTTCGCCTTCGACGTCGAACTGCTCGCCCATGTCGTCAGGGCAGGCCGGGACGTCGTGGAGGTCCCGGTGGACTGGACCGACATGGCCGGATCGACCTTCTCGGCGCGCCGTGACGGGCTGCGCTCCATGGCCGATCTGCTGCGGATCTCGCTGGCCAGGTGAGCGACATGAGCACGACCGTCTCCCGCGCCCACAGCACCGGCGCCGCCGACGCCCCCGGAACCTCCGACGCCACCGGCACCGCCGCGCTCGCCCAGCTCGCCCGCCTGGACCTCGCCTTCCTCAACTGGCGCGACCCCTGGCACCCCGACGCCGGCGGCGCCGAGGCGTACGCGCACGAGATCGCCAGGCGGTTCTCGGCGGCCGGCGCGCACGTCACCTTCGTCTCGTCGCGGTACCCCGGATCGCGCACCCTGGAGTACCGCGACGGGATGCGGATCGTCCGCGGTGGCGGCACCTTCGGGGTGTACGCGGCGGCCGCCGCCCACCTGCTGCGCAACCGTCACGCCTACGACGCCGTCGTCGACTTCCAGAACGGCATCCCGTTCTTCTCACCGCTGTTCACCCCGCGCTGGACCGCCGACCTGTGCGTCATCCACCACGTCCACCAGGAGCAGTTCGACGTGCGCTTCCGCTGGCCGATGAACGCGGTGGGGCGACTCCTGGAGAAGCAGGTCAGCCGCCGGGTCTACCGGGGCAGGCCGGTCGTGGTCGTGTCCCCGTCCACCCGGGAGGGCGCGCGGCGCGAGCTCGGCTTCGGCAACCCCCTGTACATCGTGCCCAACGGCCGCCCGGCCGGCGTTCCCGCGGCGCCCGGCGGCGAGCGCAGCGACACCCCCGCGCTGACCGTCGTCAGCCGGCTGATGCCGCAGAAGCGGGTCGACCTGCTGGTGCGGGCCATGCCCGCGCTGCTGCGCCGGGTGCCCGGGCTGCGCCTGGACGTCTGCGGCGACGGCCCCGAGCTGCCGGCGCTGCGGGAGCTCGCCGACGGACTCGGGGTGGCGTCCGCGATCGTGTTCCACGGCCGGGTGACCGACGCCCGCAAGGAGGAGCTGTTCCACCACGCGTGGCTGACCGTCGTGCCGTCGGTCGCCGAGGGCTGGGGGCTGACGGTGATCGAGGCCAACGCCGTCGGCACCCCCGCCCTCGCCTACGACGTGCCGGGGCTGCGCGACGCGATCCAGCCGGGCGTCAACGGCCGGCTGCTCGACCCGTCGGCCGACCTCGCCGACGGTGTCGCCGCGGCCCTCGCCGAACTCGCCGACCCCGCCGCGCGCGACCTTGCCGCCACCCGCTGCCGGGCCTGGGCCGCCGCCTTCTCCTGGGACGAGAGCGCCGAGCGGCTCGCCCAGGTGCTCCTGGAGGAGCTGCGGCGCATCCACCGGCACCGGCGGTCCCGGCGCCGGGCCAACGACCTCGCCGTCGTCGGCCGGTTCACCGCCCGGGACGCCGACGCCACCGAGCGCGCGGCCCGCGACGCGCTGCGCAGGACCGACGCCTGGCACCGCGAGGGCGACTCCTTCCAGGTCCTGCTGCATGGCTGCGACGAGGTGCAGGCGCTCGAGGCGCTCGCCCGGCTCGGCGTGCGGGACGCGCACGTGGCCCTGGCCGGCGGCCGGGACGTCCTGGTGGGCGGGGCGTCCCGGCGCCTCACGGAGCCCGGGCCATGACCTCCGCGGGCCCGGTCGCCGCCCGTGCCTCGGTCCTCCCGGACGAGGTCACGGCGGTGCGCGGTGCCCGCTGGATCGCGACCGCCGCGGTCGTGGTCGGCGTCCTCAACTACGTGTACGCCCTCATCCTGACCCGACTCCTCGACGTCGGCTCGTACGCCACCTTCGCGGCCGGGCAGGGCCTGGTCGTGTGCACCGCGGCGGTCGCGGTGGTGACCGTGCCGTGGATGCTGGCGCAGGCGCTCGCGCGGGCCCGGACCGAGGAGGAGCGGGCCGAGGCGGTGCGGTTCGCGGTGGTGACCGGGCTCGCGGGCGGGGTCGTGGCCGCCCTCCTGGTCGCGGCCGTCTCCGCCGAGTTCGCGAGTGCGCCGACCGTCGCCGTGATCGCGGCCTCGACCTTCCTGATCTATGTGAGCCGGGTCAGCGCGGGCTGGCTGCAGGGCACCGAGCGGCTGCGCGCCCTCGCGGTCCTGACGACCACCGAGGCGGTGCTGAAGCTCGCCGTCGGTCTGCTGTTCGTCTCGGTCCTGGGCCTGGGCGAGGCGGGCGCGCTGGCGGCCTTCGGCATCGCCGTCCTGCCGTACGCGTTCTGCCGGCCGCGCCGCTTCCGTGGCGGCCGCGGGCGCCCGTGGCGGGCGGCGGCCGCCAACCGCGAGCTGTGGCGGCGGGCGGTCGGCGTGGCCTCGCTGCAAGGCGCGGTCGCGCTGATGGCGACCGTCGACGTGATCCTGGTGGCGATGCTGCCCACCGACCGCTCGGCGGCGGCGAGTTACCAGGCGGCCGTGATGCTGGGCCGGGTGCCGCTGTTCCTCGCGGGCGCCGTCTCGATCGCGTTCCTGCCCGCCCTCTCGCGGCGCCGCGCGGGCGCGCCGCTCGCGGGCGACGCCCTGCGCATGTACCTGATGGTGGCGCTGCCGCTGACCGCGGTCGCCGCCACCACACCGGCCGCCATCCTGAACACCGTGTTCCCCGCCGGGTACACGCAGGTCAGCACGCTGCTCGCGCTCACCGCCGTGACCGGTCTCGCGCTCGGCGCGCTCGCCCTCCTGGTGACGTTCTGCCAGGCCGTCAGCGACTACGCGTGCGTACGTCCGCTGGTGGCGGGACTGGTGCTGTACGTGGCGGCGCTCGCCGCCGGCTGGTCGGCCGACGGGGTGCTCGGCATGGCGGCCGGCGGCATGTGCGGCGCCCTCGCGGCGCTCGCGGTGTTCGCCGTACGGCACGCGCGCCGGCACGGCTTCGGTTCGCCGAGGGCCCTGCTGCGGATACCGCTGGTGTGGCCGCTGGTCCTCGCCGGTCTGCTCGTACTGCTGCGGCCGTACACGGTGGCCTGGCTGATCGCCGCCCTGGCGGTCACGGGCCTGGCGCTGTGGTGGTTCTTCGGGCGGCACAGCGACCCCACGGGCAGCGGGCCGCCTCCGGACGGGCCGCCTCCGGACGGGCCCGGGCAGACGGCGGCCCCGCCGCCCGCTCCGGTGGCCGAGGAGCGCTCCGTAGGCCTGCTCGTGGACGCCGTATGGCGGGGGCGGCCACGGCCCGCCGACGACGCGGAGCTGCTCGGCGCGCTCGCGCTGGCACGGCGCAACCAGGTCGAGGGCGTGCTCGCCCGTGCCTACCCGGACCGGCTCGCCGCCACCCGGGCCGAGGTGACGGCGGCCACCGGACTGTTCCGCCGCAACCTGACCGAGTCCACGGCCCTCCTGCGAGCCGCCGGCATCCCCGCCGTGCTCATCAAGGCCGACCTGTCCGGCGACTACGTGTACGGCAACTTCGACCTGGTGGTCCCCACCGGCCGGTGGCGCCAGGCACAGGAGGCGCTCGCGGGCTGGTCGGTGCGGCGCGAGCGGTACTGGCTGGAGCGCTCCACCAAGGTGCTGCTCGAACCCGCCACCGGCCCCTCGGCCCATCTGCACACCGCGGTCTCCTGGTTCGGGGTCCCCGTGGTGCCCACCGACCGGCTCTTCGCGCGCGCCCTGCCGCCGGACGGCGAAGCGGCCTGGAGCGCGCACGGAGCCGCCTGGCTTGTGCCCTGCCCGGCGGACCGGTTGCGGATCTGGCTGGCACACGCGCTGTTCCAGAACCTCACCCTCGACCTGTCCGAACTCCTCGCGCTGCGCGCCCTGCTGAGCCCCGAGGTGATCGCCGAGGCCCGCCGCGAGGCCGCCCGCGAGGGCTGGTCGGCGGGCAGCGGCCGGGTGCTGGCCACCGCGCTCACGGCCATGGCGCGGCTCGACCGCGGAGAGCCCGTACGGCTGCCGCTGCCACTGCCCGTGGGGACCTCCCTGCGGGCCGGGGCGGAGCACTCGGGCCACCTCCTCGGCACGGGGCGGGTGGCCACGGCGGCCCGCGAGGCGTCGCTGCGCGTTCCGCTCGTGGTGACCAAGCGCGTCCGGAGGCGGGTGGCATGACCAGGTTCACGGACCGCGCGACGGCCGGCGGCTGGACCGACGGAGCCACCACCGGGAGCGACCCGCGAAGCCCCCTGCTGGTCGCGGTATCCGGGCCGGACAACGCCGGCAAGTCCTCGCTGGTGCGCGGGCTCGCGGGGCTGCTGCGGCAGCGCGGGTTCGCGGTCACCACGGTGCACTGCTACGGCTGCGTCCTGTGCCGACCGTTCCCGGTTCCCCCACGGGTGACGGACGAGGGCGAACCGGGAGAGACGGGGAACGACCAGTGGGTACGGCGGTCCACGCGTCCCGAGCGCCGGGGATCGTGGTTCCGCCGTGCCCACGCCTTCGTCGACGCGGGCGAACTCGCCCTGCGGATCCGCGCCGCCCGGCTGTGGGTGACGCTGCGCGCCCGGGGTCGCCCCACGCTCGTCCTCACCGACCGCGGGCCGCTGGACGGCCTGGTGAAGTTCGACCTGCCGCCGGGCCGTGGCGCCGCCCGGTCCTTCGCCCGGATCGCCGAGGACTACGACCTGACCCTGGTGCTCGAGACCTGCCCGGACACGCTGGCCGGGCGCGGCTGGGAGGACGCCACCGGCTCCCCCGCCGCCTGGTGGGCGCGCTACCGGGCCTGGGCGGCCCGGCTGCCCCGGACGGCCCGGCTCGACGGGGAGCGGCGGCCGTCGCTCGTGGCGGTGTCGGCGCTGCACCTCGTCCTCGACTCCCTGCCGCCGGCCGACGCGGCGCGGGGCGCGGAGCCGGCCCGGCGCAAGCGGGTCGTGGTGTCCATCTACGACGACGCGGACAACTCCGACTACCGGGGCGGCGGGGCCCTGGTCGTGGAGAAGCTGGCGCGCCGGCTCGCCGAGCACTATCAGGTGACCGTCGTGACCGCCGGGCGCCGTGCCGGGTCCCGGGAGCGCGACGGCATCCGCTACGTCTATCTCCCGGTGTGCCGGGCGGGGCCGCGGGCCGGGCAACTGCTCTTCCTCGCGCTGCTGCCGCTGGTGGCGCGCCGGATCCGGCACGACGTGTGGCTGGAGAGCTTCACCCCGCCGTTCTCGACGAGCTTCCTGCCGCTGGTCTCCCGTTCCCCCGTCGTCGGCATCGACCAGGGCCGCAGCGCCGAGGCGCTGTGGCGCCGCTACCACCTGCCGTTCTTCCTGGTGGAGCGGCTCGGGTTGCGCTGCTACCGGCACCTCGTGGCGTTGAACGAGGCCGACGCGTCGGCCGTACGGCGGCTCAGCCCGCGCGCCGACGTCCAGGTGATCGCCAACGGGGTCGAGACCCGGCAGCTCGACGACGGCCGGCTCGGCAGCGGCGACTCCATCCTCTTCCTGGGGCGGATCGACACCTGGATCAAGGGGCTCGACCTGCTCCTGGACGCCTACCGGCTCGGCCGGCCCCCGATGGACCTGGTCCTCGCCGGCAGCGGCACCCCCGCCGAGGAGAAGCGGCTCAGCCAGCTGCTCGCCGGGCAGGCGCACGGCGTCCCGGGGGTGCGCTGGGTCGGGTACGCCGAGGAGGAGCTCAAGCGGCAACTGCTGCGGGACAGCGCCTTCCTGGTGATGCCCTCGCGCCACGAGACCTTCGGCCTGGTGGCCCTGGAGGGCATGTCGTACGGCAAGCCCGTGCTGCACTTCGACCTGCCGGCGCTGCGCTGGATGCGCGGCGGCGGCGACGTGGCCGTACCGCCCTTCGACACGGCGGCGTTCGGGGAACGGATGCGGGCCCTCGCGACCGATCAGGACCTGCGCAGGCGGCTCGGCCGGCAGGCCGGGCTCGCCGCCCAGCACTACACGTGGGACGAGATGACGGGCAGCTACCTGGCGCTCGTCCGGCGGCTCGTGGAGGTTCCCGCCGCACCGCGGCGGCCGAGGAAGGACCGGAGAGTGCCATGGCAGACGACCCGCTGACCGCGCTCACCGATTCCCGGGCCACGCTGCTCGTCCTCTCCCCGCACCCGGACGACGCCGTGCTGTCCTGCGGCGCCCTGCTCGCCGCGGCGGTGGAGAACCGGGCCACGGTGACCGTCATGACGGTCTTCACGGAGGCCGCGCCGCCGCCGTACACCCTCTCGGCCCGGCAGTACCTGCGGCAGACGGGCGCCGTCGACGCGGACGAGCTGTACGCCGAGCGGCGCGCCGAGGACGCGGCGGTGCTCGAACGGCTCGGCGTCACCCGCTTCCACGCCGGCTTCGTCGACGGCCTCTTCCGCCGCAGGACCGACCCGGGCCGCTGGCGGCGCCAGGCCGCCCGGATGCTGCCCGAACTGGCCCTGGTCTACCCGACGTACCGCTGGCACCTGTCCTGCGGCCGGGTCTCCCCCCGGGACGCCGAGACCGTGTACCGGGTGACCGACACGGTCCGTGACCTCGCGCCGCGGGGCCGCGGCCTGCTGCTCGCGCCGCTCGGCATCGGCGGGCACGCCGACCACGTCCTGGTCCGCACGGTCGCCGCCCTGAGCGGACTGCCGGCCGTCTACTACAGCGATTTCCCCTACAGCCTGCGGGCCGCCGCGGACCCGGCGTTCACCGGCGGGCTCGACGCCACCGAGGCGTCCTGGGACAGCGGTCTCGACGCCAAGGCCGAACTCGTCCGGGGCTACCGGACCCAGGTGGACGCCCTCTTCCCCGCGGGGAACATCCCGCGCGTCCCCGAGGTGTACCTGCTCCCCGCCGGGGTGACGGACGCCGCGGCCCGCCCGAGCGGAGGCCCGCCATGACCGTCCCCCGCGCCTCCGCGCCGCCTCCACCCACACCGGCCGCCGAAGCACCCAGGGCCGCCCGCCGTACGCTCGGGCGACCCCTGCCGACGGCCGTGTACGCCCTGTTCGCGGCGGCACTGACGGTGACGCTGCGCCTGGTGGAGGTGAGCCGGGCCGGTGATCTGTTCGTGGACGAGGTCATCTACCAGGAGCTGGGGCGCAGCGCGGGGCGGGGCGGCTTCCCCAGCACCTCCGAGGGCCTGTTCTTCCTCCACCCGCCCGGCTTCTTCTACCTCGAGGCGGGCTGGATGAAGCTGTTCGGCGAGCACCAGGACGTCATCGCCCAGGTCCACTCGCTGCGCGTCCTCAACGCCCTGCTCGCCGGGGTGACGGCGGCGCTCCTCGTGGCCCTGGTGGCCCGGGTGCGCTCACGGCCGGCCGGCCTGGTCGCCGGAGTGCTTTTCGCGCTCGACCAGTTCTGCATCCGCCAGAACAACCGGGTGCTCCTGGAGACCGAGACGATGGTGTGGGTGCTCGCCGGCTTCCTCGTCCTGGTGCCGCTGTGCCGGTCCGGTCCGCAGGGCAGGCCACGGGCACGGGCGGTCGCCGGCGGGCTGCTCCTCGGCATGGGCGTCCTGACGAAGGACCACTCGGCGCTGGTCACCGTGCTGCCGCTGCTCCTCGCGCTGGCCCTCGGCTGGGGTCCACCGCGCCGGCTGACCGCGTGGGCCGCGTCGGCCGCGGTGCTGCCGTACGCCGTGTACGTCGTGTTCGTCGGCGGCTTCGGCCACTGGACGGACTTCTGGGAGCAGAAGACGCACGGCCTCGACCGGCTGCTCGGCCTGACCCAGGAGACCGGCTTCAACGCCCCGGGTACCCCCTCGCTCGCCGGTCGTCTCCTCGACGAACTGCCGGGCTACGGCACCACGTACCTGCTGCTGGCGCTGACCCCGGTGGCACTGTTCCTGCTGCTGCGCCGCCGGGAGCCCGTCTACCGGCTGCTCGCCCTCTTCCACGCCTGCGCGATCCTCACCCTGGGGTACGCGCTCGCGATCGGCACCCTGGAGGAGCAGGCGCTGTACCTGCTGTTCGTGCCGAACCTGGTGGCGCTCGCCGTCACCGTGCCGGTGCCCCGACGGCGGCCGGCGGCGCGGACACTCGCCGTCGCCTGCATCGCCGGCGTGCTCCTCGCCCCCGCTGTGGTGTACGCGAAGGACCGCTGGCAGCCGGACGACGGCTTCGCCAGGATGCAGGAGTACATGCGGCAGCACGTCCCCGCGGGCAGCGGCATCGTGACGGTCGACGGGCAGAAGACCCGCGGCGTCACCTACTGGACCTTCGAGGACTCCTACCGGCTCGGGAACTGGGTCACGCCCGGGGAGCGGGCCGCGCACCGGGCCGACTACGTCATCGTGCCGTGGAAGGTCGTCGAGCAGGGCTACGGCCGCTCCCCGCTGCCCGAGGTACGTGAACTCACCCGGGACGCCCGGCTGCTGTTCTCCTTCCAGGGTCACACCTACGGGTCGCTGGCGCTGTACCGGCTGCCACCGGTCCCCGGCCAGCCGGCCGGGCCGCGATGAGCACCACCCCGCGCCGCCCGCGCGTCCTGCTCCTGACCAGCAGCCCGCTGGACGGGGCGGACGGGGCCGACGTGCGGCTCGCCTCGGACGTGCTCGGGGCACTGCCCGACGTGGAGTTCGTCTGGTTCGCGCAGTGGCCGCGCCGGCGAGGCCGGCCGCCGCCGAACGGGCACCGCGGGCACGCGGTGCGGATCCTGTCCCGGGACGGGGTGCCGCACGTGCCCGAGCGGGTGCAGTCGGCGCTGGCCGGGGCGGTGCACGCGCGCCGCTGCGACCTGGTGCACGCCTTCCTGACGATCGGCCGGACGTTCCCCCTCTTCTCGTGGCTGCGGCCCCTGCTGCTCGGCGCCCGCCCGGTCGTCCACACCGTTCCGGGGGTGATGGACTCCCGGCTGCTCGCCCGCACCCGGCCACTGGGGACGACGGTCGCCCTGTCGGAGTCGATGGCGCGGCGGCTGCGGGCCGCGGACTTCGGAGACGTACGGGTCATCCCGCCGATGATCCCGCTGGAGCGCTGGCCGTCCCGGCCGCGGCCCGCGGGCCTGCCCGTGGTGCTGTACGCGGGCCACCACGACCCCCAGGGCGGCGCGGAGACCGCCGTCGAGGCGGCCGCGGAGGCCGCACGGGCCGGCGCCCGATTCCGGCTGGTGCTCGCGATGCGGGGCCGGCCCGGGCAGGACACCCACGCCCTGGAGGAGGCGCTGCGCGAGAAGGCGGGGGCCGAGGGCCTCGAGGACGTCGAGGTGCGCGGTTACGTGGACGACATGCGGGCCCTGCTCACCTCCGCGCACGTGCTGCTCTTCCCGCCGCCGGTGATCGGCGGCAAGGCCGACATCCCCCTGACGGTCCTCCAGGCGCTCGCCACCGGCCGCCCGGTGATCCTCAGCGACCTTCCGCAGTTCGCCGACTTCGGCAACGCCGTGCTGCGGGCGCCCGCGGGCGACCCGCGGCGCACCGGGCAGCAGTTGGTGTGGCTGCTCGACCAGCCGCGCTCCTGGGACGTGCTCGCCGAGCGGGGGCGGGCGGCGGTCGAGGAGTCCTTCGGCCCCGAGCGGTTCGCCGCGCAGTACGCCGCGCTCTACCGGGAGCTGCTGTCATGAACCGCCCCCGGCTGCGCCGGCCCCGGCTGCTCGCCCTGCTCGCGGTCCTCGCCCTCGTCGCACTCGTCGCCGCCACGGTCGGCGCCCTGAACCGGGACGACACGGACCCCTCGTCCTCCTTCGGCACCCTGCAGACTGCTCCGGAGCGGGCGCGCACGGAGTACGAGCACGGGCTGCGGGTCGCCCATCTGCAGATCGACTGGGGCAGGTTCGAGCCGGAGCAGGGCGTGTACGACGACTCCTACATCCAGGAGGTACGGGACCGGCTGCACGCCTTCCGGGAGGCGGGGCTGCGGGTGGAGGCGGGGCTCGGGCTCAACCACCCGCCGGACTGGCTCGCGGGCGCCTATCCCGAGTCGGTGTGGCGCAACCAGTTCGGCGAGGAGTCCACCGGCACCCCGAACATCGTCTTCAGCACCCCGGTCCGCGACGAGGTCGCCTCGTACGTCCGGCAGGTGAACGAACGGATCGGTCTGGACGAGATCTGGGCGATCCGGGTCGGGATCAACGAGAGCGGCGAGTTCGGCTACCCGTCGCCGGTGGCCGACGGGCGGGACAAGGGCGAGTTCTGGGCCTACGACCGCCACGCACAGGAGGCGAGCCCCTACCCCGGCTGGCGGCCGGGCGAGAAGGCGTACGAGGGCGCGCCGTTCACCGAGCGGCAGGTGCGCCGCTGGTACGACTGGTATCTCGCCTCGCTCGCCGACGCCGTCGACTGGCAGATCGACCTGTTCACCGGGCTGGGTCACCACGGCCCCCTGAAGGTGCTCGTGCCGGGCTCCGGCTTCTACCCCTCGGACTACCGGGCCGCCGTCTCCGGCTATCTGGACGGGACCCGCTCGGCGAGGCTGATCGGCCGCGGCGTCGGCTTCTTCGCCACCCTGGGCCTGCTCCAGCAGCGCGACGAGGTGCACATCGTCACCACCGCCCTCGTGGACGGCACCGGAGACCCGGTCGACAACGGCTGCGCCCCGGGCGACCCGAAGGCCGTCGCCACGGCGGACGGCTCGGCGGCCGCCGACCGGGCCGTCCGCGCCTGGTCGTCGACCCGCTGGGTGGTGGCGGTGGCCCGCTCCGAGGGCTTCACCCACCTGGACGGGGAGAGCGCCGGCCAGCACGTGGCGGCGTACTGGCCAGGGGTCATGGAGGTGGCCTTCCACCAGTTCGACTCCTGTGGCCTCGAGGGGCTGATGTGGGCCTTCGACCACGATCTGTACGACGGGACGCCGGGGTCCTCGCTCGCGGAGTACGCGGCGATGATCCGCGAGCGGGAGGGCCGGAGCGGGTCACAGGCTCCAGGACGCCCTGAGCGAGGAGAAGCGGCAGAAGCGGCTCACCGATGAGACCGGCACCCCGGGCGTCGCCGGCGGGCTGCCGGATCGCAAGCGATCCCGAACCGGCCGCGCACGGTTTTCAGGGCGTGCGGGCGCTCACGCGTCCTGCCCGGCGGTGCGCGCGGAGTCGAGGAACGCGGCGATCCGGGACGCGCCGGTGCGCTGCAGCCAGGTGCTGAAGTCCATCGTGCCGGGGTGGATCTCCCGGGTGGCGGGGATGTCCGCGCGGTAGCCGTGTTCGTTGAGCCACTCGTTGGCGTAGGCGAAGTCCTCGCTCAGGGCCCGGATCGCGTCGATCGGAATCTGAACGTAGGGCAGCGGTACGCCGAGTGCCTTCCCGATCGCCGCGGCGACCTGAACCGGCGTGAGTTCGTCCCCGGCCAGAGAGACGGCCCGGCCGATCCACTCCTTCGGCTGGGAGAACACCAGCGCGGTGACGGCGCCGACATCGTCGACGGCCATGATCTGCTGGGGGACCTCCGGAGCAAGCCCGGTGGACAGGTTCCCGTTCCGCAGCGCGTATCCGCCGGTGAAGTTCTCCATGAAGGACACCGGCCGCAGGATCGTCGCGGGCAGGCCGAGCGCGGCGACGTGCCGCTCGATCCGCCACTTGCTGACCAAGTTCACGGGCAGCTTCTCGTCAAGGTGCCGGTCCGCTTCGGCGACCGAGGTGAAGACGAAGTGCCCGATGCCCGCGGCGTGCGCGGCCTCGGCGACGTTCACTCCCCAGCGGACCTCGTCGTCGGCAGTGAAGTCCGGGGCGGTGCCGGGCGATCCGACGGTGGGCTGGACGCTGAACAGGCCCCAGGCGCCCTCGGCCGCAGAGATCAGGGAGTCGACGTCCTCCATCCGCGCCCGGATCACCTGCGCACCGGACTGCGCCAGCGCTGTGGCCCGCGGCCCGTTCGGGTCGCGCGTCAGTGCGCGCACCTGCCAGCCGTCGCGGAGCAGGTGACGGGTCACGGCCCTGCCCTGCAGGCCGGTCGCACCCGTCACCACGACGGTCTTCTTCGTCAGCTTCACGATCATCTCCATCGCGTCCGTGCGGAGGGGAAGCCGGGCCCACAAGTGGGGTGGCCCTCCGTTTCTCGTTCGCTACGATATGGAGGACCACCCCGTTTAGCAAGCCGCAAGGAGTGCCCGTGCCCAAGGACGCCACCGCCCCGCCCGGCCGGCCGATGCGCGCCGACGCCCGCCGCAATGCCGAGAAGATCGTCGCCGCCGCCGGGGCCCTGATCGCCGAGCACGGCGCCGACGCCTCCCTGGAGGAGGTCGCCCGAAGCGCCGGAGTCGGCTCGGCCACCCTGCACCGCCACTTCCCCTCCCGGCAGGCGCTCCTGGAGGCGGTCTTCAAGGACCGTGTGGAGGCCCTGTGCGCGAAGGCGGACGACCTCCTCGCCGAACCCGACCCGGGCCAGGCGCTGACCGCGTGGCTTCACGCCGTCGGCGCGCACGCCGTGGCCAACCGGGGCCTGGGTTCCTCGCTGATGCGGGACGGAGACCCGGCGCTCGGCGAGACCTGCCACGAAATGATCACCACCGCCGGAGACGCCCTCCTCGCGCGCGCCCGAGCGGCGGACGCCGTGCGCGCCGGGATCACCATCGCCCCACTGCTCAAGCTCGTCGGCGCCATCGCGCTGGCAACCGAACGGGAGATCGACGGCCCGGCCGAGGCCGAACTCCTGCTGTCGATCGCCATCGACGGCGTACGCACACGCTGACCCCGGTCCTCACGAACGGCCCGAAGATCTTCAGCGAGACCTGCGCGGGGGCTAACGCATCAGGAACTCCTGGGCCGCCCGGGCTCCTTCGTCGCTGCGGCTCTGGGTGGAGTGGCCGGCCCCCTGGAGGACGACGAGCTCGGCCTTCGGGTGCGCGGCGGCGACGTCTCGCGCCCACCGCACGGGCGTGGACAGGTCCCGGTCGCCGGCCAGGATCAGGACCGGCATGGTCAGGGTGTGGGCGCGCGCCGGCCGGTTGGGGCGCGAGGCGGGCCAGGGCAGGCAGGTCCGCGGGATCCCCTGCGCGCCCGCCGTCTCCCGCTGGAAGGGCCACACCTGTGCCGGGCTGATCCGCCGCACGGCCCGCTCCAGCGCCTGCCGCCGTCCCTCGACGGGCGCGGAGGCGTCGCCCCACGGCCAGCGGGAGTCGGCGCAGAGCGTCGCTGCGTGCAGGCCCGAGCTGAACTCCGCCGGGGGCTCGTCGGACGGCGCGGAGAACCCGGCGACCAGCCGGTCGAGCCGGGTCCGGTCGCCGCCGGCCGAGGCGTGGAGGGCGTCCAGGATGCCGTACCGGGGGTCCTGGAGCTTCGGGTCGATGATGCTGGCGATGACGAGGAGGTTGAAGACCCCGACGCCGTTCCCGTCCCTGCGGACCACCGTCGCGAGGTCGCGTGCGGGGTCGAAGCCGCAGTTCTGCTCCCGGCAGGCGGTGCGCAGCACCTGCCCGGAGTGGCCGAGCGCGTCCTCGTACAGGACGCCCGCGCCGTCGAGCGGCACGACGGAGTCCAGGACGAGTCTGCGGACCCGCTCCGGGTGGGCGAGCGCGTACTGGGCGGCGGTGAAGGTGCCGTACGAGACACCGTCGAGCGTCCATGTCCGTACGCCCAGGGCGCGCCGCAGGTCCTCCAGGTCGGCCACGGTGTCGGCGGTGGTGTAGAGGTTCCGCCGGGGTCCGAGGCTCTCGGCGCAGGCGGTGACGGCCGCGGGCGACGGGGCGACGGTGTCGCTGCTGCCGACCTCCTTCTGCAGGGCGGGGCAGTCGACGGCCGCGCCGCCGGTGCCCCGCTGGTCGATCATCACCAGGCGGTACCGGGCGAGTGCTTCGGGGAGCCGGGAGCGGATCCGCTCGACGTACGGGACGCCCGGCTGCCCGGGGCCGCCGGTGAGGAACAGCAGGGTTCCCCGCGGTGCGCGGGCCGCGCCGAAGACGGCGGTCCTGAGCTTGAGGGTGCCCGGCACGGCTCCGCTGCGGTCGAGGGGCACGGTCAGATCGGCGCAGGTCACGTCCGGCTGCCCGGGGCAGGGGCGGTGGCCGGTGAGCGCCGGGGCCGACGTGGACGGCACCGCCGTGGCTGTCGCGGGGGCGGCGGCCTGCGGGGCGCCGGCGGCGCCCGGCGCGGAGCCCGCGCACGCGACGGCCGTGAGGACGGCCGCCAGGGTCGTACCGGCTCTGGTCAGGATCGTTGAGGTCATGGGTCGCGTTCCCCTGTCGCGGGACGGGGTGCCGCGGCCACCTCGGGGGTGAACGGCACGGCACCGGCCGGGTGTCCGGCCGCGGCCATCCTGCGGTCCGCCCGCCGCCGGGGCGTTGGACATTCATGCGCGATCCGCGAGCAGGCTCCGCAGGGCGCTCGGGAGCCGGCCCGTGTGGTCGCGGCATACGCGGGTGAGATGGGCCTGGTCGGCGAAGCCGTACGCGTGGGCGAGGGTGCGCAGGCGGTGCTCGCCCTCCTCGATGGCGTGGAGGACGCCGCGGATCCGCAGGTCGTTGCGGTGCCGGGTGAGGGTCGTGCCGGTGACGGCGCGGAAGACCCGGCTGAGGTGGTGCGGAGAGGCCCCGACGGAGCGGGCCAGTTCCTCCAGGGAGAGGCGGAGCGCCCCCGGATCGGCGGCGAGCGCCGCGCAGGTGTCGCGGACCAGCCGGGCGTGCCCGCGCGCGGTGGCGGGGCGGGCGCCCGCGTCCGTACGCCAGTGGCCGGCGGTGCCGGCCACCTCGTCGAGCAACCGGTGGAGCCGCTCGGCGAGTTCGAAGGTGTCGGCGCCGTTGCGGGCCGCGGCGAGCAGCGCGCGGTGGTGGACGTCGGTGGCGCCGGTGACGCTGAACCGCCGGGAGACCGGCGGGCCGTCGAAGCGGTCGGCGAACAGCTCCGCGCCGACCCGGATCTCGGTGGACCGGTCGCCGGGGCCGATGGGGTGGGCGACCCGGTGTTCGTCACCGGGCCGGGTGAGGTAGCCGCCGCTCGGGTCGACGAAGAACTCCTCGCCGGCGATCCGGCGGAGATACCCGCCGGACCGGGCGAGGACCACCGTGTACCCGTCCGCGTGCCCCGGTCCGGCGAAGCCGGTGCGGTCCTCGCAGCACAGGATGTCCTCGACGGTCATCCCGCCGGCCCTGATCCGCCCGCACAGCGCCCCGCGCCGCTCCCGTACGGCCTCGTCGCGGAGTAACCGCTCCCGCCCACGGCCCTGTTCGCCCATGTGCTCCTCCCCGTCGGGGGTCGGATCCCCGGTGAGGCGGCCGCTCACACCCGGCGCCGCAGGACCAGGGCGAGGAGCTCCCGGTTGTGGTGGCGCCGGGTCCGGGCGATCGCGACGAGGGGCACGGCGAACAGGACCGGCGTCAGGGCGTTCTGGCCGTCGAAGACCGTCAGCTGGGTGACGAACGCTCCGGCCATCAGGGCGGTGAGCGCGGTGGCAGAGACGCTCGACAGGACCGGGATCACCAGGGCGACGGCTCCGGCGAGTTCGAGGGCGCCGACGGTGTACATCAGCCAGTCGCCCCAGCCGATCCGGTCGAAGGACTCGGCGGCCGACCAGTGGCCGACGAGCTTCGGCCCGGCGCTGGGGATCGCGAAGGCGAGGGCGAGCAGGATCTGGAACACCCACACGGTGATGTGGGCGCGCCGGCCCAGGGGGCGGGGGGTGGCGGCGGGGCGCAGGCTGGTGGTCGTGGTCACGGTGGGTCTCCTCGCATGGGCGTGGTGTGCGCTTCATGGAGGTAGACCGGTGGTGTGCCGGGAACTCATCGGTGCCGGGGCGCCGACTTCGAGCGTTTCCCCGCCAGGACAGGCCCTGCGGCTACGGGCGTTCGGCGGTCAGGAGCAGGACGCCGGTGTCCCCGTACTCCGGCAGGGTGCGGTCTTTGGCCAGGCGGGAGGTCCGCAGCGCGACGGTGCGGGGGGCGAAAACGGCGCGCAGCGCGGGCTCGTCGACCGGGCAGGCCGGCCAGACGGGGCCGCTGCCGATGCGGTAGCTGGGCATGCGCTCCATGAAGGAGGCCACGAGCCGCCCGCCGGGGCGCACCGAGCGGACGAAGGCGTCGCACAGGGCGGTGAACTCGCCGAAGTCCTCGGTGACGCTCTCGGCGACGAAGTTCATCGACGCCGTGTCGTAGCGGCCGTCGACGAGGTCGCCCGCGTCGCCGGGGACGACGTGGACCTTGGCAAGGGCCTCCTCGAGGGTCGCGGGGAGCGCGGGGTCCAGCGAGCGGCACAGGGCGTAGAAGGGCTCCCAGGTGTCCTCGGGGCCGCGCTCGAGTTGTTCGCGCAGGTAGGCGCGGCCGGCGGAGCCGGGTTCGAGGGCGTCGATGTGGCGGCTGGCGCCGGCGGCGAGCATCAGGGGGTAGAGGTTGGGGCCCGCGCCGAGTTCGAGGGAGCGGGAGATGCTGCCGGGGGCGAACTGCCGGTAGAAGCCGGAGTGGTGGTGGATGACGCCGACGTCGCAGGGGTGCATGTGGCGGTAGTTCTCGGCCAGGTACTCGGCGACCGGCCAGGCGTCCCAGTCCGCGTCGCCGTTCCGGCGGAGCGCGGGCCTGGGTTCCGTGGTCATCATGACTCCGGCTGCTGTCCGGCCGGGATCGCGCCGGGGCGGACGGCTTCGTGGCGCTGGAGGGCGAAGCGCAGCGAGAGGCCGGTGAGCACGTCGTTGAGCTGCTCGATCTCCTCGTCGGTGTTGGCGGCGGTGATCTGGATTCGGAAGCCGACCCGGTTGCGGGGTACGAGCGGGTAGCTGGCGAGGGTGACGTAGATTCCCCGCTCCCACAGGAACGTGGCGACCGCCTCCAGGTCCTCGGCGTCGCCGAGCGGGATCTCGACGATCGGCAGGCCGTCCGTGTTGGGGGTGGCGATGCCCAGGCTGCGTACGTGGTCGAGGACGCGGGCGGTCTTGCGGTGCAGGTCGGCGCGGATGGCGTCGCCGCGTTCGTCGTTGACCTCGAGTCCGGCGAGCACGGTGGCGAGCGAGGCGGTCGGCGAGGGGCCCGAGTAGAGGTAGGGGGCGGCGGCCACCTTGAGGTGGTCCTTGAGGCGGCGCGGTACGGCGAGGAAGGCGAGGAGCGAGGAGTACGCCTTGGAGAAGCCGCCGACCAGGACGATACCGTCGTAGCTCTCGCCGAGGTGGCGGACGATGCTGTTGCCGCGCGAGCCGTACGGGCTGGTCTCCCCCTGGCCGCGTTCCCCGATGACGCCGAAGCCGTGGGCGTCGTCGACGTACAGCAGGGCGCCGTTGTCGCGGCAGATCCGGGCGATCCCGGGCAGGTCGGGGTAGTTGCCGGTCATGCTGTTGACGCCGTCCATGCAGACCAGCCGGGCGCCGGCGGCGGGGGCCTCGCGCAGCATCGAGTCGAGTTCCCAGGGGTGGTCGGCGCGGAAGCGGTGCACCTCGGCGCCCTGGCCGCGGGCGATGACGCAGGCGTCGTAGATGGTGCGGTGGGCCTGGGCCTCGACGAAGAGGTGGCCGCCGGCGGCGAGCAGCGGCACCACGGACTGGTGGATGAGGGTGATGGTGGGCAGGAGCAGGGTGTCGGGGGCGCCGAGCAGTGCGGTGAGCCGCTCCTCGATCAGCGGGTAGAGGCGGGGACTGCCGATGAGCCGGGACCAGCTGGGGTGGGTGCCCCAGGCGCGGACCTGGGGGTCGATGGCGGCCATGATCTCGGGGTCGAGGTCGAAGCCGAGGTAGTTGCAGGAGGCGAAGTCGACGAGCCACTGGTCGCCGACGCGCAGCCGGCGGCCGTCGACCTCGTCGATGACGGCGTCGCACATGGGGCTGGTCCGCTTGAGCCGTTCCAGGTCGTGCCAGCGGGCGTCGGGCCGGCCGGGGCCCGGGGAGGGTGCGGTGCCGGCGGGCGGGGCGGGCGGCCGGTCCGGGGTACGGGCGGGGCGCCGGGCCGGGGCGGCGGGGGCCGGGGCGGGGGCGCGGGCCCTCGTCCCCGGCCTGCGATGGAGGAAGGTCTCGGCCTGATGGGCCGTCATCGGCCGGGCGAACAGGAAGCCCTGCCCGTAGCGGCAGCCCATGTCGGCGAGGAGGGCGCGCTGGTCCTCGTTCTCGATGCCCTCGGCGACGACCTGGAGCCCGAGGACGTCGGCGATGCGGACGATGCCCTCGACGAGGGCGACCTGCTGCCGGTCGGTGGTGATGTCGTCGATGAACGACTTGTCGACCTTCAGGACGTCGATGGGGAACTCCCGCAGATAGCTGAGCGAGGAGAAGCCGGTGCCGAAGTCGTCGATGGCGATGGAGACCCCGAGGTCCTTCAGGGCCCGCATGGTGGTGCCGATCTGCTCGTCCCTGCGCATCAGCACGGTCTCGGTCAGCTCCAGGACCAGGGAGTCGGCGGCGAGCCCGGAGGTGCGCAGGGTGCGCCGTACGACGTCGAGCAGGCCGGGGTCGCGGAACTGGCGGGCGGAGACGTTGACGTTGGCGCGCAGCGGCGGCGTACGGGGGCGGGCGCGCTGCCAGCGGGAGATGTCGCGGGCCGCGTGGTCGAGGACCCAGGCGCCGAGCGGCATGATGTGCCCGCTCTCCTCGGCGAGGGTGATGAACTGGTCCGGCGGGACCATGCCTCGGCGGGCGTGCGGCCAGCGGATCAGGGCTTCGAAGCCGGCGAGGGCGCCGTCGTCGACCTGGACGATGGGCTGGTAGCGCAGGGCGAAGGCATGGTCGGCGATGGCGGTGTCCATGCCGGCCTGGAGTTCGTGGCGGGCGACGAGCCGGGAGTGCAGCTCCGGCCGGAAGCGCCGCCACCGCTTCTTGCCGGCGGCCTTGGCGGCGTACAGGGCGAGGTCGGCGTGGCCGAGGAGTTCCTCGGCGTGCGCGCTGTCGAGGACGGTGGCGACGCCGACGCTGGTCGAGACGGAGACGGCGCCGTCGGTGAGGTGGAAGGGCTGGCTGAGGGTGTGCACGATCTCGGCGGCCAGCGCCTCGGCGTCGCCGGGTTCGCGGGCCCCCTCGATGAGGACGCCGAACTCGTCGCCGCCGAGCCGGGCGGCGGTGTCGGTGAGCCGGAGCACGGAGCTGAGCCGGTGGGCGACGGCGACGAGCAGTTCGTCGCCGACGGAGTGGCCCATCGTGTCGTTGACGACCTTGAAGTCGTCGAGGTCGACGAAGAGCATGCAGGTCAGGGTGGATTCGCGGCGGCCGCGCAGCAGGGCGCGCTCGATCCGCTCCAGGAGCAGCACCCGGTTGGGCAGGCCGGTGAGCGAGTCGTGGAAGGCGCGGTGGGTGAGCTCCCGCTCCAGCTTGCGCTGCTCGGTGACGTCCCTGAGGGTCAGCACCAGGCCGTGCACGGTGGCCTCGTCGCGCAGGTTGCTGCACCGCACCTCGACCTCCAGGTCGGCGGCGCCGCCGTGCAGCAGCTTCCAGTCGTCGCGGGCGTCCACGTGTCCGTGGGAGCGGACGTCGGCGAGGATGCGCAGGGCGCTCAGCGCGTCACCGGGGGCGAGGAGTTCGGTGAGCGGGGTACCGGACAGCAGGGAGTGCCCGAACATGCTCTCCGCCGAGGGGCTCGCATACCGGACGGTGTCGTCGTCGTCGACGATGAGGATGACGTCGGAGGTGTTGTGCACCAGGGTGCGGAAGTACGCCTCGCTGGTGCGGCGGCTGACCTCCTCGCTCAGCCCGAACCGTTCCAGGGCGAGCGCGGCCTGGGAGGCGAGGGACTGGGCGGGTCCCGCGATCTCGGAGAGCTTCTTGTCCGTGCCCGCGAGCAGCAGTGCGCCGAGCAGCGGCTCGCCCGCGGCGGGGGCCTGGAGGGCGAGCGGGCAGAGCAGCACGTGGGTCGCGGGCGCGGTGGCGTTCGCGATGGCGGGGTCGAGCGTGTCGGTGGGCAGGAGCCGGCGGCCTTCGGCGAGGAGTTCGGGCCAGTGCGGGCCCTGCGGGCCGGTGACCTCGGCGACGTGCACGTTCCAGGGGTGGCGTGCGGTGGGTACGGCGCTGAGCCGGCCGCGCCGGTCCCGGGCGAGCAGCATCGTCAGGTGCGGGGTGCCGGCGCCGAAGAGGGTGCCGGCCGCGGTCTCGACGGCGGCGGCGACCTCGCGCGGGCTGAGCGCCGCCACCAGGGACGCGGCGGCGACCCGCAGGCTGCGCTCGCGGGCCTCGGCCCTGCTGTGGTCGGCCATCATGCCCCACAGCCGGACCAGGACCAGCAGGAACATGATCGCGGAGAAGATCGCGATGACGCCGATGTCCGGTTCGGGGTCCATGCGCAGGGACTGGAAGAGCAGCAGGGCGGGCGCGATGAGGGAGGCGACGGCGAGCAGGACGAGCCGCCGTTCGGTGATCCGCGGCGCCCGTTCGGGTGCGGGCGCGGTGAGGCCGGTCATCGAGGGGTGCAGGGCGGCCAGGCCCCAGGCGGTGAAGAAGACCACCCAGCCGAGGTCCCACGGGGTGCCGACCTGCCAGGTGCCGTCCAGCTGCTTCATTCCGTAGAGGACGTCGGAGAAGAGGATGCCGCAGGTGCCCAGGGTGAGCAGCTGGACGGCGCGGGAGCGCAGTCCGCCCGGCACGAGGAGGCGGGCGAGCATCGCGAGCATCAGCACGTCGCCGAGGGGGTAGGCGATCGAGATCGCGCGCTCGACCCAGGTCATGTCCGGGGATGTGGTGAGCGGGGTGATCAGGTTGACCCAGGAGAGCAGCGCGAGACCCGAGGTGAGGATGAGCGCGTCGAGCGCGACCGCGAGGTCCCGGCCCGCGGCGCGGTAGCGGATGAAGCCGTAGAGGCCGAGGGCGAAGAGCGGATAGGTGGCGAGGTAGAAGGCGTCCGCGAGGGAGGGGAAGGGCCGGTTCTGGTGAAAGAAGGCCTCCAGCGCGTTGTACGCCGTGTCGCCGGCGACGAAGGTGAAGTTGGCGGCGGCGAGCACCAGCCAGGGCCAGCGGCGGGCCGGTTTGTGCAGATGGACACCGGTGAGGATGGCGGCCACGCCACTGAGGCCGATGAGGGCCCAGAGGATGGTGTGGCGTGACGGCACTTCGAGGTAGGCGACGGTCAGACCGGCCACGAACAGCACGTACACGAGGGTCCAGCGGCGCAGTGGCCCGGACAGCTCACGCAGCGGCATCGTCGACCGCCCCCTTGGCGGGTGGCCCTGGTGGCACGGACCCGTTCACGACCAGTCTCCCGGCTGGTGCGGGGCGGTGCATCTCGCGTACCGCGGGGTGACGGGGCGGGTACCCGCCGTACCGGTCTCGTGCACGGCCGGTCCGCCCCGCCGGCCGGTCAGCGGGCGAGCTCGGCCATGGCGCCCCAGCCCTGCTGCGGCACCTCGACGTTGATGATCTCGGGGGTGGCGGCGATCGCGCCGGCCATGGTCTTTAGACCGGTCGTGAAGTGGTCGGAGGCGACGTGGGCCGCGCCGGCCTCGGCGTCGGCGAAGGCCTCCAGGAGGACGTACTGGTGCGGGTCCTCGATGCCGCGCGACCAGTCGAAGAACAGGTTCCCGGGCTCTTCGCGGGTGGCGCGGGTGAAGTCGGCGACGAGCTCGGGCCAGCTGTCGGCGTACTCGGGGCGGACGGTGAACCGTACGGCGATGAAGATCATGCCTCCAGCGTGCCCGCCGGCCGGGGCCGGGGCGAGCCGTGCGGGTCAGGATTCCGGCACGGTCGGAAACGCGGTGAAGAGCGGGACCGCGCGGGCGAGCGCCGCCCGCACGGCACCGTGCCGGCGGCGGAAGTCGGCGGTGGGGAGCGAGACGGACAGCGCGTGCACGATGCCGTCGGCGCGCCCCGGGAGCGTGGTCGCCAGGCAGGTGTACGCGGGGTCCGCCTCCCCCACGGAGACGGCGAAGCCCTGGTCGCGCACCCGGGCCAGCTCCGCCTCGAAGCGTTCGGGGCTCGTGATCGTCCGGTCGGTGAAGCGGGCCATGCCGTGGTCGGCCAGATACCGCCGGCGCAGCGTCCTGGGCAGTCCGGCGAGCAGGGCCTTGCCGTGGGCGGTGGCGTGGGCGCGGTCCTCGGGTCCGGGGGCGAAGGGGTGGGCGGTGTCGGTGACGGGTGCGGTGGTGTCGACGACGGTGATGCGGCCGTGCCGGTAGGCGGTGAAGTAGGCCTCGGCTCCGGAGGCGCGGCGCAGGTGGCCGAGGAGCTCGGCGACGCCGCCACCGAGGCCGTGGTGACGCTGGTAGGCGCGGTGGAGCGCGGGCAGTCGGGGGCCCGGGGCGTACCCGTCCGGGGTACGTACGAGGTGGCCGCGGGCGATCAGCGGGCCGGCGAGGTGGTAGACGGTCGACAGGGCGCAATCGAGCCCGCGGGCCAGTTCCTTGGCCCCGACGGGCCGGTCGGCGTCGGCGACGGCGTCGAGGATGGCGAGGGCGCGGTCGACGGACTGGGGGCCGGCGGGGCTGGTGGGGCCGGTCGGGCCCGCGGGGGACGCATGCACCGATCCACCTTAGTGAACCGGCCCACCGTTGGTGAGAGGAGTGTCACCGTCCCACAGAAAGGAGGGTTATGGCCGATTTACCCCTATTCGGCGTACGGTGTTGCGATACCCCTGACTCCTTACCGCACCGGGAGGGTGTGTGCGCCGCTCCACCACCGACCACGCCGCCGCGGCACCCTCAGGGCGCCGCGGCCACATACGCAAGGCGGCGCTCGCGACCGGTGCGGTCGCGGCCGTCGCCGGAGGGCTGTACGTGGCGGGCCTCGCCACCCAGGGCGGCGACATATCCGAGGGCACGAGGGTCGACGGTGTCGACATCGGCGGTCTCAGCCGCGCCGAGGCCGCGGCCAAGCTGACGTCGGCGGCCCCCGCGTCCTGGAAGGACCCGGTCAAGGTCCGTATCGGCGAGGACACCGCCACCGTCGACCCGGCCGCGGCGGGGCTGACGGTCGACGCGGCGGCCACGGCCGACCGCGCCGCGGACCCGGCCCGCGACCCGTTCACGGTGATCGGCCGCCTCTTCTCCCCGGGCGAGCGCGAGATCGCGCCGGTCGTCTCCTTCGACGGGACGAAGGCGCGCGCGGCCGTCGCCGCGACCGCGAAGGAGCACGACCGCGCGACCCGCGAGGGCGCCGTGGCGTTCAAGGACGGCAAGGCCGTCGCCACCCGGCCGGTCGACGGGCGGAAGCTCGACACCGCGGCGGCCGTGGACGCCCTGCGCACCGCCTACCCCGCAGCGGGCGGCTCGGCACCCGTGGTACTGCCGGTCTCGGTGACCCCGCCCAGGATCGGGGCGGCCGAGGTCGATCGCTTCATGAAGGAGTTCGCGACCCCCGCCATGTCGGGCCCGGTCACGCTCACCTCCGGGGAGAAGCGCCTGGCGATCTCGACCGCCACCCTCGGCGACCACCTGAAGGTGAGGAACGACGGCGGCCGCCTCACCTCGACGCTCGACACGGCGGCCCTGATGCGCGACCCCGACGTGGCCCGCCCGCTCGAGGGCTTCACGAACGGCGCGGTCGAGGCACGCCTCGGCGTCCAGGACGGCGACGTCGTCGTCGAACGCGGCGGCCGCCCCGGCCACGAGGTGTCCGCCGAGGCCTTCGGGCAGGCGGTGCAGCCGCTGCTCACGAAGGAGGGCGCCGCGGCACGTACCGCCGCCGTGGCCACGACGCTGACCCAGCCGAAGCTGGCCGGAGACACTCCGGCGGAGCTCGGGATCACGGAGCAGATGTCGACGTTCACGGTGAACTTCCCGAGCGCTCCGTACCGTACGACCAACATCGGACGGGCGGTCGAGCTGATCGACGGCTCGGTGGTGCGGCCGGGCGAGGTGTGGAGCTTCAACCGCACGGTCGGCGAGCGTACCAAGGCCAACGGCTTCGTCGACGGCACGATGATCATGGACGGCCAGTACCAGAAGGCGCCGGGCGGCGGAGTCTCCGCGGTCGCCACGACCGTCTACAACGCGCTGTTCTTCGCAGGCGTCAAGCCCCTGGAGCACGGCGCCCACTCCTTCTACATCGAGCGCTACCCGGCGGGCCGCGAGGCGACCGTCGCGTGGGGCACGCTCGACCTGAGGTTCCGCAACGACTCGGGCAAGCCGATCTACATCAAGGCGAGCTCGACGGACTCGTCGGTGATGGTCAGCTTCCTCGGCACGAAGAAGTACGACTCGGTCGAGGCGGTCGCCGGCGAACGCACGAACATCAAGCCGCCGGCCGAGCGCACGGGCAAGAAGGGCGAGAAGTGCGAGGTCCAGGAACCGCTGGAGGGCTTCGACATCAAGGTGGACCGGGTCTTCAGGAACGGCGGCACGGAGGTCAAGCGCGAGACCTTCAGCACGCACTACACGCCAAGGGACAAGGTCACGTGTGAGTGACCGGCCGACGGACGAAGGGCCCCTCTCCACAGAGAGGGGCCCTTCTCGCGTACGGGTGGGGGTGCGGGTGCGGGGTCAGGCGTCGGCGCGGACGGGAGTGGTGACGGGCGCGTCCTCGGCGACCTCGGCGAGGTCGCGGTGACGGGTCTCGCGGGCGCAGGCGACGGCGACGACCGTGAGGAGCGCGGCGGCGATCACGTAGAGGGCGATCGGGGTGGAGTCGTCGTAGTCGGCGAGCAGCGCGGTGGCGATCAGCGGGGCGGGCGCGCCGGCGGCGACGGAGGAGAACTGGGCGCCGATGGAGGCACCGGAGTACCGCATCCGGGTCGCGAACATCTCCGAGAAGAAGGCGGCCTGCGGGGCGTACATGGCGCCGTGCAGGACGAGGCCGACGGTCACGGCGAGCAGGAGGCTGCCGAAGGAGCCCTGGTCGATGAGGGCGAAGAAGGGGAACATCCACAGGCCGACACCGACGGCCCCGACGAGGTACACCGGCCGGCGGCCGAGCCGGTCGGAGAGCGCGCCCCAGAGCGGGATGACGGCGAAGTGGACGGCGGATCCGATGAGGACGGCGTTGAGGGCGGTCTGCTTGGAGAGCCCGACCTGGGTGGTGGCGTAGACGAGGATGAACGCGGTGATGACGTAGTAGCTGATGTTCTCGGCCATACGGGCACCCATCGCGATGAGCACATCGCGCCAGTGGTGCTTGAGCACGGCGACCAGCGGCATCTTCTCGGCCTGCTCGGCGGCGTCGGCCTTGCGCTGCTCGGCGGCGGCGAGCGCGGCCTTGAAGACGGGCGACTCGTCGACGGACAGCCGGATCCAGAGCCCGACGATCACGAGCACGCCGGAGAGCAGGAACGGAATCCGCCACCCCCAGGACTGGAACGAGGACTCGGAGAGCAGCGCGGTCAGGGCGGACAGGACGCCGGTGGCCAGCAGCTGCCCGGCCGGCGCCCCGGTCTGCGGCCACGAGGCCCAGAACCCACGCCTCTTCGCGTCCCCGTGCTCGGACACCAGCAGCACGGCCCCGCCCCACTCCCCACCGAGCGCGAACCCCTGCACCAGCCGCAACGCGGTGAGCAGCACCGGCGCCGCGGACCCCACGGTCGCGTGCGTCGGCAACAACCCGATCGCGAACGTCGCCCCACCCATCAGCAACAGGCTGAGCACCAGCAGCTTCTTCCGCCCGAGCCGGTCACCGTAGTGCCCGAACACCAGCGCACCGAGCGGCCGGGCGGCGAAGCCGACGGCATAGGTGAGGAACGACAGCAGCGTGCCGACCAGGGGGTCGGACTCCGGGAAGAACAGCTTGTTGAACACCAGCGCGGCGGCCGACCCGTAGAGGAAGAAGTCGTACCACTCGATGGTGGTCCCGATGAGACTTGCGGCGACGATGCGCTTGAGGGAGCCGGGGGGCGTGGGGGCGTGTGTTGCGGCGGCCATGTGCACCACTTCCGAGCGGGTGACGGGGACGTGTTCGTGTCGCCACACCGTAGAAACGTGCAGGTCACCCGCGTATGTGGTGGGACACCATAGTTCTGGGTGGGAGAGTGCGCGCCGTCCCCATGCCCGTCCCGCCGAGCCCCGCCAAGCGGCGCTTGACAGGGCGCATTGACGGGCGTCAGGTTCGCGCGGTGCGCCCTGTTCGGGCGACGACAGCTCCGGTCGGCCTGCCGAAGCGGCGCGAAGGGCGCGCGACGTGGCCCGGTGGCTTCGTCGCCGTCGTTGGCGATGCTGAGGGACTTCACGGCCAAGCCTCCGGAACCACAAGTCACCCGGCTGAGCGGCGGCCTTCATCGCAGAAACGATCAGCTGCCGGGACCGCCCCCGCCGCCCTGCGCCGCGGTCACACACCCCGACAGACCCCCGCAAAGCCCCACGACGGGGGCCGGGACGTGACCCACGTGACGCTGATCATGAGGATCCGGGGAATCGAGTGACCGTCGGCATGCGTCTCAGTGGTGTGGGGCGCCCAGCCCACCCGTCCGCGAACAGAAGACCCCAGGGAAGAAGTGAGGTATGCCGGTGATCTGCGTCGGAGGCATGATCGGAATCGGGAAGACGAGCGTGGCCGAGCTGCTCGCCAAGGAGCTGGGGAGCGACGTCTTCTACGAGAGTGTGGACGACAATCCGATCCTTCCGCTCTTCTACACGGCGAGCCCCGAGGAGATCCAGGCGAAGCGCTACCCCTTCCTGCTCCAGCTCTACTTCCTGCAGACCCGGTTCGCCGCGATCAAGGAGGCGTACAAGCAGGGCGACAACGTCCTCGACCGGTCCATCTACGAGGACTGGTACTTCGCCAAGGTCAATCACGACCTGGGCCGGATCAGCTCCCTCGAGATGCAGGTGTACGAGGGGCTGCTCGACGAGATGATGCGCGAGATCGACGGCCTGCCCTACCGCAAGGCACCCGATCTCATGGTCTACCTCAAGGCGGACTTCGAGACCGTGCTGCACCGTATCGGGCTGCGGGGCCGCGATTTCGAGCAGGACGAGAGCCTGGTGGAGTACTACCGGACGCTGTGGTCCGGCTACGACGACTGGGTGCACAAGCACTACTCGGCCAGCGACGTCCTCGTCGTCGACATGAACCACACGGATGTGGTGAACAACCCCGAGGACGCGGCCCGCCTGTCGCAGGAGGTCAAGGACGCCCTGGCAGCGGCCGGGCGCCGGGGCTGAGTCGGCGCCCTCCGAGGCTCAGACCAGCGGGAGGAGCATGGTCGTCGCAGCGCCGGTGGTCCTCCCGTCCGCGATGAAGGCGAAGGTCTCCTCTCGGGTGGCCGCGGGGCCTTCAGGCCAGACGCGCGTCGTCAGCATGAGCAGGATCTGCTCGCGTCCCCGGGCGCAGGCAGCCCAGGCGGCGGATGTCGGCCGGACGATGTCCCACGCGCCGGGAAAGCCGCTGACGCGGACGGTGATGTCGTCCAAGGACGCCACGACAGGGGTCCCGTCGATCTCCGGGTTCCGGACCATCGCGCCCTCGCGCATCCCCCACGCGGCCACCATCTCGCGCGTGGCCACCCTGGAGGCGGCCGGCCCGAGGGAGCCGTCCCCTGCGGAATACGCCATCAACATGGGGAAGTCTCCCCCGTCGCCCGGGTGCTTGCCGATCCACGCGGCACACAGGATCTGTCCGAACCGGGACGACGACGAAGTCGTGTTGTCACTCATGGGCTGAGCGTACGGGGCGCTCCGCCGCCGGGAGAAGATCGTCGATCCCTTCCCCCAGGACGCTCTCACGTCGTGCGACGGCGACGGCCGCGGATTGTTTCACCCCCACGACGGGGCTGCGCAACAAACGGCCGCCTGCGCAGACTCGGTACGACGGGGGCCGGCCGGCCTCCGCACCGACCGACAGGAGGACGTCATGCCGCTGGGCGACGACGAGTTGCGCGACCTGGAAGAGGCCCGCCGGCGCGCCGAGCGCGAGCACGCGGAGTTCCAGGCCAAGCAGGAGGCCGACCGGCAGGCGCGTATCGCGGAGGAGGAGGCCCGAAGGCGCGCGGAGAAGCCGCACTCCGGTCCCACCCGGTAGCTCCCCGCCCGGGCCTGTCTTCAGGCCCGGGCCCGACCACCGGGGGCGCTGCGGTCACGCGGCCGACTGCAGCCGGGCGGCGAGCAGGGCGATGTCGTCGTCGGCGGAGGCCGGGACCAGGTGGGCGAGGAGGGTGTCGCACAGCCGGTCGAGGGAGGGCCCGGGCTGTGCCAGGAGATGGGTGAGTTCGGTGAGGCGGTCGTCGATGTCGCTGCCCCGGGCCTCGACGAGGCCGTCGGTGTAGAGCACCAGGACGCTGCCGGGCCGGAGGGTGAGGTCCGTGGTGGTGAACGGGACGCCGCCGACGCCGAGCGGGAGGCCCGCGGGCAGGTCGAGGAGGCGGGCGGTGCCGTCGGGCTGCACCAGAGCGGGGGGTGGGTGACCGGCGCGGACGATCCGGCAGTGGCCGTCGGCGGGGTCGATGACGGCGTAGCAGAAGGTGGCGAGCATCGGGGTGGCCAGGTCGTCCAGCGCGGCTTCCAGCTGGCGGAGCAGGTCTTCGGGTTCGAGGTCGAGGCGGGCCAGGGCGCGAACGCTGGCGGACAGGCGTCCCATGACGGCGGCCGCGGGCGTGCCGTGGCCCATGACGTCGCCGATGGCGAGCGCGGCTCGGCCTTCGGTCAGGCTGATGACGTCGTACCAGTCGCCGCCGACCTCGTTCACGTCGATGGCGGGCAGGTAGCGGTGGGCGACTTCGATGCCGGGGGGCGGGGTGATGTGCTGGGGCAGCATGCTGCGCTGGAGGATGAGCGCCGTGTCGTGTTCGCGGTGGTAGAGGCGGGCGTTGTCGACGCAGACGGCGGCGCGTGCGGCGAGTTCGCCGGCCAGCGCCTGGTCGACCTCGGTGAAGGGGCCGACGGCGCGGTGGCGGTAGAAGGTGGCCAGGCCCAGGACGACGCCGCGGGCCAGCAGCGGCACCATCATCAGGGAGTGCACGCCCAGGCCCAGGAGTCTGGCCGGGGTGGTGGAGTGGCGTGCGGCCGGGGCGATGGCCTGCTCGTCCAGGTGGGCGACGAGGAAGGAGCGGCGCGCTGCCAGGACCTGGGTGTAGGGGGCCGAGGCGGGGAAGGTGAGGGTGCGGCCGAGGGGTGCCAGGGCGTCGGTGACCGCCGAGCCGGTCAGCGGTGCTTTGCCCAGGCGGCGCAGGGCGGTGCCGCCGACGAGTCCGGGGGCGAGGTCGCCATCGGTGGCGAGGCTGTCCAGGACGTCCACGGTGACGGCGTCGGCCAGGTCGGGGACGGCGGCGTCGGCGAGCTCCTGCGCGGTGCGCTCCAGGTCCAGGCTGGTGCCGATCTTGGAGGTGGCCTCGTTGATGAGCGCGAGGCGGCGGCGTCCGGCTTCGGCTTCGAGTTCGGCCTGCTGCTGGGTGGTGATGTCGATCAGGGTGGCGGTCAGCCCGATGGCCCGGCCATCGGGGTCTTCCAGGCGCACGTACGAGCAGGACCACACGTGGTCGCGGTCGGGGTCCGCAGGGGTGCGGCCGACACGGCGGAAGTCGAGGATCGGCTCGCCGCGCTCGAGGACCTGCCGCATCGCGGTCTCCATGTCCGCGGCGTTCACCGTGGGCAGGATCTCCCCCAGGCGGCGGCCGATGTGTGCGGCCGGTGCGAGGCCGTTCATGGCTGCAAGGGCGGGGTTGACGCGCAGGAACCGCAGCTTGGTGTCGAAGACGGCGATCCCGACCGGCGATCTGGCGAAGAGCCCGTCCCACACCGCGGAGGAGCCGCGGACCGCTCGTGCGGCGTGCGCTTCTGCGGCGAAGACCAGCACCGTGGTGCCGCCGCGGGTGCCGGCGGGGACCGGCGTCGCCCAGATCTCCAGCTCGACCGGGCGTCCGTCCCGGTGCCAGGCGGTCACCGAGCCCGTCACGCCCCGGCCGGTGATCGCCCGCTCCCACAGCGTGCGGCCCAGGCTCCGGCCCGCGGGGGAGTGCAACAGCTCGGAGATGTGCCGGCCGGCCACGTCACGGAAGGCATGGCCGAGCAGGTCCTGGGCCGTACGGTCCCAGCGGACGATCGCCCCGGACTGGTCGGTGGCCATGGCGGCGATCGGAAGCGCGCCGAGCCAGCCGCCCGCATCACGCGCGGCACCGCTGGTCACATCGGCTGCCAAAGGATCCATCGCGATGAACTCACCGCCGTCTCCTTCTCAGTATCCGCACCCCTCCACAGCCGCGCTCGCCCCGGACTGCCCCGCCGGCTCGAGCGCGGCTGTGGAAAGGCCCAGGGCCCGGGCCTTTTCCACCCGGCGCCGCGCCCTGCGGAGGGTGCGTACCCGCGTACTCTGTGTCGCCCCCTCTTCTACCTGCCGGTTCGCTCGGCAGCCTGTGGCAGCGCATCGTGCTCGTCGCCGGTGACCGTGGCCCGCCCCGCCGGGTGCGCCTTGGCAAGGCTGCACACGCCGTCCACGCACTGGCGCTCGAGACGGCCCCGGGAGACGGTCTGCGCCAGGCCGACCATCCAGCAGGTGGGGCAGCCGCGAAAGGCGATCAGGGCCAAGGGGGCCACCAGCAGGGCGGCCGGGCCGGCGACGGGCACCAGGGCGATCGAGCCGATGATCAGCCCGAAGCCGATGGCGCCGCGCGCCAGGTGGCGCGGGACGGACCGGCTGGCGAACCTCGTCCCGTGCGCCGCGGATTGCCCGGTGGCCCGGGCCTCCACGTCCCGTGCGGGCTTCAAGGTGTCCGGAGTGTTCACGGTCGTGCGGCTCCTTCGGCCGAGGGGTGGACGGTGTGAACGGACGCTCGGTCCCTCGCTGCCAGCGAGTGCCGCAGGGCCGCGCGTGCCCGGTGCAGCCGCGATTTCATGGCGGCGTCGCTGAGGCCGAGCGAACGGGCGACGGTCTTGCCGGGCAGCCCCTGTACGTCCCGCATGATCAGCACCTTCTGCTGGTCAGGGGGGAGGGCGCCGATCGCGGCCGCGATCCGCTTCACCTCCAGCCTGTGCAGCACCGCTTCCTCGGCGGACGGTTCCACGCCGGCCTCCGGATCGGCCGGCGCCTCGTCGATCCGCGAGACGAGCAGCCGTACGTGACGGAGGCATTCGTTGCGCACGATCCGGAACATCCAGGAGGCGAGCGCGCCGGTGGCCCGCAAGGTGCCGATCTTCCGGTAGAGGATGATCAGCGCCTCCTGCGCCGCGTCCTCGGCGTCCTGCGGCGAAGCGCACAGCGACATGGCGAACTTGCGCACATGAGGCTGCGATTCCAGGACGACGGTGGTGAGCGATGTGACGTCGCCGTCCTGAGCGGCCTTGATCAGCCGTTCATCCGGCCAGGAGAAGCGTGGGTTCATCGGTGACTCGTCTCCGGAAGGCGCCCCCGTGCCCGGGCGCGCATCAGCCTCGGCCCTTGGAGCGCCGCACCAGGTGCCAGCTGCACGCGCCCACGAGCAGCGCTCCGATCACTACGAGGCTCGTGATCATCATGGGTGTCCCCTCTCGCTTCCGCCGGCCCCTCGGCCGGTACACACACAAGAGGCGGGCAGGTCCGGAAAGGATTCACCTGAGGTGTCACCAGGTGCGGTCCAGCATGTGCGTGAACAGTGCGTCCAGTTCCTGTGCTGCGGAGTATGTCAGCGGTGCCTCGTGCAGGGTGCGGCGGGCGGTGTCCAGCTGTCGGAGCGCTTCCTCGCGGGTCGCGGTCCGCCCGCCGGCCTCCTCCACGAGCGCCGCGGCGTGTTCGGCGGTCTCGCCGTCGATCGTCCGGGTGGATTCGAGCAGCGCCCCGAGTTCCCGTGCTGCCCTGCCCCCGGCGGCGAGTGCGGCGAGGACCGGGTAGGTCTTCTTGCCCTGGCGCAGGTCGCTGTGGACGGGTTTGCCGGTCACCGCCGGGTCGCCCCAGACGCCGAGGATGTCGTCCACCGCCTGGAAGGCGAGGCCGAGATGGCGTCCGGCTCGTTCGAGCGCGGCGACGGTACTGTCAGGGGCGCCGCCCAGCACCGCGCCGAGCGCGATCGCGCAACCCAGCAGGGCACCTGTCTTGTGCTCGGCCATGACCCGGTACTGCTCCGGCCCGACCGCGCCGGGACCGTACCAGGGGCGGTGTTCGAAGCGCAGGTCCTGCGCCTGGCCGGACACCAGCGTGTTCAGGGTCCCGCACAGGCACCGGACCGCGGCTGCCGCGTGGGGGCCCCGGGCCTCGGCCAGGCCGCCCACGGCCTGGGCGAGGAGCGCGTCGCCTGCCAGGACGGCCGGGCCCGTCCCGTAGGTCTTCCACACCGCCGGGCGCTGCCGGCGCAGGGCATCGGCGTCCATGATGTCGTCGTGGAGCAGGGAGAAGGTGTGCACGAGTTCGACGGCCACGGCGCCCGGGACGGCGTCGGCGCTGTCGGCCCCGACGGCCTCTGCCCCGAGCACGGCGAGTGCCTGCCGCACTCCCTTGCCCTCGGATCCGCCGGAGTCCGGGTTCCCTGCCGTGTCCGCCCAGCCCAGCGCGTACGCCGCCATCTCACCGGTCCAGGGGTGCAACCGGCCCACCGCCTCCACCAGCGCGGGCCGGACCAGTTCACGGCAGCGCTCCAGGACAGCGGTCGCCGAGGCGTGGTGCCCACGGGAGGTACCCACCGCGGCCGCGGCGCCCGGCTGACCGGCGGGCGAGCACACCGGCGGGACGGACGTCGGGAGGGCGCTCACCGCAGCCCCTCCGGGTCAGCCGTGCGCAGCGCCTCCGCCCCGACTGCCGGCAGCACCGGCCCGGCTGCCCCCGGTCCGTCTCCGGTGTGATCCGGCAGCCGCCCGACCTTCAGCTCCGCCGCGGCCCTGTCCACCATGTCCCGGGCGTGTCGCAGGCCGATGCGGTCCAGGGTCGAGCGCAGCCCGGCCAGTTCCGCGGCGGTGTGCGCGATGTCGCGCCCCAGGCGGGCCTCGGCCTTGACCAGCCCCAGCCTCGACAGCGCCGTCCCGCGCGGCTCGTCCATCTCCCGGAACTCCTCCAGCGCCCGCGCGTACTGCTCGCGGGCCTGCTCGTACCGGCCCGCCCGGTACAGCACGTTGCCGCGCATCTTGTGGTTGTAGGCGAGCGCGCTGTGCAGCCGCATCTCCCGGCAGGCCTCCTCGGCCTGCGTCAGCAGCGACAGGGCGCGCTCCACGTCCCCGTCGCGTACGGACACCACGTCGGCGATGCCCCGCAGGGCCCACGCCCACCCGCGCCGGTCCTCGGCGCGCGAGGCCGTGTCGGCCGCCTCCTCGAACAGTGCCAGGGCCTCGTCGTAGCGGCCGGTGTTGCGGTGCATCTGCGCGATGCCCTCCAGCGCCCACACCGTGTGCCGGGCCTCGCCGCGACGGCGGGCCTCGGCCAGCAGCTGCTCGTGCAGCCTCCCCACGGCCTCGTAGTCGCCCTGTATGCGCCCGGTCTCGGCCAGCCCCGCCAGCGAATAGCCCCGCACGACGACGTCCCCGCCGCGCTCTCCCGCCTCGGCCGCGAGCCTCAGCAACCGGTACGCCAGCCTGAACGCGCCGCGCTGCCGGGCCAGTGTGCCGCCGCTCCACAGGGCCCACGCCATCGCCCCTTCGTCACCGGCCGAACGTGCCGCCCGATAGCTCGCCTTCCAGGCCCGGTCGGCCTCCCCGGTCCGCCCGAGCCTGCGGCAGGCCTCTGCCACGGCCAGTTCGCAGCGCGCCACCTCCCGCAGGTCCCCGGACCGCTCCGCCGCCCGGACCCCCTGCATGCCCCGGGCGAGCACCTCGGGCAGGGAGGCGTTCACGGACATCGACCCCAGAGCCCCTTGGTACTCCGGCGCGGACGCCCTCGCCGACCGCTCACTGACCTGACCTGCCATCAGAACCTCCTCATGCCGGCTCGACGATCAAGCCGACGCGAGGATCAAGACGTGGACGGCGGAGCGGGGTTCCGCTTCGGCTGCAATGTCCGTCTGTGTATGGGCACGGAGGTCATCCTCAGGTGCTACACGACCGCGGGCGGCTCCTCAGCGAGTCGTACGCCGGGCCACGGGCGCCGGAATGGTGGAGCGCACCTTGCCCGTCCGCAGCCGCGACGCCTCGTGGACTAGCCGGGACTAGCCGGGACTAGCCGCGGACGTGCAGCGCGAAACCCGTGCGGCCGGCGGGCTCCAGGCCCTCCTTCAGGTGCAGCGAGGGGATCTCGTAGTCACCGAAGTTCTGCCGCCGGAACGCGATCGGCTCGGTCGACTCCAGGGTGAGCAGGCGCTGCTCCCAGGCCTTGGCGACGTCCGGGTAGTCCTCGTCGGGCAGTCGGTCGGTGCCGTGCAGCACGAACGGGGGCAGCACCTCGATGCCCGGGTAGTAGAGGATGCCGTGGTGGAACGGGAACAGCAGGTCGTCGATCGGGCCGTTGATCCCGCGAGCGGAGTAGTGCGACTCCGGGCCTCCGACGGTCACCGACAGCAGGGCCCTGCGGCCCGCGAGGGTGCCTTCGCCGAAGCGCTCGCCGTACTTGGTGTCGCTGTGCTCGCCGACTCCGTACGCGAAGCGGTAGGTGAACACCCGGTCCACCCAGCCCTTGAGGATCGCGGGCATCGTGTACCACCACAGCGGGAACTGGAAGATGATCGTGTCGGCCCACAGCAGCTTCTCCTGCTCGGCGCGGACGTCCGGGGTGAGGGTCCCGGCCTCGAAGGCCCGGCCCGAGTCCCGGGCGACCCTCAGCGGGGTCGAGGCGTCGGGGCCGTAGTCCGTGGCGTCCACGACCGCCTTCCAGTTCATCGCGTACAGATCGCTCACCCGTACCTCGTGCCCGGCGGCCTCCAACGTGGCGACCGCGAGGTCCTTCAGCGAGCCGTTGAGCGACTTCGGCTCGGGGTGGGCGTAGACGATCAGCGTCTTCATCGGAACTCCTCCGGATCGGGTGCCGCCAACTCTGGCCGCCGCGGCGCCCGGTGTTCAGGGGCGCGCCTTCCGTCGGACGGGACTTCCTGGTATCGGCAGGGCCACCTTCGCGGGCGGCGGCGCGGCCATACTGGGGGAATGGACGATCTCGCGGGTTTTCTGCGGACCCGGCGTTCCCGGGTCGACCCGGCGGCCGTCGGCATACCCACCGACAGCCGCCGCCGGGTCGAAGGGCTGCGCCGCGAGGAGGTCGCGCACCTGTCCGGAGTCAGCGTCGACTACTACGTACGCCTGGAGCAGGGCCGCGCGACCCAGCCCTCCGAGCAGGTCCTCGACGCGCTCGCCCGCGTCCTCGGGCTCGACGAGACCGAATGCGGGCACCTCCACCGGCTCGCCCGGCAGCGCCGCCGCCGCGCGAAGGCACCGGGCGGGCGGGTCCGGCCGGAGCTGCTGCGCGTCCTCGACCTGGTCGCCGGGGCACCCGCGCTGATCATGGACCACCGCCTGGACGTGCTCGCCGGGAACCGCCTCGCCGGGCTCCTCTTCGGCCGGCCGATGCCAGGCCTGAACATCGCCCGGCACCTCTTCCTCGAGGAGGCCGAGCGCGGCCTGTACGCGGACTGGGAGAAGTGCACCCTCGACGTGGTCGGGCACCTGCGCCTGGCCGCCGGCAAGTACCCGGAGGATCCGCGCCTGGCCTCGCTCGTCGGCGAGCTGGCGATGGGCAGCGAGCGCTTCCGCCGCCTCTGGGCCCGTGCGGACGTACGCGCCCGCACCCATGGGCGCAAGGCGTACCGGCACCCGCTCGTCGGGCCGCTGGAGCTGCACCAGGAGAACTTCGCGCTGCCGGACGATTCGAGCATGGAGCTGGTGGTGCTGTCCGCGGCCCCCGGCAGCCCCGCCGAGGACGGGCTGCGCCTGCTCGCGGGCCTGGGCGCGGACAGCGGTGACGCGCGTCCCGCGGTCAGGCCGGGTGTCAGCCCACGGGAGCGAGCGTGAAGTGCCGCACCCGAAGGGGTTCGAGCAGGGCTCACTTCCAGGGATCCGAGGTCGTCCTCGTCCGGCTCCGTTGAGGTGACAGCGGATTCGCGTCGCGGGGGATGAACCGGGGCAGTCATTCCCCAACGCCTATGGTCCGAGCATGCGCACGGCGAACCCTCACGTCAGCACGCCCCCCTCCCCGTACGTCCCTGACGATCACGACACGCCTCCGCCCGCCGCCCCTTCCACTGCCCCGCCGAGCCGCTTCGCGGCCGCGGGGGCGGTCCTGGTGCCCGCCGCCGTCATGCTCGGCATCGGCATGTGGGGGATCGACCGCGGCACCATGTGGCGCGACGAGTCCGCGACGTTCCAGATCGCCCGGCGCTCCGTGCCGGAGATCTGGCGCCTCCTGGGCGAGCTCGACGCCGTCCACGGCCTGTACTACCTCCTCGTGCACGCCGCGCTCGCCGTCCGCGCCGACGAGGTGATGCTGCGGCTCCCGTCGGTGCTGGGCGCCACGTGCACCGCCGGGCTGATCGCCGCGATCGGCTGTCGGCTGGCGCGCCCCCGGGTGGGTCTGTGGGCCGGACTGCTGTACGCGGCCACGCCGTTCGCGTCCTTCTACGCGCAGGAGGGCCGCTCGTACGCCCTCGTGGCGGCCGGTGCCGCGCTCGCCACCTGGTGCCTGGTGAACGCCGTCGAGCGCGACTCGTTCCGGGGGTGGGCCGGTTACGCGGCGGCCGTCGCCGGCACCGCCCTGCTGCACGAGTTCGCCCTGCTGATGCTGGCCGCCCACGGAGCGACGGTGCTGTCGGCCCGGTCCCGTCCCGGGGCCTGGCGGCGGTGGGCGGCGGCCGCGGGCACGGCGGTGGTGCCGGTGGTGCCGCTCGCCGTGCTCTCCTCGCGCCAGGGCGACCAGATCTCGTGGATCCAGGAGCCGGGAGCGGAGGAACTCCGGCTGCTCGCCGTGCAGTTCGCCGGCCCCGACGCCCGGGTGCTCACGGCCGCGGCGGTGCTCGCCGGGCTCGCGGTGCTGTGGCCGCTGCGGCGCACCGGCACCGTCGGCCTCACCGCCGTGGCGCTCCCTCTCGTCGTCCTGCCGGTGGCGGCGCTCTTCACCCTCTCCCTCGTGAAGCCCCTGTTCGTCGACCGCTACCTGCTGTTCGCCTTCGCCGGAGTCCCGCTCCTGGTCGCCGCCGGCCTGGAACGGTCCCTCGGCGCCCTGCGCGCCGCTCCCTGGCGGCCGGTGGTGACGGCGGCCGGCGTCGCGGCGGTCGCCGCCGCGTTCTGGTGCCAGCTCCCCTTCCACCAGCAGGAACGAGGCAAGGACGGCCGCATCGACGACCTGCGGCAGGTCGCCGCGTACGTGGCCGCCAAGACCCGCCCGAACGACGCGGTGGTCTTCGTCCCCTCGTACCAGCGGCACATCTTCCTCAGCTACGACCAGGAGTTCGCCGGCCGCCGCGACATCGCCCTCAAGACGAGCGCGGCCGCCTCCGGCACGTTCTACGGCGAGGAGCTCGACGCGCCGGGCATCGGGAAGCGCATCGGCGCGGAGCGGCGGGTGTGGGTGGTCGCCTGGCCCAGCGCCTGGGGCGAGCAGTGGTTCGACCAGGACCCGAAGATCACGAATCTGCGCAAGGGGTTCTCCCTCGTCCGCAGCACGAAGCTGAAGAGCGGCCTGGTGCAGTTGTACGTACGGGAGTGAGGAGCCCGAACACCCCGCCGCTCGGTACGGTCCCGCAGTGGACCGTTTCCCGGTGGACATCATCGCCCACGCGGAGGGGACCGTGCCGCGCGGGACGGAGGCTATCCGGTACGCCAGGCCCGGGGCCGGCGGGCGGACCACGACGTGGGTGGGGCGGTGAGGGGGGTCGTCGGAGTCGGCCAGGGGGGCGTGGGCGGTGGGGGCTGGGGGGCGGGGGTGGCGGTCAGGGCCTGGAGGACCAGGAGGAGGGCGGCCAGTTCTTCCGGGGCCGGGGTGCCGCGGAGGATGCGGATGGCGGGGGTGGTCACTGGGGCTGGTTCCCGTGTTTGCGGCTGGGCAGCGGGGCGTGTTTGGCGCGGAGCATCGCGAGGGCGCCGATGAGGCGGGTGCGGGTCTCGGCAGGGTCGATCACGCTGTCGACGAGGCCGCGTTCGGCCGCGTAGTACGGGTGCATCAGCTCCGCCCGGTACTCCTTGACCAGGCGGTCGCGGGCCGCGTCCGGGTCGTCGGCGGCCGCGATCTCGCGCCGGAAGACGACGTTCGCCGCGCCCTCCGCGCCCATCACGGCGATCTCGTTGCCCGGCCAGGCCAGCGAGATGTCCGTGCCGATCGAGCGGGAGTCCATGACGATGTAGGCGCCGCCGTACGCCTTGCGCAGGATCAGCTGGACGCGCGGCACGGTGGCGTTGCAGTAGGCGTAGAGCAGCTTGGCGCCGTGCCGGATGATGCCGCCGTGCTCCTGGTCGACGCCGGGCAGGAAGCCGGGGACGTCGACGAGCGTGACGAGCGGGATGTTGAAGGAGTCGCAGGTCTGGACGAAGCGGGCGGCCTTTTCCGAGGCGTGGATGTCGAGGACCCCCGCGAACGACGCCGGCTGGTTGGCGACGACGCCCACTACCTGGCCGTCCAGGCGGGTCAGCGCGCAGACGATGTTGGTGGCCCAGTCCGCCTGGATCTCGAAGTAGTCGCCGTCGTCGACGATCTCCTCGATCACCGCCCGCATGTCGTACGCGCGGCCGGGGTCGGCCGGGACCAGGTCGAGCAGCGCCTCGGTGCGGCGGTCGGCCGGGTCGGACGCGGGCTCCGCGGGGGCCGGCTCCCGGTTGTTGGACGGCAGCAGGGACAGCAGGTGGCGTACGTCCTCCAGGCAGGACTCCTCGTCGTCGCACGCGAAGTGGGCCACGCCCGAGACCGACGAGTGGGCGTCGGCGCCGCCCAGGGCGTCGTGCGTGATGACCTCACCGGTGACCGCCTGGACCACGTCGGGACCGGTGATGAACATCTGCGCGGTGCCCCGCACCATGAAGACGAAGTCGGTCAGCGCCGGGGAGTAGGCGGCGCCGCCCGCGCACGGTCCGAGGATCACGCTGATCTGCGGGATGACACCGGAGTTGCGTACGTTACGGGTGAAGATGCCGCCGTAGCCGGCGAGCGCGGTGACGCCCTCCTGGATCCTGGCGCCCGCGCCGTCGCACAGGCCGACGATCGGGGAGCCGGCGGACGCGGCGAGGTCCATCAGCTTGTGGATCTTCTCGGCGTGCGCCTCGCCGAGCGCGCCGCCGAAGATCCGGAAGTCGTGGGCGTAGGCGAACACGGTGCGGCCGTGCACCCGGCCCCAGCCGGTGACGACGCCGTCGGTGTGCGGGCGGCGGTCCTCCAGGCCGAAGCCCGTGGCCCGGTGCCTGCGCAGCTCCTCGATCTCGGTGAACGTGCCCTCGTCGAAGAGGAGCGCGAGGCGCTCGCGAGCGGTCAGCTTTCCCTTGGCGTGCTGCGCCTCGGTCGCCCGTTCGCTGGGACCGCGTCGCACGCGCTCGCGCAGCTCGACGAGTTCCGCCGCGCGGTCGCGCAGATGTCCGTTGGCGGCGCCGGCCGCGGCGGCGCCTGTGGTGCTCGGGGCGGTCAGCGGCGTTTCCTCGACAACGCTCATGCCGTGCAGCGTGCACCCGGTCGCTCAAGGCGGGCTCGACGGCCTCTGTGACAGCCGGTGGAGGACGGCTCGATCCGTGCGGGCGAGTCTGGTGTCATGACTCTCCTTCACCGGCGCTCCGTCGTCCTGATGTTCCCGGGGACCGGAGCGCAGCACACACGGATGGCGGCCGGGCTCTACGGTCACGAGCCGGTCTTCACCGACGCTGTCGACGAGGTCCTGGCCCTCCTCGGCGCCGAGGGCGCGGCCGCCCGGTCGGACTGGCTGGCGGACGAGCCCGCCGAGCCGATGGACGCCGACACCCGGTCCGCTCCCCTGCTGTTCGCCGTGAACTACGCGATGGGGCGCCTCGTCGAGAGCTGGGGCGTGCGCCCGGCGGCGTATCTCGGCCACAGCATGGGCGAGTTCACCGCTGCCGTGCTGGCGGGGGTGTTCGGCCTCGACGACGCGGTCCGGCTGCTGTGGGAGCGCGTACGGATGCAGCGGACGACGCCGCCGGGCGGGATGATCGCGGTCGCCGCGACGCCGCGCGAGCTGTCCGGGTACCTGGGCGATGGCGTCGTGGTGGGCGCGGTGAACGCGCCCCGGCACACGGTGCTCTCCGGCCCGGAGGCCCCGCTGCGCGCGCTGGCGGCGCGGCTCACGGCGGACGGCCGGACCTTCCGGCGCCTTGCCGCCCGCAGCCCGTACCACAGCCCGGCGCTCGCACCGCTGGTCGCGCCGACCGCGTCGCTGATCGGCGGGCTGCGGCCGGCCCCGCCCCGTATCCCCCTCTACTCCGCCTACACCACGCGGCCACTCGGGCCGGACGAGGCCGTCGACCCCGGGTTCTGGGCGGCGCAGCCGACCACGCCGGTGATGTTCTGGCCGACGCTCGAGCGGCTCCTGGCGGACGGCGACCGGGTCCTGGTCGAGGCCGGCCCCGCGCAGAGTCTCGCGGTGCTCGCCCGCGGGCACGAGTCGGTGCGCTCGGGCCGCAGCGAGGTGATCGCCACGCTGCCTCCCCGGGCCCTGGGGCCCGAGGAGGACCGGCGGAGCGTACGCGTGGCGCGGGAGCGGCTCGCGGCCTACGGGGGCACGTCAGACACGCGTGCCACGGCTGCCACGACCGACGACGGCGGCGGCGCGCCCCGCGGGGAGGGCGCCGCGGGTCACTCGGGCAGATTGCCGGTCGACCTGCCCACCTGGTAGGGGCTGGTCACTCCGTCGTAGGCCAGGTGCAGCACCATGCCGTCGCGGGCGTGGTCGAGGTTGTGGCAGTGGTCCATCCACAGGCCGGGGTTGTCGGCGCGGAACGCGACCTCGTACCGCTCGCCGGGTGCGACGTTCAGGGTGTCGGTCCACCAGGCGCTGCCGGTGGCCCGCTCGCCGTTTCGGGACAGGACGAGCATCCGGTGGCCGTGCAGGTGCATGGGGTGGTCGTCGAGGCTCCGGTTGACGAAGGTGGTGCGCACCAGGTCCCCCTCCCGTACGAGCAGGGCGGGGATGTCCGGGTAGACGGCGTTGTTGACGGTCCAGGTCATCATCGGTCGACCGTCGAAGAAGCCGAGGCTGTTGCCGAGCACCAGGTGGAAGTCGCGGTCGTAGCGGGTGCCGGGGCCGAACGGGGTGCCGGCGGCGCGGGAGCCGTAGTGCAGCGGGTCGAAGACCGGGCCGGTGACGGCGGCCGGCGCGGTGGCGGTACCGGTCGGATCGAGCAGCAGGGACGCCGTCTCGGCCCGGCCCGCGCCGTAGGCGCCGTCCTCGCCGCAGCCCTCGAAGCCGTGGCTGGCGCCGGACGCGTTGGCGTCGCCCACCACGGTCAGGTGCACGGGTCCGTCCGGCTGACGAAACATCAGGTCGTAGCGCCCGCCGCCCGCGATCCGCAGCCGGCGGTCCGTCATGCCGGTGGGGCCCGTCACCTCGTTGCCGTCGATGGCGGCGACCTGGAAGGCGGTCCCGGCCAGGGAGTACGTACGGGGGCAGCTGTCGGCGTTGACCAGGCGCAGCCGGACCGGGGTGCCCGCCGGGACCTTCTCGCGCCGCATCCGGGTGTCGTCGCCCAGGGCGGTGCGCAGGAGGCCGCCGGCCCCGTTCTGTCCGCTGAGCGCACCGCCCCCGCCCCGAGGGGGGCCGCCCCGGTCGCCGTCGCCGCCCTGGCCTCCCTGGCCTTCCTGGCCTTCCTTTCCGCTGTCGACGGGCCACGCGTGCGCGACCACGGTGCGGTCCAGGCCCACCGGGTGGGCGTCCGGCTCCTCCACGATCAGCGCGCCGAACAGGCCGCGGGCCACGGCGGTGCTGGACTGCTGGTGCGAGTGGTACCAGAAGGTGCCCGCGCGGGGCGCCCGGAAGCGGTACACATGCCGCTCGCCGGGCGGCACCGCGTCCTGGGTGATGCCGGCGACGCCGTCCTCGGCGTTCGGCACGTCGACGCCGTGCCAGTGCACGGTGACGCCGTCGCCGACGTTCCGGTTGACCAGCACCACCTCGACCGACTCGCCCCGCTCGACACGGAGTTCCGGGCCGGGGAGCTGCCCGTTGAAGGCGAGGGCGGCGACCTTCTCCCCCGAGGCGAGCCGCATGGTGCGCTCGGTCGCCGTGAGCGTGAAGCGCCGGTCGGGCGTGCCGTCGCGCGGGCCGGTGAGGGTGGTGACGGCGCGGGTCGTGGCCCGGCCGGCCGCCGGGCCGCCACCCGTGTCGTACGTGTGGCGGTGGTGCTCCTCCCCCATCCGGCCGGGGAGCCGGCTCTGCTGGGCCACGAGTGTGCAGCCGCCCACGGAAAGGGCGGCGACGGTGGTCACCACGGCGGTCGAGCGCACCAGGTGGCGGGCCCGGGAGGGCGGGCGCCAGCCGGGGGCCTCCATGGCGGCCAGGCGGCGCTGCTGGAACAGCAGCAGCGCCCCGGACACGGCGACCAGTACGGCCAGTTCGAGGACGAACAGGGCGGCGTACGGCGGCGTCGGCGGGTGCAGGGTGAGCGCCGCCCCGACGACGGTCGCAGCGAAGCAGGCCCGGACGGGCACGACGAGCCGCGCTGCGGCGCCGGCCCGCCGCAGCTCGTACGGAACGGCCGGCTCGGGCGCGTCGGCCCCACCGGACGCTCCGGCCCCACTGGCCCCACCGGCCCCATGGGACGCACCAGACGCACCGGCCCCACCGGACGCACCCATGGCCGCGCCCCCGCGTGCCAAGCGCCCGTACGCCGGAACCGCGAGGGCCGCGACCGCCACCCCCGCCACCAGCAGTGGTACCGCCGCGAACAGGACGAAGTCGGTGGCGGCCGGCCAGCCCGCGGTGGCGGCGAGGGCCGCGGCGAGGGCGACGCGCACCACGAGCACCAGCAGGGAGACGGCGAGCATGACCAGGCCGAGCCGGGCCCTGCGCAGGATCGAGCGTGTCGTGTCGCGGGTCGCCAGGCGCCGGGCCCCGCGGGCCGCGAATCCCCAGAAGACCGCGGCAAGTACGGCCCACAGAAGGTTCTGTTCGAAGAGGTTCTCCACCATGCCTCGCAGCATGGCGGGGGCGCTTCGAGCCTGCCTCGAGGCCGCTGGACGATGCTCGCCGCGGGCCGCGGCAGCCGCCCCGGCCGTGGCACGTCGAAGGGGAAGATGTGATGCGGGAGAGGCGATGCGCGCTGGTGACGGGCGGCTCGCGGGGCATCGGTCGCGCGATCGCGGTCCGGCTCGCGCAGGAAGGGTACGACATCGGCTTCTGCTCCCGGTCCGCCGACGAGGCGGCCCTGGAGACGGCGCGCCTCGTCGCCGAGGCCGGGGCGGCCGTCCACCACACGGTCTGCGACGTCACCGACGCGGAGGCGGTACGCGGGTTCGTCGAGGAGGCGGAGGAGAAGCTGGGCGCGCCGCACGCGGTGGTCAACTCCGCCGGTGTGCTGCGGGACCGGCCGATGGCCCTGATGTCGGCGCAGGACTGGCACTCCGTGGTCGGCACCAGCCTGGACGGGGCCTTCCACGTCTGCCGCTCGGTCGTCCGCGGCATGCTCACCCGCCGGGCCGGCGCGCTGGTCAACGTCTCGTCGGTGATCGGGGTCTACGGCAATCCCGGCCAGACGAACTACGCCACCGCCAAGGCCGGGCTCAACGGTCTCACCCGGGCCCTGGCCAAGGAGGTCGCGCCCTACGGGGTGCGGGTCAACGCCGTGGCACCCGGGTTCATCGAGACCGACATGCTCGACGGCATGACGGCCAGGGCCCGGGAGGCCGCCCTGGGGAAGGTCGCCATGGGCCGCTTCGGCAGCGCCGAGTCGGTCGCCGCGCTCGTCGCCTTCCTGCTCTCCGACGCCGCCGACTACATCACGGGCCAAGTGGTGCAGATCGACGGCGGGATAGCGCTGTGAGGGAGCGGAGATGACCTCGCACACGACGGCCAGACCCCCCGCGCCGCGGCCGGAGGGTCAAGACCGTCCGGTGTGGGCGCTGTTCCGCGAGCGCTGGTTCAGCACGCTCTTCATGACCGACATGTGGGAGCGGTTCAGCTTCTACGGGATGCAGGCGCTGCTCTTCCTCTTCGCGACGGCGCCGGCGGCGGACGGCGGCCTCGGCCTCTCGGACGGCACCGCCGGCGCCCTGTTCGGGCTCTACATCTCCGCGTCCTTCCTGGCCGCCATGCCCGGCGGCTGGCTCGGCGACCGGGTGCTCGGCACCCACCGGGCGATGCTGACCGGGGCCCTGGTGATCGCGGCGGGGCACGCCTGCATGGCCGTACCCGCCCACACCACCTTCTACCTCGGTCTGCTGCTCGTCGCGTGCGGCACGGGACTGCTCAAGCCCAACCTGCCGGTGATGTTCGACCAGATGAACCCGGGGGCGGCAAGCTCGCAGCGCCAGGCGGCGTTCTCCCTCTTCTACATGAGCATCCAGGTCAGCGCCCTGCTCGGGCCGCTGGTCACCGGCGCTCTGGGCGAGCGCGTCCACTGGCATCTGGGCTTCGGCGCCGCCGCGGTCGGCATGCTCTTCGGCGTCCTGCAGTATCTGCACGGCGCCCCGTCGCTCCGGGGCACGCGCACCGGGCCGAGTCGCCCGCTGCCGCCCGCCGCGCTGCGCCGGCTGGTCCGCGGCGCCTGGGCGGCCCTCGGCGGGGTGGTCGTCCTCGGCGCGGCGGTCGCGGTGGCGGGCGGGCTGCCGCTGCGCCCGGTGCTCGCGGTGTGCGGCCTGGTCTCGCTGGTAGCGCCCGTCTGGTACTTCCGGCGGTTGCTGCGCGGGGCGGAGCTCGACGCAGCCGAGCGGGCGCGGATCCGCGGCTACCGGCGGATCTTCGTGCCGTCGGTGCTGTTCTGGGCGATGTACGGCCAGCTCGGCTCGGTCTTCAGCCTGTTCGCCCGCGAGCACACCGACCGCGGGATCGCGGGCTTCACGGTGCCCGCGAGCTGGTTCCAGTCCGCGCATCCGCTGTTCCTGCTGCTGCTCGCCCCGCTCTTCGCGTGGCTGTGGCTGCGGATCGGGACCCGGGCGGGGGTGGTGCGGAAGTTCTCGGCGGGGCTGCTGTGCGCGGGAGCCGGCTTCGCCGTGCTCGCCGCCGGTGCGTGGCTCGCCGGCGGCGGTGTCGGTGAGGGGGGCGGGGACGGGAGCGGTGGTTCCGCCACGGTGTCCGCCCTCTGGCTGCTCGGCGCCTTCCTCTGCATGACCTGCGGCGAGCTGGTCTTCGGTCCGGTCGGCCTGAGCACCACCGCGGAGACGGCGCCGGACGGGCACGGCAGCCGGATGATGGGGCTCTTCTATCTGGGGGCCGCGCTGGGGGCGGGCGTCGGCGGCCAGCTCTCGCACCTCGTGGGCGTGCTCCCGCTGTGGACGTACCTGGCGGGGTTCACGGTCGCCGCGGTCGTCACGGCCGTCCTGCTGTCCCGTACCGAAGCGGCCGAGGGGGCCCCGGCCGGCCCGCCCGGCGCTGCCGGTGGAACGGCTCAAATCTGACGTCGAGTTCGTCTGGACACGCTCTCAAGCCGACCCGTCCAGCATCACACCAGGCGAGCCCGACCGCTCACGGACCCGCCGAAGGCCCGGCCGCTCCGGGCGGAATCCGAAGGAGTTCCCCATGGCTCATCGCACCCTCATCGTCGCGCGGATGGACCACGACGACGCGGACAAGGTGGCCGCGCTGTTCGCCGAGTCCGACGCGACCGAACTGCCGCACATGATCGGCGTCCAGCGACGCACCCTCTTCCGTTTCCACGGCCTCTACTTCCACCTGGTGGAGGCGGAGGAGCCCATCGACGGCAGCCTCTACCAGGCTCGCAGCCACCCGCTCTACCAGGACATCAACACCCGGCTTCAGGAGTTCATGACGCCGTACGACCCCTCCTGGCGGGAGCCCAAGGACTCGATGGCCGACGCCTTCTACAGCTGGACCCCCTGACCCCGACCGCCGCACCCCGTCCCCTCTGTGGAGCACCTATGCAGACCACCGATCTCATCAAGGTCGCCATCGACGACGTGCCGCCCAACCGCAAGCGCGGCGGCGATCTGCGAGTCCTGCTCAGTCCCAAGTCCTGCGGCGCGACCTCGGGGTTCATGGGCGTCGGCACGCTGGAGCCCGGCGAGTTCGTCTCCGAGCACTACCACCCGTACTCCGAGGAGTTCTTCCACGCGATCCGTGGCCGGATCCTGCTGCGGGTCGAGGGCCAGGAGCTGGTCCTCGAACCCGGCGAGTCCTTCATGGTCCCCAAGGGCGTGCGTCACCGCATCGAGAACCCGGGTGAGGAGCAGGCGTTCGTGGCCTTCTTCCTCAGCCCGCTCGCCCCGCGTCCCGAGCTCGGTCACGTCGACTGCGAGCCGCTGCCCGGCGAGGGCACCCTCCCTGAAGTGGGGGACGTGAGATGACCGGACGCGCGGTGATCACCGGCATCGGTGTCGTCGCTCCCGGCCGGCCGGGCCGGGAGGAGTTCTGGGACATGATCGTCGAGGGCCGTACGGCCACCCGGCGGATCACCCTCTTCGACCCGACGCCGTTTCGCAGCCGGATCGGGGCGGAGTGCGACTTCGACCCCGAGCTGGCCGGTCTGTCCTACCAGGAGATCCGGCGCACCGACCGGGCCGGCCAGTTCGCGCTGGTCGCCGCCCGGGAGGCGATGGCCGACAGCGGGCTCGACCTCGACGCGGAGGACCCGCACCGGATCGGGGTGAGCGTCGGCAACGGCGTCGGCAACGCGATCTCCATGGAGCAGGAGTACCGCACGGTCAGCGACAACGGGCGGGAGTGGCTGGTCGACCAGGGCTACATGAAGCCGCACCTGTACTCGTACGTGATGTCCAGCTCGCTGGCGACCGAGGTGGCCTGGGCCGCCGGCGCGGAGGGCCCGGCGACCGTGGTGAGCTCCGGCTGCTGCGCGGGCATCGACGCGGTCGGGTACGCGGTCGACCTCATCCGTGAGGGTTCGGCCGATGTGATGGTGGCCGGGGCCACGGACGCGCCGATCTATCCGGTCACCGTGTCCTGCTTCGACACCCTGCGCGCCTCCTCCACCACCAACGACGACCCGGAGCACGCCTGCCGGCCGTTCGACCGGCGGCGCAACGGGCTCGTCCTCGGCGAGGGTTCGGCGATCTTCGTGATCGAGGAGCTGGAACACGCCCGCCGGCGCGGCGCCCGCGTCTACTGCGAGGTGGCCGGCTACTCGGCCCGCGCGAACGGCTTCCACATGACCGGGCTCCGCCCGGACGGCCGCGAGATGGGTGAGGCGATCACGGCCGCGCTCGACGAGGCCCGGATCAACCCGGACGAGATCGACTACGCCAACGCCCATGGCAGCGGCACCAAGCAGAACGACCGGCACGAGACGGCCGCGTACAAGCGCAGTCTGGGCGAGCACGCGTATCGCGTCCCGGTCAGCTCGATCAAGTCGATGGTCGGGCACTCGCTCGGATCGATCGGCTCGATCGAGATCGCGGCGAGCGCGCTCGCCATCGACCGGAGCGTGATCCCGCCGACCGCCAACTACGAGGAGCCCGACCCCGAGTGCGACCTGGACTACGTGCCGGGCAGCGCGCGCGAGGCGGAGCTCGACGTCGTCCTCAGCGTCGGGAGCGGCTTCGGCGGCTTCCAGAGCGCGGTGGTGCTCACCTCACCGAGGAGGATCGCATGAGCGCTCCCGTCATCACCGGGGTGGGTGTGGTCGCGCCCAACGGCCTGGACCGTGAGGCGTGGTGGCAGGCGACCCTGGACGGCAAGTCCGGTCTCGGCCGGATCAGCCGGTTCGACCCGTCCCGCTATCCGGTGCAGGTCGCGGGCGAGGCCACCGGCTTCGACCCGGCGGAGCACGCGCCGCAGCGGCTGGTGAGCGAGACCGACGCCATGACGCAGTACGCCTTCGCCGCGGCCAACGAGGCGCTGGCCGACGCGGCCGTGGTGCCGGAGGAGTTCGCCGACCTGGACATGGCGGTGATCACCGCCAACTCCTCCGGCGGTGTCGAGTTCGGCCAGCGCGAGCTGCAGAAGCTGTACTCCGAGGGCCCGCAGGCCGTGGGCGCGTACATGTCCATCGCGTGGTTCTACGCGGCGACCACCGGCCAGCTGTCCATCCGGCACGGCATGCGCGGTCCCTGCGGGGTGCTGTGCTCGGAGCAGGCCGGCGGACTCGACGTCCTGGCCCAGTCCCGGCGGGTGCTCGCCAAGGGCACGCGCCTGGTGGTCTCCGGCGGCACGGACGCCTCGCTGTCCCCGTACGGTCTGGTGTGCCAGCTGTCCAACGGCAGGCTCAGCGAGGACCCGCGCCCGGACCGCGCGTTCGTCCCCTTCGACCGGGACGCCGCCGGTTACGTGCCCGGCGAGGGCGGGGCGATCCTGGTCCTGGAGCACCGCGAGGACGCCCGGGACCGCGGCGTCGGGCGGCTCTACGCCGAACTCGCGGGCTACGCCGCCACGTTCGACCCACGGCCGGGCTCCGGTCGTCCGCCCGGGCTGCGGCGGGCTGCCGAACTCGCCCTGGCCGAGGCGGGCCTGGCCGCGTCGGACGTCGACGTGGTGTTCGCCGACGGCTACGGCGTGCCGGAGCTCGACCGGCAGGAGGCCGAGGCGATCACCGCGGTCTTCGGCCCGTACGCGGTCCCGGTCACGGTCCCCAAGACGATGACCGGCCGGCTCTACGCGGGTGGCGCGCCGCTGGACGTGGCCGCCGCGGTCCTCGCGCTGCGCGACCAGGTCGTGCCGCCGTCGGTCAACGTCCGCCCGGACCCGGCCCACCGGCTCGACGTGGTGGACCGGGCGCGCGAGACCAGGCTCCGCTCGGCGCTCGTCCTCAGCCGTGGCTACGGCGGGTTCAACGCTGCCGTCGTCCTGCGCTCCGTCTGACGCCCGGGCCCGGCTCCCCGGGCCTCCACCCCACCTTTCCCAGGAGGATTGAGATGAGCAGCACCACCATGACCTTCGACGACCTCAAGGCGATCATGAGCCGGTGCACCGGTGAGATCGAGGACCTCACGCAGGACCACCTCGGCACCGACTTCACCGAGATCGGCTTCGACTCGCTCGCGGTCCTGGAGATAGCCAGCCAGATCCAGCGCGAGTACGGCCTGCAGATCCCGGACGAGGCCATCGAGGACATGAAGTCCCCCCAGGACGTGATCGACTACGTCAACACCAGCCTGGCGGCGGTCTGACATGGCCCTCACCGACAACACCGTCGTCATCGACGCGCCGATGGAGCTGGTGTGGGACATGACGAACGACGTCGAGTCCTGGCCGGAGCTGTTCTCCGAGTACGCCAAGGCCGAGATCCTCGGCCGGGACGGGGCCACCGTCCGCTTCCGGCTCACCCTGCACCCGGACGAGGACGGCGCGGTCTGGAGCTGGGTCTCCGAGCGCACGCCGGATCCGGAGAGCAGGACCGTGCGGGCCCGGCGGATCGAGACCGGCCCCTTCGAGCACATGGACATCTTCTGGACGTACACCCGGACCGACGGCGGTGTGGAGATGCGCTGGCGCCAGGAGTTCACGGTGCGGTCCGGGCTGCCGTTCGGCGACAAGGAGATGACCGAGCGGCTCAACACCAACACCCGCCGGGAGATGGCCCGGATCAAGGGTCTGGTGGAGGAAGCCGCCGCGCGGCCGACCACGGTGCGGCCGTGACGGCCGCGCTGCCCGGCCTGCGCGTCCTGCTGCGGATCCTGATCACGCCGGGGCACGAGGCCGAGTTCGAGGAGCTGTGGCTCGCCCACGCCGAGACCGTCCGCCGCTTCCCCGACAACCACGGCCAGCAGCTGCTGCGGCAGACCGGGGAGACGGGCAGCTACACCGTGCTCACGGACTGGACGGACGAGCCGTCCTTCCGGGCCTTCGAGCGCAGCGACGAGCAGCAGGCGTATCTGCGGCGGCTCTGGGCGATCCGGGCGGGCGGCGAGATGCACCTGCTCGAACCGCTCCACCGGCCGGCGGCGGAGACGCAGGGAGCACGAGACTTGACGACCACGAGTTCCAGGAGGAACGGATGAGCGTGCAGCAGGAAGAGGTGATCCAGCTCGTCGAGCTGGTGGAGATCGTCCCGTCCAAGCAGCTGGAAGCCGCCGTGGCCGAGCGGGAGGGCGGCTTGGACGCGGCCCTCGCGCTGATCTTCGAGCTCCTCGTGTCGGAGTTCAACCCCGAGAAGGCGAAGGGCCAGAAGGGCGTCTTCCAGTTCGACATCGCCTCCGGCGAGGGCCGGAAGCTCCACTACGTGCACGTCGAGGCCGGCACCTGCCGCACCGACAAGGGCCTGCACGAGAGCCCCGACATCACCATCGGGATCAAGTTCCCCGACATGCTGGCCATGGGTGTCGGCAAGCTGCCCGGCGCCAAGGCCTTCCTGACCGGGAAGCTGAAGCTGCGCGGCAGCCCGCTGATGGGCACCAAGCTGGGCGAGTGGTTCGACCACCCCGAGGTGTGACGGACGCGTACCGGCGAAACCGCCGCCGTGCCCTTCCCGGGCGCGGCGGCGGTTTCGTCGTAGGGGGTGACGGTTGACGCGGTGACGGGGCTGCCGTCAGCCGACGCCGAGGACGGACATGTGCGAGATGGAAACCATGGCCTGCTCGTGGACGAGCTCCAGATACGCGTCCGGGTGCCCCGGCCGCTCGGAGCTCTCCAGGTACGGCTCGAGCCACGCCTCGGCGTCCTGGCCGAAACAGCGGTCCGTCAGGAAGCCGACGACGTCGTACGGATGCCCGTCGTACTGGACGATCCTGACCAGGGTGTCGTCGTGCAGGAACATCGCCGTGCGCACGATCGTCGGGTGGCCGTCCGACAGCGGTAACGAGGCCCTGCGGTTGGCGGTGGCGCGGGCCTGGGCGAGTTCCGCTCCCCCGCCCGCGCGCAGCGGGTAGCGCAGGGCGACGGTGCCGGCGGCCGGCCGTTCGTCGGGGCTGTGCTGCTCCAGGACGGTCATGAGGCTCCGGTGGAAGTGCTGCCGGAAGCCTTCGGGGGTTTCGGTGTCACGGGGCTCGGCGAGGAACGGCAGGATCGCCCGCTCGGCCTCGTGCACCCCCTTCTGCACCGACATGTGCCGGGCCACCCGGGCGGCGCTGACGCCGTCGTGGTGGATCACCCGGACCATGGTGTCGCCCTGGACGAACAGGCCGGTGCCGAGCAGCATCCCCACGGTGTCGCCCGCGTCGTCCTTGATGACGGGCGAGTCGACGCGGGTGAAGTTGTGGGGCGAGAAGACCTCGGTCAGCTCGTCCTCGTGGCCTGGTCGAACGCGATACGTGATGGCGTCCAGGGGCATGGCGGAACCTCCTCTTCGGACTTCGGTGATTTCAGCGAGCTCACCCGGGATCGCCGCGATCCCGGGAATCCCGGCGATCCCGGGGCTTCGGGTGTTCAGGGGGCGGCGAGCACCGCGACGGTGACGGTCGCCAGGGCGAGCGCGGCGAGCGCCGTGCGCAGCCGGTGCCAGGCGCGCCACTGGGGCCGCGGGTCCTGCCAGGGGCCGTCCGCGGCGAGCCCGCCCAGCGAGCGGTTGATCGGCACGTTGCCCAGGTGCGAGACCGCCTGCACCCCGACGAGCAGCGCGGACGCGACCGGGAACAGCACCCGGCCCGGCCCCTCGGCTGCCCAGGCCAGCACGATCCCGCTCAGGGTCACGATGTTGACCAGGATCGGCATCAGCGGGTGGTAGCCCTTGCCCAGCAGGGCGTGGGCGCGGAGGTATTCGGCGCGTCCCATGGCCGCCATGGCGGGTGCCACGCTGACCTGGACCGCCACGAAGATTCCCGTGACCGTACCCGTCCCGATCAGCACGACCCCGCTCAGCACTTCCTCAAGCATCACGACTCCGATCCATGGCAGTGGTCACCTCACGCTGCCGTCACCTGCTCGAATCGCTGTGGAGGGGCGCTCGACGGCGGTGGGTGCGGTCGCCGGGGCGGCGTGGTCGAGCCGTCTTCGAGTCCGTTTCGACCCACTGCTCCGAGAGTCGGGGGCAGTGGTTCCGCCGCACCGTGCGGCGGCCGGGCCGAGAGGGTGACTCGTGGTGGATCCGGTGCAGGTACTGATGCCCCTGGCGCTGCTCGCCGGCGGTCTCGCGGCCGGCGGCCTCGCCATCTCCGTGCTCGCGGCGCCCCTGTTCACCACGCTGCCGACCGGGATGTACGTCCCGGTGCACCAGGGGCTCGTCACCCGCTTCGACCCGTTCATGCCGATCTCGCTGCTCGTCTGTCTGGTGTGCGACCTGGCCCTTGCCGTCGTCGCCCCGCAGACCGCGGTCCGGCTGCTGGTCGCCGTCGGCGCGTTCCTGCTGGCCTCCGCGATGACGGTGTCGCTCACCAAGAACGTCCCGATCAACCGGTGGCTGTCGACGCTCGATCCGCAGCGGCTGCCCGCGGACTTCGACCGCCTGGACCCGCGCGAGCGCTGGATCCGCTGGAACCGCGTGCGCGGCGCGCTCGCCGTCGCGGCACTGCTCGCGAACGTCGGCGCCGCCGCCGCGCTCATCTGACATCCCGTCACCCACCCCCCGAGCTAGGAGAAGGTGTGGACACCATGACCGGTGTGGTCGGCCCGGCGATGACCGCCGCACTGCCGCCCCACGTACGGCTGCTGCTGCTGACCGACGGCAAACGGATATCCCGGGTGCTGCACGTGGTCGCCGAGCTCGGCGTCGCCGACGAGCTGGCCGGCGGCCCCCTCTCGGCGCGGGAGCTGGCCGAGCGGACCGGCACCCACGCCGACTCGCTCGGGCGGGTGCTGCGGGTCGCCGCCGCCTTCGGCGTGTTCGCCGAACGGCCGGACGGCCGGTACGAGCTCACCGACATGAGCGAGCCGCTGCGCTCCGACGTGCCCGGCAGCCAGCGCGACATGGTGCTCTACAACGGCAGCGAGTTGCTGTGGCGCTCCTACGGCTCGCTGATGCACACCGTGCGCACCGGGGAGCCGGCCTTCGAGGCCGCCTACGGGCACGGCTTCTTCGCGCACCTGGAGCAGGACCCGCAGGCGGGCGCGCTGTTCGACCGGGCGATGACCGGGATGAGCCGGGCCACCGCGCGGATGCTGCTCGACGGCTTCGACTTCGGCCGCTTCCCGCGCATCGCCGACATCGGCGGCGGGCACGGCTGGTTCCTCGCCGAGGTGCTCAAGCGGCACACGGAGGTACGCGGCACGCTCGTCGACCGGCCCTCGGTGGCCGGGGAAGCGGACAAGCTGTTCGAGGAGGCGGGTGTCGCCGGGCGCGTCGAGGTGGTCCCGGGCGACTTCTTCGGGGAGCTGCCGGCCGGCCGGGACGCGTACGTCCTCAAGGCCGTGCTGCACGACTGGGACGACGAGCGAGCCGCCGCGATCCTGCGCCGGATCCGCGAGGCCCTCGCGGGCTCCACCGACGGACGGCTGCTGATCTGCGAGTTCCTGGTGGGCCCCGCCAACGAGTGGGACCGCGGCAAGTTGCTCGACCTCGACATGCTCGTCCGTTTCGGCGGGCGGGAGCGCAGCGAGGAGCAGTGGCGGGCGTTGCTCGCGACCACGGGCTTCGAGCTGGTGAACGAGCCGGTCGCCGGGCGCTGGGCGGTCCTGGAGTGCCGCCCGGTCCCCGACGCCCGGTGATCCGACCCTTTTCCACGTCCGTTACGGAGGATGGCATGGAACTTCGACTGGTGGGCAAGAACGCGCTGGTCACCGGCGGCAGCCGAGGCATCGGGCGGGCCATCGTAATGGCCCTGGCCAAGGCCGGCGCCACGGTGGTGACCTGCTACCGGCAGGAGGGCGAGGCGGTCGAGAGCCTGGCCCGCGAGCTGAAGGAGATCGGCGGCGACCACGCCCTCGTGCGCGCCGACGTGGGGACGGCCGAGGGCGTGGAGCTGCTGCTCGCGGAGTGCCGCAGCCGCTTCGAGTCGCTGGACGTGCTGGTCAACAACGCGGGGGTGATCAGCCAGATCCCGTTCGCCCAGCTGCCGTTCGAGGAGTGGGAGCGGGTGGTCACCACCAACCTCACCGGCCCCTTCATGGTGATCAGCAAGGCACTGCCGCTGCTGCGCGAGGGCTCCTCGGTCATCAGCATCGGCTCCCGCGGGGCGATGGCCGGCATCCCGCTGCGCGGCCACTACACCGCCTCCAAGGCGGGCCTGGTCGGGCTCACCCGCTCGCTGTGCAAGGAGCTCGGCGGCAAGGGCATCCGCTTCAACGTGGTCGCCCCCGGTGTCATCGACACCTCCGCGCCCGACGAGCTGACCGAGGAGCAGCGCGCCGCCTACGACGAGCGCTACCTGCGCATGATGGCGCTCGGCCGGTTCGGGCGCCCGGAAGAGATCGCGGGTGCGGTGCTGTTCCTGGCGAGCGAGCTGTCCACGTACGTCAACGGCGAGACCCTGCACGTCGACGGGGGTGTCTGAGATGGCGGACACGACCGGCGCCTTCCGGGTGCTGCTCACCGTGCAGATCAAGCCGGGCCTCGAGCCGGAGTTCGAGAAGGTCTGGGCCGAGGGCAGCAAGGAGGTCACGGCCCAGGCCGCGAACCTCGGCCACTCGCTGGCGCGCGGCACGAAGGCGGGCGAGGAGTCCACGTACTACGTGGTGAGCGACTGGACCGATCTGGAGTCGTTCCTCGCCTTCGAGAGCAGCGCCGAGCATGTGGCGCACCGCGAGAAGCTGCACCCGTACCGGACGGGCGGGTCGCTGGCGATGATGCGGCTCGTCGAGGCCGCCGGATGAGCGGGGCGCCCGGCCGGATCCGGGTCATGCTGTACCTGCGGGCCGCCGAGGGGGACGCGGGCGCGGTGACCGAGGGCTACCACCGCGTCAGCAGGGACCTGGCGGGCACGCCGGGGCTGCTGGGCAACGAGCTGCTTCGCGAGGCGACCGACCCGGGGGCGTACGCGGTGCTCAGCGAGTGGGAGAGCATGGCCGCCTTCCGTGACTGGGAGGCGGGCTCGGCGCACCGGGGGGCGACCTCTCCGCTGCGCCCGTTCCAGGACACCGAACGCCGCAGCCCCTTCGCCCTGTTCGAGGTGGACGCGGCCTACTGACGCCCACCGGACGCGTGCGCGACAGTGCCGTGGAGAGCACCCGCTCTCCACGGCACTGTCGTCTGCGCGGTGTCGGGGGGAAGCGGCGGGCCCCCGGGCCGTTGCGGCTCCGGGGGCCCGCCGCGCCGCGACGAGGGCGGGTCAGGGCAGGCGGACCACCTGGCCCGCGTAGACCAGGCCGGCGCCGAAGCCGACCAGGAGGGCGAGGCCGCCGCTGGGGGCCTTGCCGCTCGCGAGGAGCTCCTCCATGGCGAGCGGGATCGAGGCCGCCGAGCTGTTGCCGCTGGTGACGATGTCCCGGGCGACCGCGGTCCGTTCGGACAGACCCAGCTGGTCGACGACGAAGTCGGTGATGAGCATGTTGGCCTGGTGCGGGACGAACGCGTCGAGCTGGTCCACGGTGACGCCGGCCAGCTCCAGCATCCGCCGGGTGGCGGGTACGAGCTCGCCCGTCGCCCAGCGGTAGACCTTCCAGCCCGACATGGTGATGGCGGGCTTGTCGTCGGGGCGCTCGCCCGTGCCGTCGTGCCAGGGCGAGGTCATCTTCAGGGCCGCGTTGCGCGAGCCGTCGGCGCGCCACACCACCGGGCCGATGCCCGGCTCGTCGGAGGGGCCGACGACCACGGCGCCGGCGCCGTCGGCGAACAGGAAGGCGGTGTCGCGGTCGGAGTGGTCGAGGATGTCCGTCATCCGCTCGGCACCGATCACCAGGACGTGGTCGGCGCGGCCCATCCGGACGAGGTCGCTCGCCAGGGCGAGCCCGTGGCAGAAGCCCGCGCAGGCCGCTGAGATGTCGAAGGCGGCGGCCTGCCGCGCGCCGAGGCGGTGTGCGACCTCGACGGCGACGGCGGGCATCTGCTCCATGGAGGTGATGGTGGCGAGGATGACCGCGCCGACCTGGTCGGCGCCGATGCCGGCGGCCGCGAGGGCCTTCTCGGCGGCGGCGGTCGCCATCGTCGGCAGGGTCTCGTCGTCGGAGGCGTAACGGCGGGCCCGGATGCCCGAACGGCTCTCGATCCAGGCCGGGTCGAGGCCCGTGCGCTCGGCGATCTCGGTGTTGGGCACGGACCGCTCGGGCCGGTACACGCCGACGCCCAGGAGGCGGCTGTGCCGCAGGACCTGGGTGTCCTGGATGGTGGTCGTGCTGGAGGTGGTGGTCGAGGTCATGGTCGTCGGTCGTCCTTTCGGGACACGGGTCAGCGGACCGCGGCCTTGGTGGCGGAGTGACGGCGGCCGCGGCGGGTGAGCCCCCAGGGCTTGTAGGTGGACACGGCCGTCATGAAGACGAGGGAGAGCAGGGCGAGGGCGGCGGTGCCGGCCATGGACCAGCCGACGGCGTCGAGTTCGCCGCCGCGCACCACGGCGCCCTCGTCGACCAGTTCGTTCGCGCGCAGGATCAGCTGGTGGATGGCGCCGAAGCCGAGCATCATGACGCCCATCGTCAGGAAGAACTTCACGGCGACCCATCTGCGCTGGAGCAGGCCCCACTTGGTGCCGGCGCCGACGACGATCCCGGTGATGAGGGCGAACATGCTGGTCATGCCGAGGAAGATCTCGTCGAGCATCGACATGGTGCGGTACATCGCGGCCTGCTGCTCGGCGTCGTGCGTGGTGGCGCCGGCCACCGACATGGCGAACATCCCGGTCACCAGGCCGAGCCAGCCGACCGAGATGGCCACGTGGGCGGTGAGGACCGCCTTGCGCAGCCGCTGCGAGATGGTCCGGTTGCGCTGCCGTACGTCCGCCATCCACCGGTTGACGGAGGGGGCGAAGAGCAGCACGAGCCCGATGACGGAGGGCACCAGGCTGGTCACGGCGAGGCTCGCCTGCAGCGGGCCCACCAGCGGCCGTCCGCCGAGCCCCGCGAGGCCGAGCCCCGTGAAGAGCAGGCCCAGTGCGGTGAAGACGGTGAGGAGCACGCGGCCCCACTGGCGGCCGGCCCGGAGCATCTCGGCGAAGAAGCCGAACAGCGCGCAGAAGGCGATGGTCAGCACCAGGTCACCGGTGGTCGCGGCGCCCGCGACGCCGGTCTCGACCTGGTGCGCGATCTCGAAGACATTGCTCGCGATGGCGGCGAGCGTCGCCACGATCACCATGACGTAGGCCCAGGCCACGGCGGCCGGTGGCCGGGCGGTCGCCGTCTCGGGGGCCGGCGGGGCCGGTCGGCCCGCCTCCGCGGGCAGGCGGCGGCCGTCGGCCGCTCGCGCGACCCGCCGCTGGTCTGTCCGGTCTGTCGTACTCACCGTCGCGCCTCCTTCAGGACAGGCGCGTACGCCCCGCAGCAGCGGGCTCCGATGCGCCGTCATAGCGGGGTTGTGGGCGCGATCAGCGTTGCCGGGCGGGCTCGAAGGTGACTCGAAGGCCGGTGGACGGGCGGGGCAGCGGGGCGGCGCGCGCCGGCAGCCGCCGGGGCGGCGGCTGCCGGCGCGGGCGGTCAGCCGCGGCTGGCGTCGTCGAGGCTGTGGACGAACTTGGTGAGCAGGCGGGCGAACTCGCGCTGTTCGTCGGTGTCCCAGTCCTCGAGGACGGCGGAGTAGAAGGTCTGCCGGGTGCGGTGGGCGGCGGCCACGGCGTCGCGACCCGTGGGGGTGAGCTCCAGGCAGCTGCGCCGGCCGTCCTCCTGCGAGGCGACCCGGCGGACGAACCCGGACTTGACGGCGTCGGCGACGATCCGGCTGGCCCGCGAGGGGTCTATGGCGAGACGGTCGGCGACGAACCCCACGGTGACGTCGCGCCCGTCCTCGCCCGCACCCTCGTCGACCGCGTCGATGACGGCGAGCGTGTTGAGGTCCACCGGCTCCGCCATGCCCTTGACGACGGGCCTGGCCAGGCTGCGCCGGGACTGCCTCCGCCGGATGCGGATCATCGCCAGCTCCACCGCGTTGAGCACGGCGGCGTCCGGGCTCTTCCTGTGGATCGTGTCTGAATGGCTCACACGTCCAGGTTACCCGCATGTGGCTGGACCGAGCATTCCTGGGTGTGAGACCATTACATGCGAAGGTCATGTATATGCAGATGACATTGGTAAACACACTGGTGTCGACGATCCCGCAAGGAGGCCCGAGATGTCCGCCAACCCTCCCGTCGCAGCCACCGGAAGCCCGGTGCGCACGCGTGCCCTCGCCGTCGTGGCCGCCGTCGTGGCCGACGCGCTGATCTGGCTGATCGCCCGCTCCGCCCTCGACCTCGACCTGCGGATCCCGGACGGCCCGGGCTCCACCACCACCAGCGAGCTCGCCCTGCCGGCCGTGCTCATCGGCGTGGCGGTCGTCTCGCTCCTCGGCTGGGGCCTGCTCGCCCTCCTGGAGCGGCTGGCCGGCGGCCGCGCCCGGAGCGTGTGGACCGGCATCGCGGTGGCGGTGGTCGTGCTCTCGCTGTTCGCCCCGGTGTTCGGCGCGGGCCTGACCGCCGGCAACAAGATCACCCTGGTCCTGCTGCACGTCACGGTCGGCGCGGTCCTCATCCCGGCCTTCCGCCGCGACTCCGCGCGCGCCTAGGCCGGGCCGATCCGGAAGACACGGCCTGGCAAGGCCGGCCGCCCCGCCCTCCGCCGGGGCCGACGTACGGCCGGGCGGGGCGGTCCAGCGCCCCTCCAAGGGACTTCGAGCGCCCACGGAGATCTTTGCCGCCCAGGGCATCGAAAGGGCACGGAAGGAGATCCCATATGTGCGGCATCGCTGGCTGGATCGGCCGCGAGGGCGGTCCGGTCCGGGAGGACCCGGAACTCGCCGGGGGCTTGGCGCGGACGATGGCCTGCCGGGGCCCGGACGGCCAGGGCGTCTGGGCGGACGGACACGCCACGCTCATCCACACCCGGCTCGCGGTCATCGACGTGGCCGGCGGCCTGCAGCCCATGGCCGCCGCGCCGGACGGGGAGCGGGCGGACGAGGAACCGCTCGCGGTCCTCTCGTACAACGGCGAGATCTACAACTTCCAGGAGCTGCGCACCGAACTGGCCGGCCTGGGGCACCGGTTCCGCACCCGCAGCGACACCGAGGTGGTGCTCCACGCCTACCTGGAGTGGGGCGAGCGGTGCGTGGAACGCCTGGAGGGCATGTTCGCCTTCGCCGTCTGGGACACCCGCCGGCGCACCCTGTTCCTGGCCCGCGACCGCTTCGGCATCAAGCCGCTGTACTACGCGCGCACCGCCGGCGGCCTGGTCTTCGGCTCCGAGCCGAAGACCCTGCTCGCCCACCCCGCCGTGCGCCCCACCGTCGACCTCGACGGACTGCGGGTGCTGTTCTCGATGGCCCGCGCCCCCGGCGAGAGCGTCTACCGCGACATCCGCGACCTGCCGCCCGCCCACACCCTCAGCTACCGCCCCGACGGTACGGCGACGCTGCGGCGTTACTGGCAGCTGGAGGCCCGCCCGCACGAGGACGGCCTCGAAACCACCGTCTCGACCGTGCGCGAGCTCCTGGAGAGCAGCGTCGCCCGCGAGCTGGTCTCCGACGTGCCGCTGAGCGTGCTGCTCTCCGGCGGGCTCGACTCCAGCACCGTCGCCGCGCTCGCCGCCCGCGCCCTCGCCCGCCGGGGCGGCGACCCGGTCCGGACCACGACCGTCACGTACAGCGGCTACAGCGACAACTTCCAGCCCGACCTGGTGCGCAGCGCCCCCGACGCCCCGTACGCGCGGGCCGTCGCCGACCACATCGGCGCCCACCACCTGGAGATCGAGCTCACGACGGCCGACCTGATCGACCCGGCCGCCCGCCGCGCGGTCCTGCGCGCCCAGGACGTCCCGGCTCCGTTCGGGGACATGGACACCTCCACGTACCAGGCGTTCGCCGGCGTCAGCCGCCACTCCAAGGTGGCGCTGACGGGCGAGAGCGCCGACGAGATCTTCGGCGGCTACAGCTGGGTGCACATCCCCGACCTGGCGTACGAGGAGCAGTTCCCCTGGGTCGCCTTCGAGCAGTGGCACCCGGGCACCCGCGAGGGCCTGGGGCAGGGGCTGCTGTCCCCGGCCTTCGCGGCCCGGCTCGACATGGCCTCGTACTACGCGGACCGCTACGCCCAGGCGATGGCCCAGATCCCCCGGCTGGCCGGCGAGGACCCCGAGCAGCGCCGTGCCCGGGAGATCTGCCACCTCCATCTGACCCACTGGCTGCCGCGCCTGCTGGAGCGCAACGACCGGCTCAGCATGATCTCCGGCCTCGAGGTGCGGGTGCCGTTCTGCGACCACCGGCTGGTGCAGTACGCCTACGACATCCCGTGGGAGATGAAGACCTTCGACGGCAGGGAGAAGAGCCTGCTGCGGGCCGCTGCGGCCGACCTGCTGCCCGAGCAGGTCCTGGAACGGCCCAAGGCGCCCTTCCCGGTGAGCCAGGACGCGACCTACACCAAGGCCCTGCACCAGGAGTTCGCCGAGGTCCTCGCCGACCCGGCCTCGCCGGTGCTCGCGCTGCTCGACCGGGACAGGGCGCGGCGGGTCATCGGTCCGGAGGGGGAGGCGGCCGCGCAGGACTGGCTGCACCGGATGAACGTCGAGATGGCCCTCCAGGTCAACACCTGGCTGCTCGAGCACGGGGACTGCCTGGAACTGTAGGCGCCCCGGCACGCCTTCAGGGGGCGCCGTGTGCGGGCGCCCCCTGAAAGCCTGTGCGGGTGGGGAGGTGGGGCTCGGTGCGCGGCGGACGCGGGGACGGTCTGCGGCGGGTTTCGTCAGATCGGTCGGGCCTCGTGGGTGGTCGGGACCGCGGCGGTGCAGGGGACTGAAGTGCGGCGGTTCCGGGGACACGTGCGCGCGGCGGGTGCGGGGATCGGTCTGCCACGGGTTCGGGGATCAGCCCGGGGTCGGTACGGGGATCAGTCCGCGGTCGCCACCGGGACGGGTCCGCTGCCGACGGGCGTGCCGCGGGCTCTCACACCAGCGCCCGTACGGGGGTGACGCGCAGCGCCATGCGCAGCAGGGGCGGCAGCCGGTACTGGAAGAAACGCTCGGAGGACCGGTCGCGGACGAGATCCACTTCGAGGAGCAGGAACTCGACCAGCTCCTCGAGGAGTTCCTCGGATTCGTCCAGGTCCCATTCCAGGACGCCGGCCGCGTGCTCCACCGTGAGCACCCCGTCGGCGTCCCACGCCAGCTTCACCAGCGCGTCGCGCCGCCGCGGGTCGAGGCCTCCGTAGCGCCGGAGCACGTGATGGAACGGATGCGGGCGCTGGTGGTTGACGACGGTCGGCCGGTCGCGCCGCATCCAGTCGATGAGCTGCCGCACCGACCAGTGCGGGCGCAGCGCGAGCAGCCCCGCGGCCTCGGCCAACGGACCCGGCAGGCCTCCGCACAGCTCCAGCATCGTGCGCAGCCAGGCGGTGTCGCCCAGCGACCGGTCGCTGCCGAGCGCGCCCAGGAACAGTTCGAGCGACTGGTCCGGACCGAGCGGCGGAAGGTCCACCGGCGCCCCGAACCGGCCGCCGTACAGCCGCCGGTACCCGGCCACCAGGACGGCGGATCCGGCGCCGGCCACGATCAGGTCCGAGACCTGGTGCGCCGCCGCCACGTCGTCCACGACCAGCAGCACCCGGCGGCCCGCGGTCCACGACTGGAACATCCGGGCCCGCTCGGCGCGTCCCGGCGGCAGGCCGTCGCGCCGGTGTCCGACCGCTTCGAGCAGCTCCCCGAGCACTTCCTCGACGCTGCGCGGTCCGGCCGGGTCACCGAACGACACGTACATCCGCCCGTCGGGGAAGGCGTCGGTCAGCCGGTGGGCGACGGCCACGGTGAAGGCCGTGGTGCCCGCGCCGGGCGCGCCGGCGACGGAGACGCAGCGCGGCCGGTCCTGACCGGCGGGCTCCGTCAACATCCTCTCGACATGGGCGAGTTCACCGTCCCGGCCGATCAGCGGGACATCGGCCGGCAGGGTCACCGGCGGCGGCGCGGAGGGCGGCGCGCCGGTTACGGCCACCGGCCCGGCGGGCAGGTCGAGTCCGGGGTCGCCGGCCAGCACCTGCTGGTGCAGTCGCTGGAGCTCCGAGCAGGGTTCGAGGCCGAGTTCGCGGGTGAGCACCTGGCGCATGCGCTGGAAGACCTCCAGCGCGTCCGGCCGCCGGCCCGCTCGGTACAGGGACAGCATCAGCTTGGCGTGCAGCCCCTCCCGGGTCGGGTTGTCGGCGGCGAGCGCGGTGAGTTCGCTGATCAGCCGGTGGTGCCGGCCGAGCAGCAGGTCCACGTCGATGCGCTCCTCCAGGACCTCGTACCGCTGCTCCTCCAGGCGGAGGGCGTCGATGCCCACGATCGGGCCGGGGGCCAGATCACTGAGAGCGGGCCCCCGCCACACGGCGAGGGCCCGGTGAAGGAGATCGGCGGCGTCGGCGACCGCCCCCTGCTCCATCGCCAGTCTGCCGCGCGCGGCGAGATCCGTGAACTGCCGTGCGTCCAGGCATCCTTGAGGCACCGAGAGCCGATAGCCACCGGGGGTGGTCAACAGGGCCGGGGCACTCGCGCAGGCGTCGGTGTGCGAGGGCTCGCTGAGTCCCGGCAGTTTGCGCAGCTGGTAGATGTACGTCTGAAGCGTGGTGGCCGCGCTGGACGGCGGGTGCTCCTCCCAGAGTTCCTCCACGAGCTGGTGGAGCGGAACCGTGGTGTTGGCCCGGAGTGCCAGCAAGGCCAGGACCTGCCGGACCTTCGGGGCGGATGGCGTGACGTGTGTGCCTTCGTGCACGACTTGCAGCGTTCCAAGTAACCCGATCTGCAGCACTGGCCCTCCCGTGATTCACATCTGACACGGCCTGATGCACTCCGTGAGCGTGAGGTCGATCACTTGACTCTTGCTTGAGCGGGACTCGACAGGAGACGTCGAACAGGCGTCGGTCTCGAAACCGCCTCGATGACGTCCGCTTTCGGCCGTCACCCTACAAGACATTCATATGCTGAACGCATACAATTGAGAAAGAACTCTATATGCACCTGACGAGGAGACCAGATGTCCACACCCGCACCGGACGGCCGGCCCTCCGGGCCCGCCGCCGCCCCCGCCACCCCACCGCCACAGCCGCTGCCGCCGCGCTTCCCCCTCCTGCTCGCGTCCCTGCTGCTGACCAGCGCGATGTCGATGCTCGACCAGTCGATCGTCGCCACCGCGGGGCCCAGCCTCACCTCCGACCTGGGCGCGCTCGACCTGTACAGCTGGACCTTCACCGCGTACATGCTCACCTTCAGCGTGGCCATGCCGGTCTACGGCAAGCTGGGTGACCTTTTCGGCCGCCGGACGGTCTATCTGTCCGCCGTCGTGATCTTCCTGATCGGCTCGGTCGCCTGTGGCGCGGCCGATTCGATGGGCCAGCTCGTCGTGTTCCGCGCGCTGCAGGGACTCGGCGGGGGCGGGCTCCAGGTGAGCGCCTTCGCCGTGCTCGGCGACCTGATGCCACCGCGTCAACGCGCAAAGTACCAGGGCTGGTTCGCGGGTGTGATGGTCATCGCCAACCTGGCGGGCCCGCTCGTCGGAGGCGTCCTGACCGACCAGCTCGACTGGCGCTGGATCTTCTACGTCAACATCCCGCTGGGGATCCTCGCCTTCGCCGGCATCCGCCTGTTGCTCCCCGGCTCCCCCGCCCGCGACACCGTGCGGCCGCGCGTCGACTACCTCGGGACGGCGCTGCTCACCGGCCTCATCGCGTGCCTGGTCCTCGCGACCGACCTGGCCGGCCGCGAGGGATGGGGCCGGCCGTCGGTCATCGGGCTCGGGATCGCGGCCGTGGTGCTGGCCGCCGTCTGGCTGCGCCACGAAAGGTCGGCCGCCGAACCGGTCGTCCCGCTCGGCCTGTTCGCCGACCGGACGTTCACGATCTGCGTGGTGGTGGCCTTCGCGGTCAGCTTCGCGTTCTTCGGCTGCGTCAATTTCGTACCGCTGTACTTCCAGACGGTGACCGGCGTGAGCGCCACGCGGACCGGTCTGCTCTTCCTGCCCGCGATGATCGGCCTGGCCCTGGCCACGGTGGTGGCCGGCCAGATCATCGCCAAGACCGGTCGGTACAAGTGGTTCCCGGTGGCCAGCACCGCGCTCGCCGCGCTGGCCGCCCTGCTCATGTCGCTGACCGCGGCGGACACCGGGGCCGTGGGCACCGCCCTGCTCCTCGCCGTCATGGGCATCGGCGTGGGCCTGTCCTCGCAGGTGACCACGCTCGTGGCCCAGAGCACCGCGCCGCGGCAGCACATCGGGGTCAGCACCTCCACCGTGGGCCTCGCCCGGAACCTCGGTACGGCCTTCGGCGCGACGGTCTTCGGCTCGATCCTCAACGCCCGCCTGGCCTCCGAGGCCACCCGGCTGCTCCCCTCGGACACGGCGCACGGCATCGTGAACGGCACGTGGGACCCGACCGCCGCGTCCACCCTCGACCCGGCCACCGCCGGTGCGGTGGCCGAGACCTACGGCAACGCCCTGTCGACGGTGTTCCTGTCGGCGGTGCCCGTGCTGGTGGCGGGGTTGGTGCTGGCCTTGATGCTGAAGGACGTGCGCCTGGAGGCGCGGGGCCCGGGTGGGCCCGGTGGACCAGGGGGGCCCGGGGGGCCGGGGCGGCCGGGGCGTCTGGATGCTCCCGGCGGTCCGGGGGATCCGGCGGCCGCGGCCGGTGCGGCGGATGCGGGCGGTCCTGGCGGACGGGTGGGCGCGGCGGAAGCCGGAGGACCCGGTGGCGCGGCCGGCGCGGCGGATGCGGGCGGTCCGGGAGGCCCGGGCGGCGCGAAGCCTCCCGCCGGCGACTGAGCCGGGGGCGCGCAGGGCCGTGGCCTGCCGCTCGGGACCGCCTCAAGCGGACGTCGAGCCGGTGCTGCCAGCCTCCCCGCCATGCGAAGCGTACGGAGCGTACGAGGCGGCGGCACCGCGCCGGGTACCCGACCGGGCACCCCGGTCGGCCTGGTCGGCCTGCTAGCCGGAATCGGCCCCTGGCTGGGCCGGCTCCGGCCGCGCCCGGCGCGCGCCGCGGCGGGCACGGGCGGCGGGGGCTCGGGCGCAAGAACGCCGCCCGCCCGGCTCGCGCACTCCGGCAACGCGGGCGCCGACGCCACCGGCACCCGGACGGCGGACGCGGGCGTCACGGTGGCAGGGGTCACCGGGCCCGGGACCACCGGCGAAGGCGACCCGGACTCCGCCGTCAACGGCCCCCGGAGCGCGGGGGCCGGCAACACCGGGCCCGGGGTTCTCGGGGTCGGGATCGACGTGGCGGCGATCGGGCGGTTCGGGCGGGCGCTCGAGCGCAGCCCCGGGCTCGCCGAGCGGCTCTTCACCCCGGCCGAGCTGGCGCTGCCGTCAGGCGCCCGACGCGGCACGGCCTCCTTGGCGGCGCGGTTCGCCGCAAAGGAGGCCGTGGCCAAGGTGCTGGGTGCGCCGGGCGGGCTCCGCTGGCACGACACCGAGATCCGTACGGGCCCGAGGAGCCGCCCCACCCTGCACGTCCGCGGAACCGTCGCCGCCGCCGCTGCCCGGCAGGGCATCACGTCATGGCATCTGTCGCTCACTCATGACGCGGGCCTGGCCTCCGCGGTCGTGATCGCCTCGTCCTGACCTCGGCATCGACGCCCTCCCACACGCCCGCAAGCTGCCCCCACACCGCCTGCTCGCGCGCGGACAGCGCGGAGAGCGGGACGGCGACCAGCCGCTCGGGATGCCCCGGCCCGGGCAAGGGCGGGGGCGGGGGCGGGGGCGGCGGGAAGGCACGGCCGTCGACCGCCGCCGTCGGCGCCGCGGGCAGGAGCCCGTAGCACTCGGGGGGCGTGAAGGCTCCGAAACTCTGGCCGACGGCGGCGAGTCCCGCCACCGAGTCCTGCCACAGCTTCCGCAGCCACTCCCTGGAACGCCGCACGATGGCCTCCCTTCACCTGCTCGGACTCCCCGACGCTAGAGAACCCGGCTCGAATCAGCCTGGAGCAGCCCTCCACCCCCCGACGAGCGCCCGCCCGGCCACGGCCCAGCGCCCCTCGAGTCCCGCCGGAAACACTGTTCCCGACGGGCGGAGTGTGACGCCTTCCCCCCGTGTCCGCGCTCCGCCCCCGGCAGGTCCGTGACGGTCATGGTGCCAACAGGCTCCCGAGCCCAGGAGTTACGGTGGGGGCCAAAGCCCCGGACTAAGGAGCAGCGCGGCCATGGGTGACCTCCTCCTGATCCGCCACGGAGAGACGGAGTGGAGCGCCACGGGCCGGCACACCGGCCGCACCGATCTGCCGCTCACGCCGGCGGGAGAGGCGGAGGCGCGCACGCTCGCCCCGTACTTCGCGGACCACTCCTTCTCGTTCGTCCTGACGAGCCCCCTGCGCAGGGCCCGGCACACGGCCGAACTGGCCGGGCTGCACGGTGCGGTGAGCGACGACGACCTCTGCGAGTGGGACTACGGCGGCTACGAGGGCCTGACCACGGCGCACGTCCAGGAGACCCGGCCGGACTGGTCGCTGTGGCGCGACGGCGTGCCGCCGCACCCCGACGGCCGTCCGGGGGAATCCGCCGAGGACGTGGGGCGCCGCGCCGACCGGGTCCTGGCGCGGATCACGCCGCTCCTCGCGGCCGGCGAGCCGGACGGGGTGGTGGTGGCGCACGCCCATCTGCTGCGCGTGCTCACCGCCCGCTATCTGGGCCTTCCGCCGGCCGATGGACGACTGTTCCGGCTGACGACGGGGACCGTCGGGCGCCTGTCGACGGAGCACGGCCTCCCGGTGATCGCGGGCTGGAACCAGCGTCCGCTCCCCCGTACCTGACCAGCCGGTCATCCGTCCCGGGCCGCCGTGACCAGGTAGTAGTCGAGGACCCGCTGCTCGTAGGCGCGCAGGAAGTTCCGCGGCCAGGTGCCGTCGGCCCACAGCCGGCTCAGCCACCGGTCCCAGCCGGGCCAGACGTGGGGCCCGATGGACTGGGCGCGTGCGCCCCTGAGCCCCGACGCCGTGAACGCTTCCGTGAGGGCGGTGACCGGGCGGGCGATGTCCAGACCGGTGGCGAAGGTGTCGAGCAGCGCCGCGAGTTCGCCGGACCGGCCCGGTACGTCGTCGACGGTGAAGAAGCTCGCCACCGCTACCCGGCCGCCCGGGCGGAGCACCCGCGCCGTCTCGGCCGCGAAGGCGGCGAGGTCCGGGAAGTGCTGGGCGGCCTCCACGCTGACGACGGCGTCGAACGAGCCGTCCGCGAAGGGCATCGCCTCGGCGCCGCCCCGGGCGAAGCGCAGCCGCTCGGGCTCCCGGCGCAGCACGTCCTCGTGGGCGGCGCGGGCCCGCCGCAGCTGGTCCGGGTGGATGTCCATGCCGACGACCGCGGCGGGGCCGTACTCCCGGAGGGTCAGCGCGCAGCCCCTGCCGAGCCCGCACCCCACTTCCAGGGTGCTGAGCCCCTCCAGCGGGCCGACGGAGTCGAGGACGTGCCGGTAGAGGTCCTGCTGGCTGCGGACGCGTTCCGCCGCGCCGAGCGGTCCGCGCAGATCGATGCCGCGCCAGTAGCCGAAGTTGATGAACCCGCCGCCGAAGACGGGGTTCGCGCTCAGATCGTCGGCGCCGTACGTCTCCCGCACGGCGTCCCTCATCTCGGGCGGCATCCGCCCGGCCCCGTCCACCACCGCTTCGCTCCTCCTCGGCTCCGCCACGCCCGGCGCCACTCATCCTTCCCCCCGGGAAGCACGACGACGCGTACGGAACCGGCCGCTGCGCCGGACGAGTGACCCGGACCCCGCACGCGGACCGGAGGTCAGCGCACCAGCTCCACCGCCAGCAGGTCCATCAGCAGGCCGTCGTGCCAGGTGCCGTCCGCGCCCCGCTCGTACTGGCGCATCACGCCGACCGTCCGGAATCCGGCCTTCTCGTAGCAGCGGATCGCCGCCGCGTTGTCGGCGGCCGGATCGATGACGAGCCGGTGGTAGCCGTGATCGTCGACGAGATGCAGGGCCAGGGTGCGTACGGAGTCCGTGCCCAGGCCGGTGCCGTGCGCCGAAGGGTCGAGGAAGAGGTCGATCCCGGCGTGCCGGTAGTCAGGGTCCTCCTCGGAATACCACTGGATCATGCCGACGACCCGGTCCTGATGACGGATCGTCAGGCAGTGGGTGTCGGGGTCCTCCAGATCCGAGGCGACCTCCGTCTCCATGTCGTCCGGACCCCGCCATCGCGCCCGTACCTCGGGAGTGGCCCGGATGGCCGCCAGAGCGGGGACGTCCTCGGCGACGGCGGTACGGAGGACGACGGCAGCGCCGTACAGCTCGGTCATGACGCGGAGTCTACGCATGCCGTCCGCGGGTGTTGAGGCGGGCGGCCTGGCGGGTCAGGTAGTCGCGTTCGGCGAGGTTGGGGGCCTTGCGGGCTGCCTCGGCGTACAGGCGGGCCGCCGTCGGCAGGTCGTCTGCGCGCTCGTGGAGGTAGGCCGCCACCGCGGTGTGGCGGGGCAGCGTGTCGTCCAGCGCCGCGAGCGCCGCGAGGCCGGCGCGCGGTCCGTCGGCCTCGCCGACGGCCACTGCGCGGTTGAGGCGGACGACGGGGCTGTCGGTCAGGCGTACGAGTTCGTCGTACCACTCGACGATCTGCACCCAGTCGGTCTCCTCGGCGGTGGGCGCGTCGGCGTGGAGGGCCGCGATGGCCGCCTGGGCCTGGTACTCGCCGAGCCGGTCGCGGGCGAGGGCGGTCTGGAGTACGCCGACGCCCTCGGCGATCGACGCGGTGTCCCACCGGGCTCGGTCCTGCTCGGCGAGCGGCACCAGGGTGCCGTCGGGTGCGGTCCGGGTGGCGCGTCGGGCGTGGTGGAGCAGCATGAGGGCGAGCAGCCCGGCCACTTCGGGGTGGTCGAATGCGGCCGCGAGCTGCCGGGTGAGCCGGATGGCCTCGGCGGCGAGGTCGACGTCGCCGGAGTAGCCCTCGTTGAAGACCAGGTAGAGGACGCGCAGCACGGTGGCGACGTCGCCCGGCCGGTCGAACCGCACCCCGGAGACGGTGCGCTTGGCCCGGCTGATGCGCTGCGCCATCGTCGCCTCCGGCACCAGGTAGGCCTCGGCGATCTGGCGGGTCGTCAGACCGCCCACGGCCCGCAGGGTGAGCGCGACCGCGGACGACGGCGTCAGCGACGGGTGGGCGCAGAGGAAGTAGAGCCGGAGGGTGTCGTCCGTGCCGGGTACCGGCCCGGGGGCCGGCTCCTCGTCCACCAGGTCCTCGCGCCGGCGGCGGGCCGTGTCCGCGCGGGTCGCGTCCAGGAACTTGCGCCAGGCCACGGTGACCAGCCAGCCCTTCGGGTCCCGCGGGGGGTCGGCCGGCCAGACGCGGACCGCCTCGACCAACGCCTCCTGGACCGCGTCCTCGGCCGCCGCGAAGTCGGCTCCGCGGCGGACGAGGATCCCGAGCACGCTCGGCGTGAGGCTCCGGAGCAGGGCCTCGTCCATGGGCGAGGTCACTCCGTGATGGTGGGGGGCGCGGTCAGGAACGGGCGCAGCTCCAGCCACTCGTGGATCGGCTTCCCGCCCGCCCCGGGGGCGGCCGACAGCTCCCCGGCCAGCTCGACGGCGCGCTCGTAGCTGTCTACGTCGATCACCATCCAGCCGGCGATGAGGTCCTTGGTCTCGGCGAACGGGCCGTCGGTGACCGGCGGGCGCCCCTCACCGTCGTACCGGACGAACGTCCCCTCGGGGGCGAGTGCCTGACCGTCGACGAACTCGCCGGTTCCTTCGAGCCGTGCCGCGAAGTCGTTCATGTACTGCACGTGCGCCGAGATCTCCTCGGGCGTCCACTGGGCCATGGGCACGTCGTTGACCGCGGCGGGAGCGCCCCGGTAGTGCTTGAGCAGCAGGTACTTGGCCATGATGTCTCTCCTCTGCACTGATGCGGCCTATTCTGGCCGCGTTCATCCCGGGGACGGAGCCGGGCGCGCGTTCTCGACATCGGCCTCCGGATCTTCTTCGTTCTTTTTCGGTGGAAGCGAGTCGACGTGCAGAAATCCTTCCCCCCACCCGTCCGGGCCGGACGACCCCGGCTGATCGGCGCGCTGGCGGTCGCCGCCCTGGTCTCGGCCGCGTCACTGTTCACGCCCACCGCCGCGGCCGGCAGCGCCCCGCACGCCTTCCGGTGCGCCGACGGAACCACGGTCACCCGCCCGCCCACCGGCGCGTGCTCCGGCGGCGGGGTACCGGGCACCCCGACCACCCTGTCCGGCGGCTGGACCGTTCCGTGGGGCGTCCACTGGATGCCGGACGGCAGGTCCGCGCTGGTGACGGAGCGCGACAGCTTCACGGTCTTCAAGCTGACCCCGACGGGGACGAAGACCCGGGTGGGCAGCGTCCCCAACGCGGTGACCACCGACGGCGAGGGCGGCCTGCTCGGCGTGGCCGTCGACCCCGACTGGTCCGGCAACCACTCCGTCTACTTCATGCACACCGCGTCCGAGGGCAACCGGATCGTCCGCATGACGTACGACGGCAGCTCCCTCAGCGGCTACACCGTGCTGCTCCAGGGCATCAAGAAGAACCGCTTCCACAACGGCGGCCGGCTGGCCTTCGGCCCGGACGGCTACCTGTACGCCTCCACCGGCGACGGCCAGACGCCCGCGCTGGCCCAGGACAGGAACTCGCTCAACGGCAAGATCCTGCGGCTGACGACGGCTGGCAGGCCCGCCCCGGGCAACCCGTTCGGCAACCACGTGTACAGCCTGGGCCACCGCAACCCCCAAGGAATCGCCTTCGACCGCAACGGGCGCCTGTGGGAGGCGGAGTTCGGCGACTCCACGCGGGACGAGCTCAACCTCATCGAGCCGGGCGCCAACTACGGCTGGCCGGCCTGCGAGGGCGACTGCGGGACGGCGGGCATGACCGACCCCAAGGCGAGCTGGCCGGTCGCGCAGGCGTCGCCGAGCGGCATCGCCATCGTGCGCAACGTCGTCTACATGGCGAGCCTGCGCGGTGAGCGCATGTGGCGGATCCCGATCAACGGCGACACCGAGACGGTCGGCACGCCCACGTCGTACTACGTCGGCACGTACGGACGCCTCCGCACGGTCACCAAGATCCCCGGCGCCGACGGGCTCTGGCTGACCACGACCAACGCCGACGACAACGGAGGCGACCCGGACGGCTCCGACCGGATCCTCCGCATCGACATCTGCTGACGGGCGCCCGGAACCATCGAGGAGTACGCCCGCCACTGCGGCCACGCCGACCTGCTGCGCGAGCGCGTCGACGGACGGGTCGGCCAGTGACGGGGGCCGGGGCCTCTGCCGAGGCCCCGCGGGCGCAGGTCCACACGCCGGCGTTCAGGACGACGGCCCGTCGTCCTGTCCCACGAGGGCGAGGAAGCGGCGGGTCAGGTCGTGCAGCCAGGTGGCGCGTTCCGCGGCGATCTCGCGGAGGCGGGTGTCGTCGCTGCGAGCGACGAGGTGGCCCATGTAGGCCTCGTTGAAACGGCCGTGCTCCTTGTGGAGGGTGCGCAGGGCGCGGGCCACGGTGCGTTCGGGGGCGTTGACGAGTCGGGCCAGGGGGGCCGTGTGCTGCTTCCAGCGGCCTTCCACGGCCTGGCGGAGGAGAGTGTCGAGGTCGCCCGCCTGGCGGATGACGCGCAGCAGCTGGTCGGGTTCCAGGCCCAGGGCCTCCGCGAGGAGGAGGGTCTGGCGGTTGGTTCCGGCCCAGTGGTGGTCCTGCTCGGCGCGGGCGTAGGTGGGCGCGTCCATGCCGATGCGCTCCGCCAGGCGGTCGGCGGTGAACTGCCGGGCCAGGCGGTGTTCGCGCAGGGACCTCGGGTGCAGGGCCATGAGTTCCGGTACGGGGCACCACAACGCACTGGCCAGGGCGAAGAGTTCGGTCTCCGAGGGGGCCAGGACGCCCTGCTCCCACGACAGGACGGCGGCCGCCGGGCGGTACAGCCCCAGTTGGGCCATGGCGGCGACGACCTGGTCGGGGGTCAGGCCGATGCGCAGGCGGGCGGCGCGGGCCTGTGCGGGGGAGAAGGGAGGGTGGGGCACGGGCGGTTCACCTCGGTAGACGGCTCCGCGGAGCGGGGGCTGCGCGGCACGGGAGCGGGGTCAGCGGGCCCCGGCGGACCGCGGTCCCGTCCCGTCGTCGTACGAGGCCAGCGCCTCCCAGTCGATGTCCCGGCGTTTGCGACGGTTCTCGAACAGGTGGAAGAAGAGGTTCAGCAGGACCGCCGACAGCGTGCCGAGGGTGATGCCGCTTCCGAGGACGGCCCGTACCTCGGTGGGCATGCGCTCGAAGAAGGGCGCGACGGCGGTCGGGAGCATCGCGGCGCCGAGGCTGACGGCCAGGATGAGGGCGTTGCGTTCCTGCTTCAGGTCGACCTTGGCGAGGATCTGGATGCCGACGGTCGCGACCATGCCGAACATCACGACGGCCGCGCCGCCGAGCACGGGGTGGGGCACCGAGGCCACCACGGCGCCGGCCTTCGGCACCAGGCCGAGGAGGATCATGAAGACTCCGGCCGCCACGACGACGTACCGGCTGGTGACGCGCGACATCCGGACCAGGCCGATGTTCTCCGCGAAGGCCACGTAGGGGAAGGAGTTGAAGACTCCGCCGAGCACGGTGGCCACGCCGTCGGCCCGCAGCGCGCGGCTGACCGTGTCGCCGTCGACCTCCCGGCCGGTGATCTCGCCCATCGCGTACACGTCTCCGGTGGTCTCCACCATGGTGATGAGCATGACGACGACCATCGCCAGCATGGGAAACACCGAGAAGTGCGGCAGCCCGTAGTGGAACGGCGTGCTGACGCCGAGCCAGTCCGCCTGGTCGACCGTCCCGAGGTCGGCGTCGCCGAGCAGCCAGGCGACGGTGGTTCCGCCGACCAGTCCGAGCAGGACCGCGACGCTGCGCAGGAACGGACCGCCGAAGCGCACCACCAGCAGGATGAACAGGAGGGTGCCTCCCGCGTACGCGAGGTGCGCGGCGTTCCCGTACTGCGGCCCGCCGACGAGCGCCGAGCCGCCTCCGACGTCCTGGAGTGCCACGGGTATGAGGACGATGCCGATGACCGTGAGGAGGGTGCCGGTGACGATCGGGGGGAAGTAGCCGGTCAGTCTCCCGGCGAAGGGGGCGAAGAGGAAGGCCGCGACCCCGCCGGTGATCACGGCGCCGTACACCACGAGCAGCCCTGCGGTGCCGCCTCCCGCGCCCTGGCCGATGGCGATCATCGGCGGTACGGCCGTGAACGTGGCGCCCTGGACGAGCGGCAGCCTGGCGCCGATCCGCCAGAAGCCCCATGCCTGGATGACGGTGGCGATCCCGGCCGTGACCAGGTCGGCGTTGATCAGGTAGACGAGCTCCTGCCGTGAGAGGCCGAGGCTGCTCCCCAGGATGACCGGGACCAGCACCGCGCCGGCGTAGAAGGCCAGGACGTGCTGGATTCCGTAGAGCGAAAGGGTGGGAAGCGGGAGGATCTCGTCCACCGGGTGCGTGGTGGTGCGGGATCGTCGGCCTGAGGCCAGTGGTGCCATCTCTGCCTTGCCTGAGGGTAGGTGAATGAGAGGGGGAGGGCGGCACCGGGTCGCAGGAGAGCGCCGGGCCGCGAGGAGAGCCTCGAAGGAGGGGCATCCGGGCGGCCGCGCGGATCGGGCGGTTCACCGGCTGGCGGCACGGGGTTGCCGGTGCGCGACCAGGCGTCCAGACAGGAGGCATGGGGCCGGGCGGAGAGACCCGGGCCGGACACAGATCCTGGCGGATGGACAGGCCCGCACGCAAGGCGTGTGCTCATGTTTTTGAAGGAACACCGCGCGGTAACTTACGAATCGATGGCAAATCGCCGCTGTGGCTACGGAATCCGTTGTCTCTACCCGGTGAACTCCCGGCAGCCGGAACCCTTGACGCCTCCGGCGCACACTCCCATACTGACGGCCAAATCGATTTGGCCACCTCGATTTGGCTCCCCGTCCAGGGCCGGATCGCGGCTGAACCCCCGACGTGTCGAACGCCGATCGGAGCTCGAACGTGTCCAGTCCCCGCCAGTCCCCGCCCAGCACGGATCAACCGCCGCTGCGGCAGGCCCCCCGCACCGCCGACGTCCACCCCGTCGACGAGTCCCGCCCCTTGGGCCGGATCCTCCTCTTCGGCATCCAGCACGTCCTCGTCATGGCCGCCACACCGATCTCGGCGATCTTCCTCATGAGCGCCACCCTGCGGCTCGACGCCGGCCTGACCGTCGACCTGCTCTCCGCCGCGTTCGTGCTCTCCGGCGTCGGATCCCTGATCCAGTCGCTCGGTCCGTGGAAGTTCGGGCCCCGGCTGCCCTTCATGATGCTGCCGGGCGGCGCCCCGCTCGTGCTCTTCCTCGCCATCGCCGGACAGCACGGGCTGCGCACGGCGTGCGGCGCGGTCATCCTGACCGCCCTGTTCACCTTCGTCGTCCTGCCGGTCTTCTCCCGGCTGCTCCGCTTCTTCCCCGCCCTCGTCATCGGCACGATGATCGTCATCGTCGGCGTCAACCTCGTGAAGGTCGGTGCCGTCCTGGTCACCGGCCGCCCCGGCGCACCGGGCTTCGCCGAGCCGATGAACCTCGTGCTCGGCATCGCGACGATCGGCTTCACCGTCGTCTTCTACCTGCTGTTCAGCGGGGTCGTACGCCAACTCGCGGTCATGCTGGGGCTGCTCGCCGGCACCGCGCTCGCGGCCGCGCTCGGTCGCGTCGACCTCGGCCAGGCCGCCGAGGGCGGCCTGCTCAGCCTGCCACACCTGATGCCGTTCGGCTCCCCGCAGTTCAACCTGCTCGCCGCGCTGCCCCTGATGCTCTACAGCCTCGCCTCCATGGCGGAGGCCACCGGTCAGACCGTCATCAACGCCGAAGCCGTCGGCAAGGAGATCGACCGGCGCACCGACGTACCCAAGACCGTGCGCGGGGACGCCCTCACCTCGCTCTTCGGGGGGTTCTTCGGCCTGCCGCTCATGGTCACCAGCGGCGAGAACATCGGGATCGTCCGGGTCACCGGCGTGCGCAGCCGCTACGTCACCGCCACGGCCGGCCTCGTCCTGATCGCCATCGGCTTCCTCGCCCCGGTGACCCGTGCGATCAGCGTCGTCCCCGCCGCCGTCGTCGGCGGCACCGCCATGGTCGTGTTCGCCGTGATCACCGTGCTCGGCGTCCAGATGCTCGGCCGCTCCGATCTCGACCGGCACACCAGCACGTTCGTGGTCGCCGTCGCCCTCGCCCTCGGCCTGCTGCCGATCCTCGTCCCCGGCGTGTACGGCGGCTTCCCGCCGAACGTGCGCATCCTCCTCGAAAGCGGCGTCGCCGTCGGCGCGTTCGTCGCCGCCGTGCTCAACATCCTCTTCCACCACGTCAGGCCGGGCGTCGCCGCCCGCCTGTCCACCCTCCGCGCGGAAAGCGACCGATGAACCCCCAGCACACCCACGAGCTCCTCCAAGGACCCGGCCCGCTCCTTCTGGTCCCGGACGCCGTCCTGTTGCCCGAAGGCCCCGCGGCCGGCCACGCGGTCGCCGTCGCCGACGGCTCCTTCACCTCGGTGGGACCCGTCGAAGAGCTGGTCCGCCGCCATCCCCGACTCGGCCCCGTCCGTCTGCCCGGACAGCTCCTGATGCCCGGCTTCGTGGACGCCCACCACCACCTCACCCAGAGCTTCGGCTCGGCACTCGCGTTCGGCGAGCCCTCGGAGATCTTCCGCAGGGTGTGGGTGCCACTGGAGGGCGCGCTGGACGAGGAATCGGCGTACGTGGCGGCCAAGTTGGCCGCGCTGGAGGCCCTGCGCGGCGGCTTCACCACCGTCGCCGACGCGGGGACCCGCGCGGACGTGGACGTCGAGGCCGTCGCCTCCGCCACCCGGGACGCGGGCCTCCGCTGCGTACTGGGGCTGGTGTGCAACGACGCCGACGACGGCAAGGCCGCGGCCGGCCCGGAGCGCGGCGGGAGGGACCATGGCGGCAGGGACCGCGCCGTCCTTGACCGCGCGGTCCTGGACGGCACTGTTCTCGACCGCGCCGAGAAGCACCTCGTGCGCTACGAGGGTGACCCCCTGGTCCACGCCTCCCTCGCCGTCTCCGTCCCGGAGGCCGCCACCGAGGAGACCCTGCGGCGCACCGCCCGGCTCGCCGCGGAGGCCGGGGCCGTGGTCCAGATCCACGTCAACGAGCACCTGGCGGCCGTCGAGCGCTCGCTCGTACGCCACGGTCTGCGCCCCCTGGAACACCTGCACGCGATCGGCGCGCTCGGCCCCCAACTGCTGGCCGCGCACGCCACGTTGCTCACCCCGCGCGAACTCACCCTGCTCGCCGACACCGGGACCGCGGTGAGCTACAACCCGGTCGCCAGCGCCTGGAAGGGCAACGCCGTCGCGCCCGCCACCGCGATGGCCGAGCGCGGTGTCCGCTTCGGGCTGGGCACCGACGGGACCCGCGGGGACGGCTTCCGGCTCGCCGAGGCGGCCGAGTTCGCCCAGCGGCTCGCGTACGGGCTCGCCACCGGCGACTCGTCGTGCGGCGCCGGCTGGACGTGGCTGGAGCACGCCACCCGCGGCGGCGCCGACGCCCTGGGCCTCGGCGCGCGCACCGGCACGATCGCCGCCGGCCTGGCCGCCGACTTCCTCCTCGTCGACGTCACCACTCCGGAGCTCGCGCTCTCCTGGGACCTGCCCTGGGAACTCGTACGGCGCGGCAACCGTGACCAGATCACCGCCGTGTTCGTCGAAGGACGGCTGCGCCTGTGGTGCGGCCGGCCCGTGGGCTGGGACGGCGACGCCCTCGTGCGACGCGCGGCCCGGCTGGCCCACGAGGCCGTCGGCCGGGCGGCCATCACCCGGGTGCACCCCACCTCCACCACGGCACGGGAACGGAACACCGCGCGGTGACCGGCGAGACGCTGGCGGTGCTCGCCGTCACGGTGACCGCCGCCTCCTTCGTCCAGGGCAGCAGCGGGCTCGGTTTCGCCCTGATCGTCGCCCCGGTGGCCGGGATCCTCGATCCCGGTCTGCTCCCGGTGTTCGTCCTGGCCTCGATGGTTCCCCTCAACCTGTACGTCGCGTGGCGCGAACGGGCCGCGCTGGACCTGCGCGGCGCGGGCTGGATCACCGGCGCGCGGCTGGCCGCCACACCCGGTGGTCTGGCGCTGCTGTGGCTGATCCCGGACCGCGGTCTCGGTCTGTTCGTAGGTCTCGCGACGGTGCTCGCGGCCGTCGTCAGCCTGGCGGCTCCCGTCTTCACACCCGGCAGGGCGGCCTATCTGAGTGCGGGCGTGGTGACCGGCCTGACGGAGACCGCGACGGGTGTCGGTGGCCCGCCGTTGGCGCTGGTCTACCAGCACCGGCCGCCGGGCGAGCTGCGCTCCACCGTCGCCCTGTGCTTCCTCGTCGGTGAAGTCGCCTCGCTGGCCCTGCTGTTCGCGACCGGGCAGGGCGACCCGGCGGACCTCGGGTGGGCGCTCGCGCTGACGCCGGCGATCGCCGGCGGCGCATGGCTGAGCCGCCTGGTCCACCACCGGGTCGACGCGCGGCGGATGCGCCTGTTCGTGCTCGTGTTCGCCCTGGTGTCGGGCGTGGTCCTGCTGCTCGGGCTCTGACCGTACGAGTGCCCGCGCATGCCCTCGCCCCGCGATCCGGTGCGGGGGTCAGGTGCCGCTCGTACGCCGCAGCGACGATCCCCGGGCGATCACCGTCGGCACGGGCACCGAGGCGACCGGGGCGGCGCCCTCTCCGCGCAGCCGGCCGAGGAGGAGGTCCACGGCCGCGGCCGCCGCCCGGTCCAGGTGGAGGTCGACGGCGGTCAGCGGCGGCTCGCAGGTGCGCGCGCGGAGGCCGTCGTAGCGGGTGACGACCATGACGTCGTCCGGGACGGCGCGTCCGCTGTCCCGGATCGCCCGCACCGCGCCGACCGCGAAGGCGTCCACCAGGGCGCACACCGCGTCGATGCCGGGGTGCTCGGCGAGCAGGGCGGCGCAGCACTCGTAGCCCGCCCGTTCGCCGCCCGCCTCCGGGGCGGTCGCCACGATCGGCTCCCAGCCGTGTTCCTTCGCGAGCCGCTCGAAGGCCGCGCGGGCGTCCACCGAAGAGTGCCGCGCGCCGGAGCCGACGACGAGGGCCGGCCGTTCGGCCCCCTGCTCGCGCAGGTGGGAGAGCAGCACCTCGGCGACGAGGCCGCCGCGCAGGTCGACGTACGGCACGTCCTCGTCCGGCGGGACGGGCCGGCCGAGCGCCACGTACGGCAAGCCCCGCTCCTTCAACTGCGCCGCAGCCGCGTCGTCGACGTCGGGCTCGACGACGATGGCCCCGTCGATGTCCAGGGAGTACAGCGCCGCCCCCGACTGCACGGGCGGCACGAGCACGAGCGCGTACTCGTGCAGCAGGGCGCTCTCGGCGGCGGCGGCGGCGACCTCCATGTAGAAGCCGAGCCGGGACGGCCCTCCGGCCACCGCGAACGGCATCGACGAAGCGAGCGCGATGGCCTTGGCCTCACCGCGCCGCAGCCGCTGCGCGCGCAGGTTGGGCCGGTAGCCCAGTCCGGCGGCGACCTGTTTGACGTGCTCCCGGGTCCGTGGGTCGACCTTGCCGATCCCGTTCAGGGCGTGGGAGACCGTCGTACGGGACACGCCGGCGGCACGAGCGACGTCGGCGATGGTGACCGGTCTCGGACCGGACCCGGAAGGAGGCATCTGCCGTCGCTCCTCGTGTGCTCGGAACAGGTGACGCCCCTATCTTCGCCGACGCCCGCGGCAGTGGCGCCGGCCGGGTGACGACGGCCGCGGGCGGGTGGCGTCGCCGGTCTCAGCCGGCGACCGGGGTGAGGAGCACGAAGTCGGCCTTCGACGGGTCGAGGCAGACGGCGAGGCGGCCCACGCCCTCCGCGTCGACCGGGCCCATCTGGACGCTGCCGCCGTTCTCGCTGACCTTGGCGACCGTGGCGTCGCAGTCGGCTACGGCGAACACGGGGTGCCAGTACGGCTTGCCCTTGGCGAGGGCGAGGGCCTCCTCGGACACCTGCATGAGGCCGCCGTGCATGCGCGCCTCCGGCAGGCCCTCGGGGGTGATGAGGGTGTACGTGCCCTCGCTGCCCGGCATCTTCATGTCGTTGAACTGCCAGCCGAGGACGCCGCCGTAGAACTCCTTCGCGGCAGCCGCGTCGCTCGTGTACAGCTCGGTCCAGGACAGCGAGCCCGGCTCGTCCACCAGCTCGAAGCCCGTGTTCGTACCGGGCTGCCAGACCGCGAACTGACCCCCCAGCGGGTCGCTGTACTGCGCCATCCGGCCCCACTCCTCGAGGTCCATCGGAGCGACCCGGACGGTGCCGCCCGCCCGCTCCACCGCCTGGGTCGTGGCGTCCGCGTCGGCGACGGTGTAGTAGATCATCCAGGCCGAGCGCGCGCCCTCCTCGGTGAGCTTGCCGAGGCCGGCCACGGTCTTGCCGTCCTTCTTGAACATGCCGCCTTCCATCTCCTCCCCCTCACCCATGGGCTCGTAGTCCCAGCCGAGCACCGCGCCGTAGAAGGCCGCGGCGGCAGGGACGTCGGGGGAACCGAGGTCGAGGAAGCAGGGGGAGCCGGGGACGAAGTCAAGCGTGATCATGGCATGGGCCTTTCGCAGATCCGGTACGAACTCAGCCTTCCACCGGACACCGCCCCTCGCCCGTCGGCCGTCCACGACGGACACGACGGACACGACGACCACGACGAACGCGTCGGGAAAAGTTGACACGTCGGAGAATTCCGACGCATCCTGTCGGCATGCCCTCAGTCGACGTCTACAGCGCGCTGGCCAACCCGGTCCGGCGCAAACTGCTCGAAGGACTGATCGGTGGACCACGCCCCGCCGGCGAGCTGGCCGGGGAGTTCTCCCTGAGCCGTCCGGCCGTCTCCGAGCACCTCGCCGTGCTGCGGAAGGCCGGGCTCGTACGGGAGGAGCCCCGCGGGCGCCACCGCTACTACCACCTGCGGGCCGAGCCGCTCGCCGAGGTCGGCACGTGGCTTCACCCCTTCGAGCACTACTGGCGCGCCCGCATGGGCGCCCTGCGCGACGTGCTGGACGAGATCGGCGACAGCGCCGCCACCGACGACATCAGCGACAGCAAGGACGACACTCCATGACCGCGGAACTCCGGACCATCCACTGCGACCAGTTCATCGCCCACCCTCCCCGGGCCGTCTGGCGCGCCCTCACCGAGCCCGAGCTGCATGCCCGCTGGTGGGCCGCCGGGGACGTCCGCGCCGAGGTGGGGCACCGGTTCACCCTCGACATGGGGCAGTGGGGCCGGCAGGAGTGCGAGGTGCTGACCGTGGAGCCCGAGCGCCTGCTGCGCTACACCTTCGCCCCGGGCAGCCTGGACACCACCATCACCTGGCGCCTCGAGGCCGAGGGGACCGGCACCCGCCTCTTCCTCGAACACTCGGGATTCGACCTCGACTCCCCGCTGGGCAAGGCCGCTTTCGAGGGAATGGGACGCGGCTGGCCGGGCCTCCTGGGCCGGATCCAGACGGTGCTTGACACCCCCTAGTCGCCGCACTTCCGTCCTCCCGTGGGCGCACCCGCCGGTGAACCTACGGGATGACGGAAGTCTTACGGCACGGCGTGGACCCCTCCGCCGCGCGCTGCCCGTCCGTAGCGTCGGGTCCATGCGCGTACTCGTCACAGGAGGGGCCGGTTTCATCGGCTCCCACGTCGTCACGGCGCTCCGGCGGGCCGGTCACGAACCGGTCGTCCTGGACGCACTGCTCCCCAGCGCCCACCCCACCGCCCCGGAACCGCCCCCGGCGGAGCTCCTGCACGGAGACGTGCGGGACCCGCAGGCCGTCAGGGCGGCGCTGTCCGGGATCGACGCGGTCTGCCACCAGGCCGCCCTGGTCGGCCTCGGCAAGGACTTCGCCGACGCCCCGCAGTACGTGAGCTGCAACGACCTCGGCACGGCCGTGCTGCTCGCGGCCATGGCGGAGACCGGCGTGCGGCGACTCGTGCTCGCGGGGTCCATGGTCGTGTACGGGGAAGGGCGGTACGAGTGCCTCCGCCACGGTCCCGTCCGGCCCGGTGCCCGCCGGCCCGAGGACCTGGCCGCCGGCCGCTTCGAGCCGCGCTGCCCGGCCTGCGGCGCCGCGCTCGTACCCGGCCTGGTCGGCGAGGACGCGCCCGCCGATCCGCGGAACGTGTACGCCGCGACGAAGCTCGCCCAGGAGCACCTGGCGGCCGCGTGGGCGCGTTCGGTCGACGGCAAGGTCGTCGCGCTGCGCTACCACAACGTGTACGGGCCGGGGATGCCCCGGGACACCCCGTACGCGGGCGTGGCCTCCTTCTTCCGCTCGGCGCTCGCGCGCGGCGACGCACCCCGCGTCTACGAGGACGGCGGGCAGCGCCGGGACTTCGTCCACGTACGGGACGTGGCCACGGCCAACGTGCTCGCGCTCGAAGCCGGCCCCGGCCTGCCGGCCGGCGCCCTCACCGCGTACAACACCGGCAGCGGCGACCCGCACACGGTCGGCGAGATGGCCGCCGCGCTGGCCCGGGCCCACGGCGGCCCGGAACCGGTCGTGACCGGCGAGTTCCGGCTCGGCGACGTCCGGCACATCACCGCGGACTCGTCCCGGCTGCGCCGCGACCTCGGCTGGCGACCGGAGATCGGCTTCACCGACGGCATGGCCGACTTCGCCCGCGCGGGACAGCGGGCCTCGGCGATCCCGGGGTAGCGCGGGCGTACGACGTGCGGCGCCGCACGAACGGTGGCGCCGCACGCACCGTGGCGCCGCACCGGTAGGGGCGCCCCGTTCAGCCCGCCGCCGCAGGCAGCGTCACCTCGAAGCGGCAACCGCCCGGGACGTTGCGCACCTGGGCGCTGCCCGCGTGGGCCTCGACGATCCCTCGGACGATGGCGAGGCCGAGGCCCGCCCCCGCCGGAGGGGTGCGGGCCTCGGTGCCGCGCCAGCCGGTGTCGAAGACGCGGGGCAGATCCTCCTCGGGGATGCCGCCGCAGCCGTCGGTGACGGACACGACGACGGCGCCGTCGCGCCGCTCGGCCGCCACCGCGACGGTGCCGTCGGCCGGCGTGTGGCGGATGGCGTTGACGAGGAGGTTGGCGAGCACCCGGGTCATCTCCTTGCCGTCCACCTCGACGGGCACGGCCTCGACCGTCTCCCCCACCAGGCGGACGCCGTTCTCGCGGGCGAGCGGGTGGGCGCCGCTCAGGGCGTCGCCGACCAGGTCGTATACCGACAGGCGGCTCGGGCTCAGGGTGAGCGCGCCCGCGTGGATGCGGGAGAGTTCGAACAGGTCGGTGACCATGGCGGTGAGGCGTTCCACCTCGGTGCGGATCTGCCGGTGGTAGCGCGCGGGATCGGCCGCCATGCCGTCCTCCAGAGCCTCCGCCATCGCCCGCAACCCGGCCAGCGGGGTGCGCAGATCGTGGGAGATCCAGGCGACGAGCTCCCGGCGCGACGCTTCGAGCGAGCGCTCGCGGCGCCGGGAGGCCGCGAGTCTGTCGCTGGTGGCGGCCAGTTCGCGGGTGAGGGCGGCGAGTTCGGCGGTGGCGGCGCCGTCGGGCGCGGAGAAGCTTCCGCCGTCTCCGAAGTCCCGTGCCGCGCGGGCGAGGGCGCGGCTGCGCGTCACCACCCACCGGCCGAGGACGAGCGCGGTGCCGAGCGAGACGAGGGCCGCCATCGCGATGACGACGGTCACGACCCACAGGTCGTGCGAGGACAGGAACATCGCCCGGGCGACCGCGAGCGTCCCGCCCAGCATCGCCGTCACGGTGACGGCGGCGACGACGGTCAGCGAGAGGGCGACCGAGCGGTGCCGGACGAGCCGGAGGACCACCGCTCCGGCGAGGCCCGCGCAGACGGCTCCCCCGAGTGCGAACGCGGCGATGAGCAGGACGTCCTTCATCCTTCCGCACCCCCGGCCGTCGTCCCTTCCTTCCCGCCGGCGTTCTCGCCGCCCCCCGGTTCGAAGCGGTAGCCCACGCCCCACACCGTCTCGATGAGCCGGGGCCGCGCCGGGTCCTCCTCGATCTTGGCGCGCAGGCGCCTGACATGGACCGTGACGGTGGACAGGTCGCCGAAGTCCCAGCCCCACACCCGCCGCATCAGCTCCTCCCTGGTGTGCGCCGTGCGGGGGTGCTCGAGGAAGTGTGCCAGGAGGTCGAACTCCCGGAGAGTCAGGGCGAGTTCGCAGTCCGCCCGGAAAGCCCTGCGCGTCACGGGATCGACGGCGAGCGTCCCGGCGCGCAGCACGGGCCTGGTGGCCACCGGGCCGGCGCCGGCCCTCCGGGTCCGGCGGAGCACGGACTCGACGCGCAGCACCAGCTCGCGCGGGCTGAACGGCTTGGTGACGTAGTCGTCGGCCCCCACCTCCAGGCCGGTGATCCGGTCCTCCTCGTCACCGCGCGCGGTCAGCATGATCACCGGCACGGGGCCGGCCGCGCGCAGCCGGCGGCAGACCTCAAGGCCGTCCAGGCCCGGCAGCATCAGGTCGAGCACGACCAGGTCGGGCCGCCGCTCCGCCGCCCTGCGCAGGGCGGCGGGTCCGTCGGGCGCGTGCTCGACGGCGCAGCCCGCCCGTTCCAGGTATCCGGTCACCACCTCGGCGACCGTCGGGTCGTCGTCCACCACCAGGATCCGGGCCGGGCTCACCGGGGTGCGGGTCTCGCTCATGACGCACAGCCTCGCATCCGTACCCGTGGGCGGCCACGGCCACCCGGGGGTACGCGGCTCGACGTCCGCGTTTCGTAAGGAGTGGAAAGGCCACGATCGGGCCCGCGGTTCCTACGGTGAGACGCGTGACACCCATGACCGCAGATGTCGTCCTTCCCTGTCTCGACGAGGTCGAGGCCCTCCCCTGGGTCCTGGCCCGGATCCCCGCCGGCTGGCGGGCGATCGTCGTCGACAACGGTTCCACCGACGGCTCGGCCGCAGTCGCGGCCGAGCTCGGCGCCACCGTCGTGCACGAGCCACGGCGCGGCTTCGGCGCCGCCTGCCACGCCGGGCTGCTGGCCTCCGAAGCAGAGTTCGTCTGCTTCTGCGACTGCGACGCCTCCCTCGATCCCGGCCTTCTGCCCGGGTTCGTCCGCGAGGTGGCCGACGGCTCCGCAGACCTCCTCCTGGGCCGCCGCCGGCCCACCGGACCAGGCGCCTGGCCGGCCCACGCGCGGGCCGGGAATCTCGCCCTTTCCTGGCTGCTGCGCCGCCGTACCGGGCTTCGGCTGCACGACCTGGGGCCCCTGCGGGCCGCCCGCCGCGAGGCGCTGCTCGGCCTCGGCCTCACCGACCGGCGCAGCGGCTACCCGCTCCAGATGGTGGTGAGGGCCGCGGACGCGGGCTGGCGGGTGCGCGAGGCGGATGTGCCGTACCTCCCCCGGGCGGGCCGGTCGAAGGTCACCGGCACGTGGAAGGGCACCTGGCAGGCCGTGCGCGACATGCGCCGCGTGCTCGACGAGCCCGTAGCCGTGTCCGCGGCCGTGTCCGCACCCGCGGCCGTACGCGGATCCGCACGCACCGGACCCGCGTCCGCACCGACCGGGGGTGACCGGCCGTGACCACGCTCCTCGTCATCGCCAAGCAGCCGCTGCCGGGCCGCGTGAAGACCCGGCTCACTCCCCCGTTCACCCCGGCGGAAGCCGCCTCCCTCGCCGAGGCCGCGCTCGCGGACACGCTGGACACCGCCGTTGCCGTCCCCGCCGACCGGCACGTCCTCGTGCTCGACGGGGAGCCCGGGCCATGGCTGCCGCCCGGCTTCGTCGTCGTGCCCCAGGTGCCGGGCGGCCTCGACGTGCGGCTCGCCGCCGCGTTCGCGGCCTGCGCCGGGCCGGCGCTGCTCATCGGCATGGACACCCCGCAGGTCACCCCGGAGCACCTGGCCCCCGCCCTGTGCTGGGACCGCCACGACGCCTGGTTCGGGCCCGCGGTCGACGGGGGATTCTGGGCACTCGGCCTCGCGGTCCCCGACCCCGCTCTCCTGCTGGGCGTGCCGATGTCCCGGCGCGACACGGGGACCGTGCAGCACGAGCGGCTGCGGGCAGCGGGTCTGCGGATCGGTGGCCTGCCGGTGCTCCGCGATGTGGACACCGCGCAGGACGCGCGGCGGGTGGCGGCCCGGACACCCGGGACCCGCTTCGCCGCCCTGCACGCCGCATTGACGGCCGCGGCGGCGGGAGCAAGCGCGTGACCATGACGACGAGCTGGCGCTCCGACCCGTACACCGACGCCCTGCGCACCGGCCGCGGTCCGCTCTTCCTGCGCCGGCACGACGGCTGGCTGCTCCCCCTGGAGGTCGAGCGCTGGTGCGAGGCGCCGGACGCCGCCGACCGGTCGGTCCTGGAACGCTGCCACGGCACGGTCCTGGACATCGGCTGCGGACCGGGGCGGCTCGTCGCCGCCCTCGCCGTCGAGGGCCGACGCGCGCTGGGCATCGACATCAGCCCGGAGGCGGTCGCCCGCACCGAGCGGCTCGGCGGGACGGCCCTGTGCCGGTCGGTCTTCGACCCGCTGCCCGCCGAGGGACGCTGGGACACGGCGCTGCTGATCGACGGCAACATAGGGATCGGCGGTGATCCGGCCGCCCTGCTGCGGCGGCTTCGCCGGGTCGTGTCCCGCAGCGGGCTGGTCCTCGCCGAATGCGCGCCCGTGGACGTCGACGAGCGCTGCGAGGTACGGGTCGACGACGGCCGGGGCGGTCGGGGAGCGCCGTTCTCCTGGGCCCGGGTCGGCACCCGGGCCCTGTCCGACCATGCGGCTCGGGCGGGCTGGCGGGTCGTGGAGAGCTGGACGGCCGAAGGCCGCCCGTTCCTGGCCCTCGCGCCTCAGTCGCCGGTGGCCGTACGCCTCTGACGCCGCTCCCGCCACCGTCGTACGGGCTGCCGCCCTCGCCGTACGAGAGACACCGCCAGCGTCGCCACGGCGACGGCCGCGAGCACGATCACGAGGTTGCGTGCGTACGGCAGGGGCAGCGCCGACGCGTTCGGCGGCTCCCCCGGCCGTACGAGCAGCGGCAGCGTCACGAGGACCACACTGCCCGCGACGATCAGCGCCCCGCGCCACAGGCCCCGTTGGGACCGTGCCACGAGGAGCAGTCCGACGGCCAGGACGAGCGGGGCGAGGATCCCGTCGTGCAGGACGACGGCCCCGGCCAGCCACACCAGCACGCCCCACGGGTCCGGTTCGACCGCCACGAGCCATGCCCCGAGGCCGGTCAGCGCGACGCCGATCGCGCCGACCGTGTACCGCAGCACCTGTGTCGTCGTCACCTCACAGCACCTCCAGCCGGTGGACCCATTTGGTCTGCAGGACCCCTGGCCGGTTGGGGGCGATGATCCTGGCCGGGAAGCCGTGGTCGAGGGTGAGCGGCTGCCCGTTGAGCGTGAGGGCGAGCAGGGTGAGCGGATCGTCCACGTACTCCGTGCCCATCTCCATCACCCGGTAGGCGCCGCTCACCTCGAGGGACGTCACCCGGACGGCGTCCCGGCCGGGCCGGCCGCCGGCCCGCTCCACCAGGTCGCGCACCCGTACCCCGCCCCAGTCGGCCTGCACGGTCCAGCCCTCGACGCAGGCGATCGGCAGCCGCGCCCGCGCTCGGGCCATCGCCCGCAGCGCGTCGAGCGTGAGGGTGTACGGGCGGGGGCCGGCGACCTCGAGCCGCCACTCCCCCAACCCCTCCGCCGACACGCCCGCCGCGGCGGCGGTCCGGTTGACGGGCAGTCCCTGCGGCCCGTGGTCGGGGTGGCGGGGCGCGAGCAGATCGAGCGCCTTCAGGGGAGGGAAGGCCTGCCCCGCGGTCGTCAGCGTGACCACCCCCACGGCGGCTCCCATGCCGAGCAGCAGCGAACGGCGGTCGGCGCCGTCCTCGGCCGGCAGCGCGAGTGCGCCCGCCGATCGCTTGCTCCAATGCGCCATGATCTCGGGGGCCTTGACCGCGATGTGCAGCAGGATCGAGCCGGTGACGACCCAGGCGACGGCGAAGTGCACCGGGACGAACGAGAACGGCCACGGGTACCACTCGGCGATGTTGAGCAGCCCGGTCAGCAGCTCGAAGACGGCGGCGGCCACCAGGACCGCGACGGACAGCCGTTCCAGGGCGTGCCGCACCGACGTCACCGGCGGCCATGCGAACAGCCGCGGGTACACCGCCCAGAGCTTGACGAGCAGCAGCACGATCGCCGCAAGACCGGTGGCGACGTGCAGGCCCTGGGTGAGCCAGTAGCCCCACACCGGCCGGGCGGGCAGGTCGTCGGCGAGCCAGCCGGGCGGCTGCTGGAGGTAGTGGCTGACGAGACCGGTCACGAAGCAGACGGCGAAGGCCACGCCGAGCCACCGGCCGACGGACGTCGCCGTGCGGGCGTCGTGCAGCCGCCCCTTGAACTCGGGCGGCCGGATCCGGGGCACCTCGGGACGCGGAAGCCTGGGCATGCGGAAGGTCATGCCGTCCATCACACCGCTGTGAGCCGCCGCGCAGGCCCTCCGACACCTTACGAAACCCGAACGCCCCGACGGGTCGCCCCCTGCGCGGCCGACGGCACTGTCAGGCTGCGGCCATGCCCCGCCGCACCCGCCCCGCCGTCCCCGCCGCGCCACCGCCCGGCACCCGCCCCATCGCGCCACCGCCCCGCACCCGCCCCGTCGTCGTCACCGCGCTGCTGCTCTGCGTCCTGATCGCCGCCCTCGCCGGACTGCTTCGGGGCGACGCGCGCGGCGCCGGGTTCCTCACCGGATACGCGGGGGCCTGGGCGCTGTTCGCGGGGGCTTTCGTCGCCCTGCGCCGGGTCCCCGCGCGGGCGGCCGTCCCGCTGGTCGTCGCCGGCGCGGTCGCGGTCACGCTCACCGGGCTCGTGGCGGCGCCGCGTACGAGCACGGACGCCTACCGCTACGCGTGGGACGGCCGGGTGCAGGCGGCGGGCATCTCCCCGTACGACCACGCACCCGCCGACCCGGCCGTCGCCGGACTGCGCGACACGTGGCTCTTCCCCGGAGCGGCGGTCTGCGCGCGGAGCGACGCCGACCTCGCGCCCCTCGACGCCGGCCGGTGCACCCGCATCAACCGGCCGGCCGTCCACACGATCTACCCGCCGGCCGCCGAGGGCTGGTTCCTGCTGGTCCACGCCGTCTCGCCGGCCGACGCCCGCCACAAGGCCCTCCAGACCGGTGCCGCCGTCCTCTCCCTCGCCGTCACCAGCCTCCTCGTGTTCGCCCTGCGCCGCCGGGGCGACCCCCGCCAGGCAGCCCTGTGGGCCTGGTCCCCGGCCGTCCCCGTCGAGGCCGTCAACAACGCCCATGTCGACGTCCTCGCCGTGCTGTTCTCGGTCGCCGCGCTCCTCCTCGTCGCGCGCCGCCACCTCACGGGCGGCGTGCTGCTCGGCCTGGCGATCGCCGCGAAGCTGTTGCCCGCCGTCCTGCTGCCGGGCGCGCTGTCCGGCGTACGGCGACCGCGTACGGCCCTGGCGGTGCTCGCACCGGCAGCGGCCACGGTCGGGCTGCTGTACCTGCCGTACGTGCTGCTCTCCGACGGCTCCGTCCTCGGCTATCTGGGGGGCTACGCGCAGGAGGAGGGATACGACGACGCGGGCGCCGGCGGCCGCTACCTCCTGCTCCGGCTCGTCCTGCCCGACACGTGGGCGCTCCCGGCCGTGCTGCTCGTCATCACGGCCGTGGCGGCCGCGGTCTGGTGGCGCGGCGATCCCGAACGCCCCTGGCGGGGCGCCCTGGTGACCACCGGCACGGCCTTCCTCCTCACGACGCCCGGATACTCGTGGTACGCCCTCCTCCTCGTCGCCCTCGTGGCCCTGGACGGCCGCTGGGAGTGGCTGGGTGCCGGACTGGCCGGCGCCGTCGCCTATCTCGTGGGCGGCGGTGCGGCGACGGCCGCGTACGCGGTGGCCGCGGTGCTGCCACCCGGCGCGGCATGGGCGCGGGCGTACGCGTCGCGCCAGAGGGACCGGCCTCCTTCCGGCGTCACAGCATGACGTGTTTGGGGTGGGTGTAGTCCAGGAGGCCGGCCAGGGAGAGGTCGGTGCCGTAGCCGGAGTGGCGGACGCCGCCGTGGGGCATCTCGGAGACCGTGGTGCCATGGGTGTTGACCCAGACGATGCCCGTGCGCAGGGCGCGGGTGGCGCGCATCGCCCGGTCGTGGTCCGTGGTCCAGACGCCGGCGGCGAGGCCGAAGCGGACGTCGTCGGCCAGGTGGAGGGCCTCCTCCTCGGTGGCGAAGGGCTGGACGGTGACCACGGGTGCGAAGGTTCCTCCTGCACGATCTCGTCGTGCTGGCGGACCCCGACCACGACCGTGGTCTGGTGGCAGAAGCCGGGGCGCGGGACGGCCTTGCCGCCGGTGACGATCTAGGCGTGAGCCGGGGGCAGCTCAAGAGGGCTTCCACAGCCGCCAGTTGGGCAGCGTTGTCCAGGGGGCCGAAGGAGGCCTCGCGGTACGTGGGGGTGGCCGCGACGGCTGTGAAGGCCGCGAGGAACGCGTCGTGCACGCGCTCGTGGACGAGGAGGCCGGTGGCCGCGGCGAAGTAGACGAGGTCGCCGTCGACCTTGACGTCGATAGGGGCGTCCGCTCTCGCCCGGGCGGCGGCGGGATCGTCGGCGGCGGCGAATCCGCAGCCGGCGGAGGTGAGGGCGAGGGCCGCGGCGGTCCCGGCGCGCAGGAGGGTACGCCGGGACAGGGGTGGTGACGGGGTGCTGACAGCGGTGGTGCCTCGGGGGACATGGGGGTCCTCTTCGTAGGGGCGGCGGCGGGGGCGGCGGGGGCGCGCCGGCGGGAGTTGCGGGCGGAGCGGCGGCTCAGTGCTCCGCGGCGGCGAGGTCGGCTCGGATCCGGTCGGCGAACCAGCCGACCGCGGACTCGCGCCGGGACAGCGGTCCTGGCTCGAACCCCGGAGTGGAGAGCCCCCGTTGGACGCGGGCGACGAGTTCGGCGTCCTCGTCGTTGGTGATCCAGCCGATGTGCATGTTGAGGCGCCGGGCCAGCCGGGTGCGCGGGCCGGTGCCGCGGCGGGTGTAGAAGCCGCCGGGTACGGCCACCCGGTCCACCGCCGTCGGGACGGCGGTCCAGGCGAGCACGTGGTCGGGGTAGAAGTCGATGAGGGTGTTGGGGTAGATCACCGCGTACCGCCACACCCGCCGGTCGGCCTCGGTGAGGCCGGGCATGGGGGAGGCGACGCGCTGGTAGAGGCGTTCCGCCCAGTTCGAGGACGGCTTGTCCCGCAGCGGCGAGGTGAACAGGACGTAGGAGTCCTCGATCTCGCTGCGGTAGCCCTGGTAGTCGAGCAGCCGCATCAGGCCGGGGTGGGCGACGGGTACGTGGTATCCCTCCAGGTAGTTGTCGACCGTCACCTTCCAGTTGGCCTCCTGCACTTCGGCGCGGGCCAGGTCGTGGATCCGGTCGCGGCCGACCGGCACCAGATCGGCTCCGGCGTAGTGGCCGACCGCCTCGGCGAGGCCTGCGCAGTTCTTGGCGAGCGGTACGGCGCCGGGGTCGAGGTTGACGAAGACGAAGCCGAGGAAGGACTCGACGCGGGCCGGAAACAGGCCGAGCCGCGGCTTGTCGAGGCAGGGGATCTGGCGTGCCTCCGGGGCGCCCACCAGGGTGCCGTCGAGTCGGTAGGTCCAGCCGTGGTAGGGGCAGCGGATCGCCTTGCCGGCCGGTTCGGGGGCGGCGACCAGGCGTGTTCCCCGGTGGCGGCACACGTTGAGGTGGGCGGCCAGGCCGCCGTCCTCGGTGCGGACGACGAGGACTTCGCGGTCGGCGACCGTGGCGGCGAGCCGGGCACCGGGGCCGGGCAGGTCCGACTCGTGGCACACGAGCTGCCAGGACAGGGCGAAGACCTGCCGCGTCTCCGCGGCGGCGATGGCGGGATCGGTGTAGTGGCGGGCCGGCAGGGCGGGGCCGGGAAGGCGGCCCTGGGCGGGCTGGTCGAGCGGTGTGGGTGCGGGGGCTCCGGACTGCATCGGTGACTCCTCGTGCCGCGGGAGCGGCGATCGGTGTCGGGTGTCGATGGCCTGGCGAACCGGCGGTGGACAGGCGGGCGGGGCGGTTGCCGCGACCAGGCTGACCGAGTGGACAGCCAGAGGGGTGGCTGAATTCCGCCGGGTCAAGACTTGTACGCTGACCGATCGGTCAGCTACCGTTGTTCTTGCCTGACCGATCGGTCAGTAAACCTGTCTCCCTGTCGCTGCTCCGCCGCCACACCGCCTCCGACCTGCGAATTCGCTCGTCGGTCCGGAAGTCTCCCCGGCCCGGAAGCAGCCGGCGCCGGCCCCCGCGCCGGCGGTCGAGCGCGCCCCGGCACTCCCCGGGCCGCGCCCCCTCTCCCTCCCGGAGGCACGCATGAGCGGTCGTCGGCGTCTGGACTGGCTCGGACTCACCCCCGAACCGGAGCGGGAACTGCCCGCGGCGGTCGCCGCCCTGCGTGCCTCCTCGCAGGCGGCGCACCGCCCGCCCGCGAACCGGGAAGAACTCGCGGCCGCCGAGCGGCGCCGCGTGGAACGCCTGGTCCTGCGCGGCAGCCGGCACAGCTGGCTGCGCTACCTCGCCGAGGTCACCGCCCTCGTGACCACCGTGACCGCCCGGATCGACGAAGCCCCCGACGCGGACCGGGGCGAGGACCAGGGCGAGGACCCCGCGGCCTCGGCCCTGCTCGCCGCCGAGGTCCTCCTCGACCACCACCGCATGCTCATCGGCCTCCCGGGAGCGGGATACGGCCGCACCGCCGGGGACCGCACCGCGCTCGAAGCCGCGGTACGGACCCTGCGCACCCACCCCCGTACGGGCCGTGGCTCCCGCAGAGCCCGGGCAACCGACCCACCCCGGACACCCCGCACACCCCCCACAGGAGACGCCCGATGACCACGATCCGCTACCCGACGGCGACGCCCCTCGGCTCCCTGCTCGGAGCGACGCCGTACGTGACGGAGAGCGCCGAGGCGTACCGGGCCACCGGCGGCTACGCCGGCGTCACCGTCCCGGACGAGCTGCTGCACCACCTCGACTCCTCCGACCTGCGCGGCCGCGGCGGCGCGGGCTTCCCGGCCGCCGTCAAACTGCGCGCCGCACGAGAGCGCGGCGCCGCCGGCGCCGTGGCCGCGCCGATCGTGAACTCGTCGGACGCCTCCGCGCACCCCACGCCCGTGCTGAAAGGAACGCCATGAAACTCCTGCTCGACGCCACCCTCTGCCAGGGCTACGGGCTGTGCCCCGACCACGCTCCCGAGCTCGTCGAGCTCGACGAGTGGGGCTATGCGCGGGTCGTCGCCGCCGAGGTCCCGCCCGCCGCCGAGGAGCAGGCCCGCGCCTGCGTCGACGGCTGTCCCAACTCCGCCCTCCGCGTGGAGGGTTGACATGGCACGCGACATGACCGCGCTCTTCGACCCCCGCTCCGTCGCCGTGGTCGGCGCCAGCGACGACCCGGCGAAGTACGGCCACGCGGTCGCCGCCCAGGCGCTGCGCGCCCCCGGCCGGCGGCCCGTGCACCTGGTCAACCGGCGCGGCGGCACCGTCCTCGGCCGGACCGCGGCCACCTCGCTCGGCGAGCTCGGCGAACCTCTCGACCTGGTGGTGATCTCCGTCCCCGGCGCCGGCTTCGAGACCGCCGTCGACGACGCGCTGGCGTGCGGGGCGAAGGCGATCGTGGCCATCACCACGGGCTTCGCGGAGGCCGGCCCCGCCGGACTGGCCCGCCAGCGGGCGGTCGCCGAGCGTGTCCGGGCCGCCGGAGCCGTGCTCGTCGACCCCAACTGCCCGGGCGTCGCCGACAACACCACCGAGCTGTACCTCGCCTCGGACCGATCGACCCCGGCGCTGTCGCCCGCAGCGCCCAGTCGCACACCGGAGCGCTCCCCACGTCGGCCGACGTGGTCGCCGCCGCCTGCCGGGACGCGGGCGTGGAACTCGTCCGTACGCCACGGGAGATGACCGTGGTGCTCGCGGCCCTGGCCGGGAGGGGGCGTACGGGCGGACGGGGCCGGCCGGGTGGTCGACCGCTGTCTGCAGACCTTCGGCGGGCGCGGCTACGACCGCTCGTACCCCGTCGAGCGGCTCTACCGCGAACTGCGGGTGGACCGGATCTGGGAGGGCACCTCCGAGATCCAGCGCCTGATCGTCGCGGGGGAACTCGTCAAGCGCGGCACGGGCGTTCTCCAGATGCCGGCGTGACGGGGGATGATGGTGCGACCTGCGACACCGATACGGGGAGTGGCGAACGTGACCAAGGCCGAACGGGCACTCGAGACGCGGGAGCGGATCCTCGGCGCCGCGTGCGAGGTGATCGCCGAGATCGGTTTCGAGAACGTGAGCATGCGCAAGGTCGCCGAGCACGCCGGCGTGTCGAAGGCCCTGCTGCACTACCACTTCGACACCCGCGAGAAGCTCTTCGCCGAGGCGATGACCCACTCCTTCGCCCAGACCGGCACGGACCTCGAAGGCGAGGACGGCGCGTCGGTCCCGGCCACCGTCCTCCTCGCCCGCATCGTGCGCACCATGCTCCCGACGGACGCCGAACTCCGCCAGGACTGGAAGCTCTGGCAGGAACTGTGGGCCCGCGCCCAGCGGGACCCGGCGGCACGTCACCTCGCCGTCGACCTGTACGACCAGCTCCACACCTGGGTCGCCGGCGCCGTCGAACGGGGCATCGCCTCCGGCGAGTTCCAGCAGTGCGACGTCCCGGCGCTCAGCACCCTGGTGCTCGCGCTCAGCGACGGCCTCGGCATCCGCGTGATGCTGGACGACCCGAGGGTCGACCTGGCCACCGCCAGGTCGACGATCTGGGCGGCGATCGCGCCCGCTCTCGGGATCGGGCCGGAGTTCCCGGAGGTCTGAGCGGGGGCGGCTCACGGGATCTCGTAGATGCCTCCGTCGGCCCCCGCCCGGTAGAGCCGGCCGGCCGAGAAGCCGCGGTCGCCCTGCCCGTACGTGATCTGCGTGGACAGCGGCAGTCCCGAGGCGACGGCGCACAGGGTGCCGCCCTCGGCCCGCCAGATCTGGCCCGCGGTGTGGGTGGCGATCAGCGGGCGGCCGCGGTCGTCGAGGGTGAGGCCGTCGGGGAGGGCGAGGGTGTCGGTCCCCTCGGTGGAGATCCAGCGTCGCGGGTGGGCCGGGTCGGCCACGGGGATGCGGTGGAGGCCGGGGGCGACGGTGGTCTGGACGACGTACACCTGGCTCCCGTCCGGCGAGACGGCGATCCCGTTGGGCTGCGCGACGCGCGCCCAGTCGTGGTCGACCCGGCCGTCCGGGGTGACGCGGCCGATGGTCCGGCCGCCCAGCGTGGTCGTGTACACGGTGCCGTCGGGCGCGAGGGCGACACCGTCGATGCCGCCGAGCCCCGAGGCGTACGTGCTCACCGCCCCCGAATCCGGGTCGACCAGCAGGAGCTTCGACGCCGGGAGGACGTCGCCGGTGAGCGAGTGGAGGAGGTCGTTGCCGGTGCCCACGAGCAGTCGCCCGTCCGGACGCACGACGATCCCGCCGTTCGCGCCGATGCCGCCGGTGAGGGGGAACGGGGTGCTGCCCGGCGCGTCGATGCGGTACACCCGGCCCGAGTAGAGCGCGGTGGCGAACATCCGGCCCCGCCGGTCGACGGCGATCGACTCGGCCCAGTCGGGGATGCGGGCCACCTGGACGGGCTCTCCGCCCGTGACCCGGTCCGCGCAGACGGGCGCCGCCCGCGCGGGAGTCGGCGCCGGCACGACCGCCACCGCCGCGAGGACGGCTGCCGCTGTCACGGCCCTGCGTAAGCGGCGGCGAGACGCCCTGGTGGTGCTGGTGCTGGTGCCGGTGCTGCCCTTCATCGGACTCCCTCGATCGTGGGGTGGCTTCGCCCCCGTCGCCTACCCCCCAGAGGTCGCTCGCCGAACCCCCGGATACGACCCGAACGACGATCCCGGGCGGCCAGGCCCGGTCACGGCGGGTGCCGTTCCGAAGGCACACCCGTACGCGGCGCCGCGCCGGAGAGCCGCTCCAGGTCCGCCATCAGCGAGGCGAGCCACGCGATCGCCGCGTAGTACAGGCGGGGCGCGCCCGGGGGCTCCGCCGAGAAGGCATCGGAGGACGGCCCCCGCAGCGGTACGGGGGTGTCCGGGGTGTCGCCGGTCGGGTCCAGGCGGGCGGAGGTCAGGAGCATGTTGGCGGCCACCCGGTCGCCGATGCCGGTGACCGCCGCCGCCGGGTCCGCCGGCATGGGCGGGACGACGAGCGGTTCCGGGGGAACGAGGAGGCGGTCCGCGCCCCAGAGGGTGTGGTGACCGGTGAGCAGGGCCGCCTGCCAGTCGTGGTGGCCGTCCGGCGCGGCCAGGCCCTTGGGCTCGCTGTGGTACTGGGCGTACGCCGACTCCGCCATGATCAGGGCGTGTTGCAGCGAACGGTGGCCCGGCGCTGTGGTAACCGGCTCGCGCGGGCCGCCCGCCGCCGCCTGGGCGGTGGTGGCCACCACGATCTCCGCCGCGATCCGCAGCAGCACCGCCACGGACCTCCGGAGCTCGTCGTGGGCGCCACGGGGCCAGGCAAGGAGTCCGAACGCGGCGCCGATCGCGCTGCCGGCCAGCACGTCGAGAAGCCGGAACTCGGCCAACTGCCAGGTGGCAGGGGCTAGTTGGGCGAAGACGAGGGCGACCACGACCGTGAACATCGCCTGCGCCCAGCCCACCCCCTTCACCGGTCCGACGGCGAACGTGACCAGCATCAGCGGGGGCAGGGCCGCCGCGTACACCGCGATGTCCGCGCCGACGAGGCCCAGGAGCCCGGCCGCCACGAGCGCCCCGACCAGGGTCCCGGTGAGCGCCACCCGCACCGTGGACCGGGTCTCCCGCACCGTCGTACGGGTCAGGGTCAGCGTGGCGAGGAGCACCCAGAAGCCGTGCGGCAGCGTGTCGAGCCCGGCGATGGCGCGGGCCGCGGCCAGGGCGAGGCCGAGGCGCACGGCGTTCTGGAAGAACACCGACCGCCCGCCCGCGTGGCCCGCCAGCCGGTGCCACCACAGGCTGGGCGCCGACCTCCGCGCGTACCAGAACCGGCCCGGCGCGGCCGCCGTGGCCGCCGCCCGGCCCCGTACGGCGATGTCCGCGGCGGTCGACACCGCCAGGGCCGCGTCGGCCACCTCCAGCTCCGCCGCGTGACGGCGCAGCACGGCGGGCGGGGCGTCCTCGGCCGGGCCCGCCGCCAGGGCCGCCCTGACCCGCCACAGCTCCGCCCGCGCGTCCCCGGCGGGCGACCGGCCACGGAGGCGGGCGGCGGCCTCGCGCACGGCGGCCCCGACCGCCTGGAGCACGTCGAGATCGGCCCGTGCCGACACGGGTCCGCCGGAATTCCGCGGGAGCAGCACCAGCCGGGCCAGCAGGGTGCGGGTCGCCAGGCCGGTGTGGGCCAGTGCCCGCTCCCGTACGCCGGGCCCGGCCGGCCGGTCGGCCTCCGGCACCTGCGAGGAGCGCAGGCTCCCGCTCCGCTCCCGGGCCGCCCGCAGGGTCCCGTCCGCGAGCGCGTACGGCGGCGCCGCCAGCTCGTCGGCGCAGCGCCCCGCGGTGTCGACGGCCCGGGCCGCGAGCTCCCGGTACGGCACCGTCGGCGGATCCGGCAGCAGGAAGGCCTCGGCGAGGATCAGCAAGGCCAGGCCCACCGTCGCGCCCGCGAGGCGCTCCCCCAGCGACCCGGGGTCGTACGGCGGGAAGGACGGCAGGATGTACATCAGCTGCAGCCCCGGCCCGGCTCCGGCCGGGCGCGGCCCGCCCACGGCGGCGAAGGCCAGCGCGAACCCGATGACCAGCATCCCCAGGACCGCGCTCCACGTCCGTACCGACAGGTAGGTGCCGATGACGATCAGGACCCAGCAGGCGGGCACCGACGGCAGCAGCACCGCCGCCCGCTGCCGACCGCTGCCGGGGATGTGCGACAGGCCCGCCATGGAGATGGCGGCGAAGAGGGCGTAGGTGGCGGCGACGGCCGACTCGAACCCGTACAGGAACAGATAGAACCCGGCGCCGGCGGCCACCGTGACACGCACGGACCGCCGTGCCGTCGCCGCGTAGGCGGGAGGCAGGCGTACGCCGCGGACGCCGACGCCGTTCACCGGTCACCCGCTCTGCCGCAACGCCTTCGTCAGCAGCACTCCGGCCACGATCAGCGCCACGCCGGGCCACCACACGCTCTCCAGGATCAGGACGGCGATCCCGACGGGAACGAGCAGTCCGGCCAGCGGGACGAGCATGCCGGACAGGCCCGGCGGGTCCGGGCCCGGCAGACCCGCCGCGCGCCGGGCCCGGGCGCGGGCGACCGCCGGGTACCAGGCGGTGAAGCGCAGGGCGGCGATGATGGCGAGGATCTGGATGATCCATCCCGTCCAGATGTTGTCGGGGTTGTGCAGGACGAGGTCGCCGTACGCGCCCGCGAGGGCGGCGACGAGGAAGGCCAGGCCCCACACGCCGGTGATGACGTAGTTGGCCCGGACGAAGGTGGGGGTGTGCCAGTACGCCGGATCGACCTGTTCCCGCGCGTACTGGAGGGTGAACGGCATCCGGAAGGCCATCGACCCGAAGGCGATCACGACGAGCGCGATGTTGGAGACCTCCCCGGCGTACGTCTCCAGCCAGCGGAGGGTGCCGTCGCTCGCGACGGCGCCCACGACCGCCAGCAGGGCGAAGAAGACGGCGTCGGCGACCTCGAGGAGCTTCCAGGAACTGCCCCGGTCGACCATGCGCCCGGCCGCGACGAGCACGATCGTCGTCGCCAGGGCCAGGGCGACCGCGATCTCGAACCTGCCGGGACCGACGAGCAGCGAGAAGATGATCCACGGCGCCATGCCGACGACCGGATTCTCCAGGAACCCGGCGACGACACCCCGGCGGGCCGTGGCGGGTGCGTCGGCCTTCATCCCTCCAGACTGCGCGCCGCGGGCCCGCCGCTCCACTCGGCAAACGAGCCCGACTGACGAACAAGACGTACCACCTGATCCATCCGCCGGGCCTGGCGGCCCCGGACCGCTGGGGTCTGCCGGGCCGGGTGACCGCCGGTGACCTACCGGAGATCACCACGGGGACCGCTGCGTCGACGTTCCTCTCCGGCCCGGCCCTGGCTCCCGACCGCGCGGCGAGCCGGGACGAGAGCCAGCGGGCGTCTCCTCCTGGCGGGGCCCTGACCTGGCTCGCGGTCCTGATCGGGGCCCGCCTGCCTCCGCTCCGATTTCGTTGATCCACCCGGAGGGGCTGCCTGTGCTACATTGAAGGAGTTGCAGTTGTGGTACCCATGAACCTATGTGCGCCTGACGGGAATGCTTTCCTTCGGGCGCATTATGTTTTTCCGGCATTCTCCGGATGGGGCCTCTGCCTACAGAAGGAGACGGTCATGGCACAGGGAACCGTGAAGTGGTTCAACGCCGAAAAGGGTTTCGGCTTCATCGAGCAGGACGGCGGCGGCCCCGACGTCTTCGCCCACTACTCGAACATCGCGACGCAGGGCTTCCGTGAGCTCCAGGAGGGCCAGCGGGTCTCCTTCGACGTCACGCAGGGCCAGAAGGGCCCGCAGGCGGAGAACATCGTCCCCGCCTAATCGCCGGACGCGTATCCGCTTGCCGGGGTCCGCACCTTGTGGTGCGGACCCCGGTTTGTGCTGTTTTCAGGAAGGCAGACCACCGCATGTCCCGCAGGGCCCAGAAGCCGACCCGGCGTAAGTCGTCGACCCCCACCATCGTGGCGCCGAAGGAGTTCCGCCTGCCGGAGAGCACCACCCCCGCTCTCCCCGCAGTCGAGGACTTCGGCGCTCTCGGCATGCCCGCGGGGCTGCTGAAGACGCTCACCGCGCAGGGCGTGACCGAGCCGTTCCCCATCCAGGCCGCCACGCTGCCCAACTCGCTCACCGGCCGTGACCTGCTGGGACGCGGGCGTACGGGGTCCGGCAAGACGCTCGCCTTCGGGCTGGCCCTGCTGGCGCGTACGGCCGGACTGCGCGCCGAGCCCAGGGCGCCGCTCGCGCTGGTGCTCGTGCCGACCCGTGAACTGGCCCAGCAGGTGACGGACGCCCTGTCCCCCTACGCGACGGCCGTGAACCTCCGGCTCGCCACCGTCGTCGGCGGGCTCTCCCTCACCAAGCAGGCCGCCACGCTCCGCCGCGGCGCCGAGGTCCTCGTGGCCACGCCCGGCCGGCTCAACGACCTCGTCGAGCGCGGCGACTGCGTGCTCGGCAGCGTCCGCATCACGGTGCTCGACGAAGCCGACCAGATGACCGACATGGGCTTCATGCCGCAGATCACCAGGCTGATCGAGCAGGTCGAGCCCGGCGGTCAGCGCATGCTGTTCTCGGCCACCCTGGACAGCAACATCGACCGCCTGGTCCAGCGGTACCTGACCGACCCCGTCGTGCACTCCGTGGACCCGTCCGCCGGCGCCGTCACCTCGATGGAACACCACACGTTCCACGTGCTCGACGAGACCGACAAGAAGGCCGTCACGACGCGCATCGCGGCGCGGGACGGCCGGGTGATCCTCTTCCTGGACACCAAGCGCTCCGCCGACCGGCTCGCCAAGCGGCTCCTGAGCTCCGGCGTACGGGCGGCCGCCCTGCACGGCGGCCGCTCCCAGTCGCAGCGCACCCGCACCCTGGAGCAGTTCAAGAACGGCCAGGTCACGGCACTGGTGGCCACGAACGTCGCCGCCCGTGGCATCCACGTCGACGACCTCGACCTCGTGGTCAACGTCGACCCCCCGACCGACCACAAGGACTACCTCCACCGGGGCGGCCGCACGGCGCGCGCCGGCAGTTCCGGCAGCGTCGTCACGCTGGTCCTGCCCGAGCAGAAGCGGGAGGTGGCCCAGCTGATGTCGCACGCCGGCATCCAGGCCCGCACCTCCCGCATCACGTCGAGCGACCCGCTGCTCACCAGCCTCACCGGTGCCCGCGAGCCTTCCGGCGTCGCCGTCACCATCGAGGTCCCCCAGCCCACGCAGCCCAAGGCGTCCCGCCCGGGCCGCAAGCCCGCCGGCGAGCCCGGCACCCGGCCGCCCCGCCGACGCCGTGGCGGCGGCGGTGAGGGAGGCGGCGGAACGACCACGGCCGGCTCCGCCGGCGGACGCGGCGGGCGCGGACAGCAGACCTCGGAGCGCGCTGCGGGATCCCGTAGCACCGGCGGACGCCCTGCCGCGGCCGAGGGCCGCGGCTCCGGCCGCGCCGCCACGGAGGGTCGCGGCTCCGGCCGTGCCGCCGCCGACGGTCGCGGCTCCGGTCGCAAGCCCGCTGCGGGTCGAGGCGCCGGCAACGGCGGTGACACCCGTGGCCGCAGCGGCGGCGCGGGCCGTACGAGCAGCCGGCGCACGTCCGCTTCGTAGACGAGACCCGAACGAGCCGGGCCCCCTGGGGGCCCGGCTTTCGTCCGCCCGGAGTCGTCCTCGCGCCGCCTCAGCTCACGGCCCGCTTGACCAGCTCCCCGATCCGCGCCTCGTCGGCGGCGGTCAGCTTCGTCAGCGCGAAGGCGGTCGGCCACATGGCGCCGTCGTCGAGGTTCGCCTTGTCGTTGAAGCCGAGGGTCGCGTACCGGGCGTTGAACTTCTGCGCGCTCTGGAAGAAGCACACGACCTTGCCGTCGAGGGCGTACGCGGGCATCCCGTACCAGAGCTTCGGCGCGAGCACCGGGGCGTTCTCCTTGATGACGGCGTGGATCCGTTCGGCCATGGCCCGGTCGGAATCCTCCATCTCGGCGATCTTCGCGACCACGGCGGCCTCCTCCTCCGCCGCCTTGCCGGCACGCGATCCGCGGCGCGCGGAGGCCCGCACCTCCTTGGCGCGCTCCTTCATCGCGGCGCGCTCCTCGTCCGTGAATCCCTCGGCCGTCCTGGCCGCGGCCGCCGCGGCCCTGGTCGTCTTCGTGGACTTCTCTGCGTTCGTCACAGGGGGTTCCTCCCGGTATGCCGATTGATGGACCGGTCGAGTGCGGACTGGTGGACTCGGAGGCGTTCGGGCTGCTCGCCGGGGGACCCGCTCACCTGCTGACCGTGTCGCCGTGACGGTGGGCGACCCGCCAGTGCCCGTCCTCGCGGCGGTAGACCTGCGTGACCCGCAGCGTGTAGGTGCGCGGCTCGCCGTCGACGGAGGCCGAGACGTGCTCGAGGCCCGCCGTGTACGCCATGTCGTCCCGCACGTCGTACGCCTGAAGCTCGAAGGCGTACGACGTGCAGTCGGAGAAGCTCTGCCCGAGCCCCGCGAACAGCTTGTCGAGCTCCTCCTGCCCGTACGCGTTGCGCCAGGCCCCCAGGACGCTCACGGGCTCGTCGCGCGACCAGAGCGCCCGGCGCGGGGCCGGGTCACCGTCGTGCAGGGCGAGCTCCGCCTCGTACAGCGAGGTCCTGACCCACTCCAGGAACCCCTCGGGATCGGTGGTCATGGCTTCATCATGCTCCAGCTGCGGGTCCGCTGCGCCTCTTGGTCGATCCTCCAGTGCCCCGCGCCAGGCAGGAGGGCTATTCCGGGTCGCGGACCAGTCGTCTCCCGCGCCCCCGCACGGCTTCACTGGCGGGAACGCACCGGCCGGAAGCCGTCGGTGGCTCGGCGGGAACGGGGGAGACATGGACCTGAACACGGTGGTGGACGTACGCGACGCGCGGCTTCGCGAGCCGTGGCGGAGCGGGGACGCGTGGCTCGGCGGAGGCACGTACCTGTTCTCGGAGCCGCAGCCGCACCTGCGCCGGCTGGTCGATCTGAGCCGGATGGGCTGGGAACCGCTCGTGCGCCACGCGGACGGGTCGCTGGAGATCGCCGCGACCTGCACCATCGCCCGGCTCTCCCGTTACGGGCGGCGTGGCCTGGACGCGCCCGCGGCGCCGCTCTTCGAGCAGTGCTGCCGGGCCTTCCTCGCCTCTTTCAAGATCTGGAACATGGCGACCCTCGGCGGCAACCTCTGCAACGGCCTCCCGGCCGGCCCCATGATCTCGCTGACCGCCGCGCTCGACGGCGTCTGCCTCCTCCAGGCGCAGGACGGCACCCTCCGGCGCGTGAAGGTCGTCGACTTCGTCACGGGTGCCGGCCGCAAGGACCTCGCCGAGGGCGAACTGCTGCGTTCGGTCACGCTGCCCGGCCGGGCGCTCGGGTGCCGTACGGCGTTCCGCCAGGCCTCGCTGTACGGGCTCGGCCGCTCGGGTGCGCTGGTGACCGGTGCGCTGGACCCGGTGGACGGCGCGCTGGCGGTGACGATCACGGCGGCGACCGTACGTCCGTTCCGGCTCTGGTTCCCGCTGCCGCCGGACCGCGCGCAGCTCCGCCGGGCGGTCGAGGCGGCCGTCGCCGACGACGAGTGGTTCGACGACATCCACGGACTGCCCGAGTGGCGCAGGCACATGGGCCTGCGCCTCGCAGAGGAGGTCCGCGACGAGCTGACCCTGAGCTTCGAGGAAGGCACCCGATGAGCTTCCGCCTCCGCATCAACGACCGGCTCTTCGAGGGCGAGCCCCGCGCCGGCCAGTGCCTGCGCACCTATCTGCGCGAGCGCGCCTGGTTCGGGGTGAAGAAGGGGTGCGACGCGGGTGACTGCGGTGCCTGCACCGTCCATGTCGACGGCGAGCCGGTGCACAGCTGCCTCTATCCGGCGGTGCGCGCGCGGGGGCGCGCCGTCACCACGGTGGAGGGTCTCGCCTCGCCGGAGGGTGAACTCCACCCCGTACAGCAGAAGTTCCTCGACGCGCAGGGCTACCAGTGCGGCTTCTGCACGGCCGGCTTCCTCATGACGACCGCCGCACTGGAGGCCGAGCGGGGTACGGCGCACGACGACGGCAAGCTCGACGACCTGCCGCGCGCCTTCAAGGGCAACATCTGCCGCTGCACCGGCTACCGGGCCGTCGAGGACGCCGTACGGGGCGTCAAGCACACCGAGCGCCCCTGCGCGGGCGAGGCCGTGGGCCGTAGCGTCGGCGCGCCGGCCGGACCCCAGGTCGTCACGGGCACCGCCCGCTACACCTTCGACGTCGAGGTCCCGGGGCTGCTCCACATGAAGCTGCTGCGCTCCCCGCACCCGCACGCCCGGATCGTCGCGATCGACACCTCGGCCGCGCTGCGCGTGCCCGGGGTGCACGCCGTGCTCACCCACGAGGACGCGCCGCCGACCCTGTACTCCAGCGCGCGGCACGAGCACCCGACGGAGGACCCCGACGACACCCGCGTCCTCGACAGCGTCGTGCGGTACGTCGGGCAGCGGGTCGCGGCCGTGGTAGCCGAGAGCGAGCAGGCGGCCGAGGAGGGCTGCCGGCGGATCGAGGTCACGTACGAGGAGCTGCCGTACGTGACGGACGCGGAGGCGGCGATGCTGCCGGGCGCCCCGGCGCTGCACGGCGACAAGGGGCCGGAGTGCCGGATCGCCCGCGCCGCGGACAACGTGGCGGGCGAGGTGCACGGCGAGATCGGCGACGTCGAGCGGGGGTTCGCGGAGGCCGACGTCGTGTACGAGGAGACCTTCCGCACCCAGCGGGTGCAGCACGCCAGCCTGGAGACGCACGGCTGTGTGGCGTACTTCGAGCCGAAGGACGACTCCGGCGCCGGCACGGGCGAGCGGCTGACCGTCCGGTCCTCCACGCAGACGCCGTTCCTCACCCGCCGGGCCCTGTGCGCGCTCTTCGGCCTGCCCGAGGACGAGGTGCGGGTGGTCGCGGGCCGGGTGGGCGGCGGGTTCGGCGGCAAGCAGGAGATGCTGACCGAGGACATCGTGACGCTCGCGGCGCTGAAGCTGCGGCGGCCGGTGAAGCTGGAGTACACGCGTGCCGAACAGTTCTACGGCGCGACCACCCGGCACCCCTTCGTCATCGGCATCAAGGTGGGCGCCCGGGCCGACGGCACCCTGACCGCCGTACAGATGCGGGTGGTGTCCGACACGGGCGCGTACGGCAACCACGGTCCTGCGGTGATGTTCCACAGCGTGGGCGAGTCCTTCGCCGTCTACCGCGCCCCGCACAAGAAGGTCGACGCCTACTCGGTCTACACGAACGTCGTACCGGCCGGCGCCTTCCGCGGGTACGGCCTCGGTCAGGTCACCTTCGCCGTCGAGTCCGTGATGGACGAGCTGGCCCGCAGGCTCGGCATGGACCCGCTGGCCTTCCGGGAGAAGAACATCATCGGCCCCGGCGAGGCCATGCACAGCCCGATCGGCGAGGAGGAGGACCTGCACGTCGCCTCCTACGGCCTCGACCAGTGCCTGTCGGTGGTCCGCCGGGCGATCGCCGAGGACCGCAGCGCCGAGGAGGCGCCCGAGGGCTGGCTGGTGGGCCAGGGAACCGCCATGGCGATGATCGCCACCGGGCCGCCCGGCGGCCACTACGCCGACGCGCGGGTCTCGCTGCTGGCGGACGGCACGTACGACATCGCCGTGGGCACCGCCGAGTTCGGCAACGGCACCACCACCGTCCACCAGCAGATCACCGCGGAAGCCCTGCACACCACCGAGGACCGCATCGCCATCCGGCAGTCCGACACCGACGTCGTACGCCATGACACCGGCGCGTTCGGCTCGGCCGGCACCGTCGTCGCCGGCAAGGCGGTCCTGCTCGCCGCCGAGTCGCTCGCCGAGCGGCTGCGCACCCTGGCCGCCCGCCATACGGGGGTGGCCCGGCACAGGTGCGTGCTCGGGGCCGAGGCGGTGGACTGCGCGGGGCGGCTCGTGACGCTGAAGGAGCTGTACGAGGCGGGGCACGCCCTCGGCGCGGCGGAGGAGCTCGCGGCCGACGGGCACTGGGGCGGCTCGCCGCGGTCGGTGGCCTTCAACGCCCAGTGGTTCCGTGTCGCGGTCGACCCCGGCACCGGGGAAATGCGCATCCTGCGCAGCGTCCACGCTGCCGACGCCGGGAAGGTGATGAACCCGATGCAGTGCCGGGGCCAGGTCGAGGGCGGCGTGGCGCAGGCGCTGGGCGCCACCCTCTTCGAGACCGTCCGGGTCGACGGGCGGGGCGAGGTGACGACGGCCGCGTTCCGCCGCTACCGGCTCCCCCAGTACGCCGACGTCCCCCGCACCGAGGTCCACTTCACCGAGACCAGCGACGCGATCGGCCCGCTGGGCGCCAAGTCCATGAGCGAGAGCCCCTTCAACCCCGTCGCCCCCGCCTTCGCCAACGCCCTGCGCGACGCGACCGGCATCCGCTTCACCGAGCTGCCGGTGACGCGGGACCGCGTGTGGCTGGCCATGGAGCGGCACGTCCGGTAGCCGTCGTGGACACCCGGCGGCGCGCCCGGCTGGGTGTCGTGGACACGTATTCGACCACGTCGTAGGCTGGCCGCAGGCACCACCAGACCCACCCAACTCGCACGGAACGCGCGGAAGACGGGGAACGGACGAACGCCCATGCCTGAGGCACAACTCCTAGCTGTCAGCGATCTGCACATCGTCCATCCGGAGAACCGCGCCATCACGGAGAGCCTGCAACCGCACTCCGAGGCCGACTGGCTGATCGTCGCCGGCGACATCGCCGAGCGGTTCGAGGACGTCCAGTGGGCGCTGAAGCTGCTGGCCGCGCGGTTCGCGAAGGTGATCTGGTCACCCGGCAACCACGAGTTATGGACACACCCCGAGGACCCGTGCGAGCTGCGCGGCAAGGCGCGCTACGAGCATCTGGTCGAGACCTGCCGTTCACTCGGCATCCTCACGCCCGAGGATCCGTACCCGGTGTGGCAGGACGAGGACGGCGGGACGGCGATCGCGCCGCTGTTCACGCTCTACGACTACACCTTCCGGGTGCCGGGCGCGCACAGCAAGGAAGAGTCGTTGCGCCGTGCCCGCGAGGCCGGCGTGATCTGCACCGACGAGTACCTGCTCCACCCGGACCCCCACCCTGGCCGCGACGACTGGTGCCGCGAGCGGATCGCGTACACCGAGGGCCGGCTCGGCGCGCTCGACCCCTCGCTGCGGACCGTGCTCGTCAACCACTGGCCGCTGACCCGCCACCCCACGCGCATCCTGCGCTATCCGGACTTCGCGCAGTGGTGCGGCACCGAGCTCACCGCCGACTGGCACCGGCGCTTCCGCGCCAAGGCCGTGGTGTACGGGCATCTGCACATCCCCCGGGTGAACTGGCTCGACGGCGTCCGCTTCGAGGAGGTGTCGGTCGGGTACCCGCGCGAATGGCGACCGCGGCCGCCGCGCGAACCGCTGCGCCGGATCCTGCCGCTGCCCGCGGACGCGCCGGGAGCGGCCTGGTGATCGAGGACCTGGTGCCCTCGTGGACCGTCTGCGAGCACACCTTCGCCACCAGCCTCGGCGACCCGGACGCCCTCCTCTTCCCCGAGGAGGCGGCCAGGGTGGCCCAGGCCGTGCCCAAGCGCCGGCACGAGTTCGCGGCGGTGCGGGTCTGCGCCCGCACCGCGCTCGGGCGGCTCGGCCTTCCGCCGGTGCCCCTGCTGACCAGCAAGCGGGGCGCGCCGCAGTGGCCCGACGGCGTGGTCGGGAGCATGACGCACTGCGAGGGCTACCGGGCGGCCGTCGTCGCCCGCAGCTCGGAAGCCGCCTCGATCGGCATCGACGCCGAGCCCAACGGGCCGCTGCCCGACGGCGTCCACGGCCTGGTGATCCTGCCCTCCGAGCAGGAGATGCTGCGCCGGCTGGCGGCGCTGGATCCCGCCACACACTGGGACCGGCTGCTGTTCAGCGCCAAGGAGACCGTGTTCAAAACCTGGTATCCGCTCACCGGCCGCGAACTCGACTTCACCGAGGCCGAGTTGACCATCGATCCGGCGGCAGCCGATCCGGCCGCGGGGACCTTCGAGGCCCGGCTGCTCGTACCGGGGCCCGTCGTCGGGGGCCGGCGGGTGGACGCGTTCACCGGGCGCTGGAAGGCCGACAAGGGGCTGGTGCTGACGGCGGTCGTGCTGCCGGCCCCGGGCGCCCCCGAAGCGGGCTGACCGGTCCGCTCAGTTCCAGGGGTGCGGGAGCGAGAAGGGGCCCGGCCTGGGCCCTTCCGCGACGGCGAGGGACAGGCCGTTGAGGAGGAGCCGGGTGCCGCCGCGCAGGTGCGCGAAGTCCTGCTCCCCGTCCGCACTGCTCAGGACCAGGTAGGTGTACTGCTCGATCCACTCCAGGCGGGTCCCGCCGTCCTGCGGGGCGAGCCGGATCGTCACCAGGGAGACCCAGCGGCGTACGTCGTTCACATGGGCCTCGTAGACGTACACGAGGCGCTCGGCCGGCTCCAGGTCGACGAAGCGCGAACGGTATTCGAGCCGCTCGTCCATGTCGCCGGACAGGAAGTGGTTGCGGGCGGTCTCGCCGCCGCCGACCCGGAAGTCCAGCTCGTGCTCGGCGGTACGGGACGGGCCGGGCAGCTTGAACCAGCGGGTGCGCAGCTCGGGTTCGGCGAAGGCCGCGAAGACCCGCTCCGGCGGGGCCGGGATGTCGACTCGCAGCTCGAACGAACCGTGTCTGACCGGTGCGTTCTCGTCGGCCGTGGAGGTGTCCGCAGTGACGTGATCGATGTTGCCCGCGCTCATGTCGGCGACCCTAACACGCCCTCCGTGCGGCGCCCGGCAGGCCGGACACCGCACGGATGAACGGGAGTTGACGTGCCATCAGACGAGGCGGTCAGATCCAGCCATCGAGGGACGCGAGGAAGCCGTCCAGGTCGTCGCGGTGGATGCAGTGACCGGTGTCCGGAACGTAGCGGACCTCGAAGGCGGCCGCGCGCAGCCGCTCCGCGAGGTCGTCCGGGACGAGGTGGTGGTCGCCCGCGCCCTGGACCAGCGAGGGGACGACGGGGCGCTCGGGGACGTACGCGACGGAGCTGTCCAGCCAGTCCACGGCACGGGTGTCCCAGCGCGCGTAGCCGGCGAGTTCGGCCTCGACGTCCCCGGGCGTCCAGCGCGGGAACATCTGCTGGACCATCTCGGCCGTGGTCGCCTTGGTGAACTGCGCGAACTCCTTGATCTCGGCCACCGCCTTGTCGGTGAACCGCCACGCCGGGTCGCTGTAGACCACCCGGGAGGGGCGCAGACCGGCCACCGCGAGGGAGAGCACGGAGGCGCCGAAGGAGTGGCCGATCGCGAGATCGGCGCCGGCCGGGAGCGACTCCACCAGGTCGGCGGCGAAGAGTTCCGGCGTGTACTCCTCGGCGTGCGGGCTGTCGCCGTGGCCGCGCAGGTCCGGCATGATCACCCGGTAGCCGCGTTCGGCGAGGCGTGGCGCCACCCGGCTCCAGGTGTCCGCCGACGAGATGATGCTGTGGACGAGCAGGGCGACCTTGTCTCCGTCGCCGACCTCGTGGAGCGTGAGTCTCATCGTCCAGGGCTTCCTTTCCCGACGTGCTTGTGTGGCGTGGTCATCGGCCGGCGCCGGTCACGTGCAGCAGGGCGCGGGCCGCCAGGCGGTAGCCGAACGCGCCGAGGCCGACCACGACGCCGGAGGCCAGCGGGGCGATGACCGACTCGTGCCGGAACTGCTCGCGCGCCCACACGTTGCTCAGGTGCACCTCGATCCACGGGTGCTCGTAGCTGGCGAGCGCGTCCCGCAGGCTCCAGCCGGCGATCATCAGGGCGCCCGGGTTGACCACGGCGCCGACGCTGTCGGGGCCGTACTCGTGGATGGCGCTCACCAGCTCGCCCTCGGACTCGCGCTGGACGGCGTGGACCTTCCAGCCCTGCTCGCCCACCTCGTCGGCGACGGCCCGCTCGATGTCGGCCAGGGTGTCGGTGCCGTAGATCTCCGGCTCGCGGCGGCCCAGGATGCCGAGGTTGGGACCGTTCAGAAGGAGCATCGTGCTCATGTGTCACCTCGCTGTTCGAAGGCCCGGACCGCGTCCGGGCCACGGTCCGACGTGGAGCGGGAAGCCCAGGAGGTCGTGCTGACCGATCGCCGGCACGGCTGCGGCGAGGACCATCTCGGCCTCCCTCACGTGGAGGTTCGGCGGTCGCCGGCGCGGGCCGGGCCGCTCAGCCGCCGGGCCACCAGGTCGATGACCTCGGCGGCGCGGTCGGCGAGGAAGAAGTGGCCGCCCCGGAAGACCTCCACCTCGGTCGCCCCGGTGGTGTGCTCCGCCCAGGCCTCGGCCTCGTCGAGCGAGACCCGGGGGTCGCTGTCGCCGGTGAGCACGGTCACCGGGCAGTCGAGGCGCCGGCCGGGCTCGTGCCGGTAGCGCTCGATGGCGGTGTAGTCGCTGCGGATGGCCGGCAGGATCATCGCGAGCACCTCCGGGTCGCCGAGCAGCGCCTCGTTGGTGCCGCTCAGCGCCCTGAGCTCGGCGACGACGTCGGCGTCACTCGCCGCGTGCACCCGCTCGTCGCGGTAGCGGGAGGGGGCACGGCGGCCGGACGCGAACAGCCGTACCGGTGCGGGCAGTCCGGCGTCCCGCATGCGCAGCGCCACCTCGTACGCGAGGACCGCGCCCATGCTGTGGCCGAACAGCGCCAGCGGCTTGTCGTCCAGGTGGCGCAGCGCGGCGAAGATCTGGTCCGCGAAGTCGGGGATGTTGTCGATCCCCGGCTCGTGGCGCCGGGTCTGCCGGCCCGGGTACTGGACGGCCAGCACCTCCACCGAGGGGTGCAGGGCCCGGGAGACCGGGAAGAAGAAGCTCGCGGAGCCGCCCGCGTACGGCAGGCAGGCGAGTCGCACGGGGCTCTGCGGCGCGGGATGCGAGACGCTCACCCACTTCTCGAAGTGCGCCGTTGCTTGAGGCATGCCGGACGAGCTCCTCGCGGTCGGTGGGGGAATGCCGGAAGAGTAGGCCGGTGCGGGCGGGCCCGGGTATCCCCCGATCTGATAGCGCTGCCCTTCGAACGGCCCGATCGGGTGGACGGATGGTTAGTCTTTCGCCGTTCCCGGCAGCGTTCCGGGAGCGTTCCCGGCACGGCCGTCGTGCCTGCGTCAGCCACCCTGCGACGAGGGGTTCCCCATGCCCGAGGTGTCACCGCACGAGCCGCCCACCCGCGCGACCCCCGCCACCGGCGCGGGCCCGGGCGCGGACACGGACACGGACGTGATCGTCGTCGGCAACGGGCCCGTCGGGGCCGCGCTCGCGGTCCTGCTGGCCGGGCGGGGCCGGCGGGTGACCGTCCTGGAACGCCGCCGGCGCCCGTACACCCTGCCCCGGGCGACCAGCTTCGACGGCGAGACGGCGCGACTGCTCGCCGACTGCGGGACGGGCGCGGAGCTCGGCCGGATCACCGAGCCCGCCAGCGGCTACCAGTGGCGCACGGCCGGCGGTGAGACCCTGCTCGACATCGCGTTCCGCACCGAGGGCCCCTACGGGTGGCCGGACGCCAACACGATGCACCAGCCCGCCCTCGAGGAACTCCTCGCCGCCCGGGCGGCCGAACTGCCCGGGGTCACGATCGAGCGTGGCCGCCAGGTCGTGGGAATCCAGGAGCGGGGCGACCGGGTCGCGGTCACGGCCGAGGACCAGGACGAGACGGCACGGACGTACACCGCCCGGTGGGTGGTGGGCTGCGACGGCGCCAACAGCTTCGTCCGGCACCACCTGGACGTGCCGGTCACCGACCTCGGCTTCTCCTACGAGTGGCTGCTGTGCGACGTGGAGCTGCGCGAGCCGGGCGAGTTCGTCCCGACCAACGTCCAGATCTGCGACCCCGCCCGGCCCACCACCCTGGTCGGCAGCGGTCCCGGTCACCGGCGCTGGGAGTTCATGCGGCTGCCCGGGGAGCGGGCCGCGGAGCTGAACCGCGAGGAGACCGCCTGGCGGCTCCTCGCCCCCTACGGGGTCACCCCCGACACCGCGAGGCTGCTGCGCAGCACCACGTACATCTTCCAGGCCCGCTGGGCCGAGCAGTGGCGCGCGGGCCGGGTGCTCCTCGCCGGGGACGCGGCCCACCTGATGCCGCCGTTCGCCGGGCAGGGCATGTGCTCGGGCATCCGCGACGCCGTCAACCTGGCGTGGAAGCTGGACCTCGTGCTCGGCGGCCTCGCCCCGGACTCGCTCCTCGATACGTACACGGAGGAACGCCGCACCCAGGTACGGGAGTCGATCCTGTCCTCCGTCCAGCTGGGCCGGGTGATCTGCGTGACCGACCCCACGGCGGCGGCCGAGCGCGACGCCACGATCCTGGCGGGCCGCCGCGGCCGCGGCCCCGCTGTGCCGGACCCGGCGAAGCCGCTCGCGCAGGGGCTGTTGTACCGGGGGGAGGGCGACTCGCCCGTGTCCCCGGCCGGCGAGGTGGTCCCGCAGGGCCGGGTACGCGGCACCGAAGGCGGCGGGCTGTTCGACGACGTGGTCGGGCGCGGCTTCGTGCTGCTGCTGGCGGAGGGCGCGGACGCCGACCTCGGCGAGGAACGGTCGGAGTTCCTCGCGGGTCTGGGCACGCACGTGGTGCGGCTGCTCCCCGAGGACGGGACGCCGCGGGCCGGGGCGGTGGCCGACGTGGAGGGTGTCCATCGCGCCTTCCTGGCGCGGTACGGGGCTGACGCCGTGCTGGTCCGGCCGGACCATCACGTGTACGGCGCGGCCTCGGGCGCCGGAGCGGCGGCGGTCCTGGTGGACGGCCTGCGGGCGGCCCTGGACGCGGCTGTTCCGGCGGGCGCGGGGGGAAGCGGCGGCTGACGGGCCGGAGTCGGCCGGGGGCCCGGCGGGCGCCAAGTGGCGCCTGACGGGCCGGAGTCGGCCGGGCTACCCGGTCGCGTCGGTGAGGGACCGGGCCAGGAGGACCGCCCCCCGGAGCGAGGACAGGCCGCCGAGGCGGCCCGGGGCGACGGGTGGGGCGGGGCGGCCCGGGCGGGCCAAGGGCGTCAGGTGGGTGGCGACACGCTCGACCAGGTCGTCCAGGCCCGCCGCGAAGCCGCCGCCGATCACGGCGAGGCGGGGGTGGAGCAGTTCGGTGACGGTCATGACGGCGGCGGCCAGTGCCCGGCAGGTGCGGTCGAGGGCGTCGGTCGCCCAGGGCTGTCCCGTCCGCAGGGCCGCGCGTAGTTCCTCGTAGGTGACCGGGCGGGCGTACGGGTGAGCGACGGGGCCGGCGCCCGGGTGAGGGGCCGGCTCGCCTCGGAGCCCGGCGGCCCTGGCCAGCGTCGCCGGGCCGGAGGCGATCGCCTGGAGGCAGCCCCTTCGGCCACAGACGCAGGCCGGGCCGTCCGGCTCGACGACCGTGTGGCCCAGTTCGAAGGAGCCGCGGCCGGGTCCGGGGCACGGCCGCCCGTCCAGGACGAGGCCGCCGCCGATGCCGGTGCCGACGCCGACGTAGAGCAGGTCGGCGCAGTCGGCCGCCTCGGCCTCGGCCAGGGCGGCCACGTCGCCGTCGTCCGCCCAGGCGACGGCCGCACCGGGCACCAGGGCGCGCAGGGCCGGGCCCAGGGCGAGGCCGGTCCAGGAGGGCCGGCTCGGCCAGGCGGTGACCCGCTCGTCCGGGCCGACCGTGCCGGGCATGGCGACCCCGACGGCCCGGAACCCCTCACCCGCACGGGCCCTCAGCACCTCGACCCCGGCCGCCAGGAGGGTCAGGTCGCGGTCCTGGTCCTCGTCGCGAGGCCAGGTGAAGGTGTGCTCCTCGGCTCGGCCGTCCGCCGACTCCGCCCGCAGGGCCACCTTCGTACCCCCGACGTCGATGCCCAGGTGCCACCCCATCCCGGCTCAGTGGCCCGGCAGAGCCGGGCAGAGGGCCAGCAGTTCGGCGGGGTGGCGCAGGACGATGTCGGGGCCCGCGGCGAGAAGTTCCGCGCCGTCGTGGCAGCCCCACAGCGCGGCGACGGAGGTGACGCCTGCGCCCTGGGCGCTGGCCAGGTCGGTGGGGGCGTCGCCGATCATGACGGCGCGGTCCGCGGGGACGTCCAGGAGTTCGAGCGCGCGCCGGACGATGTCGGGGGCCGGCTTGGGCCTGGGCACCTCGTCGGAGCCGATGACATGGGCGAAGTACGGGAGCAGGCCGAGGACGTCGAGCAGGGAGCGGGCTCGCTCGCCGCTCTTGCCGGTGGCGATGGCGAGCCTGAGGCCGCGCTCGTTCAGCGTCCGCAGCACGTCGACGACACCGTCGTACACCTGGACGTGCTCGGCGAGCCGGTAGCTCTCGCGGACGAAGGGCTCCTCCATCTCCAGCGGGAGGCCCATGATCCGCATGATGTCGGGGAAGTAGCGGCCCTGGTGGCGCTGGTACTCCTCGAAGGGGGCCGGGCCGTCGCCGACGACCTCGGCGTAGGCGAGGGAGAACGCCTCGCCCATCACCGCGAAGCTGTCGACGATCACCCCGTCGAGGTCGAACACGACGGCCTGCCTGGGGACCGTGGGGTGGTGCTCGGTGGTCGCTCCCGCGTGGTGTTCCGGCGCTGTGGTCATGCGGTCCTCACCTCCTTGTGGGCGGTGGAGTCGGGGGCGCGGTCCGCCGGTCGGGCGGCGCGCGCCGATGCGTAGAAGCTCTCGACGAGCCGGACGGTGCCGCGGGCCTGGGCGACGGCCAGGCCGCGACGGCCGGGGTCGGCCAGGAGCCCGGCGAGGCCGTCGAGCTGACGTCCGTACTCGATGCCGATCGGCTCGGCGGGCAGCGGGATCCGCTGCGTGGTGCCTTCCCGGGTGAGGGTGAGCACCGGTTCGGGGGCCCGGTTGGGGCTGAAGCCGAAGGTGCAGTGCAGGCGTGCGGTTCCGGCGCTGCCCTCGACGGCGATCACGGAGGCGTCCAGCGCCTCGTGGGAGGCCCAACTGGCCCGCAGGGAGACCGAGATGCCGTCCTCTCGGACCAGGAAACCGCGGGCGGTGTCCTCGACGTCGCCGGCGGGTGCGTCGGTGGGACGGTCCTCGCGCCAGGCGGCGGTCCAGGCTCCGCTGTTGACGAAGTCGTCGGAGACGGAGCCGATCACCTGGGCGACGGGGGCGGGGCCGAGGAGGGCGGTGAGGACGTCGAGCAGGTGCCAGCCGAGGTCGACGAGCACGCCGCCGCCGGCCTTGCTGCGCTGGGTGAACCAGCCGCCGGGCTGCGGCACTCCGCGGGCCCTCACCCAGGCCAGGTCGACATGGCGGATCCGGCCGAGCCCGGGCAGCAGCCCGGCGAGCTCGCGTACGTCGCCGCGGTGGGCGGCGGCGCTGCCGGCGAGCAGCGTCCCGCCGTCCCGTTCGGCCGCGGCGAGGGTGTCGGCCTCGGCGGTGCTCAGACAGACCGGTTTCTCCAGGAAGACGGAGATGCCGCGGCGGAGCAGGGCCGCCGCCACCTCGGCGTGCAGGTGGTTGGGCACCGCGACGACGGCGACGTCGACCGAACGGGGGTCGAGGTCGGCGACGCCCGCGTGGGCGGGCAGGCCGGTCGCGGCGGTAGCCGCCGCCCGGGAGCCCGGGTCGGGGTCGACGACGGCGACCACCTCGAAGTCCTCGTGCTCGCGCAGCAGTCTGAGCCACAGTTCGCGGCCCGCCCAGCCGAGTCCGACGACGGCGGCCCTGACCCTCACCGGGCGGCCACGGCGTCGGCGATGATCTCGGCCGTGGCGTGGAGGGCCTCCTCGGAGGCGAGCAGCACCCGGTGGTGCAGCCAGACGCAGTCGGTGCTGATCGCCTCGGTGTTCGGGCAGAGTCCGGCGAGCTTCTCGACGGTCGTGTCGGGGGCGGCCGTCTCCCAGAACGCGTCGGTGCGGTAGATCGCCCGGAACGCGGCGAAGGCGGGAATCCCGGCGTCGACCAGGGCGTCGACGAGGGCGTTGCGGCCCTCCTCGGAGATGCCGGGGATCCGGAACATGGCCATGTAGTGGGAGTTCCGGTCGGCGCGCGGGTCGCCGCCCTGGGGCACGACGCCGTCGATCCCGCCGAGCAGCCGGGACAGCAGCGTCCAGCGCTGCTCGCGCAGCGCGGTCTGGGCGTCGAGGCGGCTCAGCTGGGCCCGGAGCACGGAGGCGGAGAACTCGTTCAGCCGCATGTTGGTGCCGGCGGTCTGGTGCATGTAGCGACGGTCGGTGCGCGGCCGGCCGCAGCTGTGCCGCAGGAAGGCGGCCTCGTACGTCTCCTCGTCGGGGAAGAGCAGTGCACCGCCCTCGCCCGCGGTCATCAGCTTGCCGTTCTGGAAGCTGAACGCGGCGACCGTGCCGAACTCGCCGACCCGCTTGCCCTGCCAGCGCGCGCCGTGCGCGTGGGCGGCGTCCTGCAGCAGGGCCACACCGGTGTCGGCGGCGAGCTTGCCGAGGGCGTCCATGTCGGCGATCAGACCGGCCATGTGCACGGGCATGATCACCTTGGTGCGGGAGGTGACGGCGGCGGCCGCGGCGGTCACGTCGATGTTGTACGTGTCGAGGTCGACGTCGACGGGGACGGCGACCGCGCCGAGCCGCTGGGCGGCCTGGGACGAGGAGATGAAGGTGAAGGCCGGCACGATGACCTCGGTGCCGGGGCCGACGCCCAGGCACTGCAGCGCCAGTTCCAGGGCGTGGGTGCCGTTGGTGACGGCCAGGGCGTGCGGGGCGCCGTGGAAGCCGGCGAACTCGCTCTCGAAGGAGTCCACCTCCGACCCGCCCATGCGCCACCACTGGCCCTGCTCCAGGGCCCGGATCAGGCCGTTGCGCTCGCCGTCGTCGTACTGCGGCCAGGAGGGGAACTCCGGTGCCGGTCGCGCGTTCATGTGTCTCCAAATCTCCGCTTCGGACATTTCTCGGCCGGTGACCGACGGGCGACGTAGAGCGGGCGGGGCGCGTGGCCGACGGAACGTTTCACCCCGGGTGATCGCACACAGGAGAGTGCGAATTTCACCGTAGGCAGCGCCCTTGTCGCCCCGCATCCCCCGGTCTGGTAGTCGTCGCCGGACAGGCCGTCGGTCGTCGGGTCTCAGCCGGTCGTGGGTGCGCGCAGGCCGAAGAACGCGCAGTACGACTCCACTTGACCGGTCAGCATGTGGATGCCGTGGTGGACGTGGTGGCCCAGGGCGGCGGCCTGCCGCAGCAGGGGCGTCTCACGGGGCTTCATGATGATGTCGGCCACCACCGCGCCGGGGGCGAGGGCTCCGGGCGCGAAGGGCAGCGGGTCGCCGGGCCGCAGCCCGAGCGGGGTCGCGTTGACCACGAGGTCGCTGTCGTACAGGGGCGGTTCGGCGGCGGCGTGGACTTGGCCGGGCCAGTACACGGCGAGCCGGTCGACGAGCGCGTCCCGCTTGGGCCGGTCCGGGTCGGTGAGGGCGAGCCGGTCCGCGCCGGCCGTCAGGAGCGCCGCCGCGATGGCGCTGCCCGCTCCCCCGGCCCCCGCGAGCGCGACCCGCCGGCCGCGTATCTCGTGCCCGGCGCGGGCGAGGCCCGCCACGAAGCCGGAGCCGTCGAAGTTCTCGGCGAGCCAGCCGCCGTCGGCCTCGCGCCGCAGCACGTTGGCGGTGCCGGCGATCTCGACGGTACGGCTGCGCCGGTCGGCGAGCCGGGCGGCGTCCGCCTTGTGCGGGACGGTGACGAAGATGCCGTCCAGGTTGCCGATCTGCTGCAGGCCGCGCACGACCCGCTCCAGGTCGTCGGGCCGGACCTCCACCGGTACGAGGACGGCGTCCACGCCCTGTTCGGCGAAGAGCGGGTTGAGCAGCCCGGGCGACTGGACCTGCGCGACCGGGTCGCCGAGAACGGCGTACAGGCGGGTGGTGCCGCTGATGGGGGCCTGCGGCGGAATGCCGGGGTGGGGTTCGGATTGGGGTTCGGAGTGGGGTTCGGTGTCGGTCATCTCGGGATCCTCGGGCTCCTCGGGCGGTGGTGGGTCTCCGGTGGGGCCTCGGCAAGCAGCTCGGCGACGATGCAGGCGAGTTCCATGGCCTGCTCGGCGTTCAGGCGGGGGTCGCAGGCGGTGCGGTAGCGGGCCGGCAGGTCGTCCTCGCCCAGACCTCGGGGCCCGCCCAGGCACTCGGTGACGTCGTCGCCGGTCGCCTCCAGGTGCAGGCCGCCGGGGTGGGTGCCGAGGGCACGGTGGACCTCGAAGAAGCCGGTGGTCTCCGCCACGATGTCGTCGAAGCGGCGGGTCTTGCGACCGTCGGCCGTCGTACGGGAGTTGCCGTGCATCGGGTCGCACTGCCACACCACCTGGTGGCCGGTGGCGGTGACCTTCTCCACGATCGCCGGCAGCACCTCGCGGACCCGTGCGTGGCCCATCCTCGTGATCAGCGTCAGCCGCCCGGGCGTCCCGTGGGGGTCGAGCCTGCGGACGTACTCGACGGCCTGCTCCGGGGTCGTGCCGGGGCCGATCTTCACACCGACGGGGTTGGCGAGGAGTTCGGCGACGGCCAGGTGCGCGTCGTCGAGGCCACGGGTGCGCTCACCGATCCAGAGGAAGTGGGCGAGCGGGCTGACGAGTCGGGGATCGGGGTCGGTGGCCGACCGCGCGACCGGGAGCTGTGCGGACTCGTAGTCGAGCAGGAGCATCTCGTGGCCGACGTAGATCTCGCCGGCGGGCTGGGCATGCGGGCCGGCCGCCTCCTCCGCGGCCACCCGGCGCGCGAGCGCCATCGCCCGGGCCGCGTGGCCGTGGGCGAGCAGCATCCGCTCCGGGTCGGGGGTGCGGGCGGCGAGGGTGGGGGCCGCGGAGTTGACGATGTCGCCGCGGTAGACGGGCAGGCCGTCGGCGTCGACGGGCTGCGAGCGGGGCTTGGCGTACTGGCCCGCCATCCGGGCGAGTGGCACCACCGGCAGCCGTGCCGCGCGGGCGAGGACCGGCGCCATGCGCCGCAGCAGCCCGAGATTGGCCCGTACATGCGCTTCGGTGGCCTCGGCGAAGGTCTCCGCGCAGTCCCCGCTCTGCAGCAGGAAGGCGTCGCCCCGGGCGACCGCAGCGAGCCGCTCGGAGAGCCGGGCGGTCTCCGCCTCGTCCACGATCGGGGGCGCGGCGCGCAGCCGGGCCAGCACCGCCCGTGCCCGGACAGGGTCCGGCCAGGCGGGCTGCTGCGCCGCGGGCCTGGCCAGCGCCGCGGCGAGCCGCTGCGCGAGCCGTCGCTCCCGGGCGGCGCTGACCCGGGCCGCGCCGGGCGCGTGGCGCGCTCCCCCTGATGAGTACGTCATGCCACCGGGGCTCCCGTTCCGTGCGGGCCGATCAGCCGGTCGAGCGGCTGTCGCGGCATCCGCTCCAGGACCTCGGCGACGACCCGCTCGGGCACGTCGTGGACGAGCTCCGCTCCCCCCGGGCCGTCGAGGACGAACGCCAGGCCGGCCAGCGCCTTCTTGTCCCGCCGCATCAGGCGGATCAGCTCGGCCGCCTCGATCCCCTCGGGCAGCGCGGTCGGCAGGCCGTAGAACCCGACGACCTCCCGGTGCTCCGCCACCCGCTCGGGACCGATCCGGTCCAGGGCGCCGGCGAGCAGACCCGCGAAGACCGTGCCGATGGCGACGGCCTCGCCGTGCCGGAGGGCGAAGCCGCCGGCCACCTCCAGGGCGTGGCCGAGGGTGTGGCCGTAGTTGAGGATGTGCCGCAGGCCGGTGTCCCGCTCGTCCGCGGAGACCACGCCGGCCTTGAGGGTCACGCCGGCCGCGATCTGCTCCGCCAGGCCGAGGCCGCGCAGGTCGCCGGCGCCGATGAAGTGGCAGCGGGCGATCTCGCCGAGGCCGTTGAGCAGCTCGCGCCGGGGCAGGGTGGACAGGTAGTCGGTGTCGCAGAGCACGGCGGCGGGCTGCCAGTAGGCGCCGACCAGGTTCTTGCCGGAGGGCAGGTTGACCGCCGTCTTGCCGCCGACGCTCGCGTCCACCTGGGCGAGCAGCGTGGTCGGCAGGTGCACCACGGGAACACCCCGGTGGTAGAGGGCTGCGGCCAGGCCGACGACGTCGGTGGTGGTGCCGCCCCCGCAGGACACGACGGCGTCGGTGCGGGTGAGACCGAAGCGTACGAACTCCGCGCACAGCGCCTCGACGGTGGCGAGGTTCTTGTCCGGCTCGCCGTCCCGGGCGGGCAGTAACAGGGTCTCCACCCCGGTGTCGGGCACCCATTGCGCGGGCCGGGCCGACACGACGGCGACCCGCCGGGCGCCGATGCCCTCGATGACCTCGGCCAGCGAGGAGCGCACCCCGGGGCCGATCAGCACCTCGTAGGAACGCTCGCCGATGCGTACCGGTATCTGTTCTCTCACGCCGCCTCACCCTGTCGTCTCGTCAGCCGGTCATGCACCGGGCGGCACCCCGCCGGGACCCCGGCGGCGGACCGCCGCCAGGACCCCCGGGGCACCACCGGGCTCTCCACCGCGGGCCGCTACTGGCCGGAGGTCACCCGCAGGATGCGGGCCTCGGCCCGCTCCTTGCGGTCCTGCTCGTCGAGGTGCGGGTAGGCCGGGCAGCCGAAGACCCGCTGGAACGGCGCGAAGGTGTCCCACTCCGGGCGCCGGCGCATCTCCTGCGCGACCGCGTTGTGCTCGCTCCAGAAGTCGCCGCCGATCAGCCGGATCAGGTACCGCTCCAGCGCGTCGCGGGAGGTGGTGCGCCCGGCGTCGGCCGCCACCGCCACCAGCTCGCCGTCGTAGAAGGCGTGGATGAGCCGGATGTAGGTGTCGTAGCCCGTCTTGAAGTAGTTCGCGTACTCCTCGATCAGGCGGTCCGCGTCGGCCGGGTCCTTCAGCGCGGCGCTGATCGTCTCGGCGGCGCGCGCCGCGGTCGACGTCGCGACCAGCACACCGCCGGAGAACATCGGGTCGCCGAAGCAGCCCGCGTCGCCGACCATGACCCAGCCGGGGCCGGTGACGGTGTCCGCGTGGTAGCAGTAGTCCGTCTCGATCTTGAGGTCCGTGGACGGGGTCGTCCCGGTGAGCCGCGCGGTGATCCGCGGCACCCGGTTCAGGTGCTCGTCGAAGGCCTCCTCCGGTGTGCCCTTGCGGAACACGTCGCGCGGCATCACCGTGCCGACGCTGATGACGTCCTTGGAGATCGGGATCGCCCACACCCAGCCGTCGTCGTGCGCGCCGACCTGGATGTCGCCCTCGTTGCCGAGGTTGTGCCGCTCGTCGAGGCCGGTGTAGTGGCGGAACACGCCGACCATGCGGAGCTTCTCCAGCGTCTTGCGCAGCCCGAACCTGTTGGCGATCCTGCCCGCCCGGCCGCTCGCGTCGATCACGTACGACGCGTCGATCCGGTGCTCCTCGCCGTCCTTCTCGTACGTGACGCCCGTGATCCGCTCGCCGTCGAGGAGGAGGTCCTTCACCGGCGTGCCCAGGTGGACCTCGGCGCCGGCCTTCTCGGCCTCCTCGACGAGCATGGCGTCGAACCGGGCCCGCTCGACCTGGAAAGCCCGGTCGAAACGGCCCTCGCCCTGCAGGCTGAAGTCCGCGCGGAAGACCCCGGAGAAGAACTTGGTCTCCGTCGGGTCGATGAACTCGCCGCCGAACTTGGGCACGTAGCCCTTGGTCTCGAGCGCCTCCCGCAGGCCGATCCGGTCGAACAGGCCCATCATGTACGGCAGCAGCGACTCGCCGATGTGGAACCGCGGGAACTCGTCACGCTCCAGGAGCACGACGGAGTGACCCTGGCGGGCCAGTACGTAGGCGCTCACCGCCCCCGCGGGACCGCCGCCGATGACCACCACGTCAGCCGTCTTCTTCGCCATTCTGAATTCCTTTCCAGCCTTCGTCATTTCCGGATTACGGATGTTCAGGGGATTACAGAGCCTTTCAGGGCGTTTCGGGGAGGTCCCCGGAGAGGATCCGCGTCACCAGGGCCCGGTGCTCGTCGTCGTCGACGACGGTGCGGGCGCGCTCGCGGCCGTCGCGGACCGTCAGGTGCCGGCGGCCCTTGAGGACGACCTGACCGTTGTCGAAGCTCCGGCCGTACAGCACGCCCTGCGGGTCGCCGTCCGGCGCGGGAGCGGGGTTCGCGCGGGCGCGGTCCTCCAGCTCCCTCCAGTCGTCCCACCGGCGTTCGAGCAGCCGGAAGACGTAGACGACGCCCCACCGTCCGACCCGCGCCCGCCGCTGCAGCGCGTACCCGCCGTCAGCCTGCTCCACGAGCCGGAACTGACTGCCGTACTGCGTCTGGACGGCGTCGGTGACGAGGAGCGGTTCGAGGTACGAGGGTCCCGGATAGCCCGCGTCGACGAGCCACTCGGCGCCGTCCAGCGCGACCCGGATGAACATGTGCTCCACGTCGGTGCCGAAGTTCTCCCGGCCCTCGGCCGTGCTGGCCGCCATCAGGGTGGCGTCGTACCCCAGTTCGCGCAGGAGCCGGAAGAACAGGCGGTTCAGCTGGAAGCAGGTGCCGCCGCGACCGTCGAGGACGACCGTCCGGAACATCGCGTCCTCGTCCAGGTCGACCAGGTGGATGCCGTCCGCGAAGTCCTGGGCCGCGATGTTGTACGGGATCGCCATGAGGTGCCGCTTCTGGAGCCTGCGCAGCGTCTCGATGTCGACCCGGGTCTCGCCCTGGCAGCCGATGCGCCGGAGATACGCCTCCGCGTCGAACACGTCCTTCTCCCCTTCCGTCGTTCGTCTCTTCCTCGTGGCCGGTGTGTCCGGTGTCGTCACACGGCCACCCCCGTGGGGCCCGGAGCGTCCTCGCCGAACAGCCGCTCGTGCAGGTGGGCGACGAGCAGGGTGGGTGTCGGGTGGTCGAAGACGAGGCCGGTCGGGAGCTTGGCGCCGATCAACTCACCGATCCGGTTGCGCAGTTCGAGCGCGGTCAGCGAGTCGAAGCCGATCTCGAAGAGACCCTGGTCGGCGTCGATCCGCTGGTTCGCCCCGTAGCCGAGGACGACCGCCACCTGGGTGCGTACGAGGTCGAGGAGAGCCGTCACCCGCTCGGCCGGGGGCAGCCCCGCCAGCCGTTCGGCGAGCCGGCGGCGCTCGTCGCGCGACACGACCGGGCGGGCCGCCTTCCGCTGGGCCGCGACCAGCCCCCGCAGCAGCGCGGGCGTCTCCCGGCCCGCGGCGGCTTCGGCGCGCAGCGCACGCAGGTCGAGACGGGCGGGGACGAGGAGGGAGCGGTCGCTGCGCAGGGCGGCGTCGAACAGGGCCAGGCCCTCGGCGGGGGTCATCGACTGCAGACCACCGCGTCGGTTCAGCCTGCTGCGGGTGAGGTCGTCGGTGCCGGCCGCCATACCGGTGGACTGCTCCCACAGGCCCCAGGCGAGGGAGAGAGCCGGAAGGCCGTCGGCGCGGCGCCGGGCCATCAGGCCGTCCATGTACGCGTTGGCTGCGGCGTAACTGCCCGTACCGGCGCCGAGGAAGACGGCGGAGACGGAGGAGTAGACGACGAACGCGTCCAGGTCCGGGACGAGTTCGCGGGTGAGCTCGTCCAGCTGCCGGGTCGCCGTCACCTTCGCGGCGAACACGCGCTCCAGCCGGTCGCGGTCGATGTCGCCGATGACTCCGGCGTCGAAGAGACCGGCGGCGTGGACGACGGCGGTGAGGCGAGTCCGTGAGAGTTCCCGGAGGAGGGACCCGAGCGCCGCCGGGTCGGTCACGTCGCAGGCCGGGACGGCCACCGACTCCGCGCCCAGGGACAGCAGTTCGGTCACGAGGTCGCGGGCGCCGTCCGCCTCCAGGCCGCGCCGGCTGGTCAGGACAAGGCGGCGGATGCCGTGCTCCGCGACCAGGTGCCGGGCCAGCACCGCGCCCAGCGAGCCGGTGCCCCCGGTCACGAGGACGGTGCCCTCCGGATCCAGGACCGGAACGGGCGGAACGGAAACGTCGGCACGGGTGAGCCGGGGAACGTGCAACGTGCCGCCACGGACCGCGAGCTGGGGTTCACCGAGGGCCAGGACGGCACTCAAGTCCGCCTTGAACCCCTCCTCTTCTGTGTCGAGCTCTTCTGTGTCGAGCTTTTCTGTGTCGAGGAGGACGATCCGGTCGGGGTTCTCGGCCTGAGCGGCCCGGACGAGGCCCCAGACCGCCGAGCCCGCCGGGTCGGTGACCGCCGCGTCGCCTCCGGCGGCGACGGCGCCCCGGGTCACGACCACGAGGCGGGTGCTCTCCAGTCCGCCGCCGGCCAGCCAGGTCTGGACGACCTCAAGGACCCGGTCGGTCAGGTCCAGCGGGGTGTCGTCGGCACCCTCGGTGACGGCCGCCAGGATCGCCGCTTCGGGTGCGACGGCCGCCCCGGTGAGCACGTCGTCGGCGAGCGTCGCCACCTCCTCGGCGGTGGACAGCCGTACCCAGGAGGGCGGTTCGGCCGTCGGCGGCTTGGCCGTCGGCGGTTCGGCGTCGAGGGGAACCGCCGACCAGTCGACCCCGAACAGTGAAGCCCCGCCGCTCCCGGCCGTAACCCCCAACTGGGCGGCCGTCACCGGGCGGAAGACCAGCGACCGGGCCGTCAGGACCGGCTCGCCCGTCTCGTCGAAGGCTTCCAGGGCCAGGGAGTCGGCCGTCGGCTGTACGACGCGGACCCGGAGCGTGGCGGCGCCGGCGGCGTGCAGGGTGAGGCCGTTCCAGGCGAACGGCAACATCGTGCGCCCGTCACCGGCGGCGAGGAACGCCTTCGCGTGCAGGGCCGCGTCCAGCAGGGCCGGGTGGATGCCGAAGCCCGCGGCGCTCCCCCGGTCCTCCTCGGGCAGGGCGATCTCGGCGAAGACCTCGTCGCCGCGCCGCCACGCCGCCCGCAGGCCGCGGAAGACCGGCCCGTACACGTAGTCGTGCGCGAGGAGCTCCGCGTAGAAGGCCTCGGGGGCGATCCCGACCGGCTCGGCGCCGGGCGGCGGCCACGCGGTGTGGTCGAAGCGGGGCGCGGGGGCGGCGGGGGTCGCCGTGAGGGTGCCGGTGGCGTGACGGGTCCATGGCTCGCCGGTGGCGTCCTCGGGGGTGGAGTAGACCGCGACGGTACGGGCGCCGGTCTCGTCCGGACCGCCGACCGTGACCTGGACACGGACGCCGCCCTGCTCGGGCAGGATCAGCGGCGCCTCGATGACCAGTTCCTCCAGTGTGCCGCAGCCGACCTCGTCGCCCGCGCGGACGGCCAGTTCGACGAGTCCCGTGCCGGGTACGAGGACGGTGTCGCCGACGGCGTGGTCGGCCAGCCAGGGGTGCGTACGCAGAGAGAGCCGGGACGTGCAGAGCAGGCCGCCGGTCTCGGGCACCTCGACGAACGCGCCGATCATGGGGTGGTCGGTGCCGGTCAGGCCGAGCGAGGCGACATCGCCGGCGGCACCGGCGCCGCCCGCCGGGAGCCAGTAGTGCCGGTGCTCGAAGGCGTAGGTCGGGAGGTCGAGGTGGGGTGCGGCGGCGGAGGTGGCGTTCCCCGTGCCGGTGCCCGTGACGGTCGGCAGGGTGCCGCTCCAGTCGACGGGGACGCCCCGGACGAAGAGTTCGGCCATCGAGGTCAGCAGGCGGCGCGGGCCGCCCTCGCCGCGGCGCAGCGTGCCGGTCACCACGGCGTCGGCGTCCGCCTCGTCGACGATCTCGTTCACCGGCTGGACGAGGACCGGGTGGGCGCCGGCCTCCACGAAGACCGTGTGCCCCTCGTCGAGGAGGGTGGCGACGGCGGCACGGAACCGGACCCCGCCCCGCAGGTTGCGGAACCAGTAGCCGCCGTCGAGCGCACCGGCCTCGCGGATCCACTCGCCCGTCGTGGTCGACAGGAGGGGAATCCGGGGGGCCTTACTGCGGATGTCCGCGAACGCCTCGGTCATGGCCTGCTCGACGGGATCGACGTGCCGTGTGTGGGAGGCGTAGTCGACCTTCACCCGCCGGACGCGGACCCCGTCGGCCTTGAGGGCGTCGACCGCCTCGTCCAGGCTCGCCACGTCCCCCGCGATCACGACGGAGGTCGCGGTGTTGACGACGGCGATCTCAACCCTGTCTGCCCAGCGCTCGAGCCGCTTGGCCGTCTCCGCCTCCGACAGGGCGACGGAGGCCATGCCACCGTGCCCGGAGAGGGTGTCGGCGATGATCCGGCCGCGTACGGCCACGAGCCGGGCCGCGTCCTGGAGCGACAGCGCGCCGGCGGCACAGGCCGCCGCGATCTCGCCCTGCGAGTGGCCGACGACGGCGTCCGGCACGACGCCGACGGACTCCCAGACGGCCGTCAGGCCGAGCATCACCGCGAAGCACACCGGCTGGTGGACGTCGACCCGGTCGAGCGTCCCGTCCGGGACGGCGCCGCGCAGGACGTCGATCAGCGACCAGTCCACCCAGGGATCGAGCGCCGCCGCACACTCGGCGATCCGCTCGGCGAACACCGGGGAGGAGTCGAGCAGTTCGGCGCCCATGGCGGCCCACTGCCAGCCCTGCCCCGGGAAGAGGAAGACGGTCCGCCCGGCGGCCGCGGCGGAGTGCCCGGCGGACGCGGGGGAGGACGTCGGCGAGGCCGCCGAGGACGCCGTCGGGGCGGACACCGGCGCGCCGGTCACCACGGCGGGGGAAGCCTCGCCGCGTGCGAGGGCGGCCAGACCCGCCAGGGCCTCCTCCCGCGAACCGCCCACGACGACCGCGCGCTCCGCCAGCACGGCGCGCTGCGAGACCAGCGCGGCCGCGAGCGCCGGCAGGGGTGTGCCGGCGGTCTCCGTCACGTACGAGGCGAGACGCTCGGCCTGACCGGCCAGCGCCTCGGGGGTCTTGGCCGAGAGGACCAGCGGCAGCGCCGAGGAGGGCGCGGCGACACCGTCGGCAGGAGTAGATAGCGGCGCTTCCTGCTCCTGCGGAGCCTGCTCCAGGATTACGTGCGCATTGGTGCCGCTGAGCCCGAAGGAGGACACCGCCGCCCTGCGGGGGCGCGCGAGCTCGGGCCACGCGCGGGCCTCGGTGAGCAGTTCGACGGCGCCGGCCGACCAGTCGACCTGCGAGGAGGGTGCGTCCACATGGAGGGTCGCGGGCATGACGCCGTGCCGCAGCGCCTGCACGGTCTTGATCACGCCGGAGACACCGGCGGCCGCCTGGGCGTGGCCGATGTTGGACTTCAGCGAGCCCAGCCACAGCGGCTGACCGGCGGCCCGGCCGCGCCCGTAGGTGGCCAGCAGGGCCTGCGCCTCGATCGGGTCGCCGAGTACGGTGCCGGTGCCATGGCCCTCGACCAGGTCGACGTCGGCTGCGGAGAGACCGGCGGCCGCGAGGGCCTTGCGGATGACGCGCTGCTGCGACGGGCCGTTCGGGGCCGTCAGGCCGTTGGACGCGCCGTCCTGGTTGACCGCGCTGCCGCGCAGTACGGCCAGGACGGGGTGGCCGTTACGGCGCGCCTCCGAAAGGCGCTCCAGGACGACGACGCCCGCGCCCTCGGCCCAGCCCGTACCGTCGGCGGCGTCCGCGTACGACTTGCAGCGGCCGTCGGCCGCGAGGGCCCGCTGCCGGGAGAACTCCATGAACATGCTGGGGCTGGACATCACCGTCGAACCGCCGGCGAGCGCGAGCGAGCACTCGCCCTGCCTCAGCGCCTGGGCGGCGAGGTGGAGGGCGACGAGCGAGGACGAGCAGGCCGTGTCGACGGTCACCGCCGGTCCCTCGAACCCGAACACGTACGAGATCCGGCCGGACGCCACGCTCGCTCCGGCGCCGGTGAGGGCGAAGCCGCCGAGCTCGGCGGGAACGTTGCCGCCCGTGTAGTAGTCGACGCCCATGATGCCGTTGAACACGCCGACGTCCGTGCCCTTGAGCGCGCCCGGGTCGATGCCGGCCCGCTCGAGGGCCTCCCAGGAGGTCTCCAGGAGCAGCCGCTGCTGCGGGTCCATGGCCGTGGCCTCGCGCGGGGATATCCCGAAGAAGGCGGGGTCGAAGAGCCCGGCCTCGTGCAGGAAGCCGCCCTGGTCGACGTACGAGGTCCCCTCGTGCTCGGGGTCGCTGTCGAAGAGCTCGTCCAGACCCCAGCCGCGGTCGCCGGGGAACCCGGACACGCCGTCCCGGCCCTCTGCGACCAGCCGCCACAGGTCCTCGGGACTCGCGACCCCGCCGGGCAGGCGACAGGCCATGCCGACGATCGCCACCGGATCGTCCGGGTCGTGCGCGACCGCGGCGGTGGCCGACGGCATGCCGCCCACCGCGACGAGTGCGTCCCCTGCGGCCCCCGTGCCGCCGGCGAACTCGCCGTCCAGGAATCGCGCCAGGGCGAGCGGAGTGGGGTAGTCGAAGACGACCGTGGCGGGGAGGCCGAGTCCGGTGGCCTCGCGGAGCCGGTTGCGCAGTTCGACCGAGGTGAGCGAGTCGAAGCCGGCGTCCTTGAAGGCCCGCTCCGCCATGACGTCGGCCGCGCCGGCGTGCCCGAGCACGGCCGCGACGTGGGTACGGACGAGGTCCAGGAGCAGGCTCTCGCGCTCGGCGGGTGTCGCGAGCCCGGCCAGCCGCACGGCCAGCCCGTTGCCGCCGTCCCGCGCCGCACCGCGCGCCGCCTGCTGGCGGGCCGGCCGCACCAGGCCGCGCAGCAGCGGCGGCACCCCGGCGCCGCCGGTGGCCGCCGCGCGCAGGGCACGCAGGTCGAGCCTGGCCGGGACGAGGAGCGAGCGGTCGCTGTGCAGGGCGGCGTCGAACAGGGCCAGGCCCTCCTCCGCCGCCAGCGGCTGCACACCGCCGCGCCGGTTCATCCGGCTCCGCGACAGCTCGTCCAGGTCGGCGCCCATGCCGGAGTCCTGCTCCCACGGGCCCCAGGCGAGGGAGAGGGCCGGAAGGCCGTCGGCGCGGCGCCGGGCCATGAGCCCGTCCATGAAGGCGTTGGCTGCGGCGTAACTGCCCGTACCGGCGCCGAGGAAGACGGCGGAGACGGAGGAGTAGACGACGAACGCGTCCAGGTCCGGGGCGAGTTCGCGGGTGAGCTCGTCCAGGTGCTGGAGGGCGGTGACCTTCGGAGCGAAGGCGCGGGCCATCCGCTCGGGATCGATGTCGCCGATCACCCCGCCGTCGAAAACGCCCGCGGCGTGGACGACGGCGGTGAGGCGAGTCCGGGAGAGTTCCCGGAGGAGGGAGCCGAGCGCCGCCGGGTCGGTCACGTCGCAGGCCGGGACGGCCACCGACTCCGCGCCCAGGGAAAGCAGTTCGGCCACGAGGTCGCGGGCACCCTCCGCCTCCAGGCCGCGCCGGCTGGTCAGGACAAGGCGGCGGATGCCGTGCTCCGCGACCAGGTGCCGGGCCAGCACCGCGCCCAGCGAGCCGGTGCCCCCGGTCACGAGGACGGCGCCCTCCGGATCCAGGACCGGAACGGGCGGAACGGAAACGTCGGCACGGGCGAGCCGGGGAACGTGCAACGTGCCGCCACGGACCGCGAGCTGGGGCTCACCGAGGGCCAGGACGGCACTCAAGTCCGCCTTGAACCCCTCCTCTTCTGTGTCGAGCTCTTCTGCGTCGAGGAGGACGATCCGGTCGGGGTTCTCGGCCTGAGCGGCCCGGACGAGGCCCCAGACCGCCGAGCCCGCCGGGTCGGTGACCGCCGCGTCGCCTCCGGCGGCGACGGCGCCCCGGGTGCGTACGACGAGGCGGGAGCCCTCGTCGGCCGTTTCGTCGGCCAGCCAGACCTGGACGGCCTCCAGTGCGCGCCGGGTCAGCGCGTACGGGGTGTCGGTGACACCGGTGGTGACGGCGTCCACGACGGTGACCCGCGGTGTGGCCGCCGGCACCGGAGCCGCCGGGACCGGGGCGGGCAGTTCGGCCCACTCGACGGTGAAGAGCGAGTCGCTGCCCGGTGCGGTGCCGGCCGCGGCCTCCAACTGCTCGGCGGAGACGGCCCGGGACACCAGAGAATCCAGCCTCAGCACGAGGCCGCCCTCGTCGTCGACCGCCTCCAGATCCAGGGCGTCCGGCGCGACCTGCACGACCCGCACGCGGATCGAGGCAGCGCCGGCGGCGTGCAGTTCCAGGCCCTTCCAGGCGAACGGGAGCCGTACGACGGGCTCGTCGGCCGCCGATTCGTCCGACGCCTCATCCGGCACCTGGCCCCGGAGCGCGGCCGCCGCGTCGAGCATGCTGGAGTGCAGGGCGGCGTCCAGCAGTCCCGGGTGGATGCCGAACCGGGCGGCGCTGTCGCGCAGTTCCTCCGGCAGGGCGACCTCGGCGAAGATCTCCTCGCCACGCCGCCACACGGCGCGCACGCACTGGAACGACTCCCCGTACGCGTACCCCGCGCGGGCGAGCAGGTCGTAACCCCCGGTGATGTCCACCGGCCGCGCACCGGGCGGGGGCCAGGCGGCGAAGTCGAACTGCGGAGCGGGCGCGGCGAGCGTCGTCGGCGCGAGAGTGCCGGACGCGTGCCGGATCCAACCTTCGGACCCGTCGGCCCCGTCTGCCCCGTCCGCCGCCGCGCCCTCGCGGGCCGAGTACACCTCGACGGTGCGTTCGCCGTTCCCGTCGGGGCCGCCGACGGCGACCTGGACTCGGACGCCGCCCTGCTCGGGAACGACGAGCGGCGCCTCGATGACCAGTTCGTCGAGCGTGCCGCAACCGACCTCGTCGCCGGCACGCACGGCCAGCTCGACCAGGCCGGTCCCGGGGACGAGGACGACGCCGCCCACGGCGTGGTCGGCGAGCCAGGCGTGCGAACGGAGGGACAGCCGGGAGGTGAGGACCAGACCGTCGGACTGCGGGAGTCGCACGACGGCGCCCAGCATCGGGTGGTCGGCCTTCCCCTGCCCGAGCGAGGAGACGTCGGTGGCGGGGGTGGCCGGGAGCCAGTAGTGCCGGTGGTCGAAGGCGTAGGTCGGGAGGTCGAGGTACGCGGCACCGGCGCCGGCCGGCAAGACCTTGGCCCAGTCGACCGGTCCGCCGTGGACGAAAACCTCGGCGGCCGAGGTCAGGAGCGTCTGCGCCTCGGGACGACCGTCACGGAGAGCCGCGACGCAGGTGGCATGCTCTCCGGCGGACTCCTCCACGACACTCGACAGGGCCGCCCCGGGACCGAGCTCGACGAAGACCACCTCGCCGTCACCCGCCGCGGCCGCCACGCCGTCCGCGAAGCGGACCGTACGACGGACATGATCAACCCAGTACCGCGGGTCAGCGAGCTGCCCCGGCTCGGCCAGCCGCCCGGTCACGTTCGAGACCACCGGGAACTTCGGCTCAGACCACGCCACTTGAGAGAGAACAGCAGCGAACTCGTCGAGCATCGGCTCCATCAGCACCGAGTGGAACGCGTGGGACACGGTCAGCCGCTTGGTCTTCCGGCCCTGCTCCGCCAGCTTCGCCGCCACAGCCAGCACGGCATCCTCGACACCCGACAGAACCACCGACGCCGGCCCGTTCACCGCCGCCAGATCCACACCCTCACCAAGCAGCTCGGCGACCTCGCCCTCCGACGCAGCCACCGCGACCATCGCGCCACCAGACGGCAACGCCTGCATCAACCGGCCCCGAGCCGCCACCACAGCTGCGGCGTCGGACAGCGACAGCACCCCCGCCACGTGGGCCGCCGCGATCTCACCGATCGAATGCCCCATCACCGCATCCGGCCGCACACCCCACGACTCGACCAGCCGGAACAACGCCGTCTCCACAGCGAACAGGCCGGCCTGCGTAAACACCGTCTGACTCAAGTCCCCGGCATCACCAAGGATCACGTCCCTGACCGAATGCTCCACCCACCCCGACAACTGCGCGTCCAACAAGGCGCACACCTCGTCGAAAGCCTCCGCGAACACCGGATACCGGTCGTACAACTCCCGGCCCATCCCCACCCGCTGCGAACCCTGCCCCGGAAACACCAACACCGTACGAGCCGAACCCCCAGCACTGCCGGTGACGACGCCAGGGCTCGACTCCCCCCGCGCCAGCGCACCGAGCCCCGCCAGCGCCTCCTCCCGCGAACCCGCCACCACCACCGCACGCTCACCGAGCACGGCCCGCTGCGCGACCAGCGCACCGGCCACCCGCGACAGCGAGACGGCGTCAGGCGAGTCGAGCAGAGACGCCAGCCAGCCGGCCTGCCCGGCCAGTGATCCGGCGGAGGCCGCCGAGATCACCAGCGGCACCGCGCCGTCACCGTCCTCGGCCTCGGCCTCCGCCTCCACGAGCTGGGCCTCGGTCTCCGGCGCCTGCTCCAGGATGACGTGCGCGTTCGTCCCGCTGACGCCGAAGCCCGAGACGCCGGCACGGCGCGGTCGGTCCGTCTCCGGCCATGCCCGCGCCTCGGTCAGCAGCTCCACCGCGCCGGCCGACCAGTCGACCTGCGAGGACGGGGTGTCGACGTGCAGGGTCGGCGGCATCACGCCATGCCTGAGCGCCTGCACCATCTTGATGACGCCGGAGACGCCGGCCGCGGCCTGGGTGTGGCCGATGTTGGACTTCAGCGAGCCGAGCCACAGCGGCTGGTCGGCGGGCCGGTCCTGGCCGTAGGTGGCCAGCAGGGCCTGCGCCTCGATCGGGTCGCCGAGCACCGTGCCGGTGCCATGGCCCTCGATCACGTCCACGTCGGCCGTCGACAGGCCCGCGTTGGCGAGGGCCCTGCGGATCACACGCTGCTGGGAGGGCCCGTTGGGGGCGGTCAGGCCGTTCGAGGCGCCGTCCTGGTTGACGGCGGAGCCGCGTACGACCGCGAGGACGCGGTGTCCGTTGCGCCGGGCCTCGGAGAGTCGCTCCAGGACCACGACGCCGGCGCCCTCGGCCCAGCCCGTACCGTCGGCGGCGTCCGCGTACGACTTGCAGCGGCCGTCGGCCGCGAGCCCGCGCTGCCGGGAGAAGTCGATGAAGAGACCGGGTGTGGCCATCACGGTCGCGCCGCCGGCCAGCGCCATCGAGCACTCGCCCCGGCGCAGCGCCTGGACGGCGAGGTGGATGGCGACGAGGGAGGAGGAACAGGCGGTGTCGAGGGTGACCGCGGGGCCCTCGAAGCCGAACACGTACGAGACCCGGCCCGAGGCCACGCTGGCCGCCGCGCCGGTGCCGGTGAAGCCCTCGAGCTCGGGCGGCACGCTGCCGCCGGCGAAGTAGTCGACGCCCATGATGCCGCTGAACACGCCGACATCCGTGCCCTTCAGCGTCCCCGGGTCGATCCCGGCCCGCTCCAGGGCCTCCCACGAGGTCTCCAGGAGCAGCCGCTGCTGCGGGTCCATCGCCAGCGCCTCACGCGGCGAGATCCCGAACAGCTCGCCGTCGAACCGGCCCGCCTCGTGCAGGAACCCGCCCTGGTCGACGTACGACGTGCCCGTCTTGTCCGGGTCGGCGTCGAACAGGCCTTCCAAATCCCAGCCACGGTCGGACGGAAAGCCGGTCACGCCGTCCCTGCCCTCGCTGACCAGCCGCCACAGGTCCTCCGGGCTCGCCACACCGCCCGGCAGGCGGCAGGCCATGCCCACGATGGCGATGGGCTCACGGGACGCGTTGAGGAGTTGACGGTTGCGCTTCTTCAGCGTGCCGACCTCTTCGAGCGACTTGCGCAGCGCCTCGACCAGCTTCTCGTATGAAGTACTCACTTAGCTGTCCTCATCAGTCGGTACCGCATCAGCCTTCGAGGTCCTCGTCGCTGTCACCGAGCGCCAGTTGGACGAGGTCGTCGACGTCCAGACCGGCGAGCGCACCCGCTCCGTCCGTCTCGTCCGCCTCGTCCGGCTGCCCTGTCCCGGGCGTTACGGATTCGAGGGCGGCCAGCTCGACCAGGGCGTCCAGCAGTCCGGCCTCCCGGATCCGGTCCAGCGGGAGGGAGACCAGGGCGTGTCGCACGCGCTCCTCGTCGGCCTCCGGTCCCTTCCTCGCTCCGCTCTTCGCGCCGTCCGGGAGGAGTTCGGCGTGTACGTGGCGGGCCAGGGCGAGTGGGGTCGGGTAGTCGAAGACCACCGTCGCGGCCAGGTTGAGGCCGGTGGCCTCGCGGAGCCGGTTGCGGAGCTCGACCGAGGTGAGCGAGTCGAAGCCGGCGTCCTTGAACCGCGTACCGGCCACGACTCCCTCAGGGCCGCTGTGCCCCAGCACCGTCGCCACCTGGGTGCGCAGCAGGTCGACGAGTACTGCCTCCTGCTCTTCCCTGGCGAGTCCGGCCAGCCTGCGGAGCAGGCCGCCACCGCCGTCCCCGGACGCGGCCCGCGCCACCTGCCGGGCGGTGCCACGGACCAGGCTCCGCAGCAGGGGCGGCACGCCGCCGCCCGTCGCCGCGTCGGCTCGCACGGCCCGCAGGTCCAGGTCGATCGGCACGACCAGGGCTCGGTCACCGCTCAGCGCCGCGTCGAAGAGGGCCAGGCCCTCCTTCGGGCGGAGGGGGACGATGCCGCCGCGCCGGTTGGCCCGGGTGCGGTGGGCCGCGTCGGCTCCGGCCGTCATGCCGGTGGTCTGCTCCCACGGGCCCCAGGCGAGCGACGTGGCCCGCAGGCCGGCCGCCCGGCGCCGGTGGGCGACCGCGTCGAGGTAGGCGTTGGCCGCCGCGTAGTTGCCCTGGCCGGCCGAGCCGAAGAGACCGGCGGCGGAGGAGAACAGCGCGAAGACCGAGAGGTCGAGGTGGCGGGTGAGCTCGTCCAGGTGGCGGGCGGCAGCGACCTTCGGCCCGAAGACGTACGACAGGCGCTCCGGCGTCAGTGCCCCGATCACGCCGTCGTCCAACAGGCCCGCGGTGTGGACGATCCCCGTGAGGGGGTGCTCGTCGGAGATGGAGTCCAGCAGGGCTGCCACGGCGCCCCGGTCGGTGACGTCACAGGCGGTGACGGTCACGGATGCCGCGCCCAGATCGCGTAGATCGGCGACGAGTCGAGTCGCACCTTCGGCGTCCCGACCACGTCGGCTCGCCAGGACCAGGTGTCGGGCGCCGTGCTCGGTGACCAGGTGCCGGGCCAGTAGCGCACCGAGCGAACCCGTGCCGCCGGTGACCAGGACGGTGCCCTCGGGATCGAGGACCGCAGGGGCCTCCCGGTCCGGGGTGGCGGTACGGATCAGGCGCGGCGCGGACAGCACCGAACCGCGCTTCGCGAGCTGCGGCTCGGCGCCGGCGAGCAGGTCGCCCAACTCGCCCTCGAATTCGCCGTCTTCGGAATCGAACAGGACGATCCGATCGGGGTTCTCGGCCTGGGCGGCCCGGACGAGGCCCCAGACGGCGGCGCCGGCCGGGTCGGTGACGTCGGCGTCGCCGGCGGCCGGCACCGCGCCCTGAGTGACGACGACCAGCTTGCCGTCATCGAAGGCCGCGTCCTCCGCCAGCCAGGCCTGGAGTACGTCGAGTACGCGGGCGGTGAGCCCCAGTGCGTCGTCGCCGTCCGCCTCCGCCGAGACCGCTCGGACGACCACGGCCGTCGGGGCTTCGCCACGTTCGGCGAGCGCCGCCACGTCGGCGGCGGTGGCGACCGGGGCCCAGGTCGGCACCGGTCGGGCCACCGCCGGTGACGCCGGGGCAGGCAGCTGGGTCCACTCCACACCGAACAACGAGTCGTCGCCCGTCGCACCGGCCGCCGCCTCCAGCTGCTCGGCGGAGACCTCGCGGAACACGAGCGAGTCGGTGGTCAGGACGAGACCGCCGGTCTCGTCGGCCGCCTGTAGCGACACCGCGTCCGGCCCGGACGGCGCGACCCGTACCCGTAGCGCCGAAGCACCGGCGGCGTGCAGCGCCAGACCGTTCCAGGCGAACGGCAGCACCGTCCGCGGCCGCTCCTGCCCCGCCGGGGCGTGGGCGGGCTGGACGAAGCCGTTGGAGTGCAGGGCGGCGTCCAGCAGGGCGGGGTGGATACCGAACCGGGCGGCGGCGTCGCGCTGTTCCTCCGGCAGCGCGATCTCGGCGAAGACCTCCTCGCCGCGCCGCCACACCGCACGCAGGCCCTGGAACGCCGGGCCGTACGCGTAACCCACCCGGATCAGACCCGCGTAGAAGTCGTCGGCGTCGACCTCGACGCGCTCGGCGCCGGGCGGGGGCCAGGTGGCGAAGTCGACCGGCGCGGCGCGGACTGCGGCCTCCGTCACCAGTCGGCCGGTCGCGTGGCGGATCCACGCGTCCGCGCCGCTGCGGTCTGCGGAGTCGTCGCGGGTCGAGTAGATGTCGACGGCGCGAGCGCCGTTGTGGTCAGGGCCGCCGACGGCGACCTGGACGCGGACGCCGCCGTGTTCCGGCACGACGAGCGGTGCCTCGATGACGAGTTCTTCGAGGGTGCCGCAGCCGACCTCGTCGCCCGCGCGGACGGCCAGTTCGACCAGGCCGGTGCCGGGTACGAGGACGACGCCGCCCACGGCGTGGTCGGCGAGCCAGGCGTGCGAACGGAGGGACAGCCGGGAGGTGAAGACCAGACCGTCCGACTGCGGGAGCCGCACCACCGCGCCGAGCAGCGGATGCGCCGTATCGGCGAGGCCGAGCGCCACGGCGTCGGCGGCGGGGGCGGGGCGGAGCCAGTAGTGCCGGTGGTCGAAGGCGTACGTCGGGAGGTCGACGTGCGCGGCACCGGCGCCGGCCGGCAGGACCCTGGCCCAGTCGACCGGTCCACCGTGGACGAAGACCCCGGCGGCCGAGGTCAGCAGCGTGTGCGCCTCGGGACGGCCGTCCCGCAGGGCCGCGACGCAGGTGGCCCGCTCACCGGCGGACTCCTCCACGACGCTCGACAGAGCGGCGCCCGGGCCGAGCTCGACGAAGACCACGTCTCCGCTGCCCGCCGCGGCCTGCACGCCGTCCGCGAAGCGGACCGTACGGCGAACGTGGTCGACCCAGTACTGCGGGTCCGCGAGCTGCCCCGGCTCGGCCAGCCGCCCGGTCACGTTCGAGACCACCGGGAACTTCGGCTCCGACCACGTCACTTGGGACAGGGCGGCGGCGAACTCGTCGAGCATCGGCTCCATCAGGACCGAATGGAAGGCATGGCTGACCGTGAGGCGCTTGGTCTTCCGGCCCTGCTCCGCGAGCTTCGCCGCCACAGCCAGCACGGCGCCTTCCGTGCCCGAAAGGACAACGGACGCCGGTCCGTTGACCGCCGCCAAGTCCACACCGTCACGGAGCAGATCGGCGACCTCCTCCTCCGACGCAGCCACCGCGACCATCGCGCCACCGGTCGGAAGCGCCTGCATCAACCGGCCCCGAGCCGCCACCACAGCAGCCGCGTCCGCCAACGACAGCACCCCCGCGACATGGGCCGCAGCGATCTCACCGATCGAATGCCCCATCACCGCATCCGGCCGCACACCCCACGACTCGACCAGCCGGAACAACGCCGTCTCCACAGCGAACAGGCCGGCCTGCGTGAACACCGTCTGACTCAAGTCCCCGGCATCACCAAGGATCACGTCCCTGACCGAATGCTCCACCCACCCCGACAACTGCGCGTCCAGCAAGGCGCACACCTCGTCGAAAGCCTCCGCGAACACCGGGAACCGGCCGTACAGTTCCCGGCCCATCCCCACCCGCTGCGAACCCTGCCCCGGAAACACCAACACGACCTTCGCCGTCTCCGACGACGAGGCACCGGCCGTCACCACCCCCGCGGCCGACTCGCCCCGGGCCAGCGCTCCAAGCCCCGCCAGCGCCTCCTCCCGCGAACCCGCCACCACCACCGCACGCTCGGACAGCACCGCACGCCGGCCGACCAGCGCACCCGCCACGGTGCTCAACGGCACCTCGCCGGAACCGAGGAACGCCCCCAGCCGCTCCGCCTGCCCCGCAAGCGCACCGGCACTTCGCGCGGACACCACCAGCGGCACCACGCCATCAGCCGCGACTGCCGTCGGCTCGGGCTCTTCCTCCGGCGCCTGCTCCAGGATCAGGTGCGCGTTCGTCCCGCTCACGCCGAAGCCCGAGACACCCACCCGGCGCGGCCGGCCGTGCTCCGGCCAGTCCCGCGCCTCCGTCAGCAGCTCCACCGCACCTGCCGACCAGTCCACCTGCGACGACGGCGTGTCCACGTGCAGGGTCGGCGGCATGACGCCGTGCCGCAGCGCCTCCACCATCTTGATCACGCCCGCGACACCGGCTGCCATCTGTGTGTGGCCGATGTTCGACTTCAGGGAGCCCAGCCACAGCGGACGCTCCGGGTCACGGTCGCGCCCGTACGTGGCCAGCAGGGCCTGCGCCTCGATCGGGTCACCGAGGACCGTGCCCGTGCCGTGGCCCTCGACCACGTCCACGTCACCCGTCGACAGACCGGCCGCCGCCAGCGCCTTGCGGATCACCCGCTGCTGGGAGAGCCCGTTCGGCGCCGTGAGACCGTTCGACGCACCGTCCTGGTTGACCGCGGAGCCGCGCATCACGGCGAGCACCCGGTGGCCGTTCCGCCGCGCCTCCGACAGTCGCTCGAGGACGACCACACCGGCGCCCTCGGCCCAGCCCGTACCGTCCGCGGCGTCCGCGTACGACTTGCAGCGGCCGTCGACCGCCAGGCCCCGCTGGCGCGAGAACTCCACGAACGTCCCCGGCGTCGCCATCACCGTCGCGCCGCCCGCCAGCGCGAGCGTGCACTCGCCCTGCCGCAGCGACTGGGCTGCCATGTGCATCGCGACGAGGGAGGACGAGCAGGCCGTGTCGACGGTCACTGCGGGTCCCTCGAAGCCGAGGACGTACGAGACGCGGCCCGAGGCGACGCTGCCCATGCCGCCGGTGCCGGTGAAGCCCTCCAGTTCGGCGGGTACGGCGCCACCCGCCCCGTACCCCTGGCCCATGACGCCGAAGAACACGCCGGCGTCGGTGCCCTTGAGCGAGCCCGGGTCGATGCCGGCCCGCTCAAGGGCCTCCCAGGATCCTTCGAGGAGCAGGCGCTGCTGGGGGTCCATGGCGAGGGCCTCGCGCGGCGAGATCCCGAAGAAGCCGGCGTCGAACAGGCCCGCGTCGTAGAGGAACCCGCCCTGGCTCACGTACGACGTGCCGGCCCTGTCCGGGTCGGAATCGAACAGGCCGTCCACGTCCCAGCCGCGGTCGTCCGGGAAGCCGGACATCGCGTCCCGCCCCTCGCTGACCAGCCGCCACAGGTCCTCCGGGCTCGCCACACCGCCGGGCAGGCGGCAGGCCATGCCCACGATGGCGATCGGCTCGCCGGGGTCGGCGACCGGGAGCGGGAGCGGTTCGCCGGCCGCCGGGGCCGGGCCGGTCGCCTCGGCCAACTCGGCGTGCAGGAAGCGGGCGAAGGCGAGCGGGGTGGGGTGGTCGAAGACGACGGTCGTGGCCAGCTTCAGGCCGGTCGCCTCGCGCAGTCGGTTGCGGAGCTCGACCGAGGTGAGCGAGTCGAAGCCGGAGTCGCGGAACGCGGTCTCGGTCCGTACGCTCTCGGGCCCCGGGTGTCCGAGCACGGTCGCCGCATGGGTGCGGACGAGCTGAAGCAGCAGCGCCTCCTGCTCCTCCCTCGCGAGCCCGGCCAGACGCCCGGCGAGCCCGCCACCGCTCTCCCCTGCCGCGGCCCGCGCCTGCCGTCGGCCGGTGTGGACCAGGCCGCGGAGCAGGGTCGGGATGCCGCGCCCGGCCGTGGCGTCGGCGCGCAGCGCCCGCAGGTCGAGCTTGGCCGGGACGAGCAGGGCCTCGCCGGTGCGGAGCGCCGCGTCGAAGAGTTCCATGCCCTCGGCGGGCGACATCGGCAGGACGCCGCCTCGCCGGTTCATCCGGCTGCGCGTGAGGTCGTCCATGCCGGCCGCCATACCGCCGGCGGTCTGCTCCCAGAGGCCCCACGCCAGAGAGGTGGCGGGCAGGCCGTCCGCCCGGCGCTGGTGGGCGAGGGCGTCGAGGTAGGCGTTGGCCGCCGCGTAACCGCCCGTGCCCGCGCCGAGGAAGACGGACGAGACGGAGGAGAAGACGACGAACGCCCGGAGTTCCGGGGCCAGTTCGCGCGTCAGCTCGTCCAGGTGCCGGACGGCCGTGACCTTCGGCGCGAAGACCTGCGCGACCCGCGCCGGGTCGAGCGTGCCGATCACACCGGCGTCCGCGATGCCCGCGGTGTGGACGACGGCGGTCAGCGGATGCCCGGCCGGTACGGCCCCGATGAGCGCGGCCACCGCGGTCCGGTCGGTGACATCGCAGGACTCCACGATGACGTCGGCCGCGCCGAGTCCGGTGAGCTCGGCGACCAGCTCGTCCGCTCCTGCGGCGCTGCGGCCGCGGCGGCTGACGAGCAGCAGGCGGCGTACGCCGTGGTTCGCGACGAGGTGCCGGGCCAGGATGCCGGCCAGCGAGCCGGTGCCACCGGTGATCAGGACGGTACCGTCCGGGTCGAGGTCCACGGGCGGCGGCGTCTGCGTCCGCCCCGCGGCCGCTCCGGAAGCGGAGGTGGAGGTGGAGGCGCGAGCCAGCCGTGGAACGGAGAGAGCAGTGCCGCGTACGGCCACCTCGGGTTCTCCTGAGGCGAGCACGGCGCCGAGTACGGAGGCGAGGCCGGCGGGCAGGTCTGCCTCGGGGGCGCGGCCGGGGTCCAAGTCGAACTCGAAGTCAAAGTCGACTGTCTGCGGCTCCGGATCCAGGTCGAGGAGCACGATCCGGTCGGGGTTCTCGGTCTGCGCGGCGCGGATCAGGCCCCACACCGCGCCGCCGGCGGGATCCGTGACGCCGCCGTCGGCCCCTGCGCCCACCGCGCCCCGGGTCGCCACGACCAGCGTGACCGCGTCCAGGCCCGGGGCGGCCAGCCACGCCTGCACGGCCGCGAGCACCCGGTTGGTCACGTCCACCGGGGCGTCATCGACGGCGGAGACGGCCCGCAGCACCACGGCGGCGGGCAGCTCGCCGTCCCCCGCCGTCTCGGCCAGCGCTGTGACCTCGCCGGCGGTGGCCACGGCGGCCCAGGACGGCACCTCGGCCGATCTGCCCTTGGCGCCGGGCAGTTCGGTCCACTCGACCCGGAACAGCGCGTCGTCGCCCAGGGGACCGGCATCGGCCCGCAACTGCCCGACCGCCATCGGCCGCAACTCCACCGCGTCCGCCGTCAGGACCAGGCCGCCGGCAGGGTCGGCCGCCTCGAACGACAGGACTCCCCGCCCGTCCTGCACGATCCGCGCCCGCAGCATGGTCGCCCCCACCGCGTGCAACCCGAACCCCTGCCAGGAGTGCGGCTGCCGGCGGAGATCGTCACCCGCAGCCCCGTCAGCCGCCACCGCTTCCAGAAGGGCCGGATGCAGCAGGGCGTCCAGCAGTGCGGGGTGCACACCGAACCGGCCTGCCTCCTCGCGGTCCTCCTCCGGTACGGCGAGCTCGGCGAACGTCTCCTCACCGCGCCGCCAGACCGCCCGCACGCCCTGGAAGACCGGGCCGTACGTGTAGCCGTGCCCGACCAGCTCGGAGTAGAGCCCGTCCGTCTCGACGCGGCGAGCGCCGGGCGGCGGCCAGGCTGTGAAGTCGAACTCGGCGGCGGAGGCATCGGGCGTCGCGGTGAGCGTCCCGGTGACGTGCCGGGTCCAGGCGTCCGCGGCGGTGTCGCCGTCGGTGTCCTCACGGGTCGAGTAGACGGCGACGGTACGGGCTCCGGACTCGTCCGCTCGACCGACGGTGACCTGGACACGGACACCGCCCTGCTCGGGCAGCACGAGGGGCGCCTCGACGGCCAGTGTGTCGAGTGTGCCGCAGCCGACCTCGTCGCCGGCCCGGAGGGCCAGTTCCAGCAGGGCGGAGACGGGCACGAGCGGAACACCGCCGACGGCGTGGTCGGCGAGCCAGGGGTGCGTACGGAGCGACAGACGGGCGGTGCACAGCACACCGCCGGTCTCCGGCACCGCCACCACTCCCCCGATCAGCGGGTGGTCGGCGCCGGCCAGGCCGAGCGACGCGGCGTCACCGGCCGGACCGAGGCGGAGCCAGTAGTGCTGGTGGTCGAAGGCGTACGTCGGGAGGTCGACGTACGCCGTACCGGTGGCGCTTCCGGCCGGCAGGACGCCGGTCCAGTCGAGGGGGACGCCGCGGACGAAGACCTCGGCCATCGAGGTCAGCAGACGGCGCAGCCCGCCCTCGTCACGGCGCAGCGAGCCGGTCACCACGGCGTCGGCGTCCGCCTCGTCGACGATCTCGTCGACCGGCTGGACGAGTACGGGGTGGGCGCTGGACTCCACGAAGACGGTGTGGCCGTCGGCGAGGAGCTCGGCGATCGCGGGCCCGAAGCGGACCTGGCTGCGCAGGTTCCGGTACCAGTAGCCGCCGTCGAGGACGCCGGCCTCGCGGACCCACTCGCCGGTCACGGTGGAGAGGAGCGGTACGAGTGGGGCCTGCGCGCGGATGTCGGCGAAGGCGGCGGTCAGTTCGGCCTCGATCGCCTCCACGTGCCGGGTGTGGGAGGCGTAGTCCACCGCCACGCGCCGCACGCGAACACCATCCGCGGCCAGGACCTCCAGAGCCTCGTCAAGAGCCTCCGCATCACCCGCGATCACCACCGACGCCGGACCGTTGACCGCCGCCACCTCGACCCGGTCCGCCCACCGCTCCAGACGCTCGACGGCGTCCACTTCCGGCAGCGCGACCGACGCCATGCCACCCCGGCCCGCAAGGCTCCCGGCGATCACCTGACTGCGTACGGCCACCACACGGGCCGCGTCCTCAAGGGACAACGCACCCGACACACACGCCGCCGCGATCTCACCCTGCGAGTGCCCCACCACAGCGTCGGGAAC